>CAYUQU010000030.1:0-36676 GCA_964447015.1 uncultured Flavobacteriales bacterium
GTTCATCTTTTTTTGATGATGATTCGATTTTGAACACATATTTTTGATAATTGCACGCGCACCGTATGTATCACTAAATCAAACAGTTGTGATAATTAGGAAAACAAAAAATCGTAATTCTAAATTTTTTTATTTTGTCAGTCTTTTTATTTTGTGTTAATTTACCGTCTGAAATAGTATGGATCAACTAATTGTAATTTTTGGTTGAAGATATAGAAACAGAATTTATTGAAATGAAAAACTACTACCAACCTCTCTCAATAATCCTATTTTTAGTAGGATTTGCCTTTACAGCAAAAGCACAGACAGACACTACAGATTCAGCGTACGATTATGTGACTCCTGAGGTTAAAACATATTCAGTTAAATGTATCACTCCTCCTGATGGTTTTGAGATTAGTGAAAAGTTTAATGGATATATTAATAAAAATTCATCAAGTACCATTTTGATTTCGGTTATTGATGGTATTAATTATGTCAATCTTCAACAAAGTATTACTCCTGAGCACTGGGAAACACAGAAGGTTGTTGAAATATCCAACGAGCCTTTCACAACAGATTCAGGTCTTTCAGGCATTCTTTATAAACTGAGTTTTACAGTAGATAGAATTGATATGTTCCGATACATGTTGATAACAGGAGATTTGACAAAAACACTATGGATAAATTCGACCTATCCTGCGCAGTTTGATGCTCTAATAAGCCCAGCTATTTTAAACAGTTATAAATCTGTTTTACTAATCGATTAAACTATGAAATACTGCTACTCACTCATTTTATTGTGTTTTTTCAGCACGACACTGTTTTCTCAACAGACAGTAAATCATAATGTAGATTTCAATTCAGGGAATCAAAACATGTGGGGGCCTTCTTTCAGCGCGTTCACAATGGATCAAGACATCACTCTTTTTGAGGTTAGTTGGAATGAGTCAGGAGGAACAAGTGCTATTACAACAATTTTAGGACAACAGTTTGGTGGGGCAATCTCTGGATCAACTTCAGGAACTATCGGTGCAAAATTTGTTTTAGAAGGTTTTACGACAGGTGAAGTAGAGGTGAAATATCCTGTTGAGATAACCCTTGATATGCCTACTGACAACACATACAATACTGGTGAAACAATTACGATCAACACAAGTTATGTGGTTGGGAGTGGTTATGAGCTAAATACGTGGTTCCCTCAGCTTGGTGAAGCGCGTTTAGACCTTTACTTTCAAATGTATTTTCATGTAAGTGCAACGCTTTGTGCATTTGGTTGTACAAGTTTTGATATCATTCCTCCATTAAATATTCCATTGACAACGGTTAATATTCTAACTGCTAACATTAGTGGAGTTAGTGTTGCTGAAGGAATGATGACTTATCCTGGTTTGCCTTATGAGTTACCTGATAATGATTACGGAATTTCAGGAGAGATCACGGTTCCTTTTGTCGGTACAGAGGATAATCTTGTAGGAACGGATCTCGTTGCTACAGGAGATTCTTCATACATACATGTTGCGTTAGAAATTTTTCAATTCATTGGTGGACTTAACATTCCATACGTAAGTGCGGTTCTTGGAAACTTGAGTGGCTCATATGATTTGGGTGATTTTTCTAGTATCTATGGAGCTACTGCGTGGTATAATATTTTCAGCGCCTCATTTAATGCATACAATACAACACACCAAGAATTTAGATTTGAACCCACACTTTATGGACGATTTAATTTTCCAACACCGGTATACTACACGGTACTGGATGGTGCGTCAGCTGTTTCGTCAGGTTTTGGATCAATTGTCGATTTTTCGGTTGGAAATGATATTGAATTGAAATTCCCTTGCCATTACGAATGGATGGACATCGTCCCCACATATTCTATTGAACCATTATTTTCAAATCATACTTATGATGAGATAAGCTTTGACTTCTCCATGTCTGCATTGGAGTTCGGAATTGATTTGCCTGCTATAGTTATTGTTCCCGAAATTTGTGTTCCCGAAATCTGTTTGCCTTATGCATACCCTTGTCCAACATGGAGAAGACCTTGGCGTTGGTGTACGGGTTGGGCATGTACACCCGCTTTCTGTACGCCAGAAGTTGCCTTTTCAGGATGGGGATTTACAATCGGACCATTGTGGGAACATACAATTCCAATTGGTGCCATCTCTTATGATTGGTTCAATGAAACTTGGATGCTAGAAGGGTTTACTGACCAAACTGTTGATGCGTTTAGAATCCAGGCACGACCTTTCTTGTCTAATTCTACCCATACTGACATTGCTTGCTTCGGTGACCAAACAGGTGCTGTTGACTTGACTTTAACTAATGGTACTGCTCCTTATTCGTATACATGGAATAATGGTGCTACAACTCAAGATATTACTAATCTTGCAGCGGGGAATTATCATGTAACAGTATACGATGTAAATGGATGTCAAACATTTACTGGAGAAACAGTTCTAGGTCCTGAATCTCCTGTTTCTCTTTCTGCTTTAGAGGTAGACAAATCTTGTAACGGAGGAGCTAATGACGGTGAAATTTCAGTAAGTGCGCAAGGAGGAACACCAGGATATACCTACTTATGGAGTAACGGAGCAACAACTCAGAATGTCACAAATCTTGATGCAGGAATGTATTCGGTAACTGTTACTGATGCGATGGGTTGTCAATCTGTTCTATCTCAGAGCGTAGAGCAACCTGATGTCCTGCAAATCTCAAATTCAACTGTTTTACCTGTCGACTGTTTCGGAAATGCTACAGGTTCTGTTTCAATTTCTGTTTCAGGAGGAACGACACCTTATACATACAGTTGGAGCAATGGAATGTCTGGTTCAACAATTACTGGATTAACAGCTAATAGTTATTCGGTAACAGTAACTGACGCAAAAGGATGTACAACGTCAGACACTTATGATATAATTCAACCTACTGCTTTAGTTCTCTCTTCAGTTGTTGTTCCAGTAGATTGTTATGGAAATTCTACAGGAGCAGTTCAAGTTACTGCAGTAGGAGGTAACGGAGGAAACACTTACTCGTGGATTAATCAAAACAATATTGTGCTTTCTAATCAAACGCCTAATTTATTAGACGTTGCAACGGGTACATATACCATAGCAGTAGTTGATAACAACGGATGCCGATCAGAGCTTAGTTCTTTCGTTCCACAACCATTAACTCCTTTAGAAGCAACATATACTAAAGATGATGTGTCGTGTAATGGAAATTCAACAGGCTCTATAGACCTTACTCCATTTGGAGGTACAAACCCATATAATTTCAATTGGTCAAATGGGTTTACAGGAGAGGATCCGACAAACCTTCCAGCAGGTGATTATTCAGTAACCATTACTGATGATAATGGCTGTATATCGACATACAATTATGTGATTGAAGAACCTTTAATGCCTCTTTCAGGAACTATTGTAGTTAAGGATGTGTCTTGTTTTGGTGGTAGCGATGGTCAAATTAGCTCTTCAATAAGTGGTGGAACTAGTCCATACACGTATAGTTGGTCTAATGGTGAAACGTCAGTTAGTATTATAGATGTTCCTTCTGCAAATTACACACTTGATGTAACAGATTCCAAAGGTTGTACGATTAACTTCGCTCCTTTTGTAGATCAACCAGCAATGCCTTTAACGCTTTCTTCAACACAAGTTGATGTAGCGTGCTATGGAGATAATAGTGGGTCTATTGATTTTACTGTTATTGGCGGCACACCTAGTTATTCTTATGAATGGTCAAACAGTGCAAGTTTTGTATTGTCGACAATTGAGCAAGATTTAATTGACTTAACTTCAGATACGTATAAAGTAAAAGTTACAGATGATAAGGGCTGTATTGATTCACTTCAAATAACAATTAATCAACCATTAGCACCTCTTGAGCTAAGTTCTGTGGAAACAGCAGTAAATTGCTTTGGTGGAAATGATGGAGCTGTTGATATAACAGTAACAGGAGGAACAGTTGGTTATGATTATAGTTGGTCAGGTGGAGAAACATCAGAAGATTTAATAAATATTTCAGCAGGTGATCATACCCTTGTTGTTACTGATGCTAATGCTTGTCAAGAAACAATTACAGTAACTGTTTTAGAGCCTATGGCGCCGCTTATTGGTGAGGTATTTACTCGTCCTGTAAAATGTAATGGTGAAGCAACGGGTGAAGTTGACTTAACAGTTCAAGGAGGGACTACACCTTATCAATACAACTGGAGCAACGGTTCAGCAAATGAAGACTTGGAGTTTGTTGTTGGAGGTGTATACACGGTTGATGTAACGGATGCAAACGGATGCATGATTACTGTTGGCGGTTTTGTAAGTCAACCTGCAAATCCTCTGAATGTAGGCGTTACAATGAATGAACCAAGTTGTTATGCATATGCAGACGGTTCAATTGAACTTACTGTGACAGGTGGAACAACTCCATATTATTTTGGGTGGGGAGATGAAAATGAAATTTTATTAAATAACCCAAGTGAAGTCCTTGATGGACTTCCTGTAAATGATTATTTATACAGAGTTCGGGACAAAAATAACTGTGTAGTTCAAGGAATCGTTACTGTTACTCAACCTGACACTATTTCAATGACTGCTTCAATTAATGCGGTGAGTTGTTTTGATGGAGATGATGGTGAGATTTCAGTTGTGTCTGCAGGAGGAACTCTTCCATATTCATATGTGTGGAATTCAGGACAAACAACTTCAGATCTTCTAGGGCTGACTTCTGGAGAATACACTGTTGCTATGGAAGATGCAAATGGTTGTCGTTATACGGAGTCATATTTTGTTCCACAGGCAAGTGAAATACATATAAATTCAGAAGTAATTCCAGTTTCTTGTATTGATCAAACAGATGGAGCTATTTATATACAAACTGCGGGTGGAACGCAACCGTATAGTTGGAACTGGTCTACAGGAGAATTGACACAAAACATCGAAAATCTTGCTCCAGGATCGTATAATCTACAAATATTTGATGCAAATAATTGTACTAAATCGTATGACTTTATCATTCCTGAAAATGATGGAGAGTGTCTTACTATTGTAAATTCATTTACTCCAAATGGTGACAACTATAATGACACATGGATTATACGCAACATTGAATTATATCCTGAAGCATCCGTAAATGTGTTTAACAGGTGGGGGAACTTAGTGTTCGAATCAAAAGGAGAGTACATTCCTTGGGACGGAAGCTACAAAGGAGAACAACTTCCTTCGGAGGTTTACTACTACATAATCGTGTTGAACAACAACGAAGACAACAAATATACAGGTACAATTACTATTGTTAGATAAGATGAATTTTATAAAACTTACTTTATTATTAAGCGCGACGTTCTTTGTTAATAGTGTATTGTTTGGACAATGTCCCACAATACAAATGTCGGGAACCCATCTGAGTTGTTATGGTGACGCAAATGGTTCAGCTGCAGTTTCTGTAACAAGTGGAGTTGGACCATATACCTACACTTGGTCAACAGGCGCAACGGTTACTTCAATTGGTGGACTTCCAGCTGGGACGTATACAGTTAATGTGAAGGACAATGGAACAGGGTGTACCGTGTTAGGAGCATTTACAGTGAACAGTCCTGGACCTTTAGCGGTTTCTGGTATTGTAACCAATGTAAGTTGCTTTGGTGGAAATAGTGGTAGTGTTGGAATTTCGGTTACTGGTGGCACACCGCCTTATTCATATAGCTGGAGTTCTTTAACAGGTACTTTTGCTGATCCACAAAATTTGAATAATGCTTCGGCTGGGATTCACACCCTAACTGTTCGAGACAATAATGGGTGCCAAATAATCAGAAGCTTCACTATCACACAGCCTTCTCAAGCTCTCGGAAGTTCTATTTCTTCAACTAACGTAAGCTGTTTTGCAGGAGCAAATGGAACGATTGACTTATCAGTATTTGGAGGGACATCACCTTATACTTATTCTTGGAATACAGGACAAGTGACGGAGGATATCAGCACACTTTCCGCAGGTACTTATTCAGTTGTGGTAACCGACAGCAAAGGATGTACACATAATAATTCGATTGTTATTACACAACCTACACAATTGTTTGCAACTACAACGCCTTCAAGTGTTACTTGTTTTGGTTATAGCGATGGAAGCATTATTGCAAATGTCAATGGAGGAACAGCCCCATATAGTTATGTATGGCAAAGCTCTAGTTATACTTATGGAGTAAATAATGCTGTGCTAGCTGACATTCCAAGTGATAATTATCAAGTAAACGTAACGGATGCGAAGGGCTGTCAAGTTAGTTCATCGGGTCTTGTAGACTCACCTACTGAATTGATTTCATCAATTAGTGGAATTGAAGTAAGTTGCCATGGAGGTAATGATGGACAAGTTAACTTAACTGTTAATGGAAGTGTTCCTGCATATAATTTCCAATGGTCTAATGAATTTGGGGTTATGCCTCAAACAACAGAAGACTTAAGTAATGTGATTGCCGGTGAATACTCGGTTGTTATTACAGATCAAAACGGATGTACAAATTCAGAATCAATACTAATTACTGAACCTGAGTTTCCTGTGGCTATTCAAGCAGAAATTAAACATGTGGATTGTTATAATACTAATACTGGAGCAGTTGAAATTATAGTTTCTGGCGGTACTCCATCGTATATTATCGATTGGTCAAACGGAGCTTCAACAGCTATAAACGACAATCTTTTTGCAGGATCTTTTTCTGTAACTGTTACAGATGTAAAAGGTTGTGTTGAAACAGGAATTTATCAAGTTACTCAACCATCTGACACCCTTTTTGCTACACACGTAATGTCACCTGTAGTTTGTTTTGGAGAGACGAATGGGGCTATTGATATGATTCCAACAGGTGGTACTGCTCCTTATTCTTATTCATGGGGAAATTCTTCTTATCAGCTATCGGAGATCTCTCAGGATTTAATAAACTTTCCTGCAGATGAATATTACTTTGAGATGATTGATGCCAAAGGTTGTGTATTCATGGATACAATCGAAATAACAGAGCCACCATTACTGACAGGTTATTTGACTGGAACAAATGTGCTTTGTAAAGGAAATAATACTGGAGCGGTTGATTTGTATATTGAAGGAGGCGTTCCAACCTACACGTATTTGTGGAACAACAGTCAAACAACGCAGGATATTAGTAACTTGATTGCTGGTGATTACGATGTGACAGTTACAGATATGAACAACTGTACGTTTAGTAGCGCAATTACAATCACTGAACCTGAAGACTCGTTGAGGTTTACGTATTCAACTGTCGATGTTACTTGTCATGGAGGAAACGATGGGGAGATAGTACTAAGTCCTTATGGTGGAACTTCACCTTACTTTGTAAGTTGGAACTCTGCTGATAATGTATTTATTATCGATGAATTAACTGCCGGAATGTACTCATTTGTACTGACTGATAATAATGGTTGTATTGTTGTAGACTCAATGGAAATATTTCAACCAGAACCTCTTTTAGCAAATGAGGTTGTGACAGATGTTACTTGTTTTGGTTTCTCAGATGGAATTATTGATATTTCACCAAGTGGAGGAACAGCACCGTATTTATATACTTGGTACAATTCTACATTTACCTTAAGTGTTCAAGTTGAAGATTTAGTAGATTTTCCAGCGGAGACTTATCAGTTGGTAATTACAGATTCACTAGGTTGTACATACCAAATATTCATAGAGCTACCAGAGCCACAACCATTAACTTCAAACTTTGAACAAACAAACGTGACTTGTTCAGGAGGTTTTGATGGATTTATTGATTTAGAAGTATATGGAGGTAACCCAGGTTATACTTATGCTTGGTCAAATGGAGTTACGACACAAGATTTAGTGAGTGCTCCTGTAGGAAACTACAGTGTCAACATTACTGACACAAAAGATTGTCAACTAGAGCTAAGCTTTATTTTATATGAGCCAAATCCTGTTGAAATGACTTTTAGTACAACAGATGTTTCTTGTATAGATCAATTGGATGGTAATGCTACAGCTTACCCAACAGGAGGAACAGGAAGCTATGAATATTTATGGTCTACAGGGAGCGAGATCAATTATACCGATGAATTAGTTGAAGGATGGTATTCGGTTCTTGTGACGGATATTGTGGGTTGTACAGGTATAGATTCTGTCTATGTTAACCTAGATCCGACATCTTGTATTGATCCACCCTCAGCTTTTACACCAAATGGAGATAATTATAATGACACTTGGGTAATTCGTAACCTTTACCTATATCCTGAAATGAATATTAAGGTATTTAACCGTTGGGGTAATGTGGTGTTTTTCCAAGACGGAGGAGAATATATTCCTTGGGATGGAACTTTTAAAGGAGAGGCTTTGCCTTCTGAAACCTATTACTACATTTTAATATTAAACGAAGAATATGACCCTTTCAAAGGGACAGTAACCATAGTACGATAGACGATTATGAAAAAGATTATTACAATAGTTTCAACAGCTTTACTTATCTCCAGTTTGGGATACAGTCAGCAATTTTCATTGAATTCACAGTATGTTTTCAATGAGGCATCTATTAACCCTGCTGCTGCTGGGTCTAAAGAGTATATTCCAATTCACCTGAATTTCCGTAAGCAATGGGCTGGATTTGATGGTTCTCCAACAACTCAAACATTGACCTCTCATGCAGACCTTGGTAAAAACTTAGGTTTTGGCGGAACCTTGTTTAATGATGTTACTGGACCAAGTAGAACAACGGGGTTGAATTTAATGTTGGCGTATAGAATACGACTTTCTAAAGATAATATGCATTCTTTGAGAATGGGTGTTGGGATGTCGTTTAGCCAACACATGATTGATGTGAATAAATTGACAACTGATTTGCCAGACGATCCTGCAATTGCTCGTGCATATAACAATCAATTTGTTCCAGACGCAGATGCAGGGATTTACTATATGTATGCTGATAAAGGTTATGCGGGATTCTCAGTAAAAAATGCGTTTCAAATTAGACGAGATCTTTTCGATTTCAACCAAGTGTTTACTAACGCTCTTGTTAGACACTATTATTTTCTAGGTGGTTATAATTTTGACCTTGGACAAAATAAAAAATGGATTTTGAGAACATCCACATTACTTCGTTTTCTTGAGTCAAAACCTTTCCAGTTTGATGTTAATGTTATTGCTGAATACAATCACCTGTTTTGGTTTGGAGCTGGGTACCGTCATTTAGATGCTGTTTCTGCTCTTGCAGGTTTTCAGTTTGGTGCTTTCCGAATTGGATATGCGTATGACTTTACTTTATCTGATATTCGTAATTACAGCACAGGTTCACATGAAATTTTTCTGGAACTTCAATTGTTCCCTAACAGAAAAGGTGGAGCTGACGATAAAACACCATGGTACAGAAGAAATCGCGTGTATTCTCCATCTATCTAAACATGAGAAATTTTATTGTTAGCTTAATAATAGCAAGCAGCTTTGGGTTTTTAGCTAATAGTCAGACAATTGTTGAAGGAGATTATTACTTCGACAATTATGAGTTTGATTCCGCAGCTAAAGTCTATGCTTCTTTGTATACCAAAAACAAGCTGAATAAGGAGCGAACGGAAAAATTGGCTTATTGTTATCTTCGGACAGGTGCAAATGAAAGAGGACTGACCTTGATTGATTCAATTATTTCCACGCATTCTGATGAATATGAGTTTTGGCTTTGGAAGTCGGGATTTGAGCGCGAATTAGAACAGTATAACCAAGCGATATCTTCAATAAAGCAATATGAATCACTTGGGGGAAAAGAAGACATTAACTTGTTTGTGAAGAGCTGTGAGTTGCTTAGAGATAATAAAATTGTTGTTGAAGGGGAACTGACCAACTTTTTGCTTAATGACCATAAGGCAAACTTTACACAGCGAATGGTAAATCGCGAATTGTATTTAATGGAGAGTGGTTTAGATAGCGCTGGAAATTATCTTGAATTTGCTGAAAATGACCAATATTTTGCTGAAATTGTTTTGATGAGACCCTTTTTTATGGAAGAGAATCAGTTAAAACCATGGAAACTTCTAACAGAAGAGTTTTGGGATTTATCTATCAATTCTATACACCTTGACCAGTCTTCGAATACAGTATATTTTGCCGCTTCAAAGCCACTCGAAAAGGATTTAATGAATAAAGCGTCGCGAATTTATACAGCATCTTTTTCAGGTTTTGATTCTCAGGTTTCTGAAATAAAGCTTTGGGACAAAGCCATGGAAGATTCAGCGTCATACGCACAAATTTCCTTTTCGAATGACGGAAACACCATGTTGTTTACTAAGGTTAGTCGCTTGACCGAAATGGCAGATCTTTATGTCACACAAAAGGAAAAAGGTGTTTGGGGAGAGCCGACTGCGTTAAGCGAAATTAATTCAGGTGGTGATGATTTATTTCCAACTTTAATTGGTGATTCACTATTCACATTTAGTTCTGATGGTCGTGTAGGTTATGGAGGACTTGATATTTATGGTGGCAAGGTACTTAGCTTAAATCCATTTAAAGTAGAAGGTATTGATCATTTACCGGCTCCAATTAACTCGACTAAAGATGATTTTTTGCTGAATTATTATAGTCCTGATTCCATGTCTTTTGTTTCAAATCGATTGACAGGAAAAGGCGATGATGATATTTGGTTTTTTGTGTTGCCACCTAAACCAGAAGACCCAAAACCAAATATTGATGAATTTATAAGTAATTGGCACCTTAAGAGAATATACTTTGACTTCGATTTGAGTGTTTCAGCAGATGATATTGGATTTGTAAAACCTCTTGTAGAACTGCTTAATCAAGGTGTGGACATAAAGATTAAACTTGTTGGTCACACAGATTCTAGAGGAACGAAAAAGTATAATTATGACCTTGGTTTGACTCGTGCAAACTGGGTGAAAGAACAATTAGAAGCCAAAGGAATTGCTACTGATAGAATCACTATTGTGTCAGTTGGAGACACTGAATTGGTCAATATGTGTACATCTGAAATATTTTGGTGTAATGAGGTTCAGCACCAGGAGAACAGATTTGTTCAGATATTCTTGGAGAAATAGGATAGAATTTAGAGAAACAAAAAAGGAGGATAAACACCGTTTATCCTCCTTTTTATATTAAAGTGAAATCCGTTTTACTTAATTTGATTTGGATTGTTTTTAGCTTGTTTATTGAATTTTGCTTGATAATTCAACCAATAAAACAAACCAATAAAACCTAATACAATTACAGCGTAATTGAAAGAGTTACCTATTACTTCAAAGATTTGAAATGTCCATTGAAAAAGGTCAGCAAGTGCTTGAAATACTACCGATGTGCTCATAATCATAAATATTTGCACCAAATGTAATCAATTTTTTCTTTTGTGTAATGTATCTTCGCAGAAATGATAGCTATTTTTAAATCAAATCAGCCAATGACGGCAGTACTTTTCCCCGTGCTGGTTGTTGGATTTGCCGTGGCTTATTATTTTTCAGGTAGCAGTCCCGAGATAGCAGACTTTGGCTTATGGGGATTTCAGCAGGATTTCAACAAAGAGCTCTACTTATTGATTTCTGTTTTGATTATCTCTTTCAATGCCTATTCACTAAACAACATTTTTAATAGCAATGATTTTCTTGAACGCAACACTTATATTGTTGGATTAATATACATTGTGGGCTGTGTCACGATGCCTGTTTTCGAGAATCCAGGAATGCTTCTGTTTCACTTTTTTGACATTCTCAGCTTCAAACAACTCTTTTATATAAGGCAGAATGAAGATGCGCGCAAACATATATTTAACGGTTCGCTACTTCTCGCAGTCGGATTGACGTTTTTTCCACATGCATTTCCTGTTATTTTGTTTCCTTTCTTCACACTTATTGTCATTCGACCATTTGTGTGGCGCGAAACGGCATTGGTGCTTCTTGGGTTAGCAGTACCATTTGTATATGTTTATTTTTATCATACCCTCAATAAAGACTCATCTGAATTAATCAAACTATTTTGGGACAATGACTTTGCGCTTAACTGGTCTCTCCGTAGTTTGATAATTTTTGCAACATGGGTGTTTTTATTATTGATATCGTTTTTTGTTGTCAATAGCAAAATTCAACGAAGCGGACTTCGGTTTAAACGCCTCATTACGTTGTCGTGGATTTCAATTATGTTACTTGTTTTGTCAGAATTTGTACATTTTTTCAATCAGAAAGACTATTTGATGATAAGTCAAGTTGGAACGACAATACTTGTGTCTGTCGGAATTTCCCTGACAAGATTTACAGTGATTTTTAACCTTGCACTGTTTTTTTTACTGCTTTATGGAATTTACATACAGCTTGGGTTGAAATTGTTCTGAAAGAAATCACTATTTTTGCAGAGAAATTTGTTGTGTTGTATTCTTTGAGTTTAACACACGTATTTGATAATAAATAGGGTAATCCCATAAACACAATAGAAAGATGAAATTTGGTGTAGTAACTTTTCCCGGTTCGAACTGTGATGAAGACATGGTTTATGTGTTGGAAACTAAGCTTGGACAAAAAGTTGAGCGTCTTTGGCATAAGGAAACCGATCTTAAAGGAGTAGATTTTGTTGTGCTTCCTGGAGGATTTAGTTATGGTGATTACTTACGTTCAGGTGCGATTGCAAAATTTTCACCGATTATGACTGAAGTAATTAAACACGCAAACAATGGTGGTTATGTTATGGGTGTTTGTAATGGATTTCAAATTCTTTGTGAATCAGGATTATTAGAGGGTGCATTGTTACACAACAACAGTCAAAAATTCATTTGTAAAAACATCCATTTAAAACCAGTTTCTCAATCTGCAGCAATAACTAAAGGTTTAGAGAATCGCGCGTATAAAATTCCAATCGCTCACGGTGAGGGACGTTTTTATGCTCCTGATGACATGTTAAAAAGCATTTGGGATAATGATCAAGTTATCTTTCAATATGTGGATGAAGAGATGAACCTCTCTCAAGAGGCAAATCCTAATGGAGCATTAGACAATATTGCAGGAATTACAAATAAGAATAAGAACGTCTTCGGTATGATGCCACACCCAGAGCGAGCAACAGATTCTGAGCTTGCAAACACAGATGGCAAGGCAATTTTTGATGCGTTAATTAAATACTGCTAGTTTTCTAGGGAAGTTAGAATTTCAGTTTTACTGAATTGTCCCAATTTGAGCGCAAGACTATGGGCTCTCGAAACCAAATGCAAAGTTCTGGTTGAGTTTTGGTTAAGTAAGATCCCGTATCCCATTTACCATTTTGGTTTTCGTCGAGTATAAACTGAATGGTATAGCTCCCAGGGTTCAACAAGTCATATTTAACAAGCGTGTCGCCAATTCCGATTGTACGTTCAGAGTGTAACTCCTTTTCTTTAAAGAGCTTTAACACGAGCGGAGTTTCTGGTTTTGACTCTAGTATGAGTTCCAAATTAGCATAATTTTTCTCTTCCCTTTTAGTGAATTTACCAGCAAGAGTATCTAGGTTTTCCCCACCATGAAAATCTTTAATTGCTCCTGGTAAAACATTGATATGGTATGATTTTCCCTTTTCAAACAACGCATTTACATAAACTTCTCTAATTCCATTTTTTTCGTAAGTGGCGCTGATGGGTACGCTATCCGAATTTTGCACTTGAATCAATGTTCCATCAATCTCATCAATAGGTAAGGTCGAAATTAATTTCAAGGTATCGAAAATCCCGAGTCCTTTATCTTTGTCTAAATTGGTTGTAATTTTAGTTGTAATTGGAGCAGATGTTTTACGTAAAAATAAGCGCGTTTGCAACGACGTATCTGGCCAAGTTATTTTGGTTTGATAAGCGGTGTTTTCCTCTCCCTTTATCCATAAAACTGTTGAATCGGGTTGAGCGGTTTTCTCAAGCAAAAAATCGTAGGGAATTGAATCCTTCTGGATACTGAAAGTGGCATCTTCAAATGATCGTGTAGAAGTTAGTACTATTCGCCCTGGAGCCTCAATTTCCTTCTTTTTAAGCTGTACACGAGTAGTTAGAGACGGGAACAGGAAAATAGTGTCCTGATTCATTAAAGTATCTAATACAATGTTTTTCGAAAGAAAGGCTACAGGGTCAGATGGACTTGGTTTAAGACCTACTCCAGACCCACCAAACGCAAAGAGTTGAAATTCCCCCGCCGCCATGTAGTTGAACGAAGCTTTACCACTTGTATTTGTTTGAGCAAAATATTTTGGTTTGTGTTTGTAGGGGTCAAGGGTGTCTGAATTTGTATAGAGTCCAACGATGATTTGTGATACGGGAAGCCCTTGTTCAGCGTCAATAACAACAACTTCATAGCGAAGTGAATCGATAACTGGACCTGTAGCAAAAACATAACTCATGACGCTGTCGTTGCCTTCAGTAAAATCCTGAATCGCCTTATTGAAATAGAATGAATACGTTGTATTAGAATCTAGAGATGATTTTGAAAGATCAATAATTAACGTTTTCCCCTTTATTTTATATTCGGGTTTAGGAACAAGGTCAGGAATAATAACGATGTTCGATGTTGGATTGTTTAATCGAATAAACTCATTAAAGGGAATTTTAACTTTGTCCGGAAATGCGTTTACTGAAGCAAAAGGGGGAGTAATATTGCTTGAATCAGGAATTGGTGCAGAGGCATCTCTAGGACCACCATCCAAAGGCGACATTTGAGCACAACCCGTCCACAAGACAAGAGATAAAAGAAAAATACTGATTCTTATTAATCCCATTTACGCTCCAATAATCTGCAGATTTTACTTAGTTCACGTACGTCAACAGCATCAAATTCGTTCAATCTTTCGCTATCCACATCCATTACTGCTACCACATTTGCATTGTGAAAAAGAGGAAGTACCATTTCAGAGCGCGAAAGGGAATTACATGTAATGTGCCCTTCAAATTCGTCCACATTTGGTACTATTTGAACTGCGGCGGTATCCCAAGCTGTTCCGCACACACCTTTTCCTTTGCCGATTCTTGTACATGCAACAGTTCCCTGAAAAGGCCCTAAAACCAATTCATCTCCTTTGACAAAATAAAAACCAACCCATAGAAACTCGAACATTTCTTTAAGTGCTGCCGATACATTGGCAAGGTTTGCTATTAAGTCGTTTTCTCCTTCTAAAAGAGCTTCCAACTGTGGGTATAAAACAGCGTATTTCTCCTGTTTTGTTCCTTCAACGATGTCTAAATCTTCTGCCATAATTCAAAAGTAATGGATTTTGTGTGAAAATAATGAAAAATGCAATGCGAGATACCATCAAATAAAAAGAGAAGAGGCAATATAGTCTGCTTTTAACTTTCCTTTTTGAGTCAGATAAAGATGGGTGGTATCGGAAATCAAATCTCCCGCATTAACAAATTCAGATAATGTAGCGTGAAATTTATTGTCGAGAGGAAGAATTGAACTCAACACACCAAGATTCACTCCCCATTTCGTCCGAAGGCCAGTCATAATTAATTCATTAAACCTATTTTCAGGGCTTAGCACTTCTTCTTCAATTGGCAATTTTCCATCTTGAATGAGTTTGATGTATTTTGTGTTATTGGCGATGTTCCAATAGCGTTTTACTCTGTCAAAGCTGTGTGCAGACGGGCCTATTCCTAGATAAATCTCATTTCGCCAATAGTTGCTGTTATGACGAGAATGCATTTGGGGTTTGCTAAAATTTGATATTTCATATTGCTCGTAGCCCGCATCTTCTAAGGTTGACAATAGAATTTCAAACTGTCTTGACTGTTTATCTTCATCTGGAATGCTCAATTTATTCTGCTTAACCATGTGTTGAAGTGCTGTTTTTTGTTCTACTGTTAAACAATAGGCAGAGATATGTGGCACATTGAGGTCACAAAGGCGCTGTACGTGACTTCTCCATTCGTCTTCCGATAAATCGGGCAAACCGTAAATCAAATCGACAGTGAGATTAGTGAACCCGTGTGCTTGAGCTAATTTGATGGAAAACTCACCTTCATCGGCACTGTGCGCGCGATTCATCCAGTCCAAATCTACTTGTCGAAATGATTGCAATCCGATACTCAAACGATTAATTCCTGATTCTTTCCACTCAACTAATTTTGTTGAATTTATATCATCAGGATTTGCTTCGAATGTGACTTCTTCCACATTCGAATAATCGATATGTGCTTTTATAGTGTTAAGTATGCGGTCGATTTCTATTTTTGTAAGAAGACTGGGTGTGCCACCACCAAAATATACAGTTGTTAGGGGTTCTCCAGCCAAAAAATCGTTCGCTCGAATTTCAATCTCTAAACAAATGGCATTAACCATTTCATTGCGATAAGTTTCAAACGTTGTTGAAAAATGGAAATCACAATAAGTGCATTTTTGCTTGCAAAATGGGATGTGTATATAGATACCTGCCACAATTGTATTATTTTAACATAAATAAATTTTGTCGATTGTTCAACTTTCGTAACTTGTCTTCAAAATTCATAGTTTATGAAATTCAAAGATAAGCGAGATCAAATGAATAAAGAACTGGAACGCTTCATTTCTACATTAAATGAGATGCTTCCTCGTTATTCTGAATTACTAAGACATGACAATCTATCTAGTCAAGAGCTTACTGAGCTTGGCGAGATGGAATATTTCCTCATTGAAGTAAACGCTAAAATAGCCGAAATAAAAAAACTACTAGATCACGATTTGTTTGGTCTTTCTATCGATTTATACTATCAAACAAAGGCAAAAGCAAAAGCAGGTGATATGCGAGCCATGGTGAAAATGGAAAAAATGCGCAAAACGTTCAATGATTCACTAAAATCTGAAAAGATTATTAATTGGAATTAATCGTGAAAAACCTCTTCTAATACTTCCAATGATTTTGGAAAGCTAAACCCTTGCACATGTTCTGAATAATAGTTTAACATGGTTCTCAAAAGTTTATTTCTCATTTGACCGTTTAAAGGTAATCGAAGCGATTGGTCTTTAGTGGAGTGCAAAAAACTTGAAATTATAGCGATGTGTTCTCCTGATTCGATAGATAACTCATTCTTCTCTGGAACATCTGTTATTACCCCTTCTTTATGATTAAAATACTGTGCATCTGAAGAAGAACATTGAGGCTCAATACCAATCCATTTTGTTAACTCTAAAAGAAACCATAGCGGATAATTTGCTTCAAAAGGTGCAGAATCTAGTTCGTGAATTTCGGAAGCAAGAAAGAGAAAGAAATCTTCATCTTTTTCACTTTCCTGACGAACAACTTTTTGTAAAAGTTCAGCTAAGAAAAAAACAGAAGCAGACTTATATGGGTGGGTGTGTATAGAGGAGAAAATAAATTCAGGTGAGATCAAAGTAATTTTTCCTAAGTCTGATTCGTTTCGCGAATAATATTCGATTTCTAGAACTGAGAGAGGGAACAAAATATTTCCCTGTTTCTTTTTTCCTCCTTGAAAAATAAAACTACGTACACCCGCGTTACGGCAGAATAAGGACAATACCAAACTTGATTCTGAGTAATTTGTTTTACGAATAAGTATCGCTTGATCTTTTTGTTTCAATAGTTAATTTATAAAAACAACTTTACCCACTTTGCGACCTTTTCCTTCTGAAGATGCTGTCCAAATTAAATAAACTCCAGACTTAGCTCGCTCTCCTTGTAGTGTCATGCCATTCCAAGTAGCTGTTCCTCCGTTAGAAATCGTTTTATAAACTAAGTTACCACCCGAATCTGTGATTTTTACATCGGATTCATATCCAATTCCTTGTATGGTTACAGGTCCAGTAAACTCGGGTCGGACAGGATTTGGAAATACAGTAACATTAGTGAATTCGGGATCTCCAAAAGTGGCATCACTTCTAAATGATATTAACCCCTTGTCTGTGGCAAAAAATACTTCTCCTGTGTTGTCATCAATTTCAATATCCAAAATTTGGTTTGAAATCAAAGGACTGTTCTCAGCTGTAAATCGGTATATTTCTTCACGTCCATCTGGAGAAAGGAGAAATACTCCGGATGCCTCAGTACCTATCCATTTTCTATTTCCACCATCAATAACAATTTTTGTGATGACACTTTCGCCGAGAAGAATTTCCACAAAACCGTCAATTTCGATGAGGATTTGCTGTGCATCAAAAGTTCCTGGGCTTCCATCGAAAATATTACTTGAATTGTAAAGTATAGCCAGCCCTAATTCTGTTCCAAACCAGATGTCATTGTTAAAGTCTACGCAAATTGAACGCACACTGTTTGAAGGAAGATTTCCTAATCCTTCGCCCATTTTGAGTTGCTTAAAGCGATCATCGGAGAGGTCTTCAATAGTTCCATTGTCGTCAAACACCATAACTCCAGCACCTTGCGGCGCCAACCACTTAATTCCGTTGAAATCAATTTGCAAATCATTAATTACTTTTGCTTTCGGAGTTGGTCCAAGATCAAATTCATACCACACATTGTCACTTGTTTTCACTTTTAGGGGAAAATTAGAATACGACTGCCCTACCCATAAGTTCGAATTGTTGTCAAAAAACAATTCGGGAACAGAGTATAAGTTATTGCCTAAAGTTGTTTTTTCTAAAGGTGAGTTGTTTTCATCAAACCAAGTTGCAACACTTGTACCGTTAGTAACTTCAAACAATGGGCGAAGTGAGTATGTGCCAAAGGCAATGTGTTCTGTGTCGTTTGGATCTATGCTTACGCTTATCACATCCCAAGTATCCTCACTCATTTGTGGTTGGTTGAATGCATTAATGCCAGACCAATTTTCGTCCTCAAACAAATAAAGTCCTGCTAGGTTATAAGAGGCTTGATTTCCAATAAGTCCACCTCCCGCAACGGCTAGTTTTCCAGATTCCCATGCCATTGAATAGTAATCATTTTCATGGGGGCCAGGAAATCCAATTTTTTCGTGCGAATACGAATTTCGCGCCTTAACCATTCCATAGATTCTGTCGGCAATCCAATAATCTAGCCCAATTTTTATTGCTCTGTTTCCTTGAACAAATTCACCAGTATTGTATTGAAAGATGTTTTCAATAACTTGAAAGTTCGCATCTAAATTTATTACTGACCCGTCCGCTGAAAAGATTAAATGATCGTTATATGGAGTAATTCCATAAATTTGGTTGTTGTTTAGCTCGGGAATTGGTTCAAATTCATTGGTTTCTCGGACATAAATTGTGTCTTCCTGATAATCTGGATGTTGGTAAGTTAGAACGAGCTTGTTTTGGTAAACCACTAATTCTTTAAACGAACCTTGAGCATGTGAGGGAACATTGGGTAGTGTGGACCATTGTGTGTAATCTGCAAGAGCGATATTGTTTTTATTTCCGTATCGGATACTATTTGATGACAGTGCAAAAATTGTGTCTCCAATAAACGCCACATCTAAAATAGGCACAGTGCTTGAAAAGGGAAAGTAACTGTCTCTCACTTCACTTTTAATTGGATCTAGTTTGATGATTCCAATTCCAGTAGCGGCGTAAACCAAACCGTCTTTACTTGCAAATTTATTGTATCGTTTGTTTCCTGAAAGGTTAGCTAAGAGTAAGGCAGGTAGATTAAGTACTGAGTTATTTTTAATTAAATCCAAGTTGCCGTTTGCGTAGCCAACAAATAGAGTTCCGCTGTTTGAATCAAAATGAATGGCTGAAAGATCAATATCAGATAAATAGTTTGCAGCAGTCCACACATATTTTTCCGAAGAATTTATTTCGCGCTCCAACAATCCATTTTCTAAAGCCACATATACATGTGTTGAAGACGCAGTTATGTCTCGAGCATTGCCTGGAGGTGTAAACAAACGCCAATCTCCCATGGGGATCTGAGCAAAGGAAAGCTGTACACCAATAAACAGAAAAATAAAAATTAATATTACACGCATATCCTACTATTTAACAACTAAGGAACGCACAAATATCCGAAATATTGAGTAGAAATAAGAGGTGTTTTTCTTTTTGTGTCCTTTTGTTGCGAGTTTGTATGAAAAACATGTTAATTTTGACCACAATTCGGCCCCGTAGTTCAACTGAATAGAATATCAGATTTCGGCTCTGACGGTTGCAGGTTTGAATCCTGCCGGGGTCACTCTAAAGGAGAAATTATCAAAATTGGTAGTTTCTCCTTTTTTATTATCCCTTAAAACCCTTAATAGTTGTGGGATTGGAGCAAAAAAGCTATTTATTCGAGAGGTTAGAACTGTACCATTTTTTCGGTCATACACAATTCCGTTAGGGAATAGCAAATTTTGAAATATCATACGTTCTCCAATTTCTGCATTTTCCCACCATTGTAAGGGTTTCCTACAAAATTTGATTACTATATCCAAGCATTTTGAAAGGTTAGAACTCCCTTTTCCAATTTTCGCTAGTTCATTTTCAATTTGTGTAATTTCTTTATTGAATTTTGTACTATACTTATCAAACATTGCTCGGTCAATGATACCCGTTACCAAATTTTCTTCTGCGTTTTCGAGTTTCTTTTTTAACTCTACAACTTTTATTTTTTGTTGTGTTTGGTTTTCCTGTGCTTCATCAAAAATAGCACTAAACATTTCAGTAACTCCAATTTTGATTAGTTCCGCTTCCTGTTCATTTATTTGAAATGCAGAAATAAGCGTTTTAAACTGCTCGTGCAATTGTTTTGCTCCTTTATTGGTGTTACAACCTTTTGTTCTGCATTTGTAGTACCAAAGGTTCTTTTTGCGTACGATAAATCCTGTCATTGGAGTATTACAAGCTGAACAGCGCATAAAGCGTTTTAGGGGTAAATTTTCATCTTCCTGTTTATGTGAAACAGGATGGTTACGTGCATCTGTTACAATGTTGTTTACTTTTAAGAATAGTTCTTTTGAAACCATGGGTTCATGGTTTCCTTGGAACGCTTGGTTTGGGGTTAATTTGGAAACCATGATACCACAATAGTATGGGTTCGCAAAAATTTCAGAAAGTCTGCGTTCATCGAGTTTTAGTCCGAGTTCCTTTAAGCGTTTTACAATTTCAGAATTACGCATTTGTTTTTCCGCTTTCCAAAGGAATGCTTTACGCAATAGTTTCCCTTCATCATTTAATACGATTTTTTGGTCAACTGCTTTTGACCCTTTGTTGAGATTCACGTAACCACGTGGAATGGAATAGGGAGTATATCCCTTTTCAACGAGTTCACGCATTCCGCTAACTGTTTTATCAATGCGCATTTGATTATCCAAGTAACCAAACAACAGCATGATATTTCGTTGAAATTCTCCTGTTATTGTACTTGGGTCAATTCCTTGGGAAGATGAAAGGGTGGTAACTTTGTATTGTTTTTGTAAATCTTGTGCAATCTTCATTCCATCTGCTCCCGTTCGTGAAAAACGTTCATAGCTGTACACAATGATATAATTTACGCTTTTGTTACGCTTTACAAACGTAAGCATACGGTTAAACTCTTTTCTATCATCTGTTTTAGCAGATTCATGTGTACCACCAAAATACTGTACTACTTGAAATCCGTTGCTTTGCGCAAATTCTTCACACCGTTTACGCTGTGTTTCCAAACTGGTATTATCCTTTTGGGATGAATCAGATACACGGGTATAAATAACCGCATTTTTACCCTGTACGTTACTGTTAGGAGATTTGGGTGCGAATGATTGAAATACACTTAATTTATCCATGTGTTTATAGATTAGTTCGTTTCATAAATGATTCAATTAAAATGAAGCTAAGCACTTCAATGTTTGCAATGAGTTTTTCGTACTGCTCACGTGTGATTTTTTTGTACTTTGGTAGTGAAACCACGTACTCATACGTAAGTTTGTTTCGCAAACGTTCTTTAGCTTGTTCAATGCGATGTTTAGCAAATGCACACATGGGAAACATTTTTAGTGTTATTCCCCTTGTGAATAGAACGCATTTGAATCGTTCGATATATCGCATTTTTATTTGCATTTGCTTGTTTTCTGCTACTTAATTTATCCGTTTTCATCTGATTGGATTTTGCAATTACGAAATTTTTTCAAACTTCGACCCCCGTATTTTCTCATAAATTTTTATAAAAAAGCTAAACCCTCTGTTTTTACTGGGATTCAGCGTTTTTTTTGATTTAAAGTGTGTGTTTATTCCCCTAAAATGTTTGTGAACCCTGTGGTTACTTGATATTGTTCTGAATGACCATGAAAAAAGGTTTTTCTTTGGTGGTCAATAGCCCGTTTTGAGTAGTTGTATAGCGTGATACTTTGACCCTGTCGGATACGTTTCCCCCGATTGCTTTAATGAATCCTTTTCCTTTTTCGATGATGAGTTCCCCGTGTGAGGGAAAATGCCCGCTTGAATCGTACCCTTTTCCTGACTGACGTGTATAGACTATTAAATCACCGACTTTGGGTACATATTCGGTGATGCGAAACCCCCGAAGCGGTGCATTTGGCTGATTGCGCCATTGTTTTGCTGCCTGAAAATAACCGCTGTGCGCTCCTGCGTAGGGAAATTTGTTTTTTGCTCCCGCTTTGTAAAAGAGCCATGAAATAAAGGCACTTGACCACGGATAGTTTGATTGAACGTGAGGGTTTTGCATTTGGGACGTGCTGAAATTCATTCCCACGCTTTGCCAGTATTTTATAAGTAACTGCCCTGCATTTTGGGAGAGTTCGTTAAGGGCTTTCCACTTTGTGAGTTCGGAAAGCGCAATACGGACAATCTTTTTTTTAAAGGAGTTGAAATAAAAATAGAGCAAGATGGCAACCCCTGAAACGATGATTGTCGTCATACCGGTAATAATCAGGCTTCTTTTCATGGGAATAGAGTTGTACTATTGCCCTTTTAAGAGTTTGGTGGAGGTGGGCAGAACGTTTTTCAAGCCGTCCTTGATTCATTTTACGCGTTCTGCTCCCCCACCTGCCTTTCTCTCTTTTTCACGCTCCTACACATATCTATCATAAAGAGAAAGGTTTTACCTCTTAAATTAACAATTTTTTTGTTATTAACAGCCAAAATGCCCTGATAACGGGTTTTATGGTCATTTTTTTTGTTCTTTTTCATCAATAAGTTTGTCGAGTTTCTTTTCTATTCTCTCCAAACTTTCCTTGATGTGTTTTATTTCCGTTGCATCAACCGCCCTGTGTATTTCAAGGGATTTTAGTTCCGCATTGCTTTGATTGATTTGCAGGGTCTGCATCTCGTTAATGACCTTGTTTTCCTTTGTCATTGCGCTTGTCTGAAAGTAAAAGGGAACAAGCGAAACAATCGCCCCCAGTACAATGAGTATAAGCGTATCTTTTATCTTTTGGGTGGTTTCCTTTTCAAACATGATTTTGTGTGCTTAAATTCCTTCCCCTACGATTTCCCCAATGGGAACGGACTGGTGAAATACCCCGTTTACAAAAATCCCGATTAGGGGCTGGTCTGCCTTTAGGAAAAGCAAAATGAATAGTTCTTTGGTGTCTGTAAGCTTAAACTGCTCCAGTGATGCTTTGAAAATATCCTTAATGATTCCCTTAATGTGCATTCCGAGCAGCATGGTAAACCCTTTTCCACCACCTGCGTGAATGAGTTCCTTCAAACTGCACGGGGCTAAGAAAACGGACTTTTCAAACAGGGCAAAAACGGGTTTTGCTGTGATGTGCTGCATATCAATACGGATATTGAGATGGCTTTTGTCGATTTGGTGTTGTCCTGCGAGTGTAGTGATTACCTCTTTACAGGTTTGTACCAAATACGTTTGTGCTTCTTTTGTATTCATGATTATTCAATTTAATTGTTCCATACCTATATCCATTGCATCGAAAATATCCACGATGCGAAGGCTTTTAATGGGGCTGTTGTCATGCAGAATCCCTATGCAGGGACAGTCAAGCGTTTTTGACTGGTAAAATATCAGGCAGATACGCTGAGGTTCGACACATTCTTTTTCAAGCATAAATGCGTGGTGTATGCAGTCAAAAAGTAATTTGATGCTACTTACATTAAACCGTAAACCGAGCATTTTCGGGTTCATGAGATTGTCAAAGGAAATGACCTCTTTGGGCAAATCCTTTTCGCAGAGTTCAAGGTGTTGTTTTCCTTGTGCCAAAAACCGAATTTTCAGGCTCATCTGATTGATTGCAACGGCATATTTTCTACATACCTGCAAAATGGAATCCCTAAAGGCGGATTCAATCGCTAATTTGGATGTTGTTTTCATAATTTGTTATTTTTTATGGTAAGAAAGTCCCAAGGGGCATGGATGCTCTTACGGGTACTTTTTTGAGTTGAAAGAAACCGAGTTTTGCCGATAATTTCCCTTTGACCACAACGGGCAGGCTCGCAAGTGTGGTTACTTCTGATTGTGAGGCAATGGGCGTTATTTTTTGCTCAATGTCTACCCATTTGAGCCGAATGTCAAGGGGGATTACCGAGGTGTTGTCGGCAATGAGCCTGTAACGCTCGGTGGAAGTGATTTTGGAGATTTTATAACCTGCCAAAAACACATCATACTGTTGATTCCAAAGCTCCACATCATAGCGCATGGGATTTGTCAGGGCAAACATGACCCGAAATGTGACCCCTTCCCCGTCAAGGTATTGCACCTGATAGGAAAGTACCTCGTATTCCAAGTTGTTTGCTACATTTACGGCAGTATATCCTACCGCTGTAATGAGCGCAAGACCTGTTATGATTGCTATGGGAATCCACACACGTTTCATCAGAGTGCAATTAGAATTAACCCCATGCCGATAAAAAATAGTGCGGCATACGGCCAGATACTTGAAAGGGAGTTATTGGGATAGTAATTGATTCGGTCAAGCCTGCTGAGCCAACCCCCAATAAACTGTTTTTTATCGGATTTCCTGTATTTATCCGCGCGCACCTTTTTAATGGCGTAAAACAGTTTTTTCTGGTTTTGGCGGTTTAGTACCTGAATACCTTTGGGGGTAAACACTTCATAGTAACTCAATGAATAGCCAATCAGTCGGAGGGCTTTTTCCACTAAAAAGCGCATTGCATTTGTGCCGTGGTTTACCGCTCCGTCATAAATGAGTGTGGCAAGGGATTGATTTTGGAGCTTTTCCAAATGGTTTCTAAACCAGTAATTTGCTTTCAATATCTGCTCTGCGGTTTGTTTGGATAAATTCTGCATCTCTGTCTTACTTGGTATTCTGCCCAAATAGCCTGCAAGTGTAGGTGCTGAAATTCCCCACTTTGTACCGATAAGGTTTCCCATGTAATAGTTTCCGCTATCCTGTGGGTCGCTTTGGTATCCTCCTTCTGTGATACCAACAATTTTCTGTGCTTTTTCAAAATCTGCCATGACTTTCGTTTTTAAATGATTAATTCGTTTTGCTGTATAAGTCAGCAAGGCTTTTTACATATCCTTTTTTAATGGCTTCATTAAGGGCGGTATGAAACCCGTTT
Organism: uncultured Flavobacteriales bacterium; assembly: GCA_964447015.1. Taxonomy (GTDB): domain Bacteria; phylum Bacteroidota; class Bacteroidia; order Flavobacteriales_D; family Crocinitomicaceae; genus Wandonia. The sequence goes on from CAYUQU010000030.1 coordinate 25,305, forward strand.
CCTATTTTACCGTCAATTCCTCCCGTTGAGCGAATGGCATCGAGAATAACCGTATTTCCTTTTATTGTCGCTATCTGCACCAGCCACGTTTGCATACGCTCTATTTCCTTAGGGGTGTAGTGGACTTGCGTGGGCGGTGTGTAAGAATTTCCTGTTGAATTTCCTGTTGAATTTGAATCGCTACTCCCCTTAAATGTGGGCTGGTCAGACAATTCGTTTTGCCGTTTTTTGTAGATGACAAGGGCAACGATTCCACCGATAAGAAGTAGTGCACCCACACTGATTCCTACGATTTTTACTATTTTCTTTTGCTTTGCGTTCATGGTGTATAGGGTTTAAATGTGACGGTATCTGCCCTTACATATCCTTCAGTATAATTTGACCAAAAACCGCCCATGGGTTTTGTGAGTTTTACTTTAAACCATCGGTAAGGGTAGCCGTTAAAAAGTCCCGTTGTTTCGGATAGTACTCTGCCAATAGGAGTTCCCGAATTAATGGTTGTAATGAGGTTATCCACTCCGTCCCACCACCCCTGATTCGTATTCACCTCAGCAGAAGAACGAACGTTGGCATATCCCCATCCTCCAATGTGTTCTCTTTTGGGATATAAAACCTGTTCTTTGAGTTGTGAGAATGGGTTGGAGAGTTCATTTTCCCCGTTGAATTTGGGCGTTACTTCATTAGAAGCGGGTACATTGTGACTATTTGTGTTTTGGGAAGACCCTGTATTGCCTTGTCCTTTGGTAGTGTCATCTATATCATCTACGGCAAAATCTTCATTGTCTGTCTTGGGTTTTCTCAAAAGAAAATACAAACCTACGGCTATACCTCCTGCTATGATGATAGACCCTGTGATGAGTAAAGCTATTTTTGTCGTTTTTTCCATTACCTTAATTTTTTGGGAGTTTATTTACCATGCCAAGCAGTATGTTGTACTGCGATTTTTCGCTAAGTGCGGTTTTGAGTACCGATAGCAAATCTTGTTCAAAGAGCAGGTAAAATTCACCCGCTATTTTCGATACGTCATGCACGTGTCCAAGTCCGCTGAATGCACCGAGTATCGCTGTGGAATTGGAAGAGAACCATGCTGAATAATTGTCCCAGATGTGTTGCGCTCTTTCTCGTGCTTCAAGGCGTGAAATGGTGGATTTGTTGTTTGCGGTATTGTATGCGTTTTTATCAAATACCCCCTCTACAAGCAGTTTATCCAGACCGCCCACCGCATCCGTTGAAGAAGGGTTTTTGTAGGCTTCATTTAAGTGTTTACGGATGATGGCTTTACGGATGGTCGTATAGGTCATAAACCCGATAATGGAACTACCCACAACAAGGGACGATATGAAGATTATTTTTTTCACTTTAGTTGTTTTAAACTCATCAGTTGCGCTTTTGGTGCAACCCTGCCAAAGGCATATACTCCAATGAAAACAATTCCTGCAATGGTGATTAAAATCAGCAGGATTTTTCCCACACTTGAAACCCACTCTGTTATTCCTGCCCCCATATCGGCAACTTTTCCGCTTGCTGTGGTGGAGAGGTTCACGCCCTGATCTTTCATGTATTTTCTTAAATCCGTTGTGTCGGCATCCGTTCCCGCTCCTGCACGTTGATTCCAAAAGCGTACAAAATGTGTGTTTGCCTCGTTTTTGGAAAACCATTTCTTTAGGGCTTTGTGCCACTCTACCCACATTTCGGAACTGTCGGAAGAGGTGGGAATGAATTTACTTGGGTCTTGTCGCATGATTTCTTGTTTTACATCGTTTGGATTCACTTTTTACAAAAAGGGCGATAAAATCCGTTATCGCATCCATTCTCCTGCGGTTCAGGTCGGTTTGCTTTTTGGCAAATACTGCCCGAAAGCAGTTTTCGACCTCTAAAGGGTCAAAACCGAGATTTAAGGCAATATGACAAGCGATTAAATCCGCTGTGAGTTCGTTTTCCACCTCTTTTCCATATTCAGGGTTTTTGTACTTGTGGGCGTATTCGTGAAGGAGCATCACAATGAGCATCGGAACGGTGTAATCACTCACTACCTTTTTTGAAACCTCGATTATTCCCGAAATTTTGGCAATGCGTGCGGGGGTGGTAAGTTCAACCCTACCGTCCTTAATCACATCAAGATAAAGAATGGTAAACCCCTCACTTTGGTACAGTGTCCCTTTTTCTCCTGCTTGTAATGTTTCCATCTGCACGGCAAACCATTTGGCAAAGCGGATAAATTCGGCATCTTTTCCTGTTAGCTCTAGTGGACATTTTGTATCGGGCATCACTTTTATTTCGTCCAGTACAAAAGGGCTTGTACCACTTGCAAGGTGTTCATTCTTTAGCCATACCCGAAGCTTGTCCCCTACAATGGGAAGTCTTATGAGTACTTTTGTGCTTTTACCAAGTCGCAAACGCCTGTCGGAATAAATGCGCTTTGTTTTAGGGTCAAAGACCGTTAAACGGAGTTTTACTGCACTCAGAACCCGAATACTCAGGAGCAGGTTAAAAGGTTTGCCATATGGAAATAAATCGAATTGCATTATACCTTGTTTTTTCCGATAATAAACCCAAGGGCAAGAATCCCAAGCCCTATAAGAATAAAAGCCACCTGATGCGCTTTAACGGCATCCTGAAAACTCAGTTTGCACGTATGTGGCTCTGCTGAATTTGTCTGCGGAGAATCGCTTGTTTGCTGACTTGCTGTATCAGCGGATTTTGTTTGCATGTGCAGGGGAGAATCCTCTGGCGCTGTTGTTTCAGAAGTTTGCTCCTCTGTCGGATACATCACTTTGATATGTGGTGAATCAATCCGTGGATCACTTGCCTGCTCTTTATTTATTGCGCTACTATTTTTTATTGTCCAGTTCATCTTTATTTATTTTTCTCTCAAAGGCGATTGCACCCAGTAGAAGACCTAGTATAATCGGAAGTGAATACAGGGTTTTTCCCATTATCAGGCATCCTACGATTCCCAAAAACGCTCCCGCCAAAAATCCCTTTTGATAGGCTTTCATCGCTTCTTTGTACTTATCCATTTTTTTTAAAGCGTTTTATCAGGTAGACAACGAGTGCAATAAACGCGATAACACCTGCGGAAATTCCTGCAATTAGCCAAAAGTTGCTCCCTGAGTTCTCTCCTTTGGTGGACGAGTAGGGTTTTATATCGCTTTCTTTTGGAGAACCCGAAAACGGATCTTTAGATGTGTCCGTAAATCCTCCTCCCTCTTGCCGTTTTTCCACTGTCAGCCCGTCTTGCCCCGTTACGATAAACCATCCTTTTTGATTGAGTTGATTTTCGAGACTTTGGGCAAGTTCATCCTGTCCTTTTAGTTCTGCTTGCATGTACTCAGCAAACATCTCTTTTGCTTTCTTCTCTGTCATTATGTTACTGTGCTAGGTTGTACACCTTGTGTATTTACCGCAATTTTCGCTTTCTTAAAGTGGCGCACTAAGAGTATTATCCCTACAATGACGACCACCGATATGCTTATTCCAATGACAATGTTTCTTGTTCTTCTTGCCCTTGCTTTTCTTTCCTCTTCTTCCTGCTGTTTCTGCAATTGTATTTTTTGAAGTTCGGCATCACTGACGGTTTGCTGCCCCTGACTTCTGCCGATTCCTGAAAGAACAGAGCCGATAGCTGATACCGCTCCCCCGATAGCCTGCCATGTTTGACCATCTGCCGATGCGTAACCATCTAGTTCCAGAAGCATTTTAGAAATTACCTCTCTTAACTCTGAATTGTTTGCGATGTGTTTTACCACAACAGCAAGAAGTACAGACGGTGGAAGTATAGCACTAACGGCAACCCCTGTTTTCTGTAACACTTCTGTAACTTCATCAGGGTATGCGTAAACAAGTTCTTTAAGCCGTATGCGTATGAGCAAGCGGTTTTTTTCATTCTGCTTCTTACGTTCATTTTCCAATATTATTTGTGCGAGTTTCATACTTTTACGGGATTAATAGGGGGGCCAGCAGCCATAGTGTCAAGGGCTTTGGACGCATTTAAGTTGCGTTTGTAGATTATGAATCCGATGATTACGACAAGTGCCGTCCCTCCGATAATAAGTGACCATTTGAGCGCAGGCGAGAATTTATTTTCCTGCTCTGCTTTTGCCTTTTGGATCTCCATTTGTGTTAACTGCTGCTGTTTTTGAATTTCCAGATTCTTTAGCTGCTGTTCTTTCTGAATATCCTCTTTTGTGCGTTCAAGTTCGAGCAGTCCTAATTGTGCAGCCATTGCCGAGTTAAGCCCCTTTGAAAGCCCTTGGCTTTCTCCCTGAACCATTGCTTCTGTCTGCTTGTCAATGGCTTCAATCTGTTGGGGGATACGGTTTCTTTCGGTAGTCAGGCTGTCAATTTGGGCTTTCCATGCTACGATTCTATTTTTTGCTTGGTACACCACATCTTCCACCCGTTTACCACCGTTTTCTTTTTCCCAGTTTTTCTTTCTGCGATTGTTCAGGCTGCCAAGCCAGTCAATATCCTGCTGGGCAAGCGTAATGTTGTTTTGAATTTGCGAGATCAGTCCGGGGATTTGCGCATACCGCGTTTCAAGTTTGTTTTTTTCTGCCCTTAATGTGTCGAGGGTAGTGGAACCGTCTGCGGAAAGTTTTTTTTGCCTGCGTAAAAAGTCCCACCCTTTTATTTTGCCGTTCATGGTAACTGTTTTTTGTTGTAAACCATTTTAAAAGTGGCTATCCCAAGCAGGATAGCCACTGAAAGGGTTAACCTCGTTTAAATGGAGCAGGCTTTGCCTGCAACTGCGGTAACGATTGAAGTTGGGGCAGAATAATTCCCCCTGTGTTGACCTTTGCAGGTGCAAATGCCTTGATGGGGTCGTTTCCTCTGAGTGTTCCCGAAGTATCTACTTTGTAGAGCGGGAAAATGGTATAAAATACCCGTGTTGTGGGTTCAATTTCCACCTCCCAATACGTTGAACCGTTTACCTCTTCATTGATGGGTGCATCCAGCATATTGTTTTGATTTTGGTATGCCGATTTGAATTGCTGCATGTTCATGGGTCTGCGAAACCAGTTTCCGTTGGCATCCTTTTGGTTTACCGTAATGAACTTGGTAATCTGCAACCTGTTTTCGGATTCAATACGCATGAATTGCGTGGAAAAGGGTTTGGTAGAGGACTGCTGTAACAGTTCCACATATTCAACGCCTGGTTGCCCGATTGTGATTACAATGCCGTCATCACTTCCAAATGCCCGTTTAAGCAAAAACTTGTCGTTCCCGAAAAGGATTGCTTTAAGCGGTTTATCTGTGGGGTTGTCCACCACGATTTGATAAGGGTCTGCCTGATAGATGCGGGAATTGTCCTCTTGCGCGCCATCTGCATAGTCATAATACGGCTCGTCGTAATCTCCACCGTCAAAATTGGAGTATTTACGTTCGAGTTCTTCCATTACACGCCCGAAGGGTGTTTTTTCTTTTCTTTTTCTCATTACATTAATTTTTAGTTATTCAACTTCTTCTACCGCTGTTTGTACAATTTCGGGCGGTGCTACTGTCTGAGTAGCTACTTTTGTTTTGGGTGATGCCTTTTTTTCGAGTATTCTGTACATGACATAACTCACAATGGCACTGGTAATAAGTTGCATCCCAAATTGGATTAGCAACTGTTTTCCTGTTTGTTTTTCCATAAAAACTTTTGTTTTTTGTAATTAACCTTTTTCATTTGTAACGAGGTTTTTTAAGAAAATTTCAAAAAATAACTGCCCGTCAGACAGGTGTTTACGCGGTCACTTTATTTTAATTGATTGAAAAACAGTAAAATAAAAAATAGGGAAAGGGGGCGGTTATTTTTTGTGGGCAGGGTGAAATACGCCTAAATACATGAAAATAGAGCGGTTTTTGGGTAGAAGTGCGTTAAATCAGGGGATTATTTTGGAAGTAATTGGAATGATCCGTTACCTCAAAACAATATGTATGTCTTTATATTTTTGTGGTAGCTTACAGGTAGGGATAAAAAACGTTTACGAATATCGTTTTTCAAATTTTTTACTCAATTTCTTTTATGGTCAACTTAAAATCATCTTCATTTTTCTCGGCTTTGAATATTCGTGTCGATGGCAGAAGATATTTCCTTGTTTGTCTTACTATTTGGGTTATTTGTGTTTGGTTAGCACAACACCCTATAACAATTTCTCCGATAGTTTCTTTTTTTAATCTTATTCGCCTTTTCTCAATATGATTTTTACTTAGTCGCCATTCATTTTCATAGTTCCATAATTCTGATTTATGAAAGAATTTCTTATAAAATTGAAGTTTAGTATCATCCGTACCTTTAACTATCGGATAATCTTCCTGATATTTTATCGGTTCTAAATAATCAAAATCATAATCGTTAATTAAAGAGTCTGTTTTTAATCCAACAGCAAACCCTGAATGATTTAAAGCGTAATGAGACCACATTAAAATATTATCATTAACCTTTGAAAGTGAAACCAAACCAATAATCGAATTCCATTTTTCCAATTGTTCAGGTTTTTCTTTGTTCAGTTTTTCGGGGTTCCATAATGTATTTTCATCAGTTATCTTTTTGGCATACTCCCTTACCAATTTTTGGTCTTTGTCTTTATGAAGTATATTAATGAACTTTAAATTTTTTTCAAAGCAATCTTCATAGCTCATCAAATCCCATCTTACTGGTATATTACCGTCAAAAGGGTCGTTAAATTCTGATGGTCTTGGGAAATATATTTCTTGTCTTGTGATTAGCTTTTTATGAAATTTATTTGTCCAATCTCTGTATTTATAGAGTATTGGAGGGATTTGTTCATTTGTTATTCTATTAATCATGTTTTTGGATTATTGTCTATTTTAAATATTTGTTGTATGTTTTGGTGCTTGGCGCAGTAGTGGAATTAGAAGCACCATACTTTCAATCATGTACAAATGTTGTTTTCACAAAGCGCGCAAATACCAATCATGTTATTTAGGTTTAATTATACTCAATTTGTATTCCACATCAAACTCTTTTAACGATTGTGAGTATTTAGTTTCAACCTCATGCATAATATTTTTAGCAGTTTTGGCAATTGTTTCAGATATGGATTTGGGAGTAACATTTGAATCCAATTCTGGTTTATCCCATACTAAACCAGAATTTCTTAAATTTAAAAACATTTCATCTCGATGGCTGGAGAGTTTATAGTATTGAATAAAAAGATAGTTCCACATTTGTTGAAAACAGTCTGAGAAAATATCATTTGCTATTTTTGGGTTTGGTTTTAGGTAAATATGCAGATTGTTTTTGGCTGCTCTTTGTAAATCATTTCTAAGGTCTTTAATCTTCTGAGTATTTATTTCGGCATCTATTGTATGTGCAAACTTATTTCTTAGGTTTCCAACCTTTACTATTGGTGCTCTCATGTCTTTATGTATGAATCCAAGAGCAACACAATAATCGACTTTAGTTGCAAAACTCATTTTATTTAATTTCAAAAATGACGGATTGTAAACTCCTGTATTGATGATTGCATCTATCAGTTGTTCAATATAAATTTGACAGTATAGATATTTTTCAATCGGTTTGCTATCTGAAAGAACAATTTTAAAATCTTTAAATAATGAGGTTAAAATATCTACCAATTTAAATTCAACTTGAAATTCTTCTTCTTCCATCTGACCAGTAATAACGTTATTAGAATATTAATATATAAAGAAATAAAATTCTATTGATTTTTTAATCAGATTGTTTTAATTAGGATTGACTCAATCCCGATAGGACGAACTGCCATTTTGGGTGCTGTTATACGCTGAATTGCTGTAAATATCTATCATAGTTTTTTTCAATATCTTTTCTATAGTCAAGGCTTATTGTCCCAATTTTTTTAGGTTTAAACTCTTTAATTATTCTTATTTCTGTTTTGTCAACTTCGAATACTTCAAAAGCCACATTGTCATAAATGATGAATAAATACAGCCCCATTTTCCAATTTTCCTGAGCTTGCTTGTGATTTAAATGCAATTCGTAAAACTGGAAGTCATATTTTTTCATTTCGTGAATATAATCCCCATCATCTAACCAATCCATTTCATCTATTATTCCTGCACCTCCTAACTTGTCATAATCGCCTTTGTACTCTTCAAATGACATAAGGTTTTTGTTTGTAATCGTACCTTTTAAATATTCCAATACACGGTTAATAATTTTGTAGTCAAAGTCTCCGTAAAAATCATTTCTCGTTTCAAAAAAACAATATTGTCCGTAAAAATTGAGAAGGATGAATCCAATATCTTCTTGATCAAGCTTTGTCAAGTCAATATTTTCTATTATTTCTTTTAATATTTCGAAGCTTGGGGCTATGTTGAATTTGATTTTATAATCCTTGATGTCTTTAAGCATTTGATCATAACGATTGAGTGAGAAATACTTCTCAATCAACTCAGGATAATTCAACAGTCTTTCCTTCAAATCTTCTCCTTCGATGCAAATGATTTCGTATTGTTTTTGAGAAATTATTTTTTCAAGCCAAGTTCTGGCATTGTTGGTTAAATAGGAACTAACAAAAAATACAATTGAATTTGGTAGTTCTGCATCTGCCCAAGCAATTTTAGGATTTAGTTGTTCAGGAGGAACCCCGCCTGATGTATAATGTTTACATTCAAAAAACCATTTCGTTTCTTTGTCCTTTATTGTGTTGTTAAAGGTATAATTAGCTTCAATATCACGTCCATTGTCAGCCCCCCCTTGTCTCCAAATTAAGTTATGGAAATTATACTTGACCAATAAGTCATAACAGAGGTTTTCAAATCCTCGTGGACTAATCTGTTCAAATTGTATGTCATCCTTTGTGTACTTCATTTAATTTATGCATAACATTTTGTTAGTAGTTTGGGCTTTTTCACCTTTGTTCGTCTTCATTCGTTTTGATTTCTAAAAGTCTTTTACGTATTGCTTCTTTCTCTTTCGGGTTTTTCACGTCCTTTGAAATAAAGTCTGCCAAAAAAACACGAAAGTATTCATCAAATCTTTTTACATAATCCTTTGACTTTTGTGCTAATTCCGAATTTGTACAATTCATCATTGTTCGTAATGCCAAATATATTCTATATAGTAAATTGAAATTATTCTCTTCAAATGCTTTTTCGGAAAGGTATTCTATTTCGTCTGGAATTATAAGAAAACACTTTTGAATTGATTGAACAAAAGGTTCAATTATTCCTTCGTGTCCACTTACCATAAAACCAACTCCATCCCAATCGAAACTCTCCAATGGTTTCATATTTTTAAGCGACCTTACATCTGCTCTACGAAGAAACTCCTTACTTGAACCGACTTCATATAAAAGATGTGAATGAAAGGCGTATGTGGAATATTCTTCATTGTCAACTAAACCTAATGGATATGCTGCTAATTGAGATAAAATTGCATAAGGCAAGAAATCCGAAACAAATCCACCTTCGTCCATATCATCTTCAAAATTCATTTGAATATGTCCGACACCTTCTACATACATTAAAGTTTTTGTTCCCTTTCCAATCTTTTCCAATTGTGGTGGTCTTTTCAATAATTCTTGAACCAAATTGGAAAACAAGTCAACTTCGTTAGCCTTTGCAATCTCCATTAAAACACCATTCGCAGCGATATCGCAATAAGGAATTGGGGTGATTGTATCAATAAGAAGTTTACATAGCTCGGTTGTTGATTTCTCTTTTTCTTGAATAAGAATTTTCGTTACAAAGGATATTGAATGCACCGCAACTAATTCTTGAAGTTTCGGATAAATAATCGTCATTCCATTTCGGATTTCACGAAAAACAACTATTGATGATTTTATTAAATCGCCAAAATCATCTGGAAACTTCTTCTTAAAAGTATTTGTCGTTATTGCACCACTGCCCGAAGCCATTATGCTTAGGTCAGCATCTTTTTTTCTCAACTCACTTTCTGCAAAAAAGCAAAATGTAATTTTCTTGTATAAATCGTGTATTTGTTTAGTGTAAGTTTTGTTAGCAGCGATGGCATTTAATAGGTTTAAGTTTGGAACTGCATCAATTTTTATAAACTTATCTTCTCCAATTTCGCCTTCATAAAGAGAAACCAAATGTCTCAAAATACGTGGCTCACGATATTCAGGTGTATAATGTCCTCCGTGTTCAATTACTACTTTGTATTTTTCAAACAAAAACTCATTGACTGTTTTATATTCTTCATCATTGAGTTCATCTAATTGAATTATTTTGCTTAGGTCGCCAATAATCGTTTTGTATTGTCTATTCTCAACAAAAGCAATTCTTTTGTAATTAAACTCGTCTATAGTGTATAATGTATGATGATTTACTCCTTTAAAAATGTCTATTAATTCTATGATTTCACTTTTGATTGCTTCGGGAACATCATTGTTGAAATTGTCTAATAGCAAATAAAATTTGCCGTCAGGTAAATTGCTTACTGAGTTAATTAACCATTCTCTTATTTTATCTTTTGTTATTGAAATTTTGGCGTTTTCCGTAAAGTGATTTGCCAATTGTTGAAAGATAGAATAATTGTGGTCGTTACAGTCCAAGTAAAGCAAGAAGTTTTTTTCAGACTTTGTTGCAATGAAAAATTGATATAATAAATTGGTTTTACCCGAAAAGGCTGAACCTATAACCCCAACTAATGCTCCTCCCTCTGTAAAAAGAGTTTGTATTTCGGTTAAACATTGTCTTTTAATTTGAAAATCAAGACAAATAGGTTTTGTAAAATCCTCAACCTTTCCGAAAATCCGATTAAATTTTACCTCTGTTATTTGATTGATTACTTTTGAAAATAATTCTGGTTCTTTATTTAATAATAGATTAACAGCCTCTTTAAAGTCATTTATTGCAAGTTGGAAAGAGTTATCTGTTAGTTTTTGAATAATTGCCAAATCAACATTTGTCGTGTTAATTTTTGTGTGTGTGTATGTATTGTAAAACCAATTGTCCTTACCGTTTGAAATTAATGTAAGCGGAGGCATTTGGTCAATCAATCTCGCATAAGATAAACCCTGTAAAACATCTTCGTCATTAAGTTGCAATCCTTCTCTTTTCAATTCTAACAGAATGATGTTTTTATCATCAATCGTCAAAAGAATGTCAAAAATGGCTCTTGCTGGATAATTAGAAGGTTCTTTTAAGTCAACATCAACATTATGATGCCCAAATTTTATGCTGAATGATTTTTGATGTTGGACGTTGACTGTTTTAAAGGTCGGGAAAACAGATGTCAATACGCTGTCAATTCTTGCTTCTAATGTCGCCTCATTTTTTGCCATTTATCTTAGATTGTCTGCGTTATATTATTTGTTGTCTTTGTTTGAGTTGTGTCGTTTTATCTTGACCGCTAACGTTTTGCTAAACGCCTGTTGTTACCAGCAGTTTTATATTATCGTCTGTCTTGGAGTTAC
>CAYUQU010000031.1:0-36157 GCA_964447015.1 uncultured Flavobacteriales bacterium
GTACATCTTAAATTTAACTCATGAAAATATTACTCGACATACAAGATAATAAAGCAGCGTTCATTATGGAATTGCTTAAAAATTTTGCTTTTGTTAAAGCGACGAAACTAACAGATGATGGTAAAACACCATTTTTGTCTAAGGAACAAAAAGCAGCTATTGACGAAGGCATAAATGATTTTGAAGAGGGGAGAATAAGTTCGCATGAACAGGTTATGGAAGAAACGAAAAAGCGTTTTCCAAATCTGCACAAATAATGGCACAGATTAACTGGTCTGATCTTGCTAAAAATGATTACTGGGATAATATCGATTATCTATTAAAAGAATGGACAGAAAAGGAAGCCGTCAATTTCATAGAAAAAGTCGATGTTGTTTTGCAAATCATTTCCATTAGCCCTAAAACATTTCAGAAATCAGGATATAAAAACATACACTTTGTACCTGTTACACCTCAAATAACACTGTATTATAGAATTCAGAACAAAAGTACTGTGGAGCTTGTACGCTTTTGGAACAACTATCAAAATCCCAAAAAGCTTAAAGTGTAATTTTTTGATTTCACCAAGAGTGTGTTTAAAATAGTCGAATTGCCAATAACCTCATTAGGACTGTTTCTTTTATTCAACAAATTCACCCTATTCCATAAAAAATAAAGCGTCATTTCCCCACTCCAAAACCACCACTCATTCACTGCCTTTTCAATCCGAATATAGTTTCTTGTTGTAGAATTGCGGTTTAATGTTATTTTTGTCACAAATAGAATTGAACAGAAATAACTCGATTATGGCTAATAATTTATTGAAAGGCAAAAAAGGAATCATTTTCGGAGCACTGAATGACATGTCAATTGCATGGCAAGTGGCGCTTAAAGCTCACGAAGAGGGTGCTGAATTCGTACTGACAAATGCACCAATCGCAATGCGTATGGGAGCGATTAACGATTTGGCAGCGAAGACGGGAAGTTTAGTAATTCCTGCTGATGCGACAAGTGTAGAGGATTTAGAAAACTTGTTTGAAAAGGCTGTTGAGCATTTAGGAGGGAAAATTGATTTTGTGCTTCACTCTATCGGTATGTCACCAAATGTGCGTAAAGGAAGACATTATACTGACATCGATTATAAATTCTACAATCAAACACTTGATGTGTCTGCTGGTTCGTTGCACAAAACATTGGCAACAGCCACAAAATTAGACGCAATGAACGAGTGGGGTTCTGTTGTCGCATTGACTTACATTGCAGCACAACGAATTTTCCCTGATTACAACGATATGGCTGATGCAAAATCATTGCTTGAGTCAATCACACGTAGCTTTGGGTATCACTATGGTATCAAGAAAAAAGTACGTGTAAACACCATTTCTCAGTCGCCAACTGTAACAACAGCGGGACAAGGAATCAAAGGTTTTGACGAATTCATCGATTTCTCTGACCAAATGTCTCCACTTGGAAACGCTACGTCTGAAGCATGCGCAGATTACTGTGTGGCGATGTTCTCAGACCTTACGCGTTATGTAACAATGCAGAACTTATTCCACGATGGTGGATTCTCAAACACGGGAGTAACACAATCGGTTATCGAGAAATTCGGTAATAAATAAGTTTACTTAATAAAACATCACGTTAAAATAGATGCGGTCGGGTTTTTATCCGACCGTTTTTTATTTGAGAAACAACAGGTTATTCACTAGCACTTTTCAACTCCAGAATCATCCAAGTACGTAAAGTAAATCTTCGTCTTATACCACATTGCTTTTCCAGAATACGCTTTTTCGTCAATCACAAAAATCAAATGATAAACTGGTCTGTCTGCCGTTTTAAAATCGCTTAAGTCGTAGTTAATCACTCCACCATTTGATAAGGCATCAAGTATATTTTTCTCTGAAATTTCCAACACCTTCGCTTGGCAACGAGCTAAATCACTAAAAGCAACCAACGCCGTATCCAAAGGCAAACGTTGGAAAACAGCTTCTCCATTAAGTAAATCTTTTGTTATCACTTTTGTATCGTGTAAAGGTGTACAAAGGCTAATAAAACCATCCACTCTGAGCTCAAATTGCGCGCGAAGTTCTTTTCCTTCTTCAGTTTTAATTTCGCCAATATAATATTTGGGTTCTCCATCACGCTTGCTCAACCCGAATTTGATATCTCCTTTGTTCAAAATCTCAATATAATCAGCTGGCTCAAGTCCTTTAGTTTGCATTTCTTCAATGTCAGTCGTTTTAAAGACTATGACATTATCCATTATCGCGTTCTTTACCCTATTTTCAGGTAACCACGAACATCCACGGTTCTGAAAAAAGATGAATGTAAACAATAATCCTATTGTCAATCCAATTCCGTAATACTGAAATCTTTTCCAAATACTTTTCATATGTAGATAATTGTTTTAATGGTCATATAGAATACGCCTATAAATCTTCATTCCTGTTTGGGATTTTTAATCATGGCTATTTCATGTCGCAAAGATAGGAGATTTGTCCATCTAATATCGTTTTTGTCATGGTTTTTGGAACAAAAACGCACGCCAAAAACTAACGGTGTCATTGTTTTTTTTTTGCGGCGGATTAACATCCGCTATTAGGATGTCACCCCGCTGGGGTTAGTATGCATTAACCGATTTTTCATCGCGACAGGTCCGCTGGAGTCATTGTACAAATTCGTGAATCTTATAAAAACGGTCAATGCTATTTGGGTAGTGCAACAGTCTTTTGTCTAGCATCTAAAAATCTTTTGTCTTTTGAGTAAAAATGACCAATTCTTTGAAGATTAATACTAATTTGGTATCATGCAAACTAGAAAAGCACAAATTTCAACTTGGGGATTGATTATGGTGGTGCTGGGTTCTACGATAGGATCAGGCATTTTCTCTACTCCTTCTGCTATTGCTTCTGAAGTTCCTTCGGAAGGTTGGATCTATGCTGTTTGGACTATTGGTGGATTGATTACACTCAGCGGTGCCATCATCTATGCGCGTTTAGCAAAAGAATTTCGAGGAGCGGGTGGCGTGTATCTTTACCTCAAAGAAGCATACGGCAATGCTGTTGCTTTTTTATATGGGTGGAGTATTCTCACCGTCATCACCTCAGGTGCGGTAGCAGCTATAACTATTGTTGCTGTTGATTATGTGAAAGTTTTTTATTCATTGACAGACAATCAATCATTGATTTTAGGTGCTTCCATTATTCTTTTTCATGGATTGGTTCACTCGCGTGGAGTGCGAATCGGAGAATTGTTTGTCAACACGCTGAGTGGAGCTAAATTCTTGGGTCTATTGGCAGTAATTGTAAGCGGATTGTTTTTTCTCCCTGCTGCCGATATTTCTGCGTTGGCTATTCCTGATTTCACTCCAAGTGCTGGAGCTCTTTCAGTTGCATTAGTAGCTGTTTTATGGTCGTTTGGTGGATTTCAGCACGCGTCTTTCTTGTCGGGTGAAACGAAATCATCAGAAACTTCAGTTCCTAAAGCCATGATTATTGGTACATTACTCGTGACTGCAATTTACATGCTGATAAATTTTGCGCTCATTCGAGTTTTAGGTGTAGACACACTTATGGAAAGTGACAAACCCGTTGCCGATGTACTTGCTGTAGGGTCTGAAATAGCAGGTAAACTTGTAGCGATTTTAGTCATTATTTCGACTTTCGGCGCAGGATTTGTGTTTACCATGTCCGCACCTCGAATTTATGAACAGATGGGGAAAGATGGTGTGTTCTTCAGTTTCCTTGCCAAACGACACAAACGATTCAATACGCCTGCAAATGCGATAATGACTCAATCCTTATGGTCTATTGTACTCTTAGGTTTTTGGGGAACTTTCAAGGCACTCATCACCTACTCCACTTTTCTAGATTGGGTTTTTCTAGGAATGGCAGGTTTTAGTATTTTGCTCTTGATGCGAAAAAGCAAATTTCATCTCGGATATACTATTGCAGCAATTTTATTTTCAGTTGCTGTTCTCGGTTTTCTCGTTGCAGTGCTCATCGAAGGTCCAGAGCAAGCTTATTATGGCTTAGGATTATTGATTGTCGGCTTTATTACGTATTTATTCTTTAAAGGTAAATAGCATTTGTTTTATGTTAATTACCTTTGCACAAATTATATAAATATGTCAGACCAAATAAAAGATGTGAGCTACTGTCTCGGAATGAGTGTTGCGGGGAGTTTATTAGGACAAAACCTTCACGAAGTAGATCCACAAAGATTTGTAAAAGGATTAACCGATATTTTAGATCAAAATAAACCTGAATTTTCAGCAGAAGAGGCGAATCATATTATCCAAACTTACCTTCAGGAAAGTGCGGCTAAGCAATATGAAGAAATAAAAGTACAAGGAGAAACATTCTTGAAAGAGAACGCTCAACGCGACGAAGTTACTGTGACAACTACTGGACTTCAATATGAAATTATCGAAGAAGGAAACGGCAAAAAACCTAGTGCACAAGACACTGTTAAAGTTCACTATCACGGTAGTTTAATTGATGGAACTGTATTTGACAGTTCAATTGAACGCGGTGTGCCAGCTGAATTCGGTGTACACCAAGTAATTCCAGGATGGACAGAAGCTCTTCAATTAATGGCTGAAGGTTCAAAATACCGCTTATATATCCCTCAAGAATTGGCATATGGATCAAGTCCACACCCAGGCGGACCGATTAAGCCGTTTATGACATTAATATTTGATGTAGAATTAATTTCCATTTCATAATGAAAAAATTTGCTGTGTACTCGCTTTCTCTCTTGCTTTTTGCATGTGGTGGAGAAAATACGACTGAGGATGAAGTTTTAGATGGAGAATTGGTATTTGTCGGAACTGAATATGATGAGTTGGAAATGAAATCGATTAACGACCGAGTTTCCTATTCAATCGGTTTCACATCGGCAGGTGAGATGAAAGAGTTTTTCGAATCACCTCAGTATAAATCATTTTTCGATAAAGCTTCTCTAAAAGAAGGATTTTATTCAGGTGTCGAATCAACTGACACGTCGTATGCTGATGGTTGTGACCAAACTCTAGCAACATATTTCGGCAATCCAGGGTCATTTGACACAACGTCAATCAAACCAGTACAAGCATCAAATTGTTTAGGTTTTTTAAGAGGGATAGAAATTAAATATTCGCTAACAAAGCGCGGTTTATTCTCTCAACTCAACCCTGATTTAATGAAAAAAGGATTTAAAGATGGTTTATACAACTATGATACTTTAATTCCAGTAAACGAGCAAGTAGCTATCATTACTGATTTCTTTGGTGCAATCGTAAAAAATGAAGGAGAGGCTTTTCTTGAGGAGAACAAACAAAAGAAAGGTATCACAACCATGGACAATGGTCTTCAGATTGAAACAATCAAAAAGGGAAGTGGACCAAAACCAACTTTGAATTCGACTGTTTCCGTGTACTACACACTTTCACTTGTGAACGGCCAACAGGTTGAGTCGAATGCCCAAGAACCAGAACCTATTAGTTTTGCACTTAATGGCGTTATTCAAGGATGGCAACAGGGACTTCAATTAATGCAAAAAGGCGGTAAATACAAACTTTATGTGCCATACGAATTAGGTTATGGTCATCAAGGAACACAAGGTATTCAACCTTATTCAGCGTTGATTTTTGAAATTGAGTTAGTGGATTTTAAATAATTCACTTTTCGATAATATCTTGAAGGTGTCGCATATGCGGCACCTTTTTTTTTATTAATAGTGGATTTTAAAATTCTTAATCTGCCTTCTTATGCCCTACCTACTGTTATTTCTAAAATCAGTTTAAAAGAACGCGTAGTGATTTTGATATCACTGTCAGGATCATTTACCACGTTTCCGGGTGCTGACCCATATTCAACTCCTACAGTAAATCGTTTATTCTTTTTTGTTATATGAACCAGTCCCAAAGAAAAATGCACAAGATTCCATTTACTAGATTCGATACGCATAACGTTTGTCTGAGTTTCAGGAATTTCATTGTAGAGAAAATCCGTTCTGGCTCCTAGGTACATTTCCCAGCGCTTAGTTAATACAGTCTCTAATCCAATACCAATATTAGTACGAGCGTGTGTTTTTTCAGTGAGTGACAAGAAGTTTTGACCTCCAAGTATTTCATCCTCTAGAACTTCGTCAGAGAATGCATCAGGATAGATACTTGGTTTTTCATCTGCATCAAAAATATAGTATCTTTTACCACCGAAAAAAGTTTCATTTGTAAAATGTAACCATCCCCTTTTGCCCAATTTCCAACTCACACCAAAAGCCAGTGCGCCATTCTCTTTGTGTCTTACTTTAATTCCATCAATCCGGTCAACTAACTTTACATCAATGTCAATCTCATTTGAAATGCTGGCAAAATTGATATACGAGATCTCCCTATAAGCCTTTGCTCTACCGAACATATTAAAAGTAGGTGTGGTAAATGCTAATCCGAATTTAAAATTCCCTACATCCAACGCAATGGACGGCTTAAAAAGACCCTTTACGTTATAGTAATTAAAACTCTGCACATTGGAATACTGATATACCTCTGAACCTGAATAATCCTGCGGCAGGATGCTAACTCCTTGAGTATGTCCAAACTTTACATCTCTATAAATCCCATGATGTGACAGTCCAATTGCAAAACCATCTGTCAACTGATAGGAAAGTGAAATTCCAGCCCAATATTCCATCAATTGATGTTGTAGATTATAAGAGTAAACCAAACGTTCTTCACCATCAAATTGTGGTAAAACTTCACTGTCTATTTCGTACAGAAAATCAAATTTCTGGTTAAATGCTCTTCTGGTAATAACGGAGTAACCCAGCCAAAGTTTCTTCGCTTTTTTGAATTCAAGTATGCCAGCAATAAGATTAGGCATGGTGCTGAACTCAGTCTCATTCATATCAAGTCCTTTACCGAATGCATTTTCAATTCTTAGCATTCTTACTCGATACGCATTCACAGAAATGGAAAGTGAAGGATCCTCCACAAACGCCATTGCAGCTGGATTGTAATATGTCGTTGCATTATCACCCAAACCGGCTGTTGCGGCACCTCCTAACAATGAAGCCCTCGCTCCAAAGTGTTCCGACCACTGATGATAGTCTTGCGTATAAACGAACGTTGATGTCAATGCAACAAGTAGAGCAAGTAACGATTTCATATTAAATAGTATAGTGAGGCTAAATTAAATAAATATCTGAACGTTCCAAAAAAAATCTAAATTGCTTAGTTAAACAGATTTAGTATGTAAAAGATGGTACTAAAAAACATCGAATTTACTTCACAATTTCATAACGACTCTTCGCAACATAACGATTCATCGCATTATAATGCCACCATTCGGTTTGGAGTTGGGAGAATCCAGCTTCGCGCATTGCTTTTCTGAGGATAAGTCTATTTTTATATTGTTCTTTCGACAATTCACCTATTTCTAAAAAATGACTTTCCAATTCGGGGTAAGCAATTCTTCGCATATCGTCATACCCTGCCCCCATGTCAAGAGGTTTACCGTTAGCGTCGCAGAGTGTAAGATCAACAGCGCAACCAAAATTGTGTAGTGAGCCATTTTTTGGGTTAGAAACAAACTTTACACGTTCATGAACAGGAATGGAATCAAGTAAATCCCACATTTTTTGTTGCACCCACAGTGGACGCACACCGTCGTAGACAAGAAAGAAAAGCGTAGAGTCTTTTTCACGAAGTAAACGATGAGCTTTCACAAGCATTTGTGCTACTTCGGGTTGCAGATACACTTCCGAAAGTGTACCATAAATATTTTCACCTAAAAAATTGTCTGTGCTTGCGTACTTTAAATCGATATGAAAACTCGAATCCAAAGATTGAATGCTAATCAATCCTGCATTTCGCAACCGTTCTCCCAATGTATCTGGTTCCATTTCAGGAATAACGTCAATCGAAGCCTGCTGGTTTTTATCATCATTTGAAGAATTATCTTTTGGTAAATCGTTATTACATGAAACAATAATTGATGTTAAAAATAAAAAAATGTATTTTCGTAATTCTATCATAACAAAATGAAAAATCCAGTTGAGTTAATAATGATTCGTCCCGCTAATTTCGGATTTAATTCTGAAACAGCACAATCTAATCACTTTCAAAACGGGCAACTAAATTTTGACAGCTCAGCAGTGGCGGTTAAAGAATTTGACAATATGGTTACCACATTGCGCAATGCAGAGCTTGCTGTAACTGTTTTTGAAGATACTCAAACACCGCTCAAACCCGACGCTATTTTCCCCAACAACTGGATCAGTGCACATGAAAATGGCACAATAGTGCTTTATCCTATGGAGGCGGAAAACCGCAGAATCGAACGAAGAGAAGACGTCGTTTCCTTTTTAAGAGACAAAAAGTACAACTCCTCACTTATTGATTTAACAAAAGCCGAAGCTCAAGCAAAATACCTAGAGGGCACTGGTTCCATCATTTTCGATTCTGTAAATCGTGATGCCTATGCGTGTATTTCAAGTAGAACGGATATGGAATTATTTGAGCAATTATGCACAAAATTGAATTACAATCCAGTAAGTTTTATTTCTGAAGACGCAATTGGTAACGCAATTTACCACACCAATGTGATGTTGTCGATTGGAGAACATATTATTGTCATTTGTAGTGAGAGCATTCCCGATTTAATTGAGCGAGCAATGGTCATGAACAGATTAAAAGCGAGTAATCGAACTTTAATTGATGTGTCTTTCAAGCAAATGAATCAATTCTGTTGCAACTGTATTGAGGTAGACGATAGTAAAGGAAATTCTCACTTAATCATGAGTTTAACAGCCTACAAAGCTTTCTCAAAAGAACAAATAGATAAAATCTCAAAAACAACAGCCATTCTCCCTGTAGACATTCACACTATTGAAACAATAGGTGGTGGGAGTGCGCGCTGTATGATTTTGGGAGTTTTGCCTTTACAGGCTAAAGGCTAACGGATAAAAGTCCTCTCTTCATACAAACTAGTAGAACGGATAATGTAGCACCCCATTGATTCTTAATTATCTATTTTTTCATAACTTTATCTAATTGCATAATCATTACAAAATGAAAAACGTACTACTCTACTCACTCCTTTCATTGCTTTTCATTGCCTGCAGTAATGAATCTGAATTGATTACTGAGAATGTTAAATCTTCAGTTAAAAATGAAATTTTCGAAAGCATTAAAATTGGGAATCAAATATGGATGGCAGAAAATCTGAATGTATCTCATTACAGAAATGGTGATGCCATCAACAGGTTAGAACCAGATGATTATTGGCGCCAAACAACAGAAGGAGCTTGGTGTTACTACGACAATGATTCTACTAACTACGCTCAATACGGAAGGCTATACAATTGGCATGCTATAAATGACCCACGTGGATTGTGCCCTAAGGGATGGCGAGTTCCGTCGACTGAAGATTATGAGAATCTCACAAATTACTTAGGAACAGACTCCACTTCTGGAGATTTACTTAAAGACACTTCATCCTTATGGACTACATCAGTGGGCACACAAAATAATTCATCCAAGTTTTCTGCTTTACCTGCAGGATATCGACTTTCCAATGGCGATTTTCTAAATTTCGGAAAAATTGCTTGTTTTTGGACAGCCACTCCAGGTGACAACAATAACGCATGGGACATTTTCTTAATCGGTAAATCACCGATGGTTGGAAAAAGTCAAACTGGATTTGAACACGGATATTCTTGTCGATGTATCAAGGAATAAAGACATTTTTAGGTGACTTAAACCATGAATACATTAATTGGATTCCTCTTCTATCCTATTACCCTTTTTTGTTCCAGCATAAATAGAATAGTTACGGAAACTACACTCCAAACTTCCATTGAACAACTTCATTTTACGTGATGGGCGCAAAGCAATTTCTTTTAACGCATCTTCATTTGATGAAATCACCCAACATTCGAATCCAGTCATTTTGTGTTTAAACCAATCGCCAAGACGTTTGTAAAGCTCTTCCACATCCTCTCCAATTCGCTCTCCGTATGGTGGATTTGTAATCAGTACTCCTTTTTCGGAATCAACTTTCAAGTCTTCAAAATCACAAATTTGAAAGGTTACATTTCGCGAAACAGGAAGTGATCTAATGTTTCGTTTGGCTTTGGTAATCATCAACTGATCTGAATCTGAAGCGATAATTTCAAAATCTAATTTTACAGGGCGTTTTGGCGCTTCGTCATAAATTTTATTCCAGATTTCTGCATTGTAATTTTTCAAATTCTTAAATGCATAATGTTGGCGTTCAATGTTTGATGGAATTCCTGTAGCTAGCAACGCTGCCTCAATTGCCAACGTTCCTGAACCACACATTGGGTCTACAAAAGTCGACTTTCTGTCCCAACCCGAAAGATAAAGCAATCCTGCTGCAGCAACTTCATTCATAGGAGCCAAACCAGTTTCTGTACGATATCCACGCTTGTATAAAGGTGCTCCTGTAGTATTCAACGACAAGGTGCAACGATTACGCGCAATGTATACATCTATGCTAATATGCGGCGTTTTGATGTCTATGTTTGGGCGCTCATTGAATTTGTCACGGAATTGATCAACGATTGCATCTTTAATCAAAAGTTGTGGGAATTGTGTATTGGTAAACATATCGCTGAATATCGAACCTTTGATGGCAAAAGTGTGTTTGATATCAAACCATTCTGTCCAATCTACTTGCTGTGTTTTTCTATACAACTCGTCTTTATCCTCAAAATTGAAAGTCAGTAGTTCTACAAGAACGGTCATTCCTGTACGCAAGTACAGATTTAGGTAATAAACGTCTTTCCAATCACCTTTCAATTGCACAGCACGATTGAGCTTTTCTAGTTTCGTATACCCAAGCTCATTAAGCTCAGCCATTAGTGCATCTTCAAAACCAAATAAGGTTTTAATTGTAATATTCAGATCCTTTACCATTTACTTTTTGTTTACCATTTACTAATCTCCCTCACTTGAGGCATGTGCCACTTTCTCCAAACGGCCAAAACGCGAATAATCATTACCAATATAGCCGAAACTATCGCATTCAGTTCGGTTGGAAGCACACTAAAATAATTTAAAGTCAAAAACAAGATTCCTCCGGCCAAACAAGCTGTGGCATAAATCTCTTTTCGAAAGATTAGCGGAATTTCATTACAAAGCACATCGCGTAAAACACCACCAAATGTGGCTGTAATTACACCCAAAAACAGTGCAACAATAGGGAAATGCCCCAAAGTCAAACTTTTTTCCAGACCATAAATTGCAAATAAACCCAAACCTATCGTATCGAAGATAAAAAATGTTCTTCTCAATTTTTTTACCCGTTCTCTGAATATAATTCCAACTATAGCACCTGCAAACACTACAGAAATATAACTTAACGACTTTAGCCATTCAATTTCCACATTCAACAATAAATCTCGCATAGTACCACCACCAAACGAGGTAATAAACGCAATGAATACACCACCCAGCAGATCCATATCCTTATCTGCAGCGGTTAAAATGCCACTTATTGCAAAGAAAAACATTCCAATATGGTTGATGAGATCAATTATCATAACTTTGTAAGCGCAAAAATTTTAACTTTGAAATAAAACTTCTGAACACAAAGGTATCATACCGTTTTCTATTTGTAGCATTATTCTGCCTACTTTTCTCATTTCGGGGAAATAGTCAGCGTATTGGATTAGTTTTCAGTGGTGGTGGAGCCAGTGGTTTAGCCCATATTGGTGTATTAAAAGCGCTTGAAGAAAATAATATTCCTATAGATTTTATTACTGGAACATCCGCAGGTGCACTTGTAGGTGCTTTATATGCATCTGGTTTTTCTGCGGTTGAGATAGAAGCGTTGGTTCTCAGTGACAAGTTCCAGCTAATGACTGAAGGTGGTATCGAACCTGAATACAAGTTCAGTTTACGTGAAGAAGACATCAATGCATCTATGCTAAATGTGCCATTTGCTAAAGACAGTCTTAAATCAAAAAGTCTGCCTACTAGTTGGATTACACCAGCCTTAATGGATTATGAGATGTTAAAACATCTCGGAATGACATCTGCATCTTACGGAGGTGATTTTGATAGTTTGTTTATTCCTTTTCGCTGCTTGGCATCAGATATCTTTAATAAAAAATCTGTAGTCTTCAGAAATGGGTATCTTAATGAAGCAGTCAGGGCATCTATGACTTTTCCATTTTTCATGAATCCAATTCGTGTAAATGGAGCGTTGTTATTTGACGGTGGACTTTACAATAATTTTCCAGCAGACATCATGTATCAAGACTTTGATCCTGATTTCATTATAGGTAGTAATGTTTCGTATAATGAACCTCCACCAACAGAAGATGATTTGTTTTCGCAATTTCGCACAATGTTGATGACTAAAACAACTTTTCAGTTACCGTGTGAAGTTGGAATTATGATAGAACCAAATATCGATATTTCAACCTTTGATTTTGACAAAGTGAAAGACGCTATTGATGGGGGCTATGAGGAGACCATGCTTTTAATGGATTCAATAAAATCTCAAATTTCGAGAAGGACTACAAAAGAAGAATTAAATAAAAAAAGAACTGAATTTAAAAGTAAAATCATTCCTTTAAAGATTGAAACTGTAAACGCTACTCATAAAGACAATAGCTTTTCTGAATTCACCAAATACTCGATTTCAAGAAAGTTGAAAAAATCAAGTATCAATGAGTCAAGATTTAAAAGGCAATTTTTCCGATTGTATGGTACTCCACAAATTTCATATATTTTCCCCACATTGGATTTAATTACTGACAGTACTTACAATCTCAATTTAAAGGTAAAAAAAGTACGTGACTTTAAGCTCGCGGTAGGTGGACATTTATCATCGAGACCTGTAAATACAGGTTACGTTGGTTTTTCATATTATTCTTCTGGAAAAGCGGCATTCAGACTTAATGTAGAGTCCTATTTCGGTAAATTTTATGGTTCAGTAAAAACGAACATTGATTTTCATGTCCCTTCTCATGTTCCTATTACCATTCAACCATATTTCGTAATGAACCGTTGGGATTATTTTAGAAGTTTTGCCACATTTTTCGAACCAGTACGACCTTCATTTTTGATTCAAAACGAATTGTATTTTGGGAGTAAATTCCTTGTCCCGCTTACAAACACTACAAAAACAGGAATAGATTTTCGTGTATTCTACCTTGATGACAGTTATTATCAAACTGAGGAATTCAGTAATTCTGACACATCAGACCACACTTATTTTGATGGTGTTTCCTTACGTTGGTTTGCAGAAAAAAACACCTTAAATAGAAAGCAGTTTGCATCCGAAGGTCATGCCTTAAAATTACTTGTAAATTACGTTTCAGGACGTGAGCAAAGTGTCTCTGGATCAACCTCTTCAGAACAATATGATATTGTTAAGGAGCATAATTGGATCAATATTCAACTTGATGCTAAATACTTTTTCTTGAATACTAAAATTTCACATACTGGAGCTCATTTGGTTGGTGTGTTTAACAGTCAATCGTTATTTAAAAATTATACTGCATCAATATTGAGTACCACAGCCTTCGCTCCTATTCCTGATTCTCGAACGTATTTCATGCCTGAATATCGATCGCCTCAATATATCGGTTTTGGTTTGAATCAAATTTTTACAATTAAGAATAAATTTGACTTAAGATTTGATGCATACGGGTATCAACCGTTTATTGAAATTGTAAACAAAGACGATGGAACTTTTGGATACGATAAAACTATTGGCTTACCCAAGTTTATGGGATCATTATCGTTAATCTATTTCAGTCCTTTAGGTCCAATTCGAGGAACGATGAATTATTTTCCTTATCAAAGCAAACCTTTGTCTTTTCAAATTAGCTTTGGATACGTAATTTTCAACGACAGGGCAATTCGTTAACACTTAGATAAACCATATCATTAATCTTACTATTTTTGGCGAAAATTTATACAATGGAAAAAATCATCTGTGGTATTCAGCAAATGGGAATTGGAGTTCCTGATGTTCAAGAAATATGGAAATGGTATCGAAAATTCTTCGGCATTGACATCAGAATTTTTGAAGATGAAGCTGAAGCTCCACTCATGACCCAATACACAGGTGGCGAAGTACAGCGTAGAACTGCTACACTTGCCTTGAGTATGGAAGGCGGTGGTGGTTTTGAAATCTGGCAATTTAAAAGTCGACCAACTGTTAAAGCTGATTTTCAAATTCAATTGGGTGATTATGGATTTTTTGCTTGTCGGATCAAGTCAAGAGACGTAATGGCATCGTATAAATACATGAAGGAAAATGGTGCAGAGGTGCTCGGTCAACCCGCTAAAACACCAACGGGTTCACTTAATTTCTTTGTGAAAGATCCAAACGGAAACTTATTCAATATTGTTGAAGGTGAGGGTTGGTTTAAAGATACGAAACATCCCGCTAAAACAGGTGCTGTAGCAGGTGCATTAATTGGAGTTAGTGATATTGATAAGGCTTTGCCAGTTTACCAAGACATTCTCGGTTACGAAACAATTGTTTACGATGTGACCTCTGATTTTGATTGTTTTTCAGAATTAGCATGCGGAAAAGGTAAATTCCGCCGTGTATTGCTCAAACACAAAGATGAACGAAGAGGTCCTTTTTCAAGACTTTTAGGTCCAAGTCAAATTGAGTTAGTTCAATCAATAGACAGAACAGATTGCCGTAAAATATTCGAAAATCGCTTCTGGGGAGATTGGGGATTTATTCACCTTTGCTTTGATGTGCAAGGAATGGATCAGTTAGAAAAAGAGTGTAAAGAAAAGGGATTCTCCTTTACTGTGGACAGCGGGCAAACTTTTGATATGGGTGAAGCTGGCGGTCGTTTTTCTTATATCGAAGACCCGGATGGAACGCTAATAGAATTCGTCGAAACGCACAAAGTTCCCGTAATGAAGAAATTAGGTTGGTACATCAATCTAAAAAACAGAAAACCCGGAAAAAGACTACCAAACTGGATGTTGCGCGCTATGGGGATGAATAAAGTAAAATAATTCTGGATATTAATCCCAATAGGGAAAATCATAGAAAATTACTTCCGGCACTTGCATTAGCTCTTCGGGAATATCTTTAGTGCGCAATATAATTGGCGTATAACCATCCTCAATATTTTGTTGTAAATCCTTCAAAGATGGAACAAAATCATAGGCCGCATAACCCGTATAAAAAGTAAATGAAGGATGACTATGAGGACGTGTATTGAAGATAATATAATCCTCATTTTCTTTAATTACCTTTTCTTTTAATTCGATAATCGCTTCTTGTTCTTTTGTTTTCAATACGACATAAGTCCAGCCTTCTTGTACAGTCAAATCATGATTATTTTGCAATTCGGTGTATCTTAAATGATGAAAACCTAAAAAATGGAAAATAAAAACAACTAAACCCAAACGTAAAAAATTGTTCTTTATAAATCTTGAAAAGCGTTCGCCAATAAAAACAAATAATACCGCTGTAGCAATGTATACTAATGGACTCACCATAAAAGTGAATAATGGCATTTTTGTAGCTGCTAGCGTGAAAAATAAGTACACGAAAAATATTGGAATAACTATAAAGAGTAATATTTTTATTGACCTAGTTTTAAGCCATATAGTAACAAAAGAAATCAATAGAACAAAAGTGAGTATAAAATGATTTTCTTTAAAATACAAAAATCGCATCTTTTCAAAATGATACCACACATCTCCACCATGCCCTTCAATTACTTCGTAAAAGTGGCGCCCATTGTATTCAATTTCAAGAAGATAAATATCGGTGTAGTTTACATATGCGTAGACTTGCCAAGGTAAGAAAACAACAAGAGAGACAAGCAAAGCTAAGCTGAAATCAACAAACCCTCTTCTGTCTTTATACTCAATTAGAAGAATTAAAAACCACGGTGCAAAAACCAATAATCCCGTAAGCCATTTTGTTAACATTGCACATCCAATTGCTAAGCCTATTAAAAAGACCCAATAACGGTTTTTAGTTTTAAAATATTCTGAATAAAACCAAAATGAACATGTAATAAGGGAGACAAATATTGCGTCATTGTGATCTGTTGTTTCCATTCCAGAAGAAAGATTTATAGAGATATAGGATGTGGTCATCAGAAATGCCGCTAAAAACCCAACCTGAGAAGATATTAAGTTTTTCCCTATTCTATACACTCCAAAAACAGCTAAAGTCCCCATTAGCACCGTTGGAAAGCGCACTGCAAACTCTGTTGCTCCAAAAACTTTAATAGACAATGCCATCAACCATAGGAAAAAAGGTTGCTTATGTAGCCAAAGGTGACTGGACACCCATGTTTCCATTTCCGAATATGGAGCTATATCTGGCATTAATATTGGCTTAAGCATATCACTTGCCATGTTTTTTGCAACAAGCGCATGAAATTGTTCATCCCATAAATGCAAAAATGGGCTTAGCTGTGATGCCCACAAACGAAGTAGAAAAGCACCAATAAGTAACATGAAAATTCCCCACGAGTTTTTACGTTGAAAGATAACGATACTCGAAAGTATCATTACTAATGCCGCTATAAATAAGGGGTTAATAAATGAGTTCATTAAATTCTACCTGTTCTTATCAAATCGAAAGTACATAATATTCTTTAATCATTGGAAAAAATGATTGCTTTACCCTCCAATTTAACTGATGAAAAATCGAAATTTTGCTGAATCCAATGCAGGGTCTCTTCACGATAAAAAAAGACGTGTGTTACATCATTTTTATAGAACCAAGTATCAAAATTGATGTCCTCATTATACAAAGATGTCATGCAATAAAGCTTCCCTTCTGGCTTTAACAATTGTTTCAAAAGTCGAAAAGACTTATCTGGTGTGTTAAAATGTTCCATCACCTCACAACAAACAATATAATCGTATGTCTCGTTCAACAACTCTGGTTTATCCCAATAATAAGGATCATATTCAATTATGTCAAAATCATTTTCTCTCAATAATTTTGTAATCACAGGACCTGGGCCTGCTCCAAAATCAAGTCCTTTGTGAGATGGAGTAAAATCTCTCAATACAGCTTGAACCAAAGGAGAAACAAACTTTTGATAATCCAGATTTTCGACATCGTTGTCATGACGATCATAACGTGCTTTCTCAGCTTCTTTATCTAGATGATATTGCTTGGCTAGAAAAATCCCACCACAGCTTGTACATTCCAAAAAAGTCTTTTTCGCATAAGCGCGAAAAACCGTCGATTCTGCGTGACATAGAGGACAAGTTTCGTTTTCACACATAATTACAGTTTTTTCAAGCCTATGCGTTTGCGTTCTTTGTCTACTTCAAGCACTTCCACTTCTACATGTTCGTGAAGGGCTATGAAATCTGAAGGATTTTCCACATACGTATCTGCCAATTGCGACTTGTGAATTAAGCCATTTTCTTTAATTCCAATGTTCACAAACGCACCGAAGTTCGTCACGTTCGTCACGATTCCGGGAAGTTTTTGTCCTTCAAAAATGTCATCTATCGTTCGAACAGATTTACTAAATTCCAACACCTTGGCTTTTTTCCGCGGGTCTCTTCCTGGCTTGCGCAATTCTGCCAAAATATCTTTTTCAGTGAAATTCAACTCAGGTAGTTTCTCCAACTTATCTAACGCATCTTGATTTCCCAATAATTCTTCCACTGATAAATTCAGACGCTTGGCAAAATCTTTCACAATCCCATAAGATTCAGGGTGAACCGCTGTATTGTCTAATGGATTTTTCCCGTTGCGAATTCTTAAGAACCCTGCGCATTGCTCAAAAGCTTTATCTCCTAATCGGGGAACTTTTTTCAATTGTGCTCTATCCGAAAACGGTCCATTCTCCATTCGAAATTTAATGATATTCTCAGCTAAGGACAATCCAAGTCCAGATACATAACTCAACAGATATGGCGACGAGGTATTCAACTCTACTCCTACACTATTTACCGCTGAAACAACAACATCATCCAATTCCTCTTTCAATTTCTTTTGATCAACATCGTGCTGATATTGACCTACACCAAGTGATTTTGCGTCAATCTTCACCAATTCTGAAAGAGGATCCATTAACCGTCGACCGATAGAAACAGCTCCGCGCACTGTAACGTCATAAGAAGGGAATTCTTTTCGCGCAATTGGTGAGGCAGAGTAAATCGATGCACCATCTTCTCGAACGATAAATACAAGTACATCTTCTCGAAAGCGAATGTTCTTAATAAAAGTTTCCGTCTCACGGCCTGCCGTGCCATCACCTACAGCTATTGCTTCAATTTTATATGTTTCTACAAGTTGAGAAATTTTAGATGATGCTTTAGCGGTCTCTTTTTGCGGTGGATGTGGATATATTGTTTCGTTGTGAAGCAAATCACCATTTTCATCAAGGCAAACCACTTTACACCCTGTTCTGTATCCAGGGTCAAGTGCCAAAATTCGCTTTGAACCTAAAGGAGGCGCAAGAAGCAGTTGCTTTAAATTTTTTGAGAACACACCAATTGCTTCAAGGTCTGATTTCAATTTTACGTCTTGCAATGCTTCATTCTCAAGTGAAGAAGATAATAAACGACTGTAAGCTTCCTTTGCTGCTTCCGCAACACAATCCGCATCAGCTCCATTTCCTCTTACAACAACACGTTCAATTATTTCTAAAGCTTCTTCTTTTTCAGGCTGAGCTTTAACACGAAGAATTCCTTCTTTTGCTCCTCGCATAATTGCTAAAAAACGGTGAGATGGACATCGGTTTAGCTTTTCTTCGTGACTGAAATAATCTTTGTACAACTGTCCTTCCGTATCTTTGCCTTTAACCAAAGTCGAAGTCAATATCGCTTTTCGCTCAAATAACTGTCTCAAGCGACTTCGGACGAAGGAATTCTCATTGATCCATTCCGCGATTATATCCTTTGCGCCGTCAACAGCCTCCTCTACATCAGGCAAATCGCGATTGGTAAAACGCTCAGCCATTTGATAAGGATCTCCACCTTTTTGTGACATTATCATCTTCGCCAAAGGCTCCAATCCTTTCTCTCGTGCAATCTGACCTTTTGTACGCTTCTTTGGCTTGTAAGGCAAGTAAATGTCTTCTAAATCTGTTGAAACATAGCACTGTTCGATTTTAGATTTTAATTCAGGGGTCAACAAGCCCTGTTCTTCAATCGAATTAAGAATTGTGGCTTTACGTTCTTCCAATTCCTCCCATTTCTTCAAGCCATCACGAATTTGTGCTACTTCAACCTCATCAAGCCCACCTGTACGTTCTTTTCTATATCGAGAAATGAAAGGAATGGTAGCTCCTTCTTGAAGTAATTGAATGGTTGCTTGAATTTGCTTTTCAGAAATTTGAGCGAGTTGTTGGATGTATGAAATTATGTTCATGAAAAATTATTTTGCTAAAAGGTCAAATTTAAGCGAGGATTTTGCAACTTTTGTATAAAACATCACAAAAATGTTAACAGGATTAAAAGTTGTCGAAATAGCTACCGTTTTAGCAGGCCCTCATGTCGGAATGTTTTTTGCGGAACTGGGAGCGGAAGTCATTAAAATTGAACATCCTGAGCATCCAGATGTGACGCGTTCGTGGAAATTGCCAACAGAAAATCCCGAAAGTCCTGTTTCCGCTTATTTTTCGAGTATTAATTATAAAAAAACATACGTTCAACTCAATCTAAAAAAAGCCGAAGACAATATTGAGGCTCGTCAGCTCATTTCGGAAGCTGATATTTTGCTGGTAAATTTCAAAAAAGGCGATGATGTTAAGTTTAAATTAACAGATAAAGAATTGTTGAAATTAAATCCAAAACTTATTATTGGTAAAATCAATGGATTTGGGAAAAATTCGGATCGAGTAGCTTATGATTTGATTTTGCAAGCTGAGTCAGGTTTTATGTCCATGAACGGCACACCCGAAAGCGGACCAATTAAAATGCCTGTTGCGTTGATTGATGTATTGGCAGCGCATCAGTTAAAGGAAGGGATTCTACTTGCGCTCATTCACCGTTTGAAAACTGGAAAAGGAAAAGTTGTAAGTGTATCACTTTATGATGCCGCAGTGAGTAGTTTGGTTAATCAAGCGTCAAATTATTTGATGAACAAACACATTCCACAGCGAATAGGTTCGCTTCATCCCAATATCGCTCCATACGGAGAGTTATTTAAAACAGGAGATGAAAAGCTTATCACATTTGCCATAGGAAGTCAAAGACATTTTGAAAAACTTGTAATGGAATTGGATTTGAAAACACTTCTCTCAGATAGCCGTTTTATGAATAATCAAAGTCGAGTAGAAAATAGAAAAGTATTGGCAGAATTGTTGCAAAAAAAAATTGATTCTCGACATGCGGAGGAATTGTTGAATAATCTTCATTTGCAATTTGTGCCTTGTGCAGAAATTAAAAATCTAAAAGATGTCTTTAAAAATTCAGAAGCAAAAGAATTGGTAAGAGAGGAAGTAATTGATGGCAAAACAACAAAGCGAGTAACAAGCATTGCATTCAAATATGAAAATTGAAATAAGAACACCACAGTCTCAAGAAGAATGGGATCGATATTACGAGATTCGCTACAACGAACTCAGAAAACCTTGGGGGCAGCCTGTAGGTTCTGAAAAAGACGATAAAGAAAGTAATGCGATTCATTACTCTTTATATGTAGATGATATAATGGCAGGTGTACTTCGCATGGATCTACTTGCTGAAAGTAACATATCACAGTTGCGATTTATGGCGATAGAAAAGGAATTTCAAGGAAAATCCTTAGGTGATTTGTTAATGACACATGCACACACGCATGCAAAATCTATGGGAATAACAGAAATCATACTTCATGCACGAGAAAAAGCTATTTCATTTTACAAGCGAAATGGATATGAAGTCATCGAAAAATCACATCTATTATTTGATGATATTCAACATTTCAAAATGAAAAAACTTATTTGACACATAAATCAAAAAATGATTAACCTATCAGTCCTTAAACTTGATTTTCCTTAATCTAGAATCAGATTTTCTTAACATTAATTTAAATTTTCTCTTAACAATATGTTTAATTGAACTCATTTTTTATGTAACTTAGTACCTTAAACACATAAAAAATAAAACATGAGAAAATTATTACTTAGTACATTCGTGCTATGCTCAGCATTTTTGGGCTCGGCACAAGTTATCTTTAACGTACTTCAACCAGTCTCTTTAGAAGGGAGTTACGACATGGAGTACGCTGTTTGGGGAGCAACTCCTGACATGATGAACCCTGCAAATGCAGTTACTGGTATTTTAGCTATCGTTGATGACGGTACAACTGCAGATTCATTAGGATGTGGCGCATTGGACAATGCGGCATTTATCAATGGTAAAATTGCTGTTGTTTATCGTGGTGAATGTGAATTCGGTGCAAAAGCTTTAAATGCAGATGTTGCTGGAGCTCTTGCGGTGATTGTTATAAATAATATAGCTGGCGGACCAGTTCCTATGGGTTCTGGGGCAAATGGTGACATTGTAGATATCCCTGTTATTATGATTAGCATGGAAGATGGTGCACTTTTACGCGCTGAAATTGATGCTGGAAATGTAGAAGCTTTTATTGGTAATAAAGCTAATTTATTTGCTAATGACTTAGGAATTTACGCTAAGGATATTTTCTATCCTGTTAAGACTTCTATTCCTTCTATGTTAGCTAATAATGCTTCTGAATTTTCATATACACCTGCTGCATGGGTTTACAACTACGGTAATCAAGATCAAACTACAGGTATAATGACTGTAACAATTGAGCATGATGGAATTGAAATTTACAATGAAGTTGAAACTGATTTGGTAATTGACTCTGGTGACAGCTTGTATGTTTCTATGCCGCTTTTCAGTCAAGCATCTTATGATGTTGGTCGTTATGTAGTAAACTTCGAGTTGAGTTTTGATACAGAGACAGATGAGTTTCTTGGAGACAACTTAGTTAGTACTTCTTTCTTCGTTAATGACAATCAAATGTTTGCTAACGCAGAATTAGATGTAAACGGTGATTTTATTGGCGGAACTGCTTATCGTGCTGACGGTCAAGCTAGTTTTGGTGCTTGTATCGTATTTAGAGACGCTAATGCTAGTCGTTTAATGTTAGATGGAATTCACTTCTCAATGACAAAAACAGATGCTGAAACGCTTGACGGCGAGTACATTTACACTTCTGCTTGGAAATTTGATGGTGATTTTGTTGATTTAGATGATCCTGAATTTGCAAATGCACCAATATCATTTGTAGGTGATGGTGAATATAGTTTTGATAATGGTGAGTTAAATAGTGAATACGTTTATTCTACAATTCGTGATGGAAACAATGAATTCATTATGCTTGAGGATAACGTACGTTACATTTTCTGTGCTGAAACTGATGCAGAAGACGTATTTATCACTTTCGATAGCAATATAAACTACTTCCGTAATTACGAAGAAAGTGATCGTCAACCTTATATGATGATTCGTACTCCAGACTTTGGTTTAGGATTTACAGATTATTATGGTACTCCTGCGATTGGAGCTCAATTTATTGATGCAGCTGAACTAGGTCTTGCTCACCAAAAGGATATTGTTGACATCACTCCTTACCCTAACCCTGCGGTTAGTGTATTGAATATTCCTGTTGGAAATCTTGATGGCGCAGCTTCTTTAGAAATTGTTGACGTAACAGGTCGTACAGTTAAAAATGAGAATGTAAACATCAATGGTACACAAACTCTTTCAGTTGATGTGACTAATATTCCTAACGGAACTTATTTGTTCAACATGAACTTCGAAAATGGTAAATCATCTACATTCCGTGTAGTGATTAACAAATAGTCTTTTACTTTGTAAATGAAAAAAAGTGGAGTTTCGGCTCCACTTTTTTTATGCTTAATAACGACATAGTATACCAAACAAAAAACCCTGTAACAAATTGTAACAGGGTTTAAATATTAATTACGTTAAAAGTTTATCCTTTCACGCGTTCTACATACATTCCAGTACGTGTATCAACTTTAATACGCTCACCTGTATCAATAAACAAAGGAACTCGTATTTCAGCTCCTGTGTCAATAGTTGCAGGCTTCATCGTGTTTGTTGCAGTATCACCTTTGATTCCAGGTTCAGTGTACGTCACTTCTGCCTCAATTGTCATAGGAAGATCCACTAATAAAGGCATTTCCTCTTCTGCGTGGAATGTGATTTCGCAAATCATTCCTTCTTGCAAAAACAATGGCTTCTCTATCAATTTAGGTTCTATATTCACTTGCTCAAATGTTTCTGAGTTCATAAATACATAATTTTCACCTTCTTGATACAAATACTGATAGTTTCTGCGCTCAATACGCACTACATCAATTTTATGCCCTGCTGAAAATGTATTATCTAATACTTTACCTGTTTCAATCTGTCTCATTTTTGTACGTACAAACGCAGGACCTTTGCCTGGCTTTACGTGCTGAAACTCAATGATTGCATACAACTTATCGTTGTGACGGATACACAACCCGTTTCGAATGTCTGCTGTTGTTGCCATTTTACTTTTTAATAACTACTTAATTAACTAATATAAAGTTCTCACATAAACTCTGTGAGGTGTTTATTCATTACATTGGACCTCTTATAATCCCTTTGTCAGATTCTGCTATAAACTGAAGCACTTGTTCTCTTTCAGGACATTCTGGGACCTCATCTTTGATTTGTTGAACTGCTTTAGACATATTGTTGTTCAATACGAATAAAATGCGGTAAATGTCTTCTACATTCTTAATTTGTTCATCCGTCATACCACGACGGCGAAGACCAATAGCATTTACCCCAGCAAACGTCAAAGGCTCACGCGCTACACGAATAAATGGAGGGACATTCTTGCGAATCAACGAAGCTCCTGCCACAAAAGCATGAGCTCCAACGCGAATAAATTGTTGTGTACCGACTTTACCTTCAAGAATAGCATAATCTTCAATTATATTGTGACCTGAAAGACCTGTATAGTTTGCCAAAATAACATTGTTTCCAATAATGCAATCATGAGCCACATGTACATAACCCATTAACAGGCAATTATTGCCAACAACTGTTTTCATTTTATCAGTTGTTCCTCGATGAATAGTAACACATTCACGAATAATCGTATTATTTCCTATTTCACACGTAGTGTATTCTCCACCAAACTTCAAGTCTTGCGGAGCAGCGCCAATTACAGCTCCTGGATAAATCTCACAATTTTCACCAATTCTCGTACCTGGATATATCACCACGTTGGGACCAATTTTCGTTCCCTTGCCAATTTTCACATCTTCATATATTGTTGAGAATTGTTCTACAACAACACCTTCTGCTAATTCAGCTTTTGGTGATATAACTGCGAGATTACTTATCATTATTCTTTTTCTTTTACAATTTGTGCCAGCATCATGGATTCTGAAACTACTTGTCCATTAACATATGCTGTACCTTTCATATTGACCAAACCTCTGCGAATTGGGCTCACTAAGCGCAACTCAAAAACAACAGTATCTCCTGGAATTACTTTTTGCTTAAACTTGCATTCGTCAATCTTAAGGAAGTATGTCATCCATTTCTCAGGCTCTTCTACTTGATTCAATGCAAAGATTCCACCAACTTGTGCCATTGCTTCAATTTGCAACACGCCAGGAAAAACAGGGTTTCCAGGAAAATGTCCTTGAAAAAATGGTTCATTCATTGTGATATTCTTAAGTCCCACAACATAATCACTCCCCATTTCAGTAATTCTATCTACCAATAAGAACGGATAGCGGTGAGGTAACATTTTTTCTATCGCATTGATATCAAAAAGTGTTTTTGACAAATCAAATTTACGGCCTTCTTTCTCTTGCTTTTTAATCTGAGCCTTAAGTACTTTAGCAAATTCAGTATTACCAAAATGCCCTGGGCGAGCAGCTAGAATATGAGCTTTAATGAACTTACCAACTAGTGCCAAGTCACCAACTATATCAAGTAATTTATGACGTGCAGGTTCGTTCTCATATTTCAATTTTGTGCTATTCAACACACCAATACCTCGAACTTCAACTTTCAATTTCTCTTTTCCAAGAAGGTCTGCAAGTCTATCCAATTCTTCCTGAGAAACATTCTCACGCTCAACCAACACAATTGCATTATCTAAATCCCCTCCCTTAATCAGATTGTTGGTAGCTAAATACTCTAATTCTCTCAAGAACACAAAAGTTCTGCAAGCTGCAATTTCTTCGTTAAAGTCTTCAACCTGATACATTGAAGCGTGCTGTGTACCTAGAACTGGTGATTTATAATCAACCATCACAGTCAAACGGTAAACCGAGTCTGGAATAGCTAAAAACTCTACTCCCTTTTCTAAATTTTCCCAAGGAATATTCTCAGTCAGCTCAAAATACTCGCGATCGGCATCTTGATCTTCAAAACCTACAGACAAAAGTCCTTCAACAAATGGCAATGAACTTCCATCCATAATAGGCATTTCAGGACCGTCAATTTGAATCAAGGCGTTATCTACCATATTTCCATACAGAGCCGCTAAAACGTGTTCAATAGTGTAAACCTTTGCTCCATTTTGCTCAAGCGTTGTTCCTCTATTTGTAGCTACAACCAAATCACAATCAGCTTTAATAATTGGCTGACCTTCAAGGTCAACTCGCTGAAATTTATATCCGTGATTTTCCTTAGCAGGACAGATGGTTACTTTAACTTTCTCTCCAGTATGTAATCCAATTCCAACAAATGAGATTGGGGCTTTGAGCGTTCTTTGCTTTTCGTTCATCAGGTTAATTTATCTAAGACTTTTTCAGTTTATCTTCAATTTTCTCTAAACGTTTCAATATCATTGGCAGTTTACGGAAGCCAAAATACGATTTTTTAAAATCCTCAATTGGAATAGCTGGAGAACCTAACAAAATTTCTCCTTCCTTTTTCAAATTATTTGGCACTCCCGATTGAGCCGCAATCTTCACTCCGTCCGCAATTTTAATATGACCACTGATTCCAACTTGTCCACCAACCATCACATTCTTACCAATTTTAGTAGATCCAGCCACGCCAACTTGTGCTGCCATCACTGTATTTTCTCCTACTTCTACATTATGTGCAATCTGCACTAAATTATCGAGTTTTACACCTTTTCTCAAAATAGTTGAGCCGAGTGTTGCTCTATCTACAGTAGTATTAGCGCCTATTTCAACAAAATCTTCTAAGATTACGTTTCCGATTTGAGGCACTTTATTGTATACATTCTCTTGATTTGGTGCAAATCCAAAACCATCGGCACCAATCACAGCGCCAGCGTGAATAACACAATGTTTACCAATTACACAATCGGGATAAATTTTAACTCCTGGGTAGATTACACAACCTTCACCAATTGTCACGTTATCTCCTATGTAAGCTCCTGGATAGATTTTCACATCATCCCCAATCTTTACATCTTCTCCGATGTAAGCAAAAGCTCCTAAATACAATCGATCTCCAACTGTAGCCGAATCCGAAATATGACTTGGTTGTTCTATTTTAGGTTGTTTTACACGGAATTGATTGTATGCCTCAAGTAATTTAGCAAAGCATGCATAAGCATCATCAACTTTAATCAATGTGCAGCCTTGTGGCAGTGGTGAACTAGGAACAAATGTTCTATTTACAATGACAACTGAAGCTTTTGTGGAATAAATATACTCCTCATACTTTGGGTTTGCCAAAAAAGATAAAGTACCTGGTTGGCCTTCTTCAATCTTAGAAAGACCAGTCACTTTGGCGCTCGAGTCACCAACTATATCTCCACTTAAAATACCGGCAATTTGCTCTACACTAAATTCCATTGTCCAAAAATATAAATAATGAATGAGTCTATGTGCAAGGTAGTGAGACTTTATTAACATTACTAATGTGAAAACAGACTCGATTGATTCTTTTTATCACCATTCTCAAATTATGGTTGAAATTGAATCAATCAAAATTGTACTATTCGTGCTCTAAACAAGTTAAAAGCAATCTACTCTACTGGGAAATCTGCTTCATTAAAAACGTAACCCTCCTTATTCTCCTCTTCCCTTTTTCTATCGTATTCTGGAACCTCTGCAAGAACCACTTCAACAGCTGCATACATTTTTATGACAGTAATTGCTGCAAAACCAGCAAAAAGACCTAATCCTGAACTTATAATATCAAACAAAGTAGCATTCATTAAATTGTCTACAGTTTCAGCATTATTTGCATATCTGTAAACAAAATTTCCAAATAAATTATTAACAATCCAAGCTGCCCACCAAAGACCTACTAATGAGGAATTTAATTGGTCTTTTGAAATTAAAGAACGATTGACCAAAATTGATCGAGTTTCGTTCACCATCTCAGACATAATTTGAAAAGGCCTAAATAAATTCATAATTGGCACAAACCATGCACCTGCAGCCCATCCTTCTGAATATCGCAACCTACGTGACAACTGATGAACATTAAAAAAAGCTCTTCTGAACCACATGATAAAAAATACTGCTGAAACAACTAAAGTAATTATGTATATATACCCAATAAACATTTGTCGTAAATCATTCATTTCAGCTTCCAGCATAGAATAATCCCCTTGAACCATTCTAACTAACAGTGAGTATTGCATATACCCTGAAACAATTGATATCACATCCAAAGCCATCACAATATAAATCAATAATATAGCATTTTTTGCGCGTTTAGCATTTGGTCGCAGAGAGACTAGTTTCATTTCTTATGAGATTAATTTTATAAAATGTAGTTGAAAAAATCACCGCCAAAATAGGCAATCAATTTAATTATTGCGAAATATTTTCAATTATTGTATGCCAGATTTTCAAATACACAGTGATTACCAATCACTTATCAGTAAAAAAGACAAATACAGAAAACATGTTACCTCAATTTATCTGGCGAATAAGCATAAAAACTATCTCACCAACGGATAACAAAGTGCATATTTCTTTACAGGTTTTGAAAGCGCAGAAATATTCAAATTATCTGATGAATCTCCCAACTCCGCTGGATTTGCAATCCTGCGGAAATTCGAAGCAACATATTTTTTTTTATAATCTACCATCGGTATTTAACTATTGAGCTACTGATTTTTGTTTTTTTAAGTTTTGGATAGTTGTGAAAAAAGATTTAAATAATAAGGAGATGAACCGTTTATGATTTTAAGTAATTACATTTGGCTTTTGAATTTTTAAAATTAAATCTTATATGTTATGAAATCTTACATTTCGTTTTTTTATTTTCTTTTTGTATTCTCATTTTCTTTTGGCCAATATGGTGACTTAGGAATAAGACAAAAGTTCGATCAGGTTTATCAAGATATTTATCTTAGTTCACAATTTAGTTGGACAGCAAACGGTTTATATTATGGTACAGAATCATCTACGGAATCTAATCAAAATAATTTGGGTTCATATAGAGCACAGTCTCTAGACGCTCTACTTGTAATGTATGAAGCAACTTGTGATACTACTTATTTGATGGAATTCATGAGGCTTACAACTGAAATTATGAATGCTCGTGCTGATAAAGTCAGCCCTCAGTTTTCATCCTCTCCTTATTGGTTTAAAGATAAGGTAGTGTGGCACGGAAGAATACTAATGCCATTATCAAAATATGTTTACCTAACCAGTTCACAGTGGCAGTCTTTATGGAATGTGTCAATCGATCCGAATGTATATGGTGGTAAAAGTACGATCGGTGAGTTTTCTAATTGGGTAAACCAAAATAATATCGAAGTTATGGATTTTCTACTTGGAAGATATTGGAATTCGTCAACAAAATGCATGTGTAAACCTTCTGAGTCAGAAC
Organism: uncultured Flavobacteriales bacterium; assembly: GCA_964447015.1. Lineage (GTDB taxonomy): Bacteria > Bacteroidota > Bacteroidia > Flavobacteriales_D > Crocinitomicaceae > Wandonia. The sequence goes on from CAYUQU010000031.1 coordinate 28,772, forward strand.
CAGGTCCAACGATATCACAACCATGTAATAATACTGTGTCCGAACTGAACTTCCAGACACCTTTTGGATGTGCACTGATATATATGTATCTGAAAAACTCATCAAGAACTGATTACGGGGTTAAAGCTGTGAATATGGCTCAGGCTCATTTAATTTCAAACGGAGGCATTTACACCTACAACAGTTATCATAAAGCATATACGTGGATGCATAATGGATGGAAAGAATCAGGAGGGTATAAGGAAGATATAGCGCACGGGGGGACAGATATTTTATTCCCTATTTTATATAATAAGTTTCGCGACAGATTTTCCAGCATCACATCTGGAATGTATTTTGAAGACTATCAAATGGTAAGATTAAAAAATACTTTTTCAAGATTAGTTTACAATTATGGTTTTCATTCTAATATAAATTATTACCATGATATCAATAAAGCATTTAACGCTAATGTTGATAGTAGTAATACTGGTCAGTATCCAGGAGAAAATAATCAGAATATTCAAACTAATCTACAACTAAATTCAATAACCTGGGTTGATTTATATAAATTTGATAATACAAGCGGCAGTTATGGTTATAATGTCTATGATATTCTAATGAACTTTTATGATTACAAGGTGAAAAATTTAGCCTCTAGTAATTTTTGGGGGATTAAAATTAAGGGGCTTGCTGATTTAGTAGCGGCAAACTATAGTAGCGAAAACATCAATAGCGGATGCTATACTAAGTCATCTTCTCTAAATAATGATGATTTAAACATTAAAGAAGAGGACTTGCCTAAGATTATTTATCATTCTGATCTAAAGAATCTTAGTTTTTCTACAAATCAAGAAAACGAAAAAAGCAAAATGACAGTATATTCTTCTTCAGGAAGACTTGTTGCAAATTTAGATAACAGTGACCAAAGTATTGACATGAATAAATTTTCAGCCGGTATATATATAGTTAATTTAATAACTGAGAATAAAATAGAAACAAAAAAAATCATAGTTCATTAAGCCAAAAAGATTTTTTAGTCGCTTCTAGCGGTTCGTAATTCTCGATTTACGAACCGCTGGGGCACAAAACCCTAAAAATTCATATTACATTACTAACATCACAGGTATGAGCCGATAACTATTCAGTGAAAAATAAGTCGGTTATTAGGTACGTTTTTCATAGTTTGTAACTATGAAATCACAAGGAAAAAATTCTAAAAACACAACGATTAAAAGTAGAGAAGCATTCACCATGCGTACTGCCAAGGATACTGTTGCGCCCCTTTAACCTTAAAGGAATAGAATTACCTTGGAAGAAGCCATTGATGTGGCAGGAAAGCCGAATCTAAGGCTGAAAAATAAACATTGAAAAACAACAGAAATTTCAGAAATGATAGCTTGCCCTCTCCTACTCTTTCGGATAACACAACGCATACTTTTGCACCGGCTTAGAAAGCGCAGAAATATTCAAATTATCTGATGCACTTGGCAAATCCAAAATCTCCCCATTTTTCATCAAAAGGTTGATATTCTGCTTGTCACTTGAGTATGCATTGTTTGTTAACACGTTTGAAAAGACAAAATAGTTCGCCTCTTGCAAAGTGATCCCGAGTAAATCAGCAGCTTTTTGTTTTTCTTTATCTATTCTCTCTTGAGTAAACGGTTCTTTCGAAACTTCTACTTTTAATAGTCTACGATTTACGAGTTTTTTACTCAAAAGCGACAGTACTTTGTCTGGATGACTCATCCAAACTTTGATGGCTCCCATAATATCATAATCATCAAGGAGTGCAAACTGCTCCAATACGCGTTCGTCTTGTAGAAAACTTTCTCTATCAACCTCGTTCCGCAAGAAAAAGTCCAATGCTGGACTAGCAAACAAATTTTCACCTGCTTGAGTCAACTCTTTTGCTCTTTCTAAAATTCGAATCAATAAATATTCTGCCGCGACAACCGTTTTATGCAAATACACCTGCCAATACATGAATCTACGCGAAGTGATGAATTTTTCAATGGAATAAATTCCTTTTTCTTCGACAACCAACTGTCCATCGTGCACATTCAACATCTCGATAATGCGATCGCTCCCTACCTTTCCTTCAGATACTCCAGTATAAAAACTATCGCGATTCAGGTAATCCATTCTATCCATATCTAACTGACTAGACACCAGTTGGTGTAAAAAAGGTCGTGGATAATCGTTTTTAAAAACATCTAAAGCATAAAGTAACTCATCTCCAAAATCCTGACTTAATCGTTTCATGATCGCCTCAGAAATTTCTTCGTGTGTCACTCCTTTTATCAAAGTATGTTCTAGAGTATGTGAGAACGGTCCATGGCCGATATCGTGGAGAAGTATTGCTGTCAGCACCGCTTTTTCTTCAGATGGAGAGATCTCAACCCCCTTTCTACGAAGTGTCATTATCGCCTTATCCATCAAGTGCATAGCACCCAATACATGATGAAAACGCGTATGAAGTGCGCCTGGATAGACAAGGTGAGTTAACCCCAATTGCTTAATTCGACGCAACCTTTGAAAGAAAGGATGTTCAACTAAATCAAAAAAATATTCACTCGGCACGGAAATAAAACCGTACACTGGGTCGTTGAATATTTTCTTCTTGTTATTTTGTAGGGAATTTGAATGCAAAACCGTAATTTTATTATCTGATGTCAAAACTAACAAATATTTAAACGAATGAGCACAAAAATCCTTTGGGCAGACGACGAAATTGATTTATTAAAACCACATATTCTCTTTTTAGAACAAAAAGGATACGAAGTTGAGACTGTGAACAATGGAGCAGACGCGATAGAAAAAAACGAACAACAGCAGTATGACGTCATCTTTTTAGATGAAAACATGCCTGGAATTAGTGGGCTAGATGCTTTGAGTACTATTAAAGAACGTCGTCCTTCTGTTCCTGTCATTATGATAACGAAGAGCGAGGAAGAATATATTATGGAAGAGGCTATCGGTGCTAAAATTGCCGACTACCTTATCAAACCAGTGAATCCAAATCAGATTTTGTTGAGTTTGAAAAAAACCTTGGATCATTCAAAATTAATTTCTCAAAAAACTAACTCGTCATATCAACAAGAATTTCGCAACCTCGGCATGCGTATGGGCGACCGTCTGGATGCTAAAGAATGGAGTGAATTGTATGCAAAATTAGTTTATTGGGAACTCGAGCTAGCAAAATCCAACGACGAGGGAATGAATGAAATTCTCAAAATGCAGAAAAGTGAAGCAAATCAACAATTTTCTCGCTTTGTTGAAGACAATTATTTGGAATGGCTCAATGGAACTGAACAAGCTCCTGAGATGATTCATACTGCATTTAAAAACAAAGTCGCTCCACTAGTTAGCAAAGACAAAAAAACGTTTTTGGTGGTTATCGATAACTTGAGATATGACCAATGGAAAGTACTCCAACCTTTAATTACAAAAGACTTCAAAGTTAAAGAAGACTCAATAATTTATTCCATTCTTCCAACAGCCACGCAATATGCGCGAAATGCATTTTTTGCTGGACTGATGCCATTGGAAATTGAACGGAAATTCCCAAAACTATGGATTGGTGAAGATGATGAGGGCGGAAAGAACATGCACGAATCTGATTTTCTAGAAGCACAATTGAAACGATTGGGTAAAGATGTGCGGTGGAGCTACCACAAGATTACAAATTATGACGCTGGAAAAAAATTGGCTGACCAGTTTAGTCAGTTAAAAGAAGATGATTTTACAACAATAGTCTATAATTTTGTCGACATGCTTTCTCATGCACGTACAGATATGGCAGTAATTCGCGAATTGGCAGACGATGAAGCCGCATACCGATCACTTACAGTAAGTTGGTTTGAGCACAGCCCACTGAATGATATTCTCCGCAAAATAAGTGAAGGTGGTCACCGATTGATTATTACTTCAGACCACGGAACTGTACGCGTAAAGAATCCTGTTAAAATTGTGGGAGAACGAAGTACAAATACCAACCTTCGTTACAAAGTTGGTCGAAATTTGAGCTACAAAGAGAAAGAAGTGTTTAAAGTGAATAATCCACAAGATGCTTTTTTACCTAAAACATCCATGTCTAGTGAATTTGTATTTGCCCGCGAAGATGATTTCTTTGTTTACCCTAACAATTACAATCATTTTGTAAAACATTATGGCGACACTTTTCAGCATGGTGGAATTTCATTGGAAGAGCTATTGATTCCGTTTATTGTTCTTGAGCCAAAGTAAGATAGATAGTGTATGGCAACAGAATTGTATATCCAACATGAAAGTGATCTTCCACGAGTAGCGCAAGAATTTTTAACGCTCATTGGAGAGCATAAAATCATTTGTTTTCACGGTCAAATGGGTGCTGGAAAAACAACTTTTATAAAAGCACTTCTCAAAGCGATGGATGCACGAGACGATGGTTCATCTCCTACGTTCTCCATTATAAATGAGTACGAATCGTATATGTATGGGCCAATTTTCCACTTTGATTTATATCGAATAGAGTCGGCTGAAGAGGCTCTAGATATAGGGATAGAGGAGATAATTTATCAAGACAATTTGTGCTTTATTGAATGGCCAGATAAAATAATGAACCTTTTACCAGAAGATTACGTAGAAGTAAAAATTCATGTTGGCGAAGATAATTCGCACACGCTAATTGTAGAACTATGATTACAGATCCGGAAACACTCAAACATTTGCTCAAAGCAGGTTCTCTTTCTCCACAAGAAGAAACGTTAGAAATCAGCAGAAAAAAAGGCAAATTATTTATCGGAATTCCCAAAGAAACATCGTTTCAGGAAAACCGCGTGGCATTGGTGCCGGAAGCAGTGTCTTTGCTCACAGCAAATGGTCACCGCATACGTGTAGAGTCAAAAGCTGGAGAACATTCGAAATTTACGGACAACGAGTATTCTGAAGCTGGAGCTGAGATTTGCCATGACAAAAAAGAAGTGTTTTCCTGTGATATCATTCTAAAAGTTGCTCCACCTTCTGAAGAAGAAATTGATTTGATGCCAGGTGGACAAACATTGTTGTCTGCCCTCCAATTATCAATTCAGCCGAAGGCTACATTAGAAAAATTAATCAAAAAGAAAATCACCGCAGTTGCGTGGGATTACATAAGAGACGAAGAAGGGATTTTCCCAATCGTTCGAACTATGGGTGAAATTGCGGGTAATACTGCTATTCACGTAGCTTCAGAACTGCTTTCAAACCCAAAAGGAAAAGGGTTGATGCTTGGTGGTGTAGCTGGAGTACAGCCAACTGAGGTTGTTATTCTAGGAGCTGGAACAGTGGGCGAATTTGCCGCTCGTTCAGCAATCGGTCTTGGTGCTTCAGTTAAAGTATTTGACAATTCAATTTCTAAATTGCGCCGTTTGCAAAACGATTTAGGAACACGAATATACACCTCCGTTTTACAGCCAAAATTGGTTTCAAAAGCACTTTTACGCGCGGATGTAGTAATTGGAGCGATGCGTGCGCCGCTTGGTCGAACTCCTTGTGTGGTTACAGAAGAAATGGTAGCAGAAATGAAACCTGGTTCTGTAATTATCGACATTAGTATAGATCAAGGTGGTTGTTTTGAGACATCTGAAGTGACCAATCATAATAATCCTACATTTATAAAACACGGTGTCATTCATTATTGCGTACCCAACATTGCTTCACGCGTTTCACGTACTGCCTCATTTGCGCTTTCCAACATCTTCTCTCCTATCCTGATTGATATGGGTGACCATGGTGGCTGTAAAGAGCTTATCAAAAATGACCCTGGTTTTAGAAGTGGAGTTTATATGTACAAAGGAACATTAACAAGTGAAATCTTAGGTAAAGTTTTCGGCTTGCCTTACAAGGATATTGAGTTGTTGTTAGCTGCGATGTAGATTTTTCATTTTCAACACCACACTCTATCTTAGTAAAACCTTCAAACGTGTTATACTTTTGCATGAAATACGTTGTGTTTTTATGCAATCATACAAGTCGTGTTGTATTTTTGCATAGATAATTAGGTCAGTTATTAGTTGAAAAAAGAAACGTATGTCATTTTATCCACCCCATTTCCAATAGCAGAAATAACACGAGATAAATAAAAATTGGTGCCCCAAAACCGATGATAGTGGCGATAACAAACGCTACACGAATCCACGTAACATCAAACCCTGTCTTGAAGGATAACCACGAACAAACACCTAACAGTTTCCTTTCTATAATTACTTAGTTTGAATTAGCTTTACTTTGTTTCTTCTTAGAATCGTAACTGTATTGTTTTGAATACCACTTTCGAATAACCTTCTCTGCTGGTTTATCTTGTGGTGTGTAATCAGAATTCGCCTTAAGTCCTGAGTAATGGACTTTTTCGGGATACCATTTCCACAAAAACCCACCCGCAAACCATGGCTCATCCCAAACTGCTTGAAATAAACCTTCATAACTATTTACCTGAGCTTGCAAATTGACATTGAGTGAATCTGACACCCACTCAATTTCCCATTGTTTCCACACAGGACTGTCTATACTACGATAACCGTATTCGGTGAAGATAATTTGCTTTCGTTTTTTATAGCTAAATTCTTTTAATTGGTTCGCAAAATCAATCCAAATGGTGCGCACCTCTTCAACAGTTGGTGTAACGGTTTCCGTAACTGGAAAATAAGCATCCACTCCGATATAATCCAGTTTATCCCAAAAAGGAATGCGGTGATAGTCATCCCAATTTGCAGCATAAAGCAATTTACCACTATACACTTTCCGGATTTCGGCTATGATATAATTGAAGAACTCAGGTCTGTTTTTCACCGCTGATTTTAATTCGGTAGCAAAACAAAACATTTCAAACTCATGTTTTTGTGCAAAATTGGCCAATTCAAGAATAAACTCAGTGTAATTTTTCTCCCATTCAGCCCAACCCTCTTCATCATAAGTCAACGTACCTGCCCAACCGGAACCTTCAACCCAGAAGTGAGGCTTAAGCATCAGTTTGTATCCGTATTTTCTTGCATCTACCACAACACTCTCCATATTTTCAGGTACATCCGCCCACCACTTGCGATGTGTTCGATAATGAATTTTGGTGTCGGTTTTGGAATCCATATAGGCAAAAGGAGTCATCGCTATCCAATTGGCGTTAATTCGTTTAAGAGCTGGGATTCCGCTTTCAGGTTGTGGACCGTGTTCTGCTGATGCTAAATTAACTCCACCCATTTTTCGATACTGCGCATTGGTTGAAAATGCAGTAAAACACAGAGTGATTAGAATAAACCAAAACAGCTTCATAGCAGTGAATTTAAGGCTTAAAAATACGTAAAATCTAAATCGGATGACTTATAAATAGCTACTTTCCGATACAAAACTTGCTAAATATAGAACCCAACAAGTCCTCAGTTGAGATTTCAC
>CAYUQU010000032.1:0-31489 GCA_964447015.1 uncultured Flavobacteriales bacterium
CAATGTATCTGTCAAGTTAGAGACGTTTCCAATAATATTATTAATTTTTTCGTTGGAGGCTTTCAAATTGTGTGAGATACTCTCTACGTTACTGAGAATTGAAGCTAAACGGCTTCTTTCAGCAATCACCATTTCATCAAGATTTTTCGCAAGATTTCCAAAACGCGCAATTGCGATTTGAACTTCTTGTAGACTTCCGTCCAAAGACTGAGCTGCTGTGGTATCCCAAAATGCATTCACCGAAACAACCATGTTTTCAACTGAAGTCATCAATCGCTCCAATTTTTCTTTAATTGGAAGTACTTCAGCTGTTACTGCATCTGTTAATTCGGGTCCCACTTTACCTAATAAGGTATCTCCATGTTCGTGAAAACCTCTCTTAGCTTCGTAATCAAATTTCAGAATCAATCCTTTAGACAATAAGCTCGTTGCTGTAATTTCTGCAACTGTACCTCTAGGAATTTTCAAACCTTCTTTATTCACCGAAAAACGAATAATTACACGACGTAAGTCATTTGGATCGTTGTAAATTTCCTTTACACTTCCCACAGGTACACCATTTAATGTAACAGCACTTGATTGCTCCAAGAAACCAGAACCTTCGAATACAGCATAGTATTCAACGCTACCCCCCAGTACATTGTCTCCTTTTAGGAAATTAACTCCAGCAAATAATATTGCCATAGCTACAATCACAATTAAACCAGTCTTAAATTCTTTAGATATTTTCAAACCTCATTATTTTGATGCTAATTTAATAGCTTTTTCCAAATTAATACGCTCACTTCCTTGAAAAGCTACTACAAAAGCAAATTCAAATCCTTTTTCACGGAGTTCATTCTTCAATTTATTAGCTGATTCGAAGTCATTTTTGTGCGCGCCAACCGTATACTTATAAAGTCCATCTTGCGAGTATTCAAAGACATTCTGACCTTTAAACCTTGGATTGTCTTTTGCAAGTCGAACACTAGACGTTTCTATTTGAACACGAAAAATCACTTCATTTTGATTCGTCGAATTTTCAGGAATATTTTGAACTGTTTCTGTATTATGCTCCGTTTTCGTCGAATGGGTAATTAAATAGTCTACACCATCGACATAACTTTTGTAAGTAACAAAAGCATCGAAAATTGATTTTGTCAATTTATCTTGTCCTTCTTTGGTGCTCATATACTTTTCCTCATTGACATTTGACAAGAATCCAAGTTCAACAAGTACTGCGGGCATTGTAGTGTTATACAACACCAAAAGTCCAGCTTGCTTTACTCCCCGATTGTTTCTTCCAAGAGACGTAAATTCTTTTTGAATCATCGAAGCAAAATTGATACTTTGATTCAGATAAACTCCAAGCATTAATTGTCGAGCGATAATTGCATCTGGAGACATATCAAAATCTTTGTATTTATCACCACCGTCTTCTTCTAGGTATATCGTTGAGTTCTCTCGTTCAGCCACTTTTCGCTGAGCTTCAGACTTGTGTAAACCAAGTACAAAGGTCTCTGTTCCGTAGGGAGCAGTTGATTCCACTGCATTAGCGTGAATGGAAATAAAAAGATCTGCGTTATTGGAGTTAGCTATTTTTGCACGTTGATAAAGTTCAATGAATTCGTCTGTGCTTCGAGTGTAAATTATTTTTACATCTGGAAAACTTTGTTTGATTAGTGCTCCCAACTTCAAACTTACGGTCAGCACTAGATCTTTTTCCATCATCATTTTACCAATAGCTCCAGGGTCTTTACCTCCATGCCCAGGGTCAATCACAACGGTCTTTAACCCAAACTCTGGGCTGCCTTTATAAGCTGATTGCGCATGTAAAGACACACAGTAAAATACCGTTAAAAAAAATAAAATTGATATGTTAAACCTTCTTTTACTCATCAAGCAAGGTAATTTTTTAGTTTTGCATTCGTTAAGAGTTTGTCAAAAGACAAAAATACAACATAAGTATTGACCAAAAATTGTTCCATACCTCAAATTATCATCGGCTTTATGTTGATAATTATAACATTGTGTACCTCCCAAGGTTACATCTATGGGCAAATTGACACCACTAATGTTCAAAAAGATTCTTTAGAATTCATCCATGAGCCCGCTGTTATCACGAGGACATCGGATGATACTACGCAAACAAAACAACGCATTATAAGAGTTGATGACTCGATGGATGAGCCAATATTCTATTCCGCAAAAGACAGCATCTATTCTGACTTAAGAAAAAAATTAGTACACCTTTACACGGAAGCTAAAATCACATTTGGCACCACAGTTCTAACTGCTGACTATATGGTCATCGATTTAGATAAAAATGAAGTAACCGCCATGTATATTCTTGATGCCGATAGTAATCGTGTGGGTGAACCTTTATTTGTAGATGGAGCTGAAGAAGTTCGCGCTTCCAAAATGCGATTTAATTTCAATACCAAAAAAGCATATATTGAAGAAACCAGAATTCAGCAAGAAGAGAGTTATTTATATATGGAGCGTGCAAAACGTCAAGCAAATGAGGAAATTCACTTTGAAAATGGTCGCTTCAGTACTTGTGACTTAGATTACCCCCACTTTCATTTTCAACTAAGTCGCGCCATACTTGTTCCAGATAAAAGAATTGTGACGGGTCCAGCTAACTTATGGATCAATGGAGTGCCCACACCACTCGCTCTGCCTTTTGGATTTTTCCCAACTTCTTCAGAAAAGAAGCGCGGAATAGTTTTTCCACAAATTATTCCCGTTTCTCAAAATGGTTTTGGTTTGCAAGACTTAGGGTTTTACACACCAATTGGAGACAATTTTGAAACGACAATATTTGGTACGCTTTTCTCTCGCGGTTCATGGGGATTAGCAAATCAAACAAACTATAATGTGAGGTATAAATACCAGGGTGCTGCAAGAATTGACTTTTTAAGCTTAAAACAACCTTTTCCTTCGGATAATTCACTCAATAAATTCACGTTAAACTGGCAACACAGTCAAGATGCAAAATCAAATCCTTATTGGCGATTTGCGGCAAATGTGAATTTTGTTTCTGACAACAATACGCAGAACACTTTAGATCCGATGAATACGCAGTATTTCAACAATGCACTTCAATCGAGTGTCACTATAAACCGTATGTTTCCGGGAAAACCGTATAATTTAGGGATGAAGGTTGGCGCAAATCAAAACTCGCAAACTGGAAATATTTTTATGGATGCTCCTTCGATCAATTTTAACATGAGTCGCGTTTTTCCACTTAAAGTTTTTAGAAAGAAAACGACTGTGGGCGCTGAAAAGTGGTACGAAAAAGTGGGTTTTACGTATAATTCTGAATTTAAAAACCAGGCGAATGTAAATGACTCATTGTTTACATCTCAATACTCTCACTTAATCACTAGTCGTTTCTTAAACGGGGTAAATCACAACATGAATTTAACGACTACGCTCAAAGCATTTAATGGAACGTTGAATATAACGCCAACCGTTAATTACACCAATTTCTGGAACTTTCAAGCGACAAATCAGAGATGGGACACGGAGACCAACACCATTGCACAAGATTCGCTTACGGGATTCTTTATGGGGCAAAACTTGAGCTTACAAATAAATGCTACAAACTCGATTTACAGCTTGTACCGTTTAATTGGTTTAAAAAATGTACGGTTCAGAAATGTGACTAGACCCAGTTTAGGGTTTCGATATGTGCCTAGCTTAACTAACCACCGGACAGAATTTGCAGGTCAAAATGGTAATATAGTAACTTATTCCCCTTACCAACACTCACTCTACAGAGAAGGATCAAATAAGGATCAAGGTTTGATTACTTTCGGGCTAAATAGCGTGACCGACATGAAATTTCCGAGTAAAAGGGATTCAACAGGAACAAAAAGTATAGGTTTGATAGAAGGTTTTACAATTAATGGTTCGTACGACCTGCTAAAGGACTCTATGAATCTTTCCGATTTAACCATGCAGTTGCGAATTAAACCTCTTCCGCTCTTAAGCATCGTTGCGAGCGCAAACTATAGTCTTTATGATTGGGTTGACTCCACAGGTGCGACGCGAAAAGAATTTGCTCTTTCTGAAAGAAGTAAGCTGGGTCGATTTACTACGTACAACATCGTCTCTACTCTTACTATCACGAGTAAAGAAGGTCAAAAAATAATGGGTGAAAATGAAAAACTACTGCGTGAGAATTGGAATCAGGATTTTAACTATTATGTGATGTACCCACATCAAGTAGTCGATTTTAGAATTCCTTGGAAAATCAACTTATCACACAACTTAAACTGGAGAAGAAATCTCAATATTTCTGAATTCAACCCTGATCCAACTAGCGTGATTCAAACCTTGACTTATAATGCTGAAATTGCACTAACACCAAGATGGCGAATCACTTCGACAGGAACTTACGACCTTAAAATTGGTGCTTTCTCTACCGTTGTTGTGAATCTCTACCGAAACATTCACTGCTGGAATTTGAGTTTCAATTGGATCGCTGTAGGACCAAACAAAGGGTTTGTTTTGAGTATTGCTGCAAATGCGAATATGTTGCGTGATGTGAAGTATGACTTTAGGAAACCGCCGTTGTTTTTTTAAAAATTAAAGAACAACTTCATTTCATCAATGCCAATCCAAAAACTCCCAATCCTTCGACTCCTGAGCATTATAAAACCCTTGAATAGCTTGAAAAATCTTCACAAACGCCTCATGATTGGTATTTCTTCTGTTATAACCAGCTATTACACTTCGTGCAGGAACTGATTTTTTCATGCGCACCAAATGACTTTGGTCGATGTGTTCTTTGGGGTAATTCATGGGGATTAAAGTATATCCCCCGTAACGATCTACCATTCGCGTTAAGACATCTATGCTACTCCCTTGATAATTCCAAACTGAACTACTGTCTTTTTTCAATTCGCAAAGATTAATCATTTGAGCTCGCAAACAATTACCCTCAGTTAATAACCAAGGTTGCTCATCTGTTAAATCTTGCACACTATTCAACTTGCGTGGTTTTTTAAGGTAAAACCCTATCTCTTCAATAAATAGTTTTTGAATTTCAAATCCACGTGCCTCAAGAGGGCCAGATAAAATGATGATGTCTAACTTGCGTTTTTCCAATAACTCCAACAATTCAGCTGTTCGGTGTTCTTCAAATTTTAACGAAAAATCAGCTAACCTTTCGCTAAGCACGCCAAACATATCTGGAATTAAGTAATGTGCTATCGTTGGAATTACTCCTATTCTAATTTCTTCTTTTATCCCATCTCGATCTTGCGACACGCGTTGCTTCAAACTGTCCATATCGCTTTTAAGCTGGTGAAAAACAGGGAGTAATTTGTGGAAAAATGGTGTCGTTTCTAGCGGAGTTATATCCCTATTAAACAATCTGCCCCCAAGTTGTTTCTCCGCCTTTTTAATCTGAACTGAAAGTGTGGGCTGAGTGACAAAACAGCGATCTGCCGCACGTTGAAAATTTCGTTCTTCGTAAAGTGCTAAAATGTATTCGACCTGAACAAGACTTATCATAGTTTTTATTTATAAAATTATACATAATATTCATAAAATCTATAGCGATTTAGTTAGTATATTTGAATAATAACTAAATTATAGGAAATGAATTACATAGGATTAGACAAAAAAGGAACAGACGAGTTATCGACAAAATTGAACAAATTATTGGCTGCATACCAGATTCACTACCAAAATCTACGCGGAATGCACTGGAATATCCAAGGAAATAATTTCTTTGAATTACACTTAAAATACGAAGAACTCTACACGCGAACTCAGGTTATCATTGACGATATAGCAGAACGAATTCTAACTTTAGGAAAAAGTCCGCTACACACCTTCACCGACTACTTGGCGAATTCTTCAATTAAAGAACTGCCAACCACGACAGATGGAAACAAGGGAATGGAGTATCTTTTAGAAAGTCAAAAAACACTTTTGGTATTGGAAAGAGAGATACTTGATTTGGCTGGTGAAGTAAATGACGAAGGAACCAATAGTTTGATGAGCGATTTAATTCGCGAAAAAGAGAAAAACAGTTGGATGTTTAAATCTTGGTTGAATAAATAATATTTATAAAATCGGTAGGGACGAATAATTATTCGTCCCTACCGATTTTATAAATACTTAAACGATTGACCGTTTTTCAAATTCACTATCGTTTCATAAATCAAACGAATCGTATTTTCGACGTCTTCTTTATAACACATTTCAACTGTGGTATGCATATAGCGAAGTGGCAATGAAATTAACGCTGATGGCACACCGTCATTAGAATATGCAAACGCATCCGTATCCGTTCCTGTAGCTCGCGAAGCTGCAGCACGCTGAAAAGGAATTTTTTCTTTCTCCGCTTGGTCGATGATATAATTCAACAGGTTATTTTGCACCGCTGGACCATAAGTCAATACTGGACCCTGTCCTCCTTTTAAATCACCTTGTTGAATTTTATCCATCATTGGCGTACTTGTATCGTGGCACACGTCTGTAATTATGGCTACGTGAGGTTTTATTCGCGCAGCAATCATTTCAGCTCCGCGCAAACCAACTTCTTCTTGAACTGCATTAACGATATGAAGCGCAAAAGGTAATTTTACATTATTTTCTTTCAACAAACGAGCAACTTCGGCAATCATAAATCCACCGATTCGGTTATCCAGCGCACGACCTACAAATTTGTTTTCATTCAACACCATGAACTCATCTTCATACGTCACCACGCATCCGACATGCACGCCCATTTTCTCCACCTCCTCTTTACTTTCTGCTCCACAGTCGAGGAAAATATTCTTCATGCTTGGTGCATCTTCTTTCTCTTGGCGCGTATGAATAGCAGGCCATCCAAAAAGTGCTTTTACAATTCCTTTCTTTGTGTGAATATTTACCCGTTTTGATGGAGCTATCAAGTGATCTGAGCCCCCATTTCTGCGCAGATAAATAAACCCTTCTTTAGTGATATAATGAACAAACCACGAGATCTCATCTGCGTGCGCTTCAATAACTACACGATAATCAGATTTCGGGTTGATTACACCTACAGCAGTCCCGTAGTTATCCGTATAATGTTCGTCAATATAAGGCTTCATATACTCGAGCCACAACTTCTGTCCTGCCGATTCAAAACCTGTTGGCGAAGGGTTGTTGAGGTAATTCTCCAAAAATTGCTGCGAGCTTTTTTCTATAATTGCTTTTGTCTTTTTTGCCATTGCGAAATAATTTGAGCCGAAAAATAAGTAAAATTTAGCTGTTGTTTAAACCATTCATCACAAATCTGGGGATTGCAGATTACAAATTACAAATTGGTTGATGTGGTGAATGTAATTACCCCAAAATAATGTAGAGACGCGATTAATCGCGTCTCTACATTATTTTGGGAATCTGTAATCTGCAATCCTTCCGACTTAATAACATCCCTTCGTGTAAAGCTTCATTCTATTTGGCTGATTGATGAGGATAAATTGAATAATTTTGAAGACTGGCATCACTATTGTGATTTCAGTTTAAACAAGACAATATGAGAACGCTATTTTTCTTTTTATCCTTTGCTTCAATCACATCTCTATCTGCGCAGGAATTTCAACCTCAATTTACCTTGGACAATTACCTTTCTTACAGCTTAGGACTTGAAAAACGTACAAATCAGTTGATGGATCAAATGGACGACACAGCTATCGTCGCTCAATTGATTATGCCTGCGGCAGGGCGTCTTGGGCAAACGGATGAAACGATTCAGCATTTACTTCAAAACCGCTTAATTGGTGGTGTGCTTTTACTAAATGGAAGTGTGGAAGGATTTAAACAAAAAATAAACAGTTTTGACAGCACGAATAGAGAAAAAGGTGGTTTGCCTCTTTTGTACAGTGCAGATGCTGAAACGAGTCTGATAAATAGGAAAATTGAAGGCTCAACTGTCTACAAAAAAGCGAGTGAAATAACAACTATTGAAGAGGTTCGTACAAGTGCACAACTCATTTCTGACGACCTGATAAAAATTGGAATTAACTACAACTTTGCTCCTGTGGTGGACATGTCGCCAAATAAAACTGTAGGGTGGAGAAGTTTCGGTCAAACGCAGGACAGCATTGTAAAATGGTCTATGGAGTTTATCAACGAAACGCAAAACAGGCAAATTATTGCCACAGCGAAACACTTTCCAGGTCACGGCTACGTTGTGGGCGACACGCATAAGCAGTTGGTTTATATCGATGGTGAAATGCGTGAAGTAGAAAACTATCCTTACCTCATCGAAAATGGGGTACTCTCGATTATGATTGCACACATAGCCGTGAAAAACAACCCGAAGTTTAATACTGACGGACTCCCCGCTTCTACTTCTCACAAAATCGTAACCGAACTGCTTCGAGACAGTTTGGGGTTTGAAGGACTTATCGTTACTGACGCAATGAACATGGGTGGTGTAGCGAAAGTAGCGGATGCAAACGTAAAAGCAATCGCGGCGGGTTGTGATATTCTATTGATGCCATTGGATGCAGAAAAAGCACATGCAGAAATTTTGGCTAAATATAAGCAAGATGAATATTTCAGAATGCAAGCTCAAGCATCGGCAAGACGGATTGTACGAATGAAAATTTGTTTGGGTCTGTTGTAAAATCAAACAAAACTTTTGTAAAAAGAATTTATTCTCCTGAATTCTGTATCTTGCAGGTTCTAATAAATAGAACTTATGAATAGATATTTTACTTATTTGGCCTCATTTCTACTCCTTACCATCAGTACTCTTAGCTTAAACAGTCAAATTGCAATAGACGTTTCGACAAAGTTTTTTCTGCACGACTTGTCAAAAGAAAATCCTGAACGTCCAACAACGAACTTTGCGACAAATTACGACCTCATCAAAATGAACGGTCAACATTATGTTGGTGCGTTGGCTATTGTAAATTCTGAGATTCAAGAATCAGACTTAACAGATCTTGATATCATTATGTCAACAAAATTGCAAAATTTATGGACGCTTCGAATTCCGATTGCTGCTATGAATGACTTCATGCAAGTTAATGGAATTGATTTTTTAGAAATCTCGAGCAAAACATCTCCTGAACTAGATCGATCATTGACTTCTGCGCGAGTAGATTCTGTACACATGGGCTTAGGCGATTTAGGTAGAGCTTATTTTGGAACGGGAGTCATTATCGCAATTATTGACTGGGGATTTGATTATACACATCCGAATTTCTACGACACAACCTTAAGTTACATGCGTTTAACAAGAGCTTGGGATCAAAATAAATTATCAGGCCCCGCACCTGCTGGATATTCTTTCGGAACAGAATACTTAGGTCCTGACGAGTTGCTGAATGCTGAACAAGACACATTATACGTTTTCGGTCCAGGTTCACACGCTACTCACGTTGCAGGAATTGCAGGAGGAAGTGGCTCAGGAGTAATTAACTACGGTGCTGCTCCCGATGCGGAATTAGTATTTATTTCACTTAGAAGAGATGCGGCATCACTCACTGATGCATTCTCTTACATCACAAACTATGCAGCTTCAGTGAACAAACCGTATGTAGTAAATATGTCCTTCGGAAGTCACGTAGGTCCGCACGATGGCTCTTCATTAGAAAATTACGCAATGAACATTCTCCACGGTCCAGGAAAAATATTTGTGGGATCAGCTGGAAATAATGGGTCAAATGTGTTCCATTTGGACAAAGACTTTACAGAAAATAATGACACACTAAAAACAGTGGTCAATTTCAGTAGTGGCATCGAAGATTCATTTGGACAAACCATGACCATGTGGGGCTCTGCTTTCAGTAGTTTTTCAGCTTCTTTGATGTTAGTTGATAATTCAAATGCAACAGTGTTTGAGACGCCTTTTTACTACTCAAATGAAGAGCCTTCTCTGGATCAAATTACCGAATTTGGTGACGATACTTTACATATTCGTATGCATACAGTTGCACAACAGTTTTTAAATAACAAACCCAATATCCGATTTGAAGTTCGCAACACCACAGGGTATAAAGTTGTACTGAAAATTCATTCTCAAGACAGTCACGTACACCTTTGGAACAATGTGCGAATGAACAATCGATACACTAATTGGGGAGTGGATTTAACAGCAAATTATCCTAATGCAACTGGTGGAGATATCGCATACGGACTTGGAGAACCTGGAGGAGTAGGCAAAAATGTAATTACCGTTGCTTCATACCTTGCTGAGCTATATACAAGTGAAACCAATTTTCTTTACGGAGCACTTTCGGGGTATACAAGCAGAGGACCTACAGTAGATGAAAGAACAAAACCCGATATCGCGTCGACAGGGCAAAATGTGCTTTCTTCTGTGAATTCCTATGATGTCACTAATCAGTCGGGATTGATTTCGCCTGTTGAATTTAATGGACGAACTTACGGTTTCAAACGATTCTCAGGAACATCTATGTCTGGACCTATGGTTGCTGGAATTGTCGCATTGATGCTCGAAGCATTTCCAACAATGTCCGCAACACAAGCGAAAGAGATTTTGAAAATGACTGCCCGTCTTGACATTCGCACAGGCGACATCGACCCTGAAGTTGGCACACTTGATTGGGGATGGGGAAAAGCTAATGCTCTTGCCGCTATCATTTCAGCAAAAACAATAAGTAGCGTACCAGAAATTGAGTTGAAAGAAACTTTCTTCTCTGTTTATCCAAACCCTGCAACAAATCAAGTAACACTTTCTCTTGAAGGAATCACAGCAAATAAATTAATCTTGACAATCTATAATATGGAAGGTCGTGTGGTAGAAGAAATCAATTTCAACAACCAAGAAAACATGACGCTAAATATTGAAAACTTAGCTGGCGGAATGTACCTTTTCCAATTGCAAGCTGACAATTCAGTTTCGATGAGTAAAGTGAATATTTTGAAATAGTAAGGAGATTTATAGTGGATTTATCAATGTTTCAAGTCAAATAAAATTTGTAGTGTCTATGAAAAAGACCCAAGACTACAAGACTCAAGCCTGTCCCGAAATTGTCGGGGACAAAAGACTTATTAATCCGCAAAGTTCCATTCAGCTCTTTTTGCGGGAATGTAGAAAATATTAATAAAATTCGTTTTATTAGTATCATCAGTGTTCTATTTACTACGGATAAAATAGATAGTAATATTGAAAAGATTCTTATAGAAAAAAGGGGAGCAAAAATGCTCCCCTTATTGTTTTTATAAATCAAACTTTATTTCAAATCTTCTATCGAACCTAAGAATTGTTCAGGAGTTTTGTACCCCATCAAACGTTTAACTACTTTACCTTCTCCGTCAACCCAAAGGAAGGTTGGATATGCTGTAACTTGATACATTCTAGATAATGCAGGTCCGTCAGCTGATTTCTCCATGTCCACTTTTAAATTGATGAATTTCTCATTAAAAACCTTACCTACTCCTTCATCAGAAAAAGTATTTCTATCCATCATTTTACAAGGACCGCACCATGAAGCGTATGCATCGATAAAAATCAATTTACCAGTTTTCTTTGCTTGTGCTTTTGCTTCTTCAAAACTTAAATCAGCAAAATTAATTCCGTGTGAATCAACAGCTACAACTTCTATTTCTTCTTTATTTGCGGCAAAACTACACACCAATGTTGTTGCTGCTGCGATAGCTAAAATGCCAAATACCTTCTTCATTATTCAATTTTTTGGTTAATTTACAAAATCTTTTCAATTCCATTTTCAATTCTATTGGAAAGAAAACAGTTATTTTTACTAATGTTACTTTCTAAACAAAAGTCATTCCAAAAAAGTGAAGTTACAAATTTGTCATAACAGTTGGTCTAAAGAGTACAATGAAAGTCTATACACTTTTCTTGAAAATTGGTATGATGACACTGATTTCATACGTCAACAAACTTCGGGTTCTACAGGAAATCCAAAGGTAATTGAGCTGAAAAAATCAGTGATGAGACAATCTGCTTCATTGACTAGCCGTTTTTTTGGTTTTAAAGATGGACAAACAGCATTAATTTGTCTCAGTCCCGATTATATTGCAGGAAAAATGATGTTGGTTCGGGCGTTGGAAAACAATCTTCAGGTTGTGTTGACTAAACCGGAGAATCCATTAGACTATCCCGATGAGACCCACATCGACTTTGCTGCCATGGTGCCGCTTCAAGTTGAAAAATGCCTGAATGAACAACCAAAGAAGACAGCTGAAATCGGTGCTATTATCATTGGGGGCGCGGCGATTCATTCTTCACTTGAAACAAAACTAATTGAACACAAGGTCAATGCCTACGCCACTTTCGGCATGACAGAAACTACCTCGCATATTGCGTTGCGCCATATTTCAAAAAATGCAAGTCCATACATAGCGATTGGAAACACCACTTTTTCTGTGGGGAGCGAAAATCAACTTGTTATTCACGCTCCCGACTTGAAGATTGAGAAATTGGAAACCAATGACGTCGTTGAGTTAATTGACTCACGCTCGTTTCACTGGAAAGGAAGAAAGGATTTTGTGATTAATTCGGGTGGAATTAAATTTTTCCCTGAGCAAATTGAACGCAAAATAGAGGCGTTGAACTTGAACCGCAGGTATTTTATTTTCTCCGTTCCCGACGAACGTTTAGGCGCTAAAATTGTACTTTGTGCTGAAGGTTTTGGTGAAATTGACTTAACTCAATTAGAATCCGTGTTGGATAAGTACGAAATTCCAAAAAAAGTCTATTATTGTGCACAATTTAGTGAAACATCTAACGGAAAAATAGACCGAAATCAAACACTTAAAAAGCTGAAATTTGATTCCTGAAAAATACTACAAAACATTAGGATTAAGCTCTTCGGCTTCTCAGGATGAAATTAAACGGTCATTCAGAAAACTCGCGATGAAATATCATCCCGACAAAAATCCAGACCCCGATTCCACAAAACGATTTATCGATATTATTGAGGCATACGAAATCGTAACTGGACAACGAGAAATTCCAAACAAACGTATAAAAACAGCTCCACAACAGTCTCCTGTGCGTACTGAAGATGACCTCAAAAAAGACATGGAAGAACGTCTTCGCAAGGCAAAAGAGCGTTTTGAGCAAAAAAAATATGACGAATTTTTAGAAGAAGAACAGTATTACCGACAAATTACAAAAGGAAAGCCTTTCCGCTTTTTCAAAGGGGTGATGTGGGCAGCGCTTATTTCTGCTTTTCTCATTACGGTCGATCGTATTATTCCAGGCAAATTGGAAGAACGCTATGCCATCAGCATAGACAAAGGAATGGGAAGTGGTGGAATGCGTTTTGACCGTGTTTCACCTGTCAAATTGGACAATAATGAAACGTTTTGGATCAGCGTGCTCAATAAAAACCTCATTTTAAAGAACCCAAGTCTTCAGGTTGAGCGAAGTTGGATTTTTCGAGATATTAAGCGCATTTATATCCGAAATAATAGTGAAATGAACGCAATTGTGACTGATTTCTCGGTTTTTGGTACTTTTCCGTTGATTCCACTTCTATTTCTAATTCCTTTCATCACGTTTCTGATTAAAGGTCGGAGCATGATGTATTCAGTGCTGTTTCATGGAACACTGTATCTTGTTTTTCCGGGAATTGTACTGTTTTACTTGTTGAAGTTAGGGTAGCCTCCCTCCTATTTCACGCGAACAAAAACTTTCTTTGCTCCAGCTTCCATTACCACAATTCGATCTAAACCTTCAAACTCCACTTTGTATTTCACCGTGGTACTTTGGTCGTATTCTGCAAACAACTTTGAAGCAATTTTTTTCTCACTCATCTCAAATTCAAAATTTGATAAGCGTTTTACTCCTGTAATCAACTTATCTCCTTCTTCCATGAACATTTGTACCAATTTATCCTCATTGAGTTTAGTGATATGACCTGCGAAATTTCCGTTGGCGTCTTTGGTGATTTCAACTTCCACCCCATCCAATATTGTTTCACCCGAAATGCTCCAAACTCCTACAAAAAGATCATCCGAAGTTTTTGACAGTTTAGTCGTATCGCAACTTGCGAGAAAGAATATAGCGAGTAGAAAAAATACAGAATTCTTCATAATTGTCACGTTTAATTCGTGGAACTAATGCTTTTTCATTGCACGATCCATATCGCGTTTTGAGTCTTTTTCTTTTAAATCTTCTCGTTTATCATGGAGTTTTTTACCCTGAGCCAATGCAATATTCATCTTTGCCAATCCTTTGTCATTGATGAACATATTCAGCGGAACGATCGAATATCCTTTGATTTTAGCCTTCTTGAAAAGTTTGTCTAGCTCACGACGATTCAATAACAACTTCCTGTCGCGCTTCGGATTGTGGTTATTGTACGACCCGTTTTCATATTCTGCAATGTGCATATTACGCACAAACAATTCGTCACCTTCAAACACGCAATACGCCTCGACAATACTTGCCTTGCTGTTGCGCACGCTTTTAATCTCCGTACCGGTTAACATAATACCAGCAGCAAAGGTTTCGAGCAGTTGAAACTCAAACTTAGCGCGCTTATTTTTAATATTTACGTCTTTCTGTGACATTGCGGGCAAAGGTAGTGAATTTGCGTGATATTGTGTAATGTGGGATGAGGCATAAAGATAATTATGCAGCAAAAAAACATAAAATACAACTAAAACCCAAACTCCAACGGAAACCTCACCGACCCAATAAAATTGAACCCCTGTTCAGACAAGTCCAATATGCGATAGCGACTCAGGTGGCGGTAGTATGTTTGATTAAGCACATTTCTAAAGCCTAACGACACAATCATTTTTTGCTTTTTGGTGATTTGTAAAGTGGCGCCCATATCGATGTTGAGTAAAAAATAACCTGGAGTCGATAATTCATTCACATCCACTGCATTTTGAGCAAAAACGTAGGTTGCTTGTGGTTTGATGAAGAGGTTCTCAAATCTTCCCGCGGTTTTCTTAATGAAATCAAATTCGAGCGTCATTTCCAACGGTGGAATAAAAGGCAAATTACGGTTTGATTCTAAATTGTAACCGTAGACATACTGTGATTTGTAAGCGATATGCCACCAATCCCATGGATGGTATTCTACCAACAACTCCCCACCCGTCAACAAGGCATTTGCTTGTGTGTAACGGTATAACTGTCCTGCGTCTGGTAAAGGCGAAAATGTGCCGGAAGCTCTGAGAAAAATGAAATCTTGGTAGTAGTTGAAAAATGGAGACAAGGTGATTAAAAACGAATTCGTGTGATATTCAAAAGCCAAATCAAACTGGTAACCATTCTCCGTTTTTAGGTTTGCATTGCCTTGTTCGTGTCTAAACGTACCGTGATGCATTCCGTTGACAGCCAATTCAACCGCTCTGGGAAAACGATACGTCTTTCCGAAATTAAACTTGATGTTTGAATTGTGATTGGGGTGGTAACTGAATCCTGCCTGCGCACCGCCATTAAAAAAGAAACGATCGATGTCAGGCGAAAGTTCATCCATGTCAATGACATTCAAATCTACATCGTAAACAGGTTGTTCAAATGAATCTGTAACTACACGAGCTAAATCTCCGCGCAATCCCACATTCGTCGCCCATTTCTCTGTGAAATTGTGTTCAAGCAACAAAAACAACCCCCATTCTCCCGAGCGGAAATTCGGAATCAAGTACTCAAACCCCTCAATTTTATTCTCTTGATACAACACACTTGTTCCGTATGTGAATTTTGTAGAAGGGCTGAACGTTGTTTTGACCGCAGCACGCAATTGGTAAGTTTCCAGCAAGAATCGATGAGCCGTGTCAGAAGTGATTGCGGGTGAATAACCGTGATAATCTGGAATTGAGCGTTCAAGTCTGTCGTTGCGTTGATAACCTGCGTCAAGCATCAGCATACTTTTCTTGATTCTAAACTGACCATGTCCGTCAATTTTTGAATGGATAACTTGCTGACTTGGCAATTCAATATTTCGGTAGTCATCTTCATGCCCTAAACCGTAAGCTTGGGGAACGCCAATCGCTCCGCTGAACAGACCTTGTTTAAGTCGATATTGGCTAGCGCGAATAAACACTTTTCCCCAATCGCCTTTATAGCCCATACTTCCCGAAAAATTCAATTCATTTCCCGCTGTGTTTTTCAATCTATTGTCGTGCACAGGCAAACGAAATGTATTGTAATTGAACGAATCCGACTTGATAGCCATGTCGCCGTAGTCTTTGTAACTTGCTCGAGTGCTAAAGAAAAAATTCTTTTTTGTGCCCTTAATTCCGAGTGAACCAAAACCTGTTCCATTATTTGTTTTACCTCCTGCCAACACATCAACTGCAAGTCTGCCTTCAGCTGTCCATACTTCGGGGAGCACGTGTACCACTCCACCCATCGCATCAGGGCCAAAAATGACAGATGAAGGTCCTTTAATCACTTCCAATCGTTCAATTCCGTACTGATCCATTTCCAATCCATGGTCATTGCCCCACTGCTGCCCTTCTTGCTTCAAACCCGCATCAGCAACTAAAATTCGAACTCCCGACAATCCGCGAATCACGGGCTTGGCAATTCCTACTCCCACATTTATAGTTGATATTCCCGGAATCGATTCTAAATTCTCCGCAAAACTCCCCGCATTTGAAATCAGCAAAGCATCACGCTCCACACCAGTTATCGTAATTGACGCATTTCGGTCTGACGAGCTCACCAGATCGTGGTGTATGACCGATTCTTTCAACTCGATAGAAGTCATGTGCAGGTAAACCACGTAATGATTCTTCTTAGTCAAGTCGATATCCAATTCTTTCGTCTCAAAGCCCAAAGAAGTGATATGCAAGTGATGATTGGAGTGAGGAAGGGTAATCGTCAACTTACCATCCGAAAGAAAATGTTGCTTGTGACTTTCCACAAATTCGACCTGAACTCCTGGAATTAATTGATGATCCTCTTCCGAGCGTACTTCAAGATACAACTCATACCCCTGTCCATAAAGAACAGAGGTCGCTAACATAAAGAAAATGAATAATATCAATCTCATTTTTGCAAATCTGTTGCAAAGATATTAATTTTAGCTTGATCAAGTTCGGAAAGTTTGTATAAAGGGGTAATTTTATTTTGGTGTACTGTGTTGATGAATTGAGGTAGAATTTGATTGGGAATGTGCTTGGGGTAGAGTATTGCGCCCCTTCAGGGCTTGCGTTTGTTGGTGTTTTTCGTACGATGGGCGTTGCCCATCGTTAATAGATTACGCCCTTTCAGGGCTCGATAAATTCTGGGAAAAATAACATGAAGGAGCCCTGAAGGGGCGTAATACAAAATCACACTATCACCTGAAAAACTAATCTAACTCGTCCTAAAATAGGTTTACACAGCAAAAATGAAAAAGAAAGTAAACCTAATTTAGGACATACAAATCCCTAAAAAAGAAAAAAACACTACTTTTGACCATGGACTCGCTCAATCGATTAAAAAAGGCAGGACTTCGTATTACCGACGGCCGTATTGCGATTTTGGATTTTTTCAAAAAGAATCCTGGATTGGGCTTGTCTATCCACGATTTGTTGGCTCAATTCTCAAAAGAGTTGGACAAAGTCACGCTTTACCGCACTTTACATTCATTTGAGGATAAGGGTTTAATTCACAAAGTAATTGACGAAACAGCTTTGGAGCGTTATGCACTTTGCGAAGAACATTGTTCACACGACGAGGGTCATAACCACGAACATGTGCATTTCAAATGTACGAGTTGCAACACGACAGAATGTTTGGAAGGGACCGAGCAACCTAAAATCACTTTGCCTAAAGGGTATTCAAAAAAAGAAGCGAATTTTCTTATTTTGGGAGAGTGTGCGAAGTGTAGTAAATAAGTCTTTGACTAGACTCTAGACTTTTAGAAATTAGATAAAAGACTTGTTAGAAGTGGCAGATTGAAATCCACCGCTATAAATATTTGACACACCGACTATTCTTCGGGACAGGTCTTTTTAAGTCGGGACAGTATAAATCTCATTTACACTTATTTACTTCGATAATCAAAATCTTCTCTACACTATAAATTAGGTCTTTTGTCTAATTTCTAGCAGTCTTTTGTCCTAAAACTTGTAGTCTAAAAGTTTGTCTCACCCACATAATCAAATCCTCATACTATTTCCGTACTTTTGTCACTCATTTAGGAAACATGAAGGAAGATAAAGACTATATATTTGGTGTAAGAGCGGTAATTGAAGCGATAAAAGCGGATAAAGAACTCAACAAAATTCTCATCCAAAAAGGGATGAATAAAGAACTTTTTAACGAGTTGAAAAGCGAATTAAAAGGTAAAGATTTCAACCTTCAGTTTGTGCCGATTGAGAAGCTAAACAAGATTACACAACAAAATCACCAAGGTGTTGTAGCGCTTATTTCACCTATTGAGTATCATTCGACAGTAGATATTGTAGAATCACTTTTGGAGAAAAAAATTACGCCTAATTTATTGATGTTGGATCGCGTGACTGATGTGCGTAACTTTGGTGCGATTGCTCGTTCGGCAGAATGTTTGGGTGTGCATGCTATCATCATCGCTTCTCGCGGTGCAGCGCAAATCACTTCGGATGCAATTAAAACTTCGGCTGGGGCATTGAATAGAATTCCTGTTTGTCGTGAAGAACATTTACAAGACACGCTGCTCATGCTCAAGCAATACGAAATTAAAATAGTGGCGTGTACAGAAAAAACAGACGGTTTACTTCCCGACACGGATTTGAGTGGAGCGAGTGTAATCATTTTAGGGTCTGAAGAGAACGGAATTGCACCAGAATTGATGAAATATTGCGATAAACGTGCTAAAATTCCACTTTTTGGAGCGATTTCATCATTCAACGTGAGTGTTGCTGCCGGAATTGTACTCTACGAAAAAGCGATGCAACAAAGTCATGCTGACAAGGCTGAATAAACATATAACCGAGCACAGCGCTTTTTACCTCATTTTTGCGTTAGCAATCATTTTGCGTATCACTTTTATGGTGACGCAAGGACTCTCCCACGATGAACTCAGTGCGTGGAACAGACTTTTTGTGGCTGATTTCGCTGAGTTAATGTCCGTGGGTGTGGGTGGCGACATGCACCCGGCTTTTATGCAAATTGTACTGTGGCTGTGGGTGAAAGTGGCTGGAGATGGTGAATTTGCTTTCAGAATTCCGACATTACTGTTTGGTTTAGGTGGAATTGCCCTGATTTACGCTACAGGAATTCGTTTTTTCTCAAAACACGCGGCTTTGATGGCAGCAGGAACGCTCTCAGTGTTCGTTTTTCCTATTCTTCATACGACCATGGCGCGACCTTATTCGTCAGGGTTTTTCTTTGCCATTTTACTTGTTTATGGTATTCTTTCACTGCGAAATAGTGAGAGAAAAACTCAATTATATCTAAGTTTACTCTTGATTTTAGCAGGACTAACAGGAGCGATGTACTCGCACTATTACGCATTTATGTGCGCGGCGTGGATTTCATTTGTGTCTCTTTTCTACCTCAAACGTACGCAATTGATTCCTTTTGTGGTTACAGGTTTGATTGCGCTCGGCTTGTTTTATCCTCATCTAGAATTAACCAATATACATTTAGATAAGGGTGAATTAGGCTGGCTTGGAAAACCAGATTCATTTTGGTTATTTGCGTTCTTTCAAGAGTTTTTTAATTCTTCAAAGCTTTTGTTTATACTCTTTGTAGGAGCAGTTTCCTTTGCTTATTTTGCCAATCGAAAACAACTTGAAAAGTTTGATTATTATCCTTTTCTTATTTTCTTCGGAATGTACGTGGCAGGTCATGCCTATTCACTTCACACACCTATATTAAGAGAACCTGGGCAATTATTTACACTACCATTTCTTTTTCTAGGTCTTGGACATCTTCTATCACAAATTGAATGGAAGAAATATGCGCGAATTTTGGTGTTGAGCTCAGTGTTTATCGCTGTTCATTCGGTTACTTTGGGGAAATTGACCAAAACGGTACACTTTGAACCGTTCAGGGAAATGGTTGAGTTAATTGACCGATTTGACAACGAACTTGGAGAAGAAAACATCCTCCGTTTCACTAATGTCACTGGAACAAATTACCTGAATTACTACGCACGAAATAGTGGTACTTCGCTCGATTTTGAAATGGATTTAATTGAAGAAATTGACAGCATTCATAAGCTAGCAGAACTTGTGTCAACCACTGACAAACCGTATGCGATGTTGGCGCGAACAAATCGACAGCAAAATGTTATTCAGTATGAAATTTTCAGACATTACTTTCCCGAAGTAAAATACCACGAAGATTTTTTCAACGCCAATTTCTCAGTATGGAAACGTGGTGATTTCAAAAACCGAAAATTCGTCAAAGAAATTAATTCGTCCAACACACCTACTCTTTTTGAGAATTGGGCATTGGACACGAATGCAAATGAGTTCTACGGTGGCGTAAAAATCAAGGTGGATGAGTTAATGATAGAAGGAACTTACGTCCTCATTCGCACACAAGGATGGATTAGCGACGAAGTGGGAACCTTGGGTTTTGTAACCGTGCTTGAACGGGATGGAGAAATGTTAATGAATAATAACGAAGATCCTGTTCTTTACGAATCATGGGATCAATGTGTATTGATTCCCGAAAAAGGACAACGCACCTTTTTTACAGCGATTAAAATACCAAAGCAAGCCAAAAACTCAGATGAAATTCACATCTATTTTTGGAATCCTGAAAAAAAATCAGTAACTTTCTCTAAACCTTCAATCTATGTGGTACAGGCGACTAATTAATATCATTGTTATTGTTTTCTTTTTTCCTCTTATAGCGAATAGTCAATTACCGAAAAAAACAAAAAAGTTTGTGGGCACTTGGCAACACACAGAAGACAGCGGTTTTGAGGTTTGGCGTATCGATGGCGACCAACTCAAAGGTGAAGCCTATCGTGTGAGTCAGAAAGGCGATACTGTAAAAATTGAGGAAATGAGGCTTGAGTACACCAACAATACCTACACCTTTTACGCACGAATTTTCAATCAAAATGATGGGCGTGAAATTGCGTTCAAATCAAAAAACAAAAAATTCTATTTTGAAAACGCAAACCACGATTTTCCGAAAGCAATACAATATAAATTTGGTCTGTATTCAAAAAAGAAAATGACGGCCTGTCTTTATCATCCGCACAAGGAGAAGTTGCCACATAGGATAAGGTTTAGGAAAATCCCTTAGTTTTCGAAAAATTGATTTATATTTAGGTTTAAATCAACTAACTATGAGAAATTTAATTCTACTCACCGTGTTTATCTGCCTACAGTTAGGCTCATTCGCACAAACTTCAAATGCATGGGTTCAAGACGGTGCTGAATGGCATCATAAGTATCTTTATTTAACTACAGGTTATATGCGTTTTTATCTTGAAGGGGATATTGACATTGACGGCATAATTTTTCAACAAGTTAAAGGAGAGGAACAACAAGCTCATCTTCAACAAGGGGGAGACTATATATTGAGTCCTATAAACCCAATGGACGACAGATTATTTTACACATCAGACGACAGTGTCTACATTAGGAAATCAGATGGCGCACTTCAATTTGTTTGGTACTTGAACCCACAAGTGGGGGATGTGTGGGATTTTGGTGAGCAGTACGATGAGTTATCAGAAACAACACTCAACGCCTATGCAGTTGTACAAAGCGTCGCGCAAGTTGAAATCAATGGGGTTCAAACACTCGAAATTAACACAACGCCCTGTTTAGATGAATTAGGAACACTTCCAGATGAAAATGATGTTTACTTTACAAACGTATATGCAGAACAAATCAATTCCGTTTTAGGTCCCGTAAAATATTTTCAAAATATTGGAGAATATTATTTGTATCCTAATCCCTTTCAGTCAACTGATTTTTACGGCAGCGAATTACTTTGCTACGAATCTGATGTGTTTCCTTTTTATCAAGTACCAGGTAGTGTAGATTGCTATGACGGGATATACTCCCTCTCAATAGACGATTTGGATCAACAACGATTTGTTGTTTACCCAAACCCTGCAAAGGAACAGATTCATTTTTCGGGTTTAGCGCCTAATCAAAATGTGGTGGGGTATTCTAATTTGGGTCAAGTGCTGTTTACAATTCAAGGTACGCAAACACAAACTGCGGATGTGAGTCATTTGACAGAAGGTTTGTATTTTTATCGAATTGTGGATGAAGCGAATAGTGAGATTTATTCGGGAAAATTTGTGAAAGAGTAGCTTTTTTTAGACATTAGACAAAAAAGATAGAAAATAAATTAACGTCCAAAACCAACCACACATGAAGAATAGTTTAATTTTTGCGGTTATGTTGGTGTTAAGCACCACACTTTGTGCCCAAAACCCTAACGGATGGATTCATGAGGGTGCTGACTTTTATCATAGTTATAATTATAATTTTGAGTCTGGTTATACGAGGTACTATCTTGCTGAGGAGTTTGAGGTAGACGGAAAAATGTTGCAGCGATTGAATGGTGAAAAAAAATACCGCTATCTAACAGGACCTGATGAATGGGTGGAGAATGAAGCGATAATTCCAATAGGGTCAAAACTTTATCACACGTCAAACGACACCGTTTATTTCGCAAATGCAAATGGAGATCTACGTTTTGCATGGCATTTAAACCCGCAAGTGGGCGATATTTGGGATTTTGGTTTGTATCCACTTTATTCTTATGATACTTCGATTCACGCCTATGCAATTGTTGTAGGTATAGATACAATCGAAATCAATGGTGTGGAAAGTATTGACATAAGATTCAATACTTGCATAGACGATCAAGGCACACCAATGCCTGATTTCCTTGATCAGGTAGAGTCTTACATATTCTGTAGTTATCAAGGAAAAATAAACAGTATCTATGGCCCATACACTAATTTTGCCTACATGTATTTTTATGAGATCGCCCCGGATTTTGTTTATTGCCCACCTGGCTTTTCTAATCTAACATGCTATTCAAGTAATGATACTGATTTAATTGAATGGTATCCGCAGCAAGGTTGTTCTTATGGTGTCAGTTCAATTCAAGACTATGAGGCACAAAATTTCCTTGTTTACCCAAACCCTGCAAAGGAACAGATTCATTTTTCGGGTTTAGCGCCTAATCAGAATGTAGTGATTTATTCCAATTTGGGGCAAGTGCTGTTTACAGTTCAAGGTGTACAAACACAAACTGCGGATGTGAATCATTTGGCGGATGGCTTGTATTTTTATCGAATTGTGGATGAGGCGAATAGTGAGATTTATTCGGGGAAATTTGTGAAGGAATAGCTTTTTTAGACATTAGACAAAAGAAAATAGACATTAGACGATACATTAGTCTAACTTCTTTTGTCTAATAGCCTGTCCCGATACTGTCGGGGTCTTTTTATCTAAAAATAGATTAAATCTTAAGCCCCAAAAGCAAATTCGGGATCTCTTTCAACCCAGTTATTTTCTCCATCGCT
Source organism: uncultured Flavobacteriales bacterium (assembly GCA_964447015.1). Lineage (GTDB taxonomy): Bacteria > Bacteroidota > Bacteroidia > Flavobacteriales_D > Crocinitomicaceae > Wandonia. The sequence goes on from CAYUQU010000032.1 coordinate 23,361, forward strand.
GGATGCGGTTTGTAGTGGTTCATTGGGTCGAAGAGGATGCCTCGAATGCCGACTTGGTTTGCCCCTAAGACGTCAATTTCAGGATGATCACCTATCATCATTGAATGAGCGGCTTTTGCGTTAGATTGTTTGAGTGCTACGTTGAAAATTTCGGGGTCGGGTTTGCTCACTCCAACTTGATCTGAACAAACAATGACATCAAAATAATCGATGATTCCACAGTTCGTCATTTTTTTGTATTGCACTTCGGAAAAACCATTGGTGATGATATGGAGTCGCTTACCTAATTTCTTAAGGTCTTCGAGCATCTCGTGTGTATCTGGAAAAGTTGCAGTCTGCTTCGGGCAATTCTCGATGTATTTGTAGCAATATTCTTCTGCTAAAGCTACGTCATCTATACCGTGAAGCATCAGTGCATCATGAAAACGTTTTACCCGCATGACCTCTTTCGTTGTCAAACCTTTTCTGTAATCATCCCACAGTTCTTCATTGATACGCTCGTAATCAGCAATAAATTGATCTTTTTCTTCAATTCTTTTGTCCAATGAAAATTCACTGAATAAATCTCTAAGTGCCAGATCAGAATTTGTATCAAAATCCCAAAGTGTACGATCCAAATCAAAAAAAACATCTGTGATTACCATATCCAATAAACTATTAGGGTTGTAAGTAAAGCATTTTTTGCCAATCCAAGAAGAATTAATGGTAGCGTACGTTTATTTTTACCATAAAACTTGGTCGCGACAATTGTTCCGATGGGTACACTAAGAAAAAAAGGAGCGTAAAATGTAATTCCGTAGATTCCGATTGTTTTCTTCACGCGCACAACAGTTTTGTTGATAAAAGTGAATTTTCGAGGTTCTACGTACTCTACTCCGTGAAATAACATTTCCATCCGTGTCTTATAGCGTTTTTTTGCTGCTCTCGTCATGAAATATCCCGCGAGAATATAGAAAAAAACTGCCGTTCCCGCAGCTCCGATAAATGTAACCAAATACGTTTCAATAAAGGAGAGTCCCACACCCCTTCCGTAGATCGGTGCAAACATGAACTTAAAAGTAGAAAGGCCACCAAGTGCTATATAATGTCCCCAAGCCATTTTTTACAGCTTCTGTCCAAACGCTAAATCACCTGCGTCACCAAGACCTGGAACGATATAAGATTGTGCTGTTAATTCTGTATCTACTCCCCCAACCCAAATTTGAGTATGGTCAGGTAAATGACGGCGAACATAGTCAATAGCTTCCTGCGTAGCGATAGCTGAAACAACGTGTATAGAACGTGGAATTCCATTTAGCAAAAGCGCTTTATACACCATCACCATAGAACTTCCCGTGGCTAACATCGGGTCGCAAATAATCAAATCGCGTTTATCGATTCCCGGACAAGCCATGTACTCTACTTTGATATCATAATCCTCTGCATTCTTGTGCTTTCTATACGCCGATACGAAAGCTGAATCTGCTTTATCAAAGTAATTCAACACTCCTTGATGCATAGGCAATCCTGCTCTCAAAATTGAGGCAATCAATGGTTGCTCTTTAACGAGAAACATGTCTTTCTCACCAAGTGGAGTGGTGATAACACGTTCTTCAAATGGCAATTTTTTGGACAATTCATAAGCTAACACCTCTCCAATTCGCTCCAAATTTCTTCTGAATCGCATCGAATCGCGTTGAATTTCCAAGTCTCTCAATTCTGCCACGAAAGAATTGAAAATGCTGTTGTGTTGTCCTAAATCATGTACCATGATATAAAGATAGTGAAAGTGGGAAAAGTATTTTTAGTATTATTTACTTTTTTTCTAAAAATGAATACTACGTTTCCTATCTACGTTTTTCTTTTTTTGTCATTGCCACAAAAAAAGAAACAAAAAAAAGTCTAGGCCCGTTTAAATTTTCAAAGCTTACACTCCTGAATGGCGATGATTTCGCGGATCTCCTGCGGAGCTAGCTCTATCATTAGCGCCATCCAGTTCGCTCCAACTTTCAAAATTTAAAATGGCCGTCCTTACAAGTGCATCTCTCCACAAAGCAGAGTCTAAATAACTATTTTAAAAATAATCATCAGAATTTTATACCCTTTTCACGGTATTTTAGATCTCCCTACCCAATTTTCAACTCCAATAGTTTCACAATAAAGAAATAATCAATTATTCTTGCACTCATATTAAAAATAAATACAAATTAGTTATGAATCGAGTAGTTACCATCGTCATATTTGTGCTTGCGTCGGCACTTGGATTATTTTTTATCTATAAGGGAATAAACAAACATTTTTTGTCTCCGTGTAAAGTATTTGGCCCTGACAGTACATTGCCAGAAGATTATCGCGCGGTGATTTCGGCTTTGTGTAATTCTGGTTTTACTACTATGGTTGGATTCTTTCAAGTTCTTTCAGGTCTTTTGTTGATTATTCCGCGAACTAGATTATTTGGTGCAATAATTCTCCTTCCTATAATCGCCAATATCTTCTTCATGCACTTTTTTATGGACAATCGTCCTGAAGAATTGGTGGAGACGGGAATTCCGTTCCTAATTACCCTTGTGATAATTGGTTTTCACTACAAAAAATGGATTCCGATTTTCGGAAAGAATTAAGGACATTCTCCTTGAATATATTCCGTAATTCCGTTACAATTTGCAGTACAAGCATTGCCGTAAGTCACGTCATTACATCCACATACTGGATTATATTCCATTGTACAAAAACAATCGTCCTTTGGAGATTCTTTGCATTTCATTTTACCGCAAGAAGTAATTACTGTAGCACAAAACAATAAAGCGATTACACTTTTCATATCCCTAAATTACAAAAAAAATAAAGCATCTCAAATTGATATTCGAGATGCTTTATTAAATAATTAAATTACTGCTTTGTAAATGTACCCGTACAGGTACCTGAATCACCTACAAATGGTGTAGTGTTATTGTAATCAAAAGTGATTGTCATCTCTGTGCCAGTACTGTTCATTACTCCGCTACCTGAAACTTCGATATCACCAACAGTAATATTTATCGTTTGGAAAGGAACTGTAATATTTGAGCCATTAATTTGAAGCAAAATTTGCCCACCCACCAAATTAAATGCATTATCAATCAACAACTCATTTGCTGCTAATCCCTCTATAACTGTGGAAGGTGAAGAAAGTGGAAACTGTATTGCGCTACAATCAGATGTATTATCATAGGTACCGAGATAAGTTGATTGATCCATCACCACATTAACCTGACGAATAGCCGTAGATGTGCCATTGTCATTCGAAGCTGTATAAATAACTTCGTACGAACCAGCAATTGATGTGTTTACATTAGATTCATCAGTCTGAACTGTCACCGATGTGCCATCAAAATTTACAGCAGTAGCACCCTCATCAGTGTACGTTCCATTCAATGCGACTGTCGCTGGGTTAGCACCAATTATAGAAATCGTTGGTTTACTTACATCATACTCGCAAGAACCATCGTCCTTCTTTGCTCCATCATTGTAATTTATTGCAGAAGAATCTGTACACCCATTTTTCTTACAACTCACTGTAAGTGTTGACCCTGCAATAAGAAGTGATAATCCAACCCAAATTGTTTTCATAGTAGTTTTGTTAATTAATTTTGGTAAAAATAAAATTTTTTCAATTAGAATATAGTAACTTGTAGTGGATTTTGTTTTATCCAAATAATCCCCCATTCAAATTAAGCGTTTGCCCTGTATAAAAATCAGCTCCATCGGATAACACAAAATCCAGTGCAGCATTTATCGTTTGAGGATCTCCCAATTTTTTCATGGGTACATTGCTGATGATTTCCGCTTGAAGGTCATCGGAGACATCTTCTATCATGCCTTTATTGAAATAGCCCAGCGCAAAGTTGTTTACGGTAATTCCAAAGCCAGCGAGTTCTTTAGATAAGGTTCTGGTCAAACCAAATAAACCTGCTTTACTTGCCGCGTATGCCGATGTGCCGATAACTCCAGTTTGACCTACGACAGAAGTGATGTTGATTATACGTCCCCAATTCGATTCGCGCATGTGTGGGATGGCGTATTTCGAAATAAAATAAGGTGCAGATAAGTTTATAGCGATTGATTCTGCCCAGTCCAAACTATCCAATTTCCACGACATTCCGTTGCGCGAAATTCCTGCATTGTTAATTACAATATCAATTCCACCAAAAACAGCAACAACAGCATCTATCATTGCTTTAATTTGTGCTTCATCAGTCAAATCAGCTTGAAAATGTTGTACCGTATCGCTTTCAGGAACTACAATTTCGTGTTCGTTAAAATGAAGCGCCAATTTATAGCCTTTCTCAGCCAAATGCAGTGCCATTGCCGAACCTAATCCACCTGATGCACCTGTAAGGAGAATGATTTTATTGCTTACATCCATCTGTTTTTCAATCTTTTCATTAGTCTAAACCAAAAGGGGAAACTGTCCCATACCATGTTCTGATAGTGCACATCTGTTCCACCCAAATTATAATTAAATCTCGCTACTCCATCTACACGCGAGCCACCAAAATCAAAAGTACACTTTTTTTGCATCGCATCATTAATGGCGGCATCCATTACCATGTATACGGCTCCCATTTTCTTTGCCTCAATTGTAGCGGTACCTTTCAAGTACAAAATTCGGTTGTTAGAAACTAAGGTTACTATTCCACCAACCAATTCACCGTGTAAAATGACGCCGTAGAATTTCAGTTTATCATCTTTTGCATAATTATTCACTAAATTCTTGAAAACGGCCATCCCCTCTTCATCCCAAACACCAACTTTTGCTTTAAGTTCTTTTGCAATCAACTTGACAAATACATCTAAATGCAGTTCATTGGTTTGTTTCAACTCGCTATTCTCTGCTTTTTTGAGCATTCGAACAGCTAATTTGTTGTAATTGATTCTATATTCTTGGTTTGGGTGAATTACTTGATAGAAGAAATCTGTAGCATCCACATTGCTTTCTTCAAACGCAATATTACCACCTTTAAAATCTTTGAGTAACCGAGATTTGATTTCTTTCTTTTCTTTTTCTGTCCAATTTCCTATCCACTCGGAAGAACGGTAAAAAAGTGGTAAATACGCCCATTTCACTCCAAATTTGACGCGGTAAGGAATCACCAACACGGCTTCGTAATTTCCTTTTACATACGCTCCCCAATTTTCAGCTACCGCATCTAAATAATTGGTTTCACTGAAAAAATGGATGGAGTGATTCGTTGTTAACTCGCTCCAAACTTTTTTGTCAATATGTGTAGATTCAATAAATTTCATTCTATGGCAAATCCCTAAAAGTGGTAAATTGAACTTTTGATTTCATTTCTGCTATAAAATGATCGATTTTACGCAATGAATATTCCGTCATTCCTTTTGGGTGACCGATGTAGACAAGGTCTGAGCGGTTTTCTTTCAAATAAATTTCACAGATTTCTTTCATTTTTTTTGAGTAGTACCCATCAAACGATGCATGATTCCACGAAAATGAAGTCAGTAGTTCTTTTCTGCGACCTGGCTGAGGTATGTAATTCCCGTCCCCAATAAATTTGTGTGTCGATGGGTAAATTCGACCCCACGCATACAGTTCCCAGTAAAATGTCGGGCTATAGCGATGTGTAGCGATTGGTATCTCGGTGAAATATCCTTTGTCATCTGGAACGCACTCGTCGTCAGAGAATTTCCATCTCCCCCTATTTTTAGGTGCCTTTGAAAAATCAAACGAATACTCTCCAGTCAAAATCTTTCCTGCAGGAAAAACAGAACTGTCGTAACGAATCCCTTGTTCTTTCATCACCTCACTAATGTGACTGAAGGGCTGAATGCACCACCCCCCTGCTCGAAATGAATGAACGGGTTTGCCAATTGCCTCCTCAAGCACTTTTTTGTATTTGCGGAAAATCGCTGCAGCTTCTTCCTTCGGGAAATCGGAAAGTTTATAGTGACCGTTGACGTTCATCACCCAATTTTTACCGTCATAAGTGGAGTGTTCCCAATGCGGGTGAATATGAAGTTGCACATCACAACCACTATCCATAATCTCGCGCAACTGCTGTCTGATTTGTTGATCCTGACGTTCGAGTTTGGGGAATTCAGCCTTAAGCTCCATGATTCTCGACAAATGTCCTGCATCCACGAAAAAGGTCATCCCAACTTCATGTTTCTTCGCTATTTCCAGTAGCTTATTTGTCGGCTCGAGCATACATTTTTCAATGCTTCCGGGGTTGTCTCCGAAAAACAGCTCATAATCCAATGTCAGGTACACATTCACATGCCGAAAATAGGTAATATTTGAGGAACTGCTACTTAATTATATGAAAAACATGTAACCAAAATCAGAATGCAAATTATAAGAGCAAACCACAAAATCACTCACTATGAATGCATTAAACATTATTCTATTCTTATGCTTTTCCAACCCTGCTGGAGCAGAAGTTGATTTCGCACAAGCGGTAAATACAGGAAAAATCAAAGTCGAAATGGCAAGTAACGGTCAAAGTCTTGCAGACGGAATGTTAACTGCCAAGATAAAAAACGTAACAAGTTCAATAATGAGTGTCAAAATTCCAGCAGGACAGATTTTCATTTGCGAAGAAGACCCGCGGCAGAATTTGATTATTGTGAAGGAAGAAATTTTTGCATTGAATCCGAATCAGGAGTATAAAAAATCCTTAGTTGGCATGTGCATCGAAGCAGATGACAACAGTCCTGGTGATGGAACAGGTTATAAAATAGGAGAAAAGGCAAAAGACAATCTCCTTTCGTGTGCGCAGTTTATTAACAAGAATAAAATCTTCAATTCTACAGGACAAAACGCAATCTGGGCATTTTCAGATGACCATGAAATAGGTTGGATCAATGCGCGTACTCCTGCCGAAAAGGAATTGCGTGAATATGCAGCAAAATTGAAGGGCGTAGAAAATCCGTGGTATTCCACATCACATTTGGGCAACGACAATAACCAGTTGAGTGACACATACGATCCCACACAACCGAGTACAGAAGTTTATGAAATGACAGAAGCTGAAATAAACGGCGATTTTGCATGGAGTTTGGACAAACGTACCAACATCACTTTCGGAATCTACGACTCGGAAGGCAAAGCTATTCGTACATTCTTCAGCAACAAGCAATTCACTCCAGGCGAGCTCTCACTGCGCTTTCACTACAAAGCTACGCACATGGAGCGCGGAACGTATTTTGCAAAAATGACAAGTGGAGACCAAATTATTGCGCAGCGTGAGTTTACTTTCTAATTTTTAGTTTTAAGCAACTCGCTTTTTGCCGATTCTAAGTTACGTCTGCGTTCTTGAAGTTTAGATTTCTTGTCTGAATTGACATTTTCATCTTGAGCTTGTTCTTTCTTCAAGTCTTCATTCTCACGTTGACGTTCTTTAATATCGTCTTCTAAACTGCGGATTTTATCTTGGTTCTTTTCTATCTGTTTCTCATTTTTAGAAATCGATTTTTTACTCGACTTTATGGATTTTTCCAATTTGGAAATTTCCTTATTCGTCTCATCTATCAGATTGCTGTAATACTCGGGAAGGTAATCGCGAAGAAATTCGTTTACTGTTTTCTCCATGAACGCGAATTCATTACTGTTTGCCTCTCGAGTAAAGTAATCACCATTCTCATATTTCATAATCACAAAAAACTCCGTTCCCGAAGGAGATTCGTTAAAGTCGATGTACATCGAGATTGTAGAATCAGATAGTTTTGGAACCATTTCTCCTTCCGCTCGTCTTTCTCGCCAATTGCCTTTTAACTTAAGGTCAAGTTTACTCCGCATAAAAGATTTAAACTCTTTGGAAACGTCTTTGGCTTCGGGTTCAAGCTTCACATGAATTGCATGACGAAGTTCCTTGCCGTGCGAAATACTGCCATTTTCCACGCTAAAATTTTGAGCGTTAAGCGTTAAAACAAAAAAAAGTGCGAAAAGTGTACTTAATGATTTCATTGTTATTTTATTATTTGACTATTGTTGTAAGATACGTAAAATTACTCGGAAATCAAAGAGAATCCACTGTAGAATCCACACTCCATTCTGATTCTCATTTTCGCTCTGTCTCACTGCCTCTGTCTTAATGCACTTTCAATCTTAACTTTCTAAATGGTTCAAAAAATATTCGAAGTGTTAGTAC
>CAYUQU010000033.1:0-30865 GCA_964447015.1 uncultured Flavobacteriales bacterium
TGGGAAATTGATGGCCGTTTGTTATGTACATTCACGGTTGTCCTTCGAAGCCGTTTTTGTTATGGTTTTTGGTGCAAAAACGCACGCCAAAAACTGACGTTGGTGGGTTTCTTTGCGGCGGATTGACATCCGCCGTTACAAATATGTCACCCCTTTGGGGTTTGCGTTTGGGTTTGGGTTTGGGTTTGAAGTGGGTGATTTCAAATAAAGACCTTGATTCAGGACACCAGTCCTGTTTCTGTTTGAATGAAATTAAAATCCGTGCGAATCCGCCCAATCCGTCTTATCCGTGTTCTATTCACTACGCCACCCACACACATTGAATGGATTACAATTTAAAATTTCGTATCTTAGACATATGAAGAAGTACATCCTTAGTATATGTGTCGCGCTCATGGGTTTTATGTCGTTTGGGCAAATTCCTCAGAACATTAATCCGGGGACAGAGAATAAAGAAAGTTTGTGGGAGTCGCCAACTACGATTGTTGTGGTGGTGGTGTTTATCCTTTTAATTATTGTGAGTAGAACGTGGGCTAAACGAATTCTTCGGAAAAGGGATGAGCTTACGGGACGTGAGAAAGAGGATGAAGAAGGTGGTGATGTGGAGGGGAAATAAACAGAACACGAGCGAAACGAATTGGACTGATCAGTTTTAATGTTTGCAGCCAAATTCAGCTCCCCGAGTTTCTTCATAACAATTCCAAAAGTCTAAATTAATGAGAAAAGCTTACACAATTGTTAGGAAGAAGTATCGAGGGGAGCGGCCAGTGGATACATTGCGTCGATTGCCGGTTACCTCGATACACCCCGACAATTAGATTATATTTTCACTTTCAATTTATATCTTGACAATTGTACGGGGCACTCGGTCACCTCCTTTCACTATCAATCAACTGATAAACAACAAAGTTCAGACATACATCATAATTTAGCTGGGAATTCTCAAAATTTGATTGACTTTATGCAAGAGAACGCGGTTGAAATACCTAAATTAGCGCCACCATGCTCCAACATAATTTAATGTTATGGAAATACATATTGCAAAAAGTTCAAATGAGCGCATCGTCATTATCGGAGGTGGGTTTGGTGGATTGAAATTAGCCACAATGCTCGCGAAAGGGAATTATCAAGTGGTGTTGATTGACAAAAACAACTTTCACCAGTTTCAGCCTTTGTTTTACCAAGTTGCCACCTCGGGGTTAGAACCCAGTTCGATCATCTTTCCTTATCGGAAAATCTTTCAAAAACAAAAGCGTTTTCATTTTCGACTGGCGGAAGTTGAACATGTCGTTCCGGAAAAGAATGAAATTCAAACCAATATTGGGCGTTTGAGTTACGACCATCTTATCATCGCTACGGGTGCGGGAAATAATTTTTTCGGCAACAAGGAGATAGAGCAGTATGCATTGCCCATGAAAAGCATCAATGAGTCTCTCCGCTTGCGGAATATTATTTTGGAACGGTTTGAGGAGTCGCTTTCGTTTGAAAACGAGGATCGGGATCCATTTTTGAATTTCGTGATTGTCGGTGCAGGTCCAACAGGCGTTGAGTTAGCTGGTACCTTGGCCGAAATGAAGAAATTCGTTTTGCCTAAGGATTATCCTGAATTGAACTTCGACCGCATGAAAATCGTCTTGATTGAAGGTGCCGACCGCGTGTTGAATGCGATGAAAACTGGTTCTTCGATAAAAGCCTTGCAATATCTCAACGAACTCGGTGTGGATGTACAACTCTCCACATTAGTGAATAATTATGATGGTTTGAATATTCAACTCAATAGCGGTGAAACAATCGCGAGCAAAACACTTATTTGGGCAGCGGGAATTCAAGGCAATTTTCTTCAAGGTTTACCCAACGAAGCAAAAGTAAGAGGAAATCGAATTGCGGTGGATCGTTTCAACAGAGTTCAAGGAACTGAAAACATGTATGCCATCGGTGATGTCGCAAGCGTTGTGGGCGACGAGATTTACCCTAACGGTCACCCTCAATTGGCACAAGCGGCCATTCAACAAGGCAAAAACCTAGCAAAGAACTTTATCGCACGTCAAAAAGGGAAAGAAATGCAACCGTTTACGTACAAGAATTTAGGTTCAATGGCAACCATTGGAAGAAACAAAGCGGTGGTTGAGTTGCCTAAACGCAGTTTTAGCGGATTCTTCGCTTGGGTGGTTTGGATGCTCGTTCACTTGCGTTCCATCCTCGGTGTAAAAAACAAATGGATTGTGTTCATGAACTGGGTGTGGAATTATTTTACGTATAATTTGTCGTTGCGGTTGATTATTAAGCGGAAGGATTAGTGAGGAGTTTTAATGCGGATTGCAGATTGCAAATCATTTTTGAATGATATTGTAGGGACGCACGGCCGTGCGTCCCTACAATATCATTCAAAAATTAAAATTCGTGAAAATCCGCTTAATCCGTCCAATCCGTGTTCTATCCACTACGAATGCTATTTATCCTTCAAAGCCAATGTGATCAATTTCTCCAGCACTTTAATGTCTACATCCTCCAATTTGTTGACATAAAGACATCCTGCTCCGGTTTTGTGTTTGCCTAATTTTGCGAGCAAATCAGCGTGCGCTTTCATGTCGAAGACAAGGTGCAGCGACAAGTTTGCTTTGCGGGGAGAGAAACCGATTTTAAACCAATCCACTTCCCTACCCGTTTTGGGACTTTTGTAGCGTTTAATTCCAAACCCAATAATCGCGCTCCCCCACATTTTCGGGTTTTCTTTGCTCACCTTTTGCATCAGTGTGATGAGTTGTGCGCTGTCTTTGCGCTTTTGTTCGTCGCTCAGCGCGTTGATGAAGTCTTCAACGCTTGAGTCGGTTGCTTTGGTTTTTATTTCTACTAGTTTGGACATTTTGTTTTGGTTTGAACTACTAAGTTATAAAAATATGAATTGTAGCGCTTATTTCGCGGTGGATGATTGTGTGACGAGGGGAAAATTGATGGACGTTTGTTATGCACATTGACGTTTGTCCTTCGATTCCGTTTTTGTCATGGTTTTTGAAACAAAAACGCACGCCAAAAACTGACGTATTGTTGTTCTTTTACGGCGGATTGAAATCCGCCGCTACACATATTTGACCCTTTCAGGGTCGTGGGATGTTTTTGGATATTTAAGGATTTTTCATTGACAGTCTGGCAGTCTTGTTTCAGTCTGAAATAAAATTATCCGTGTAAATCCGTTTATTTCGCGCAATCCGTGTTCTATCCACTACGCCAATCCAATCCTCAATTTGAGATTTTTCCCTAACTTTACCTCATGACAATCGACGAAAAATACATGCAGCGCGCGGTGGACCTGGCGAAATTGGCGGGTGTACATGCAGCGCCGAATCCTATGGTGGGGGCTGTGATTGTGTTGGACGGGGAGATTATTGGTGAAGGGTATCATCAGCGGTTTGGGGAAGCTCATGCGGAAGTCAATGCGGTGAATGCAGTAGTGGACAAGTCGTTGTTGCCGCATTCTACGATTTATGTGACGCTTGAGCCTTGTGCGCATTACGGAAAAACTCCTCCTTGCGCGGATTTGTTGGTGACGCATGCGTTTAAACGTGTGGTGATTGGTACGCAAGATCCTTTTGCAAAGGTGAATGGGGCGGGAATTGCGTGCTTGCAAGAAGCGGGAATTCAAGTCGACACGGGTGTGTTGGAGCAAGAATGCAAAGAACTGAACAAGCGTTTCTTTACTTTTCACGAGAAGAAACGACCTTATATTGTACTTAAGTGGGCTGAATCGCGCGATGGGTTTATGGATCCAGGAGAGAAAGATGCGCGGGAGATTGTGTGGATTACGGGAGCGCAAACAAAAGTGTTTGTACATCAGCAACGTGCTCAAGAAAGTGCGATTATGACGGGATGGAAAACGATAGCGCAAGATAATCCTTCGTTGACGGTGAGAGAAATAAAAGGCGTGAGTCCGCTTCGTGTGGTTATAGACCCGAAACTTAACTCTCCGTTAGACTCAACTGTGTTTACAGACGGAAACCGCACTATCGTGTTGAATATTATGAAAGATGAAGTCAACGGCGCGGTGGAATACATAAAACTACCCACAATTGATGTGCAAACGATTACGACTGCGCTTTACGAACGCAATATTTTGTCTGTGTATATTGAAGGTGGTCGTTTCACGCTGCAACATTTCCTCGATGTGGGGTTGTGGGATGAGGCGTATCGATTTATAGGACCTTTTTCTTTTGGGAATGGTACACCAGCTCCTGAGATTGAGGATTTGGAGTTTGTAACAAGCAAGGTTGGGGATGATATTTTGAGGAGTTATCGGAATATAGGGGCGTAGTGAATAGAACACGAATGACGCGGATTTAACGGATTCACACGAATTTTATTTTTTATGATTCTTAATCAATATTAGTGCCTTAATATTAAAATGAGTAACTCCGTTACTGTGATCAAAGTTTAAAAAATATCCGCGAGAATCTGCGTCATCCGTTAAATCCGTGTTCTATTAACTACGCTAACCCTTACATTCTATTCGGCACGCGAATCCCAAGCAAAATCATTGAATTGCGAATCACCTTTGCCACATTGTAGCTTAAGCGAACACGCAGTTTCTTTAAATCTTCGTTTTCCTCTTTCATGATTGGAGGAATGCTTTGATAGAAGTGATTGTACAGCTTTACCAATTCGTATGTGTAGTTTGCAATTTCTGCGGGGCTGTAGTTTTCTCCTGCTTCTTTTACCACTTGTGGGAACATGGCGAGGGTTTTGATCAACTCGCGTTCTTCACCGCCTAATTCAACTTGCGTTGGGCATTCCATCTCTCCCGTTTTCGTAATCAACGATTGAATTCGTGCGTGAGCGTATTGAATAAACGGGCCTGTGTTTCCGTTTAGTTCAATCGATTCCTCGGGGTTAAACATCATGCGTTTCTTTGGGTCGACTTTAAGTAGGTAATACTTCAATCCACCCAAACCTATTGTTTTGAACAAGTCTTCTTTTTCTTGTTCCGTCATTTCTTCAATATGGCCACGCTCTTTGGTCATTTCGGCAGCGGCTTCCACTACATCGTCAATTAAATCGTCCGCATCTACAACCGTTCCCTCGCGAGATTTCATTTTTCCTGTAGGTAAATCAACCATGCCGTATGAAAGGTGGAAACATTCGTGTGCCCAGCTGTATCCCAATTTTTTGAGAATTAAAAACAGAACTTTAAAGTGATAATCTTGTTCATTCCCCACCGTGTACACCATTCCACTCAAATCAGGGAAATCGCGGTAGCGTTCGATAGCGGTTCCGATATCTTGCGTCATGTAAACCGCTGTACCGTCAGAGCGAAGGACTAATTTTTCATCCAAACCGTCTTCCGTGAGGTCTATCCACACCGAACCGTCGTCTTTTTTGAAGAATACACCTTTGCTTAATCCCTCTACCACTACATCTTTTCCTAAAAGGAAAGTGTCAGACTCGTAATAAAGCTGATCAAAGTCAACGCCCATTTTCTCGTACGTCACTTCAAAACCTTCGTAAACCCAATTGTTCATTGTAGTCCACAGTAAATACGTTTGTGGGTCGCGCGCTTCCCATTTTACGAGCATGTCTTTTGCTTCTTGAAGAATTGAAGTCGCATTCTTAGCAATCTCCTTGATTTTAGATTCAATCGCAGCTTTCGCTTTCTCGTCATCTTTCTCCTCAAGCGCTATGTAAAGTTTACTAACTTCCTCTTTAAAATTCTCGCCAACAGAAAAATCATTCTTCTGCCATTGCTCCATAATCGCTTTTGCTTCAGCGTTGAGCACTTTGTCAAATTCTACGTAATATTTCCCGACAAACTTATCGCCTTTCATTCCCGTAGAATGTGGCGTTTCACGCTGACCTTTTGCGTCGAGAGGTGCAAACTTTTGCCAAGCCACCATACTCTTGCAAATGTGAATTCCGCGGTCGTTGATAATTTGCGTTTTGATTACTTTGTGTCCATTTGCCTTTAAGATTTCAGCTACGCTATAACCCAAAAAGTTATTTCGCAAGTGACCAAGGTGCAATGGTTTATTGGTGTTTGGCGAACTGTATTCCACCATCACCGTTTTCCCCGAAGGTTTTTCCGCATAGCCGAACGAGTCGTTTGCATCAATTGTGCGCAGCTCGTTCACCCAAAATTCTGAAGCGATTTCAAGATTCAAGAACCCTTTCACCACATTATACCCCGAAATATTGTCGACAGTTTTTAACAGATACGCACCAATCGTCTCCGCAGCTTGATCTGGAGAAGTGCGCAGGAGTTTCACAAAAGGAAACGTCACCAATGTAAGATCACCTACAAATTCCTTTCTCGTTTTCTGAAGTTGTATAGATGAATCATCGATTGGCGAACCAAAAAGTTCATTTGCGCCATCAAGAAGAGCTTGTTTTATTATCTGTTCCATTTCGGGAGAATATCTGTATTAAATATTGTGTTGTATTACCGGCGTAATTTCTTCGAGCAAATCGAAAGCTACTTCGGCCATTTTGTTTTTCTTTTCATCCAAACACGGATTGATTTCCACAAACTCCAGACAAGCTACCTTGCCAGAATTAATCAACCCTATCATAATTTCTTTCGACTGTTCAGGCGTCAACCCATTGTCAACTGGCGTTCCTGTTCCATGCGAAACGATTTGCGGATCCATGCTGTCTACATCAAACGAAATGTAAATCATGTCACAGTCCTTCAATTTCTCTAACACTTCTGCCACGACAACCTGCGTTCCCTTGCTGTTCACTTCATCCACTTTGTAGTTGCGAATGTTCAGCGATGCGATTAAGTTATCTTCAGGCGTTTCCGTGTCGCGAACAGAAATAAACACCAAGTTATCAGGCGTTATTTTAGGAGAAAGCCCTCCGAAGTTTTTCAATTCATTCCACAAGTCCACCACATCTGGGTTAGGCTCGTTGATTTTAGAATCTAAGTTATCCAAAGCCAAAGCCGTAGCCAAAGGCATTCCGTGCATATTTCCAGACGGAGTGGTATAAGGCGTATGTAAATCTCCGTGTGCATCAATCCACACTACGCCAAGTTTTTTATTCGGAAAATTCTTTTTTATCGCTGCAATCGTCCCTCCTGCCGACCCGTGATCTCCGGCAATTACCAAAGGGAAGTCGTTATTTGAGAATGTCTGAGAGATATGCTTATCCAATTCACCAAACACCTCAATCAACCCTTCAATTCGCTTCGCAAAAGGATATTTTGGCACCTTATTCAACAACGCCTCATTATTTGCCACTACAAGTTGAGTATCAAATTGATCAAAGAACGAACTTTGCTTTTTCCAAGCCGCAATTTTCACTGCATTCGGTCCAAGACTCGCTCCCCGCGTTCCCGCTGTGATCTCCGATTCGTTCAGTATAAGTTGAATTTTCCTTGACATGACTATAGAATTTTGTGCAAAAATAAGATTATTAACTAAATGGAGAGAGGAATGTAAAAGTGTTTTGTTGGATGAGTTGTGATGGGAGTTGATCGAGAATGTGTTGTGCTTCGAATGTCCTCCCCCTTAATCCCCCTCCAAAGGGGGAAACATGTTCGCGCCTTGATTTATAATGTATAGCTCCTATTAATATGTATGCGAGCTGAAAGTTTCAATATAAGACAAAAGTTACTGCGTAGCTCTTCCCCCTTTGGAGGGGGACCGAGGGGGAGGATCCCCACAATACAATACTTACAAAAGTCTTGACTCTTGTAGCCTGTCCCGATAATTTTGTCGGGGTCTTGAATCTTGCAGTCTTACGAAAGCCCCTTAAGCAAAATCCTCCTGACAAAAAACGCGACCAGTAGACTATAGAGCACCGAAAGCACCATGAAACCCATGAGCAGGAAGATGAACTGCACTTTGGCGTTCAAGATGCCGTGAGTAGTTTGTCGAATTTCTTCTACAATTTCCTCTTTGGACTTTAGTTCTGACTCTGGATTTGACGATCTGTACTCGGCGAGTTTATCCTCATCGTCCAGTTGTTCTTCGACTAGCGTCATTCTTTCTTCAATTCGGAAATCGAGGTAAGAACTATCGATATGCTCGAGGTAATACCATGAAAAAGAAGCGACAATAAGCGTGTAGATAATTCCACCCGTGATTCCTGACTTCACATCTTCGAAATACGAAACAGGTTCAAAGCCGCTCTTTTTCTTTACAAGGTAAATACCAATTGCGGTGGTAGAAAGCAGAAAGAAGTTGTTGAGCATGGCGCTGGCGTTGTACCAGTCCATACCTTTTCCCAGCATGTACATTACAAGTTTACCTATAATCCACAATGCTGCTAAACCTAATCCTACTTTTACCGGAGTGCGCATAGTATATTATCCGTTCATTGAGATAAGGAATTCTTCGTTAGAAAGAGACTGTCCAAGACGTTCTTTCACGAATTCCATTGCTTCAATCGGGTTCATATCTGCAAGATACTTTCTCAACAACCAAACGCGCTGTAGCGCTTCTCTATCCATCAACAAGTCCTCACGACGCGTACCTGAAGCAAGAATATCGATAGCAGGATAGATACGACGATTTGAAATCTTGCGATCCAATTGAAGTTCCATGTTACCAGTACCTTTAAACTCTTCAAAGATTACCTCATCCATTTTCGAACCTGTTTCTGTCAATGCCGTAGCGATGATAGAGAGCGATCCACCATTTTCAATTTTACGCGCTGCACCAAAGAAACGTTTTGGACGGTGAAGAGCATTCGCATCCACACCACCAGAGAGTACTTTACCTGAAGCTGGAGAAACTGTATTGTAAGCACGTGCTAAACGTGTAATAGAATCTAAGAGAATACATACATCGTGACCACATTCGACCATTCTTTTTGCTTTTTCAAGCACGATGTTAGCCACTTTTACGTGACGATCTGCAGGTTCATCAAACGTTGAAGCTACAACCTCTGCGTTTACACTTCGAGCCATGTCAGTAACCTCCTCAGGACGTTCATCAATAAGCAAGACAATCAAGTAAACTTCAGGGTGATTCGCTGCGATAGCATTTGCCACATCTTTCAATAAAACCGTTTTACCCGTTTTAGGTTGAGCGACAATCATACCACGTTGACCTTTTCCAATTGGAGCAAACAAGTCCATAACGCGAGTAGACATACTCTCGTTTTTGTGACCTGTCAATGTAAATTTCTCGTCTGGGAAAAGTGGCGTCAAATATTCAAACGGCACACGGTCGCGAACCAATGCAGGCTCTTTACCGTTGATAAAATCTACCTTTACAAGTGGGAAGTATTTTTCACCTTCACGCGGAGGGCGAATCGTTCCATAAACCGTATCACCAGTTTTAAGACCAAACAATTTAATTTGGCTTTGGCTTACGTAAATATCATCAGGAGATGGAAGGTAGTTGTAATCTGAAGAGCGAAGGAAACCGTAGCCATCAGGCATCAATTCCATTACACCTTCAGCAGATACAATTCCTGCCAAATCAAATAAATCTTCTTTGTCCTCATTAGAAGGATTTCTTCTATCTCCGTTACCGTTTCCATTCCCGTTTCCAGGATTGTTCACAGGAGCGTTGCTATTTCCAGGACCTGCTTTTGGTACCTCTTTGCGAATATTCTTTTCGCGTGGAGCTTGGCTTGTTGGAGCTGTTCTTTCTTCAGAAACAATTTCTTTCTTTTCTTCTGCTGCAGGAGTTGACGAAGTCTCTGATTCAAATAAATCAGGTTGTTTAGCAGCAGGAGATGTACTTGTAGCTTTTTCTACAATGTTCACTTTCTTGATTACACGTGCTCTTTTGCGCTTGCCTTCTTCCTGCTCTTCATTACTTTGCTTTTCAGACTTAACCGTAATTTCTTTAACAGGTTTTGCAGGAGTTTCCTTTGCAGGTTTCGCAGTTACTTCTTTTACTGGTTTAGCTGGAACATCCTTAGCCTCTGGAGTTACATCCGAGTCAGTACTTTGTGGCGCTCCACCACCTGTAATAAAATCTACTAATTCTGCTTTCTTGTATGATTCAACTTTTTTGAACCCTAATTCCTTAGCAATGACACGCAAATCAGGAAGTTTTTTCGCTGATAGCTCTTCTTTTGTTAACATATAAAAGATAAAATTATTCTAAAACTATGATGCTACTAATAATCTAACACTAAAATTTGGATTAACCTTCGAGGTCAGAGATGACCCTTGAAAGATGTTGCAATATTACAAAAAAAATAATTGATACACGTATTTTGGAAAAAAAATACAATTTTTACTCTCAGTGCTTTCATATTCGTGCTTGTATTGTTTTAGACTGTTAGAAATTAGACAAAAGACAATAGACGGTTTTGCTCAAGAATGTCCTTCTCCTGTAGGGGCGGGTCGCGACCCGCCCCTACAGGAGAAGGAGTAGTGTTCAAAGTCTAATTTCTAACTTCTAACAGTCTTTTGTCTAGCAAAATCATGTACCTTTGCCCAAACAAAACAAACACAAATGAAATTTTTTATCGATACAGCGAACTTAGCTGAAATTAAAGAGGCAAACGACCTTGGAATCTTGGATGGTGTGACGACAAACCCGTCGCTAATGGCGAAAGAAGGGATTACGGGGCACAACAATATTTTGAAACATTATGTAGATATCTGTAATATAGTAGACGGCGATGTGTCGGCTGAAGTAATTGCTACAGATTTTGAAGGAATGGTTCGCGAAGGTGAGGCATTGGCTGATTTACACAAAAATATTGTAGTTAAAATTCCAATGACTAAAGAAGGGATTCAAGCTATCAAGTATTTCTCAAACAAAGGAATTCGCACAAACTGTACGTTAATTTTCTCCGCAGGTCAAGCGTTATTGGCTGCAAAGGCAGGAGCTTCATACATTTCACCTTTCTTAGGTCGTTTGGATGATATCTCTTACGACGGTACAGATTTAATCGCTCAGATTCGTGTTATTTATGACAACTACATGTTCCAAACAGAAATTTTGGCTGCATCAGTTCGTCATCCTATGCATATTATTACGTGTGCTGAAATTGGTGCGGATGTAATCACTGCTCCATTGAAAGCAATTATGGCATTATTAAACCACCCATTAACCGATAGCGGATTGAAGCAATTCTTAGAAGATCACGCTAAAGGCAACAAATAATTCGCAAGTAATGAATTAGAAATCAGGTCAGCAGAAATGTTGACCTTTTTTTATCTTGGAGAATAAACTTCAACAAATAGATCAGATAGAAATACCGAGGGATCCTAGACATCATTCAAAAGTGGATTATGGAAAACTTAGGATGATGATTGAGACTAAACTTTAATCTCAAGACTCAAGACTGTCTAATTACATTCCCCTAACCTTCTTCACATTCTCATACGCATCCTGCACCGCTTGAAATTTCTCCTTAGCGCCTTTTTGGTACTCGTCACCCATGTGGGCAACTTTATCAGGGTGATATTCTACCGCCAATTTGCGGTACGCTTTTTTGATTTCGTCGTTTGTGGCACTTTCTTCAACACCTAGAATTTTGTAATCGCTGTTTGTGTCGCGAAAGAACATGTTTTTTAAGCGTTGAAATTCGCCCGAAGCCACGCCAAGCATAATTGAAATACGCTCAATTACATTGATTTCTTTTCCACTAACCTGACCGTCCGAGTGAGCAATTCCGAACAAATAATGTAACAGCTGCACGCGAACTTGCGGCTGAGTGCGCATTTTAACGTCAAGGCAAATTTTGTCTAGTGGAATTTCCTTTGCGTCAATGAAGGATTTTAGTGTTTGCAAATGTTGTGTACCAAACTGAGGTCCGAATTGCTGACGGAAGAAGGATTTTACGTAGTCGAGTTCACTTTTCAGTACTTTACCATCCGCTGTCATAACCGCTGCAGACATGGCCATGAGCATAGTTGTAAAGTCATCAACTGTCGTGCGTTGTTGATAGTAGCGATACACGTCTTCTTGACTTCTAGCACCACCTTGATAGCGCTGTCTTGTCTCTTCAGTTATCACTTCAGCACTGTCAAGCAAATGCCCCAAAATAAACCCCGCCAATGCACCCCACACGCTTTGTGTAACAAGGTAGCCAACTAGGGCAAATATGTATTTATAATATCCTTTCATTCTAATGGCCCACTATCGTGGGGATTACAGATTACAGATTGCAAATTACAAATTCTTGGATGCTCAAGAATTATGAACGAATACAGAACAATCTGCAATCTGTAATTTGCAATCTGCAATTCTATTTAAACAAGTTCAATGCTACGTTCTATGAATTTATCGAGCGCTTCACCTTTGAGCATTCCTTGAGAAAGAAGGGCTAAATCTGCTAGCTGTTTCGCTGTATTCGCTTTAGCAGAATCTTCTTTCATTTCTAGTAATGCACCAATTTTTGGATGGTTACTATTCACTACAAGGTTGTAATTCTCAGGAAAAGCTCCGAAGAAAGCTCCGCCACCACCAAGCTTTTGTTGCTCCATCATACGGCGGATAAACTCAGGTTGAGTGATAATGATTGGCGCGTCTTTTTCCGACATGCTTTGGAACTGAACCGTGAATTTTGCTTTGTCTACTGCGCTTTCAAACACAGGTTTAATCTCCTCTTCTTGTTCTTTCGATAATTTCGATGGTAATTCTTCTTCTTTTTGAATCAAACGATCCAAGCTGTCAGAATCTACGCGAACAAAAGAAAGATCACTGTGTGATTGTTCCAATTTTGAAATGAAGTGTGGTGTAAGCGGAGAATTCATCTCCAATACATCATATCCTCTTTCCTTCGCACTTTTCACAAAACTGAATTGATTTTCTTTGTCGTTTGTGTATAGTACAACGATTTTATTGTTCTTATCCGTTTGTGAAGCTTTGATTTTCTCTTTGTATTCTTCGATTGTAGCGAATTCACCCAAGGTATTTTGCAACAACACGAAACTTTCTGCTTTCTCCGCAAACTTATCTTCTGACAACATTCCGTATTCCACAAAAATCTTCAAGTCATTCCATTTTGCTTCAAAGTCCTTGCGATCTTTGTTGAACATTTCGCGCAACTTATCCGCTACTTTCTTGGTGATGTGAGCAGAAATCTTTTTCACGTTGCTGTCCGACTGCAAATACGAGCGAGATACATTCAACGGAATATCTGGAGAATCAATTACTCCGTGGAGCAAAGTCAAGAAGTCAGGAACGATGTCCGCTACCGAATCCGTAATAAATACTTGGTTGCAGTACAATTGAATTTTATTGCGTTGAACCTCTACATTCTCCTTGATTTTCGGGAAAAACAAAACCCCTGTCAAATTAAACGGATAATCCACGTTCAAGTGAATGTGGAACAAAGGATCTTCAAATGTCATTGGATATAACTCGCGGTAAAACGACTTATAATCCTCATCACTCAAATCAGCTGGAGCTTTTGTCCATGCTGGAGAAACGTTATTCACTTGACGTTCTACTTCAACTTCAATTTGTTTTACATTTCCTTCCTCATCTTTTTCTCCAGATGGATCATCTTCGGTTGTTTTTTCTTTTCCAAAAATCACAGGAATCGGCAAGAACTTACAGTACTTATCCAAAATTCCACGAATCCGCGATTCTTCTAAAAATTCTAAAGAATCTTCGGCTATATAAAGAACGATATCCGTTCCTCTATCTGATTTTTCAATTTCTTCTATCGTGTATGAAGGGTCGCCATTACTTTCCCATTGCACTGCTTTTGCTCCTTCAGTGCGCGAAAGCGTTTGAATTTGCACGCGTTCTGCCACCATAAAAGCAGAATAGAACCCCAAACCAAAGTGGCCAATGATTTGTTCCGCTCCTTCTTTACCTTTGTATTTCTCTACAAACTCTTCCGCTCCGGAAAATGCTATCTGATTGATGTATTTATCAATTTCCTCCGCAGTCATACCGATACCTCTGTCACGAATCGTCAATGTTCGTGCATCTTTATCGATAATCACTTCTACTTTTAAATCACCCAGTTCACCTTTATACTCGCCCGTTGAGCTAAGTACTTTCATTTTTTGCGAAGCATCAACGGCGTTCGATACCAATTCACGCAAGAAAATCTCGTGATCCGAATAAAGGAATTTTTTAATAATCGGAAATATGTTTTCCGTCTGTACATTAATCTGACCTTTTTTCATGTTCTCTAAACTTTTACAGTTAATTTTTCACTTATAGCTCCAAATTGAAGCCGCATTGTGTGTTTCAAGTTTTATGCCATGAGGTGGAGTCATGACAAAATGACAATTTTAGACTACAAGTCTAGACAAAAGACTAATAGACAAAAGAAGTTAGACTTATTAAATTATAAAGGATATTACGCTCATTTTGTGGTGATGCTGTGAAACTGTATATTCTCCACTTCAGCACTTATACTCGTCTTTTGTCTAAAAATTGTTACTATCTTAACAAACTGAATTATACACAGAGTAAATAAATGATAAAATTAGTAATAATGACTTGGTACGCTTGTATATTAATCATGTTGTTGGGGTGTAATGACAATACACCAGATGATTTTGCTTTGGAGCAGAGTCAACAAGTTTATCATGCGGAAGCGCTCGAATTTTGCAAAACGAACGGATTGAATACTTCGTTTTATTATTTGGTTGATTTTCGTTTTCATTCTGGAAAGAAACGTTTTTTTGTGTACGACTTCTCGCAAGAAAAGGCCGTTAAAAAAGGATTAGTCACTCACGGTTCGTGCGATATTTTTGAAGACAATTACACCAAGTACGAACAAGTGAAATTCAGTAATAGAGAATCCAGTCACTGTTCGTCTGTGGGGAAATACAAAATTGGCGCACGCGATTACAGTTCGTGGGGAATTAACGTGAAATATTGGCTGCACGGACTTGACACCACTAATAATAACGCCAAAGACCGCATTGTAGTCCTCCACTCCTGGTCTGTTGTTGATGACGAAGAAATATATCCAGACTACTCTGCATTGAGTTGGGGATGTCCTGCTGTTTCTGATAATTTCATGCGTGAATTAGACGTCCAACTCAAGGCTTGTTCAAAACCTGTGTTGCTTTGGGTAATAGGCTGATTGTCTTAAGATAAAAGACGATTAGACAAAAGAAGTTAGACATTATTTTTGGATAAAGTCAACGTGAAAGAGGCATTCAATATGTGTAGGGACGCACGGCCGTGCGTCCCTACACATCACATCGTAAATCACCACAACCTAAGGTCAATTGAGAGAGCTCAATCTTTATCGGATAACAGTAATCTATTGTTGAAATAATTCTCCCCCCAAGTCTGTTGTACAAACAATAAACTTTCTTTACTTTTGGCGAAGTAAAATTGAACATCATGCAAATGCCACAAGGAATTCCGTCGGTTGACTTATCCGATTTTCTTTCGGGAGATTCTCAAAGAAAAGAAAAGTTCATTCAAGAAATTGGAAAAGCTTATGAGGAAATAGGCTTTGTAGCTGTTCGCAATCACGGAATAAGTGATGATTTGATTGATCGTCTTTACGGTTCAGTTAAAGCGTTCTTTGCGCTTCCAGAAGATGTGAAGTTGAAATATGAAATTCCCGGACTTGGAGGTCAACGCGGATATACCTCGTTTGGAAAAGAACACGCAAAACATCGAAAAACTGGTGATTTGAAAGAGTTCTGGCATTTTGGTCAGTTTGTAGAAGACAATGACCCTATAAAAGCGGATTACCACGAAAATATTAATGTTACAGAACTTCCTGATTTTTTAAAAACAGGTCGTGAAGCCTATAAAACTTTCGAAAATACAGGTCGCCACATCTTGGCTTCACTCGCGCTCTTCTTAGACTTAGACGAAAACTATTTCGACGCAAAAATCCACAACGGAAACAGTATTTTGCGTCCGATTCACTACCCACCGATTCACAACGCAGACCCTGACGCGCTACGTGCAGGTGAGCATGAAGACATTAATTTAATCACCTTGCTTATCGGTGCATCTGCAGATGGTTTAGAGGTATTGAATAAAAAGGACGAATGGGTAGCCGTTACGCAAATTCAAGATCACATTGTGGTTAATGTTGGTGATATGTTACAGCGCTTAACAAATAATCGTTTGCGTTCTACAACTCACCGTGTGGTAAATCCACCAATCGAACTTCAGGGAACGAGCAGATACTCTATTCCTTTTTTCCTTCACCCACGACCTGAAATGAAATTGAATTGCTTGGAAGGCTGTGTTACCGCACAAAACCCAAAACAGTTTGAAGATATTACGGCAGGAGAATATTTGGAAGAGAGATTGAGGGAGATTGGTCTTTTGAAGTAGACTTTTTTTAGACAAAAGAAATTAGACTTTATAAAGTTCGTAGAATGTAGATGAAGTGTCTTTCGTCTTAATATTGAGTCTTGCAGTCTAAATATCAAACTTTATTTCCTTCAAATCGATTAGTCGCTCAGTACCACTATTCGTTTGCACTCGTAACAGTCCTGATGGGAGAACGTTCAGAATTTTAATTTCGAGATCAATATTTTCTTCGATATCGTAAACTTTAACAAACTCTTCGAAACCATATAGAAAAGCGCAGTACGTTTTCTCTATCCATTCGTAAGGATAATCTTTGTATTGATTGATTACTTGGCCTATTGACTGAAACAACTGCAAAGCAACGATATGAATATTCTCTTTCTTTTGGGTGAATTCTGATAAGCCTACCCCATTTACACCTTCCTCGAATAATGTTTGATTGACGTTGAAGCCTATTCCGATAATTGAAGAAGTAATCTGATTTCCCCTTGTTTGATTCTCGATGAGAGTGCCGCAAATTTTACGACTATCCACAAGGATGTCATTTGGCCACTTGATCATGGCTTCTTGATTAAAACTTCTCAAATATTTACAAATTCCAATCGCTACAAGCATAGAAATTCGGAATTGCTCGGAGATCTTGACATTTTCCCAATTGAGGTATAACGAAGAAATCAAATTTTCACCTGACACACTCTGCCATTTTGTCCCCCTTTGCCCCCTACCGTTTGTTTGGTAATCAGCCAAAACGACCGTTCCATGTTGAATTGCATTCTCCTGAACCAAATTGGCAATGTAATTGTTGGTAGAGTCAACAGTATTCAAGTGAATAATTTTTACCGGTATTTGAGAATAATCCATATCAGGAATTACTTTAATGAGACGGTAAATTTAAAATTTAATTAGCTTTGCAAGTCATTGAAAAAAGAGAATGGTTAAAATACATCAAGAAATAGATTCTAAAACCCTCACCGATTCGATCGTGGAAGGGATGCAAGAGAACAATGCAAAAGACATTACTGTATTGGATTTGAGAAAGATAAAAGGAGCTGTGTGTGACTTTTTTGTGATTTGTGCGGGGGAATCCAGTACACAAGTTGAAGGAATCGCGGACTCTGTTACCCGTTTCACAAGAAAAAATTTGAAGGAAAAACCTTGGCATGTGGAGGGGAAATCCAACGCAGAATGGGTTTTATTGGATTATGTTAACGTTGTCGCTCACATTTTTTATCGTGACGTGCGTTCATTTTATGATTTGGAAGACTTATGGGCAGATGCCGTACGTACTGACATTCCTAATTTAGATTAATATTAAAAGTTTGACTTATGTCGAAAGAAAATTCAAAAAAACCAACGAAGCCATCCTTTAATTTCTACTGGATCTATGCAATTATTGCAGTAGGAATTATTGCAATGCAGGTTTTTACCTCAGGGGGAAATACACGTGAGATTTCGCCAAATGACTTCATGGAACTTGCCAAAGATGGGTACGTCGAGAAAATTATCATCATCAACAATCAAGAAGTTGAGGTATTTATTGCCGATGATCGTTTGGAGGACTTACAAGCCAGAGATAAAAAGTATAAGACACTTACTAAAAGTAAAGGTCAATTTGGCGAAACTCCTCAGCTGACATTTACACCACCTGAGCCTAAATTCTTTATGGATCAGGTAAAGGAAGTGAATGCTTATCTTGAAACTGAAGGGCAAAAACAAATTGATTACACGATTGATAATCGAGTGAATTACCTTCAAGTGCTTCTGAGCTACGGTTTGCCGATTTTGCTTATTGTAGGTTTGTGGTTCTTCATGATGCGTCGCATGAGCGGTGGCGGTGGTGGCGGTGGTCAGATTTTCAATATCGGAAAATCGAAAGCACAGTTGTTTGAAAAAGGAAAAGGAACAAATATCACATTTAAAGATGTTGCTGGATTAGAAGGTGCAAAAGAAGAGATTCAAGAGATTGTAGAATTCTTAAAACACCCTAAGAAATACACCGAACTTGGTGCGAAAATTCCGAAAGGAGCTCTACTTGTAGGACCTCCAGGAACAGGTAAAACCTTATTGGCGAAAGCTGTAGCTGGTGAAGCACAAGTACCATTCTTCTCACTATCAGGTTCTGACTTCGTTGAAATGTTTGTAGGAGTTGGAGCTTCGCGTGTACGTGACTTGTTCAAACAAGCTAAGGAGAAAGCACCTGCAATTGTATTTATTGACGAAATTGATGCAATCGGTCGCGCTCGTGGTAAAAACGCCAATATGGGGTCGAATGATGAACGTGAGAATACCTTAAACCAACTTCTTACTGAGATGGATGGTTTTGGAACAAACTCAGGTGTAATCATTTTGGCAGCTACAAACCGTGCGGACATTTTAGACAGAGCATTAATGCGCGCAGGTCGTTTTGACCGTCAGATTTATGTGGATATGCCAGATTTGAACGAGCGAAAAGAAATTTTCAAAGTTCACCTTGCTCCTATTAAATTGAAAGAGAATTTGGATATCGATTTCTTGTCGAAACAAACACCTGGTTTTTCAGGTGCTGATATTGCAAACTTGTGTAACGAGGCCGCACTTATTGCTGCACGTAAAAAGAAATCTGCTGTTGAACTGCAGGACTTCCTAGATGCAGTAGATAGAATTATTGGTGGACTTGAAAAGAAGAATCGTATCATTTCGAAAGAAGAAAAACGCGCGATTGCCTTCCACGAAGCGGGACACGCAACAGTTTCATGGTTACTTCGATATGCACATCCACTAGTTAAAGTTACGATAGTACCTCGCGGTCAATCGTTGGGTGCGGCTTGGTATTTACCCGAAGAGAGAAGTATCACACGTACAAATCAAATTTTGGACGAAATGTGTGCTGCCTTAGGTGGTAGAGCTGCCGAGCAAGTGACTTTTGGCGAAATTTCAACAGGAGCCTTAAGTGACCTTGAAAAAGTAACGAAGCAAGCTTATGCAATGGTTTCTATTTATGGTTTAAATGAAAAAGTAGGTAATATTTCATTCTACGACTCACAAGGTCGAAGTGAATATTCTTTCTCAAAACCATACTCAGAAGACACGGCAAAAACGATTGACGAAGAAGCGAGTAAAATTATCGAATTCCAGTACCAGCGAGCAATTAAGTTACTAACTGAAAATCAGGATAAGCTAAATGCACTTGCAGAAAAATTGCTTCAAAAAGAAGTAATCTTCAAAGAAGACTTAGTTGCAATCTTTGGCGAGCGTCCTTGGGATAGTTTAGAACCTGAAGAGCAAATCAAAGAAGCTGCTAAGGAAATTCTAGATAAAGAAGAAAACTCAACTCCCAATGAGGTGTCTGAAGATGATAAGAACATCTCTTCTGAAGAAACTGAAACAGGTGAGACTCCAAAGCCAGAAGATGGCAATGTGGAGGAGAAACCTATGGGGTATTAAGACAAAAGACCGTTAGACGATAGACAAAAGACTTACATGTATAACTAGAGGCTGTCTAATATTAGACAGCCTTTTTAGTTATAATTAATAAATTCCTTAAAACATTGTCTAATTTCTAATTTCTAAAAGTCTTTTGTCTAAAGTATTATCTTTGTCAACAAAAACAAACTGCATGAGCAACATTTTAGTCCGCACTTTAACTGGCGCTGTATTTATTTCACTTGTAATCTTCGGACTAGCTTGGAATGTGTGGACGGCGCTTGGTGTGATGGGACTTTTTGCTACACTTGGGATTTGGGAATTTTATTCCATCATGCAAACACCCAAAAGCGGACCTGAAAAAATTGTTGGAACGATTATAGCGACTACTTTGTTTATTTTAATGAGTGTCATTTGGATTCAATTCCCCTTTGAGCTCAACATTGTTGTTTTATCGCTGGTATTTATACTTCCTTTTTTCGTCTTTGTTAGAGAATTGTATCGACAAAAAGAACAACCACTCCAAAATGTGGCAGTAACCGTATTTGGATGGCTGTATGTTACCGTTCCGTTGTTTCTGTTAGCCAGTATGAGAGGAACTGAACATTCTTCTTTTGAGGCCATCTACCCTATAGGAATGCTCTTAATCGTCTGGACGAACGATACATTTGCTTATTTATGTGGCCGATTTTTTGGAAAAACACCTTTATCTCCTAGAATTTCTCCAAACAAAACGTGGGAAGGTACAGTTGGTGGAATACTGTTCAGCGTAATTACAGGAGTTGTTCTGTGGCATTTCACAGGAATAGATCTTATTTTCTGGGTAGTATCTGCATTAATAATCGCACCCGCAGCAATTTTTGGTGATTTATTTGAATCACTAATAAAACGCAGTGTTGGAATTAAAGATTCTGGGAAAATTCTACCTGGCCACGGTGGAATTTTAGACAGATTTGACGCTACTTTGTTTGCCGCGCCACTATTTTTCATTTTTCATTTAATTTATTTCTACATTTGGAATTAATTAAGTAGAATTAAAATTCAGTCACTCTATGAAGCTTCACAAGGAAGGATTTACCATAATCATTTGGACATGTATCATTTTAACAGTCCTTCAGCTTGCCAATTTTTATTTGTACGACAGTATTAGACAAGGGTGGTTGTTTTGGGTTCTTTCTTTGGGATTCATGATTGTGGCGATATTAGTGATTCAATTTTTCCGTGTACCTATTCGCAAACCTGTTTTCGAAGATAACCACGTTCTTTGTCCTGCTGACGGAAAAGTGGTGGTAATTGAAGAGGTAGAAGAAACAGAATATTTCAAAGACAAGCGCATTCAGATTTCGATTTTCATGTCACCTCTAAATGTGCATGCGAACTTCCACCCTATTTCGGGTACGATAAAATATGTCAAATATCACCCAGGAAAATATCTTGTAGCGTGGCATCCGAAAAGTTCAACTGAAAATGAACGCAGTACACTGGTAACGCAACACGCAAATGGAACTGAGATTTTATTCCGCCAAATTGCGGGAGCTGTAGCAAGAAGAATTGTGTATTATCCTGAAGAAGGCGAAGAAGTTACTTCTGGATCAGAGTTTGGTTTCATTAAATTTGGCTCGCGAATAGATGTCTTCTTGCCTTTAGATGCTACTATTCATGTCAAAATTGGCGATAAGGTCAAAGGAATCAATACACTTTTGGCACAGATTTAGTGGTGTATTAAGAAAAAATTGTAACTTTATAAAAAAAAGAATCATGAGAAAATCACTTGTAGTTTTAACAATGGCAATGTTTATCGGTTCAATGGGTGCAACTGTATTCGCAATGAACACTTCGACTAACACTGAATGTACAGTTAAAGAAGACGACAAAAAGAAAAAGAAGAAAAAAGGTGAAGCAAAAGCTTGTTGCGCTGATAAAGAAAAAGCTGCTGAAGCGAAATCTTGTTCAGGTGAAGCAAAAGCTGAAGGTGCAAAATGTTGCGCTTCTAAAGCTGCTGCTGAAAAGAAATAGTCTTTTGACTTATAGCATTTAAAAGCCTGTAATTAAATTACAGGCTTTTTTTGTGGTGATTGTTTTCATATTATCACCCCAAGTCTCAGTTAAATTAATTTTCTTTGTAATTATGTATAGACTGCACACACTATATTTTACTTTGGTCGGAATTTTATTTTGCGCCAATACTTCATTTGCTCAGCGCTATGATTTTGAGGGAGAATTGATTTATCATACTGATGACCGAATACTCGCATCGATTGAAGGCGACAGTGCTTCTTACATTAGATATTACGTGAAAAATGAACAGGTACGTGTAGAGAATATCACGCAAATGGGCACTCAAGTGTATCTTCGAAACTATCATGAGAATACAGCTGTGCTTCTTTTTTCTTTCTCAGGTCAAAATTTCGCACTTACTCAAGATTTGAGCAAAGACACTATTGTAAAACATTACGAGACGAAAAAATCGTGTAAATCAATAAAGATTGGAGAGTTCAAAGGGAAACAAATTAGTATAAGTGGTGAGCACCTTAAAGAGCCTGTAACTACTTATTACTCAAAAAAATTCCCTGGATACATGATTGACATATACCAAGGTTCAATTCCTGGTTTACCACTAAAGTACGACTTGATAGTACAAGGTGAAAAAGTGAACTACGAATTGGTGAAATTGGTGGAAAAAGAGGTTCCCAATAACCTTTTTGAAATTCCTGAAGGCTATCTTCAAATGACGATGGAAGATTTCCTTCAACGTTTAGCACCAGAAGAAAATTAAACTCAACGAGATGAAAGCAATTACTATAGCAATAGACGGTTATTCATCATGTGGAAAAAGTACGCTGGCTAAGGCATTAGCAAAAAAATTAGGATATACTTTTATTGACTCAGGAGCGATGTACCGCGGCGTTACGTTGTTTGCTTTGAGAAACAAGCTCATCGATGGCAATGAAGTACGCACTAAAGAGTTAATTGAAGTGCTTGACAACATCAACATTACATTTGAAAGTGTTCCGAATGCAGATAAGAAACATTTATTTCTAAATGGTGAAAACGTAGAGCAAGAAATTCGCAACATGGAAGTCGCTCAACACGTTTCAGCTATCGCAGCGATAAAAGAAGTGCGCACTAAGCTCGTCTCTCTCCAACGCGAAATGGGAAAAAATGGAGGTGTTGTAATGGATGGTCGAGATATTGGCTCAGTTGTTTTCCCG
The DNA here is from genome assembly GCA_964447015.1 of uncultured Flavobacteriales bacterium. Classification (GTDB taxonomy): domain Bacteria; phylum Bacteroidota; class Bacteroidia; order Flavobacteriales_D; family Crocinitomicaceae; genus Wandonia. The sequence goes on from CAYUQU010000033.1 coordinate 22,775, forward strand.
AATGCCGACCTCAAGTTTTTTGTTACTGCTTCTCCTGATATTCGCGCACAACGCCGTTTTCTCGAGCTAAGTTCTCAAGGTAAAGATGTAACTCTTGAAGATGTCCAAGAAAATTTAATGGAAAGAGACCGTATCGACACCTCTCGAGCTGAAAGTCCGCTAATTCAGGTAAACGATGCTATTTTTCTAGACAATTCAACTCTTTCTCCTGATGAGCAGTTGGAGTTTGCTTTGAGTAAGGTTAAGGAGCTTGTGTAAACCACACCTTTCCGTATTAAAAATACCTTCTACTTAAACTGCAAATCAACCAACTTCTTATAGTGACCATCTTGTTGAAGCAGTTGTTGGTGTGAGCCACTTTCTATAATTCTTCCGTTCTCCATCACCACAATTCGGTCGGCTTTTTGCACAGTAGAGAGACGGTGAGCAATAACAATTGATGTTCTACCTTCAGTTAACTTCTCTGTTGCGCGTTGAATCATATCTTCAGACTCGTTGTCAACGTTTGATGTAGCCTCGTCCAAGACCAAAATGCGAGGGTTGTATACCGAAGCACGGATAAATGATAACAATTGACGTTGACCTACAGATAAGACGCCTCCTCTTTCGCCCACATTGTAATCGTAGTTGTCTTTTAATCGCATAATGAAATCGTGCGCGCCAACTGCTTTTGCGGCTTCAATTACTTGTTCTCTTGAAATATTGGGGTCTCCAAGCGTAATGTTGTTGTGAATGGTATCCGAAAACAAGAATACATCCTGCAACACAATCGCAATATTGTGGCGAAGGTGATTCAAGTCGATATCGTTAATCGAATGACCGCCAATTTCGATAGAACCTTTCTGAAATTCATAAAAACGCCCTAATAAATTCACAATAGTCGATTTTCCAGCTCCAGTTGAGCCAACAAATGCTACTGTTTCACCATTCTTAATTGTAAGGTTGATATCTTCAAGCGCCCAATCATCATCTTTGTACGCAAACCATACGTTCTTAAATTCGATGTCACCTGTAAAATCACATGAAGTAATAGTTCCCTTAGCTTGAATGTGCTCTTCTCTATCTAACAACTCATAAACCCGTTCGGCGCGAACGATGCCTCGTTGGAGAACATTAAACTTATCTGCTAACTGCCTGATAGGACGATAGAGCATGTGAATCCAAAGTGTGAAAGGTACAATTTCAGCAAGTGGATGCCGATCAGTTTGTATCCATTCAATTTGCAACACACTCCAAATCAACATCGCTCCAATTGAAACCGAACTTAATAGTTCAACAACGGGAAAGAAAATGGAGTTAGCCCATACAGCATTAATATGTGCCTTTCGATGTGCCTTGTTAATCACCTCAAAATGCGCCATTTCAATTTTTTGTCGATTAAAAATCTGTAAAATAGACATTCCCGTAATGCGCTCTTGCACAAAATTATTTAGGAGGTTAACTTGCAATCGCTCTTGTTGGAAAGCTTTTTTCATTGCTCTTGCAAAAATTCTAGTCGCAATTAAAAGTAGAGGGATTGGAATCAATATAACTAGAGTCAGCTGCCAATTCTGATACAACATCATAGACACCACAGCAATCAACATCAATAAATCTCCCAACACGTTGATTAATCCTTGTGAAAAAACTTCTGCAATTGCTTCAATATCTGCCACAAGACGAGTAACAAGTGAACCTATTGGGGTTCGGTCAAAAAACTGCATTCTAAATGACACAATATGGTCAAACAGTTTCTTCCGCATGTCGAGAATAATCGATTGGCCAAGTAAGTTGGATAGATATGAAGATAAAAACTGCAGTAAAGCCTCAATAAAAAGAATGGCAACCAACACAATTGTCCATAGGAGGAGTCCTTTTGGATTTGAACTGTCTTCCAAAAACTCATTAACCATTTCCCCCATCAACAAGGGTCGAGCTGGACTGATGAGAGCAAGTATAATGGTAACAAGAAATGCAAAACTAAACAATAGCCTGTAAGGACGTGTTGCCTTAACAAGTCGTTTAAATATTGAAACATCTTTACTCCGTTGCTCTTTCACTGCAACAAAAATACGGAGCATTTAAAGAAAAATGGGGTATTTGGGTGAATTATTTTAATATTCAATTTGACACAAAAACAAGCCACAACCAGGTACACTCCTACCCGCTTCATTTCTGTCTTTTTTGTCGAGAATTGTTTTCACATCGTCAGCAGAAATTTTACTTTCACCAACTTGTAAAAGCGTACCCACGACAGCTCGAACCATATTTCGAAGAAAGCGATTCGCCTTTATTTGAAAGATCAATTGATCTCCTTGTTCAACCCAAAAAGCTTCAAACACTTCGCAATTATTTGTTTTTACATCCGTGTGGAGTTTAGAAAACGAAGTGAAATCGTGTTTTCCCAGAAGTAACTGCGCAGCTTTGTTCATTGCATCCACATCAAGGTGTGTGTAATACAAATAAGCATGTTTTGAAGTGAAAGGGTCTTTTCTTTTGTTGATGAAATAGCGATATGTGCGTGTTTTTGCATCAAATCGAGCGTGAAAATCTGCTTCTACTTCTGTAATATTGAGAATGGCGATTGAATCTGGAAGCATATAGTTCATTTTCCATTTTAAATCTGAAAATTCTCCCGAAAAACTAAAATCGCAATGAGCTACGTAGTGAGAAGCATGTACACCCGTATCAGTTCTACCGCAACCAGTAACTTCAACAAACACATCACTATTTAGCTTTGTTAGTACTTTTTGCAGGGTTTCTTGGACAGAACTTACGTTAGGTTGAATTTGCCAACCGTGAAAATCACTACCATCATATTGTAAATCTATACGCAACCTCATCACTGCGAAATTAAGGAGGGGAAATTGATTTTCGGTTGAAAACGGTGAAATTATTTTTGGGAAAGAATCTTAACGGAAAGCTCCATCGTGATTACTGCTACCTTTTCGTGGGTGCTGTCAAACACATCTATTGGAACACTCATATGTTGTCTCTCACCTGTTATCTCAGCCTGTTCGATAAGTGTTTCGATTAATTTACCGTGTGAATTAACAAAATACACATCCGATTCTGCTCGTTTCAGAAAATCCCCTTTACAACTTTTAAATGCAAACGCTATTTTTTGATTGCGTTTAATGGAATATGCAAAAGCATGCAATCCAGCACACACGTCTGCACCAACCATTAATGCGCCAAAATAAATTGAATTAAGATGGTTTTTTGTACTTCTTCTCCGTCTAATTCTCACTACAGCAAAGGTTTCATCAAATTGAAGAAGTCGAGGTCTGCAATAAGCAATCATCGGAATCTTGAACAAACTCAGTAGCCAAAGTTTCCATTTCATAGAACCAAGTGAGGGAAACTTATTTTCCATGTTCTATTCCTTTATTAAGTTCTGCAATAATGTCGGCTAAAGGTCGTATTTCTTTCACGTGCTCGATACTTGGTCCTGCACACCATATTGTTTTGTATGTTGCGCTAAATGCCGCATTCCTCAATTTTTTCATTCCGCGTAAGAAAGTCAACGCCTTAAACCACTTTTTGAGTCGCTTGTTTTTATTAAGAATTCGCTCCAACCAATTTTGTTCCGTGCCAATTTTCTCGACATAAGGCGTTCGAATTACCGTGCAAGGCGTTCCTGAAAGTTTTGTTGTCATTACAATATCATCTGCGCCGTAATCTACAATTGCTTGTTTGTATTCATCCGAAACACCAGCTTCATTTGTAGCGATAAACAATGATCCTATTGAAAGTCCTGATGCACCCAACTTCATAATTTCGGATACACCTTCCGCTGTGGCTACTCCGCCTGCACTGATTACTGGAATTGAACATACACTAAGTAGTTCAGGCAGCAACTCTTTAGCCGATTTTCGCCCTGCGTGACCTCCTGCATCTTTATTTACCGCAATCACTGCATCTGCTCCGAGGCTTTCTACTTTTAACGCATAGACAGAATCTGTCACGTCGCAAAAGACTTTGATTCCATTCTCGTGAGCTTTGATTATCGTTTCTCTTGGAGAACCAAGTGATGTAATAAAAAAGCCTATCTTTTCTTCACAACACACTTCGAGTTGCTGTTTGTATAGAATGTTTGATTTATTTACAATCAAGTTTATTCCGAAAGGATGAGAAGTTCGTTTCTTAATTCTTCGAATTCCCTCCCGCATTTCTTCAACTGAACGATAGTTGAGCGCAGGAATTGCCGAAGTAGCTCCAGCTTCGCATGCCGCTACAATCATATCTTCGTTAGACACCAAAAACATTGGCGCAACAATAATGGGAATGCGAATTCCCAACATTTCACTCAACAATTGCCTTTCGGGTTTCATATTTGTAAATATATAAATTTATGCGCACATAATAATTATTGCGTTTATAAAATAGATTATCCAAATCAACATAATAGCAAACACATTTTAATTTCGTTGTTTAAACCATTAATACCCCATTTTTTATGATAAAATTTATATCTCGGATATTTAGATTTTCCCATCTAATACCGTTTTTGTCATGGTTTTTGGGGCAAAAACACACGCCAAAAACTAATGACGTTGTTTTTATTTTACGGCGGACTATCATCCGCCTATTATTATGTCGCCCACCGACAATTCATCGGGACAGGCCCGCTGGGGCTCTGCTTGATAACAAATATGCTAGTTAATCTGAACATAAAAAGCTCCAAAGGAGCGACATCATAATAAAAACGACACCACACCTAACCAAGCTCCGTAGGAGCGACATATTAATTACATCCAACTATAATCATAATGTTGGGACGGCATTTCACAAATAAACACATTTCCAATATCTTTTTTATACCTACTTTTACATTATGTTAGATACTACAATAATTGGTCGTCGTGCGGAGCTAAGTGTGCTTCGTATTATTCCTCACGGTGCTATTCTAGATGGTGGCGATTTAGGCGATATTCTTTTACCTCAGCGCTATGTGGATAGTGAATTGAAAGAAGATGACAAAATTGATGTATTCGTCTATTTTGACTCGGAAGACCGTATTGTAGCAACTACAGAACAGCCTTACGTAATGCGCGATCAGTTTGCTTTTCTTGATGTGAAGGAAGTGAATAAGATTGGAGCTTTTATGGATTGGGGTTTATTAAAAGATCTGTTTATCCCTTTTCGTGAGCAAAAAGCGAACATTCAATCAGGTGGTAATTATTTGATTTTCTGTTATTACGATCAAGAAAGTGAGCGTTTAGTTGGTTCTACCAAAACACTTAAATTCTTAGATGTCACTCCACCCGAATATAACTTCCGTGATGCGGTTGAAATTTTAATTACAGATGAACACGAACTAGGGTTTAGATGTATAGTTGACCATTTGTACTCAGGAATGATTTACCACAACGAAATTTTCACACCCGTTTACATTGGCGAAACGCATAAGGCTTATGTAAAAAACATTCGTGAGGACGACAAAATTGATGTATCTCTTCAACCAATTGGAACGCAACAATCGACTTCAAAGAAAGATCCTATTTTAGAATATTTGAAGTCACATGATGGCGTTATGTTTATCACAGACAAAAGTGAACCGGAAATGATATACGAGACTTTTGGGATGAGCAAAAAAACGTTCAAAAAAGCTATAGGCCATCTATACAAAGAGCAGCGTATTCGTCTTGAAAAAGACAAAATCACCTTAAAATAAAAGCTCGTGGACGTTGGGACTCTAGCATCATTTCTCATTGCATCAATGATTCTAACCGTCTCTCCCGGTCCTGACATCTTATATGTCATCACAAGCAGTTCGGCAAAAGGTTTTAAAACAGGGTTTGCTATTGCGCTAGGTCTTTGCTCGGGTTTGATAATCCACTCGACCGTCGTTGCATTTGGAGCAGCTCATTTCATTGTTTCAAATTATTGGATTTTTCTCACCATAAAATTATTTGGAGTTGTTTACTTGCTTTGGCTTGCCTATAGCACTTTTCGTTCGTCTACAAAAATTGAAATTGACACAAATGCAACAAAAGAAAAAGGATTTATCGGGCTCTTTTCAAAAGGTTTTTTGATGAATGTCCTAAATCCTAAAGTAATGTTGTTTTTTCTGGCCTTTCTACCACAATTCATTCCTGTAAACACTTTTCAACCAATATATCATTCGTATGTGTTAAGTGGAATTTTCTTTGCACAAGCACTTCTCATTTTTTCAATTATGGCATTCTTTTCAGATAAAATGCTTGGTTTTTTCCGTCGTTCAGAAAAAGGTTTGCTCGTATTAAAATGGGTGCAAATTTTCATATTTGTATCTCTTTCGGTCGGTATTCTCTTTACTTAGCTCAGAAATCAGAGTAAATGCCTATTTTTGTCGAGCAATTGACATTGGCATGAAGTACAATTTAAGTGAAATTACAGATATAATCAAAGACCGACGCACCATTTATCCGGAGCAGTTTTCGGAACGTAAAGTACATCGTGAGCAACTTGAGAAAATAATCAACAATGCTATTTGGGCGCCAACTCACGGAAACACTCAACCTTGGCGATTTAAAGTCTTTACCGATTCGGCACGCGAAAGGCTGTCTGATTTTCTTTCAAAATGGTATGTCGACAATACGTCTGAAGAAAATTTCAATACCGCTAAGTTTACCAAGTTACGTGAACGTCCATTAATGACCTCAGCAGTTATTGCAGTTTGTATGTCGCGCCAAGAAGAGGAAAGAATTCCTGAACTTGAAGAAATTGAAGCTGTAGCATGTGCTATTCAAAATATGCACTTGACTTGTACAGCATACGGATTAGGCGCATTTTGGTCTTCACCAAAAGCGATATACACCAAAGAAATGAATGAATTTCTAGGCTTAGAAGATAAAGACAAGTGCTTAGCGCTTTTTTATATAGGATATCCGGCTATAGAATGGCCAAAAGCACATCGCAAACCAATTGAATACGTAACAGAATGGATTCAGGATTAGAACACCCTTTTGACCTTGGGATGGTGAATTACCACAAGCATCCCACAGACTCAAATTATGTCGTTTACCGATTTAAGGATGTAAATCGCGCGAATCATTTTGAAAAAGAACTAGAAAGACAGGGATATTGGTATGAACGCTCCAACCCTGAAGCTGACGAAAGAGAATTTTATTTGATTGCTATACACAAGAAAAATTTCAATAAAATTCAACAAATTAACTTTCAAACTGAAGCAAAATTTAAGAAGCCTTTAATAAATTATAAATTTCTTCGTTATTTCTTCGTGTTGTTTATGGTTAGCTTAGTCATTTTTGCAAGTGTTGGTTATTGTACGAATCAAGAAATACTTGAAAAGGCGAATAAAGAACTTGAAGAATCAAATTAGTGAAAAAAACATTTACACATAAAATAACGCTTCTGACTCGATTGATGATCATTTTGGTCGTATCGTGTGTATCTACTTCAGCCTTTTCTCAAATCAAGCAGAAAAAGCAGAAAAAAGACCCTTTCCCAAGCTATTTTGGTTTACAAGTAAAACCTATCATTCCTGTAGAGATGTTTGGCACAGGTCCTGAAACGCTCGACGATGGAGTATTTACTGCAACAGTTACTCCACTTTGGGGATATTCATTTGGTGGAACTGTGCGAGCTGGAATAACTAAACGATTGGCTATTGAAACAGGTCTTAACATCGTAAAGCGAAATTACAGTACGGATTACGCAGTCCCTGATTCGGGATTAACATCCACCACAACATTAGGGATTATAAGTTATGATGTGCCGTTGAACCTACTTATCTATGTTCAGTTTTCCAAACAATGGTTCATGAATGTTTCCTACGGTGCTTCGGGAAATTTCTATCCAAGTAATGTACGCGCAGATGACAATAGCTACCCTCACCTATTCATGACAGAAGGACTTCGCAAGAGTTGGATTCGAATAGCGATGAATGCCAATGTGGGTATTGAATATCGAACGGAGAAAAGTGGCTTTTTCTACTTAGGCGCTTCATTCCAATATCCATTTGGACCTATATTCGATATTGCAACTGTATACAAATACAAAAGCGTAAGTCGTCCTATTTTTGGTGAAATGAGTGGCACATACATTACTATGGATTTAAAGTACTTCTTCCCTACCATCAATCGCAAAGGGAAACAGTTTAAACCT
>CAYUQU010000034.1:0-30309 GCA_964447015.1 uncultured Flavobacteriales bacterium
AGGGAAATGCTCTACAATAGTAATTTCATCTCCCAATCGAATTCCATGTTTATCAAGATATTGCAAAAATGCTGGTGAAGAATCATTTACTCCAACCACAGTCGCTGTAACTCCTGGATCAAGTTCATGAAGTAAGCATGCTTTCTTGCGGCGCACTACTTGTCCATTTTTATCTGGAATAGGATCTCCATGCGGATCAAACTTGGGGAATTCTAGAAATTCTTCTAGTTTATCTGTGAGTTTTACAGATTGAATATGTTCGAGTTGCTCTGCTATTTCATGCACTTCATCCCAGCCGAAATGGAGTTTTTCTACTAAAAAGACTTCCCAAAGTCTGTGCTTGCGAATAATTCGAAGAGCAACAGCATTCCCTTCTTCTGTTAGCGAAACACCTTTGTATTTTGTGTAATCAACTAATTTCTTATCCGACAATTTGCGCACCATATCAGTCACCGAAGAAGCTTTTGTTTCTATTCGCTCAGCTATAGCATTTGTAGAAACAGCTCCTATCAATTCACTCTCCAAAGCGTGAATGGCCTTCAAATAATTTTCTTCTGTTGATGTTAGCATCGCTGTAAAATTAGATATTTACGTTTCAAATTATCCATTTAGCTAAAATAAATTTCCAATTTGAATTCCAACAAAGAATGTACGAGCACGAGAAGGTCCGTAAACATAGGAAGCATCTCTGGAAACACCTTGATCAATATCCTTTTGGAAGGTATCTAGAATGTTCTTACATCCTGTATTAACACTTAATTTCACTCCTTTTTTTAGGTTAAAAGTATAATTTGCTTTAATTCCCCAATCAAACATCAAAGGAGAGCGCTCCAACCTATCTTCGGTGACATATCCAGCATAGTGAGGCAAATCCATTGGGCCAGTAGCTAGAAGAGACGTATTCAACGTAAATTGTGTTGTAACAGCGTAACTAGCAATAAACGAAGCGTAATAATCGGGAGTTCTCAGAAAGTTTGAAGCAAACTGTCCTTCCGCCCATTCAACTGGAGTAGCGTATTCTGATTTTTGCCACGAAAAAGCCATTTGCATGAATAATCGCTCTGACCATGACCAAGATAAATCGTAACTCATACCTATAACAGTTGCATGATCACCGTTGCGTTTTTCGAGAATTGTTTGACCAAAGGAATCTTCAGTGCGTTCCAAAACAAACACATCACTCAATAAATTATAGAACCCATTAATTACAAACTCAAAGTCATGCTTTCCGCTAATAAAATCAAAATTCAGATCAGCGTTAAAACCATGTGACTGTTCGTGTCTAAGGTTTTCAGCAAGTCGAATTACTTGTACTTCTCCTGAAACCAATTCGACATGCACATCTTCAGAAAAAACCTGTGGAATTCGGTATCCGTTGGCATAGTTCAAGCGAATTGAAGAGAATTTTGCAAACTGATACCATAGTCCAGCGCGTGGATTAATCATAGGCTTTTGCACAATATCATCGTAATTAGCTCTAGCTCCAACCGTGAATTTCCATTTCGGAAAAAGTTGCCAATCTATTTGATGAAAGACTCCATATTGATTTACAGGCTGAAAAATACTGACATTATAACCTGGTTTAGAATCACTCAACACGTTTCTAATAAACTCCCCACCAGTTACTGCAGAAATTTTTCTCGGTTTCAAATCAAGTGAATCTTTGTGCCATCTGTGGCGAAATCCTAAGACGTAGTTTTCATCACGCGTTAAACCATACCCATTCGGATCCATTTCTGCACCATAGTAATTATCCATATTTGTATGTTGCGTAGCAATGTATGTCTCAATCTTGTGATTTCTATTCTTCAAATAAGCTTCGTACGATATTTCACCACCGTAAATTCGTGTATCTAACTGTTCGGCTATCATTGCTTCTTCAGGTCTCACATTCAGCTGATCTCCTCCCCTTCTAAATTCATCAAGCACACGAAACTGTACGCCAATTCTACTTGATGTGGACGGGCGAATAAACGCATTTACATCCATCGCTATACCTTTAAGGAGTGGTATTTCGGTAAAACCATCTCCATCTCTATCGTAGCCCTCGCGAAAGCGTTGTCCGACAGAAACACTTACTCCAACTTTATTGTTGTTAGCCACCCATGCGGCGGAGCCACCTGCATACTGGTCAATTTTTCCGTCCATATAACCTAATGAAAGCTGAGCAGAACCACCTGAAAACAATGGGTCGCGTGTAATTAAATTGACTGTACCTGCAATTGCATTAGCTCCATACATAACTGAACCTCCGCCGCGTATGATTTCTATGCGTTCTATCCACGAAACAGGAATTTGCTCCAATCCATAAATACTATTCAACGAGGAGAATACTGGCCGTCCATTTATTAAAAATTGGTTGTATCCACCACCAAGCCCATTCATTCGAAGTTGTGAGAACCCACAATTCTGACAATTAGTCTCCATTCTAAGTCCTGGTTGAAAGGATAAGCCTTCAGCAGCATTTAGTGCACCCACAGCTTGAAGTTGCACATTATTCATAGTTGAAATTCGGATTACAGATTCTTTTCTTGCTTCTTCATCTCTATTTCCTGTCACCACGACATCCGAGAAAAAAACCGATACAGGTAAAAGTTTAACCGATAATTCATGAGAATCAGTAAAAGGCTGGACTGTTATTAACTTCTCTTCATACCCAATTGCCCAAATTTTTAAAGTTGTTGGCTTTGAGAAATCATAGTTTAGATGTACAACTCCTAACTCATCTGCTACAAGTTTCAACTCATTACATTCCACTCTAGCAAATGGAATAGCTTCATTTTCGTTCTTTACAATTAGTACCAACTCTTGAGTAAACACAGATGATGAAGTAATAAACAATAGAAATACAACCCTTAATAAACACACCATTTTTATAATTTATTTCAAATATGAAAAATTATTTTTAGACAAATCTAAAAAATATATTCCATTAATCGAATAATGCAAGGCTAAAAAAGTGCATAAAAAACTCTAGCACTCCTTTACAGTTCGGTTTTTATTCTGCAAATTTGTATGCGAAAAATACACAGATATGCCAAAAATTTCTCAGAAAGCACATGACATGCCCTCTTCACCAATTCGTAAATTGGTGCCTTATGCAGAAGCTGCAAAACAAAAAGGACGTGTTGTCTATCACTTGAACATCGGTCAACCAGATATTGACACTCCGAAAGTAGCTTTAGACGCTGTTAAAAACATGGATAGGACCGTTATTGAGTATTCACACTCAGCTGGTTTTGAGTCATACAGAAAAGGACTTTCTACTTATTACAAAGAAAGTGGAATTTCAGTTGATGCAGAAGACATTATCATTACAACAGGAGGTTCTGAGGCTTTAACCTTTGGTTTTATGTCGTGTTGTAATCCAGGAGATGAAGTTATTATTCCTGAGCCATTCTACGCAAACTACAACGGATTCGCTATACAAGCTGGTCTAACTGTAGTCCCTGTAACATCGTCGATTGAATCAGGATTTGCGCTTCCACCTGTGGAGGAGTTTGAAAGAAAAATTACATCTAAAACCAAGGCTATTGTTATCTGTAACCCTGGAAACCCAACGGGGTATTTATACAGTAAAGCTGAGTTAGAAAAGCTTCGTGACATTGTAAAGAAACACGACCTATTTTTGTTCGCAGATGAAGTATACCGTGAATTTTGTTATGATGGGGCTGAGCCTTTTTCGGTAATGAATCTTGAGGGAATAGACCAAAATGTAATACTTATAGATTCAGTTTCGAAGCGTTATTCAATGTGCGGAGCGCGAATTGGCGCATTGATTTCGAAAAACAAAGAAGTAATCAATTCGGTGATGAAGTTTGCTCAAGCGCGCTTATCCCCTCCTACTTTAGCGCAAATTGCATCTGAAGCAGCACTGAAAACTCCTCAAAGTTATTTTGATGATGTGATAACAGAATATGTAAAACGTCGTGATATTATGGTAGATGGACTAAATGCCATTCCAGGTGTTTTCTGCCCAAAACCAAAAGGTGCATTCTATTGCGTAGCAAAATTCCCAGTGGATGATGCGGAAAAATTCTGCCAGTGGTTGTTGGAAGAATTCGAATTTGAAGGACAAACAGTAATGATGGCTCCTGCAAACGGATTTTATTCTACTCCAGGAAAAGGTAAACAAGAAGCGCGAATTGCATATGTATTGAATCAAGATGCACTTCGCAATGCAGTAATTTGCTTAGAAGAAGCGTTGAAAGTTTACCCAGGAAGAACAAGTACAGTTGTAAATGATGAGTTACGAATGACGAATTAATCTGTCATTTCTAAATTTATTCTAGATAAAGAATGTAGCGGGTAAGAAAATTTCTTACCCGATTATTTTTCTGATTATATCTGCTGTTGTTACAATTCCTTTTAATTGAGTGTTTTCAGTAATCAAAACCGAACGAATTTCACCATTTGCCAAAATTTCGGCAACTGTTTTAATTGGCTCATTTATTTCAACTGTAATTGGATTTATACGCATAATATCACTCACCAAATTATCGTGATAAACTTGTTCATCGTCATCCAAAGAGGCACCACTTATTTTGTACATGAAGTCAATTAAACTGACTATTCCGACAGGCTTACCATCTTCAACTACGGGTACATGGTGATGAAACCTCTTATTTTCGTAGATATGTTTTAAATCCAAAATCTTTTGACCTGGTGTGATTGTTATCACATCTGCAGTCATAATTGTAGAAACAGCGTCGTTTATATTCATTTTTCAAAATTAAAATCCAAATTTACATTTAATGAATGAAAATATTAAAGTATCTTGTAGTTCTTTTTGTTTTTACTGATAAATGACATATTTTACTCGTCTGTATCGAGTTATTTTTGATAAAAATATTTAACATTATGAAAGCTAGAACATTTTTAGAACTAATGACAATCTCCACAAATCTTTACGTATTATCAAAAGACGAGGATTTGATGAATAAGTTGAAAAGCTATATGGAAAAAGGAAAGGACAAAATCAACGAGTTTGTCACGGAACCGATGATTGATGAAAATGGAAACGAACTTGAGTTTGTAGACAAACTTGTGAAGAAAGCACACGAAGCCAGAGAAGACTTAAATACCAAAATTGAAGAAATTGTGACTTCGCTGTATCACAAGATGAACATTGCTCACACAGATCAAATAAACGAGTTGCAATTAAAAATTGACCAACTCTCTAAAGAGTTAGCTTTGGCTGAAGCACGATTGAATCATTTAGAAAAAAAATCAGAAAAATAAAATGTGGTTTTTTGGGTCTATAATTCGCTGGTGGAAATCAGTTCGCAGGTATAATCAAATTCTTAGGGTTTTTGTAAAATATGGCTTTCAAGACTTAGTGTCATATTTGGAAGAAGAAAAACGCTTTGGATTCATTCGCAAAATGGTTCCAAGAGCGGTGAAAACGAAAGCAAAGAAGCATTCGAAGTACGAACGAATGAGATTGCTGTGCGAAGAACTAGGTCCAACTTTTGTGAAATTTGGGCAAATTCTAAGTAATCGCCCCGACTTAATTCCAAAAGAACTAATCACAGAACTTGAAAGACTTCAAGACAATGTCCCTCCTCTTCCTGGAATTGTAGCTAGGACAGTTGTTGAAACCGAATTGAAAGCTTCTGTTGATGATTTATTTGCGTGGTTTGAACCTGAGTCGTTTGCAAGTGCTTCTATGGCTCAAGTGCATAAAGCAACACTTAAAACAGGCGAAAGAATTGTCCTTAAAATTCAACGACCTGGAATTACAGAGATTATTGATGAGGATATCAAGGTTATGTATAAAATAGCTGATATTCTTGAACGCCGAATTCCTTCGCTCAAATATTTTGATCCCTTGGGGCTTGTCCGAAATTTTGAAGAAAGTATTCGTAAGGAATTGGACTTTGTTCGTGAGTCTGTTAATATACAGCGTTTTCATACAAACATAATGAATGATAGTGAAGACGCAGGAAAAACACATGCTCCTGTAGTTTATAAAGATTTTACCACCAGCAAAGTTTTGGCGATGGAATTTATTTCAGGGATTAAAATATCTGATATTGAAAGACTAAAAGAAGCTGGACATGACCCAAAAGTTGTTGCGCGAAAATTGGCTACCTCCTATTTTAAACAAGTATTTGAATACGGTTTCTTTCATGCAGACCCGCATCCAGGAAATTTATTAGTTATTCCATCGGGAAACATTTGTTTCTTGGATTTCGGTATGATGGGCAGTATTTTACCCAGAGACATTGAACTTTTAGGTAGGTTATTTATTGGGATTAAAGAAAAGGAAACTCGAACAATAATTCGCGTATTACAAGATTTATCAGGAAATGCACCTGTTAAAGATATGCGTGCTTTAGAAATGTCCATTCATGAATTTATTCAAACCTATGCAATAAACAATTTGCATGAAAATGAAATGAGCACTGTGCTTCTTGAAATCAAGGACATCATTGTGGATCATGGCTTAAAAGTTCCAGGGCACTTTTTTCTTTTAGCTCGTTCAATGGTAACCATTGAAGGTGTAATTGAGAACCTAGATCCGAAACTTGATTTAGTTGATTTGGCTAAACCTTTTATGATAAAAGCGATTCAACGCAAATACAATCCTTTAAAAATTGGAAGAAAAGTATTTAACTCGCTGTTTGAAATTATCAATTACATGGAAGAATTTCCACGAGATTTGAAAAATGCAGTTCGAAAAGTTAACGGAGGAATGGTACGTGTCGACTTAACTCACCGTGGAATTGACCCTATGGTGCATACGTTTAACAGAATTACTAAACAACTTATTTCTGCTATTCTAATTGCTGCACTTGTCATTGGCTCCTCTCTATTTATCATCAATAAAGTCCCTCCATTTTACAAAGAATTATCTGTTTTTGGCATCATTGGATTAATACTTTCTGTAATAATCGGATTTGGGATGGTGAGGAACTTATTCAAAGGCGATAAGGACAATTGGAAGGGTTGGAACACTTAAAAGTCAGAGTTAATGTCCTATATATTTAATAAAAAAAGTCCGCTTTCATATTGAAAGCGGACTTTTTACTATAGCTAATTCTAATCCTATTTTTTAAACTTAAATGTATAGACAAATTCACCGCGATTAATCTTAGCGAGGTAAATTCCCTCAGCCATGTCATTCGTTGTAAGTTTGAAGAGTTGCGTGTTCATATCCACATTCAATTTGTTGGTTTGGATTTTCTGTCCCAACATAGAAAACAAGGTCAACTCGTAACTTCCTTTTTCCATTTGCTCAAAGCTTACGAGTAACTCTTGTGTAGACTCATTAAAGTAGCCATCAATTGATGGAGTCGAATATTCTTCAATGCTTAAGAAGTCACAATCACCAACAACAACAGTCATATTCTCTGTATCAGAGTCACCACATCCGTTACTTCCTACTAAAGTTACATCATAAGAACCAGCAGAAGGGAAAGTCACAAATTCAGTTGAAGTCACTGAGGTAACTGGGGTTCCTCCAGTAAACGTCCATGAATATTGAGTTACATAGTCTGAGTTAACTTGACCATCAAAATACACAGGTTGATTATAGCAGATCCCAGTCAAAGGAGTTGCAGTAATTTCAACCACTGGCATTTCCTCTACGAACACTGTAACCTCTGTAGTTGAAGTACACCCCGAAGCTGTTCCTGTAATACTGTAGGTTGTGTTTGTAGTTGGAGTTGCTGTAACATTTGCTCCAGTAGAAGCAGATAAAGTTCCAGCTGGTGACCATGAATAAGTTGTTGCTCCAGATGCTGTCAATGCTACATTGCCACCTGGACAGATATATTCGTTTTGCGGAGATACTGAGATTACAGGATTTGCATTTATCGTTACTTCCGCTGAGTCAATAGCATAGAATCCACACGAATTACTTGCTATTAAATAATTCATATAAGTACCTGGGGTGTTATATATGAAACTTGGGTTGTTTGCAGATGAATACCCATTAGAAACACCATTTATGTACCATTCATTTGTTGCTACATTTGTGTTTGTTGAATTTTGAAATGAAATTTCATTCCCAGCACAAATTGACGATGCGCTCGTTTGGATATTAGCTTGAACTGGGAATTGGGTTGTGTACAACTGCATATGCATTGCTTGTCTAGGATTCCCTAGAAAGAAATTATCGAATGCATACCATCCTGCAGGAGCAGCAAAAGCATTTGTAGGCGCCAATCTCAACCATGAATAATTCGGACGTCCCGACATATCATTATTAAAATCATGCGTATAAGCAATGGCAAATTCCTGACCCGCAGGTACAGGATTTGGAACAGTAACACCTATAAAGAAATTACCAGTAATCAGATAAGGATTTTCAAACTCCACTATTGTAGGATAAAAAGAATTCGGCTGACCTGGTACAGTTTGATTATCTTCAATCTCTTGTAATGATACTAATTGAGTATGTAAAAGTGCTCCCGGTGTAGCCCCTACACCACTCCAAATATTTATTTGAACTGTCGCATTCGGATCATCAGTTGCCCCACGAACAAAATAAACCATCATACTTTGGATAGAGCTACCTGGAGGAAACTCACTAGCTTGATAATACTCACTAAATCCAGTAGCACCTTGAGAATTTGTTCCTCCTAAGTAATTATTTGCAGAAAACGTATAGGTAAATACTGTGTCATTTGGTAAAGTATGTGTAATTGTATCGCAGCCTGTTGATGCATTAACTTGAATATAAGCTAATTTAGTTTCAGTATCTGATCCATTCGCATTAGTAACTTGTAGACTCACAGGATAAGTTCCAGGTGTATTGTATACAATATTTTGTGGGTTCACTGCCGTAGATGTGCCAGGAGTTCCGCCAGTAAAGGTCCACGATCTCGCGGTCGGGTTGTAGATAGATAAATCAGTAAAATTCACACTTGCACCTTGTGGAATGACTGTTAAATCAGCTACAAAGTCAGCTTGCGGAGCCCAGTTCAAAGTACTCGATACACAAGCCATTGCAGAAGAAGCGTTAATTCGTCCACTACCTAGTAAAGCTGAGAATGAACCTGTGATAGGATCACATGTAGTCTTTAAACAATCCTCAATATCGTCAGGACTTAGACTATTATTAAGTGAAAGCATCAAGCCACATAAACCTGCAACCATTGGTGATGCCATTGAAGTACCTTGCTTATTCCCATATAATGAAGCCATTCCAACTGGGAGCGTGCTGTAAATTGAGGTTCCTGGAGCAGCTAAATCTACCCAATCAGTTCCGTTATCAAAATTTGAGAAAGAAGCTTTGGCGTCATTACCGTTTGAAGCTGCAACAGAGATTACATGATCATAACCCGCGGGATAAAATACTGAACTTACATTATCATTACCACAAGCAGCTACCATTACGACATTTTGATTATAACCGTATGTAATCGCATTCTGGTATGTAGTTGAAAACGAGGCGGACCCAAAGGACATATTTACCACGTTCGCCCCATTGTCAATTGCATAAAGTACTCCTTGCAAAGTTGAAGTTAACGACGCATTAGCTGAAGCAGCACGAATTCCCATCAAGCGCACTCCATGTCCGATTGATGCTATCCCTACCCCATTATTTGTTGCAGCACAAGCAATTCCTGCTACGTGGGTTCCATGATCAAAATCTGAAAGTGGAGTTCCCGGCATAGGACTCCCTTGCAACGCTGGATTGGTTGTAGCAACATTCACTCCGTTTACATCATCCACATAACCGTTACCATCATCGTCTATTCCATTACCTGGAATTTCACCTGTATTTGTCCATAAAATAGGAGATAAATCTGGGTGTGTTATATCAACTGCATCATCAACAACAGCAACTATTATAGATGAACTTCCTGTCGAATAGTTCCAAGCGGTTTCTGCCTGAATTCTGAAAAGCCCCCACTGCTGCCCCTGACTGTATAAAGGATCATTAGGTACAAGTGTTTTTTGCATTAATGGTACACGCTCTGCATATTCAATTTCTGCAACTTGAGATAAAAGACGAATCATCTCGTCTACTTTAGCAAAATCTGAAAACTCAAGCTGGTATGTGCGTTTCATAGCAGAAGCTTTAAATTGTGCAAAAGGTTTTGAAATCACTTCTACTCCATATTGCTTGAAAAATTCCTGTAAAAATGGTAACTCAGCCCGTACAAGCTCAGCTTCACTTATTCCCTGTTGGTTTTTGTACTGAAGTTGCTTATTCAACACGACATCATCTTTCAATTTAAACCAAATTTGTCCATCTTGACAATTGGTGTGAATGGTTTGAGAGAATGTAAAGCCCGCGAAAATTATCCACGAGGAAAACAGTAGTAATCTTTTCATATTTATAGTGTTATATATGGATTAAATGTAATCCAAAAAACAATATGTTACAAAAAAACAATAATAAATTTGAAACTATTCTAATTTCCCGCAGCATCCATATAGTTTGTGTAGCTAATTACAAGCCCATCCTTTCCGTTTAATTCTAGATAGGATCTGTCGGAAGAAAATTTCCACACACAACTTCGTCTATCAATTTGAGACAGTGACTCATTTATAAGTTTAAAGTCATCATTAATTCCAAGAAACTCTTTCGCATTTTCTAACCATAAATCATTCAAAATACACTTTTGCACTTTTCTACAGTCATTGGAAGAAAAGGAACCATAATAGGTGTATTTCAAAACTTTCCCTGTATTCGATGATAGAATAATACTGCTTCGACCTGTTTTAAACAAATGAGAAAAATTACCTGAATAGTAATATGAAAGACTAGAAATAAGTTGTGATGTATCTGTTATCAGAAGTAGATCCTTCACAGAATTAAATAAAGTGTCATGAGAAATAAAGGCGCATTTATATGGGAATTACCCCTTTAGCTCACCAAACTTAAAAAAACACGAAAGAGGTCCAGCTGGACCTCTTTTTTATTTATCCAAAGCAACCTGGTCATGTTTCTTGCGTCTTGATTGCCGTGAACACAGAGAAAAACTGTGTTTTTCCCCCACAAAGTCAACACTTTGAATTAACGGATTCTTGAAGGTCAAGGATTTAAAATAATAACCAGTATGTAACTTATCAACAACCTGCGATTTTCGCAATTCGAGTTGTTAGAGTTGCATCATAAAACAACTACATAACGCACAAGAAACAAACGGAAACAAGAATGTTTTAGATACAGGAAAAAAATATTCTTTAGACATGCACACAGCCAGGTTTGGAACCAACCAAGCTTGTCGTGATTTTCTCGTACAAGTGAGATGGGGTGGAAGGCCTCAATGTCCCTCATGCGGAAATGACCACATGAATTATTATTTGCGCACACGAAATATTTATAAGTGTTCGCAATGCTATAAGCAATTCAGTGTCACTCAAGGAACCATATTCCACAAGAGCAAAATTCCTTTGACCAAGTGGTTCTTGGCCATTTACCTTTTCACAACCAAGAAGCGAGGTTTGTCCTCAATTCAGATGGCAAAGTGGATTGGTATAAAACAGCATAGCGCCTGGTACATGCTGCATAGACTGAGGGAGGCAATGAAGGATGAAAATAATATTGTCTTGAGTGGAATTGTTGAGGCAGATGAAAGTTTTGTAATGCCAAAAGTTCGCAGAGATAAAAGATTGCAAATTGCGAAAGCACTGCATGACAAAAACCAGAAGGAGATTAATGGATTAACAAAAAGCCAAAGACACCGATTAGGTATAAAGCTGAAGAGAGGGAGAAAAAAAGGTACAACAAAAGAGGTGATTGAGCAACAAAAATTAGAACGTGGTGGAAAACCTTACTCTTCTGATAAACCTTCACAAAGAATTCCATTCGAAAGAGGGGCTGTATTATTGGGAATGATAGAACAGCGTGGAAGAGTAGTTATGAAAATTTTGGGGTCTGATGACAGAAGTATAAACAGAGATAATGTTTTTCCGCACCTTAAAAAACATATTTCAGCTAAAGCAATTCTCTATACAGACCAATTAAATTTATACGATACCACAGATAAATTATTTGTTGCCCATTTTACAGTAAACCATAAAAAGACATATTTTGAAAATGGAGTTCACACCAACAATGTAGAAAATGCCTGGAAGCATTTGAAAAAAATGATTGATGGTACATATTTTCACCTCTCATTCGACCACTTCAATAGATACCTAAATGAAAATACTTACAGGTGGAATAGGAGAGAAATAACTGAGCGAGAAATTTTTGAAAGTTTCTTTCCTTTGGCTATTGAACGAGGGATTACATACAAGGAGTTGAAAATTAAGAAGGGAAATAAATTTGCGGCATGAAAATTAATCTTGTACCTTTTCAAATTGTGTTTATTGATTTTATTGGAACTTTTATTTATGTTTCTATATTTAATGAATTAATTGAGAATAGATGAATGATAACAATGAACCATCTAATAATCGTCCTAAGCGGAAGCGAATAAAGGTGGTTAAAGGCGAGATGCCAAAAAATGATTTTAATCGTGGAATAAAGGAAGATTATGGCGAAGCATACCAAGAAAATGCAGCTTCTCCTAATGCAAAATATTTATGTGAATTTCAAGAAACATGGAAACATGAGTTTTGGATAGATAAACACTATACAAATCGAAGAGTTTTTGGAGATGATAATGGTCCAAGGGAGGGTATTGAAGAGGTTATCGTTGAGGAAATAATTAGGAAGTCAATTGCACATTTATTCTATTACTCACTGAAGCATAACTTTCAATTCATCAATTTCCCACCAAAGAGGACTTGGGCTCATAGAGTTGTCTTACAAGAAATGTCAAATGCAGAGGATGAAATTAATATAGTTGCTGAATTTCACTTTTTAGATTCAAATAGATATGAAGTAACCGTTATTACAGCAATGAAAGTTGAAGATTTTGCTATTCAGGACAATCAATACGTCATTCAGTTTCATGGTGAGGAATCTGATTTATATCTGATGACAAATAAAATTTTAAATAAAAAAGATACGTTTAGCTAATTTTTCTTTTTAACAACTATTTAGGAATAAACAATGTAACTATTACAAAAAATTTGCGTTGTATGGAATAAAGTATTATATTTGTGGTAAGAAATTATGAGACAGGGTTGAAATCTGAAAAGCCTTTAACGGCAGGGTTTGAGTCTGAAAAGTCTCTATAAAGTAAGAAAGGGCTTCGATTATTCGAGGCCCTTTTCAATTTCAATCTTTATAAATCTTCATTTTCTGATTACAAAGGATTTTATTACAAAATAAAAATGAGTGCTTTTAATGAATTACTCCCCAGATATGTCAGAAAAAGAAAGGATACCTCAAACTGGGTATCCTTTCTTGTTTTTAAGTTTGGTGAGCTAAAGGGGTAATTCCCATTTATATGGATCCTTATTACAATCAGGCATAATGAAATGATCTTCAAATACCATGGCACTGTCCTTATCACGATAAGCATAATTGGGGTTTGAATATTTCCCATATACTGGAATGGTGAAAAAATATGTCATTTTAACTCTATCATTGTCAGATACTCGTGGTGGTACAGGATCGCAAGGGCGAGTTACACCCTGACAACCGTTATCATAGGGAACATCAACTACAACAAGACTGTCTAGCCACAAGTCAAAATTATCATTTCCAATTTTGGCTATGACACTGCTATTAGATATAAAAACTATGGAATCAATATCTTTCAAAACTGAGTTGACAATGACTTTCTCACTGTAATCTTGTGCTATTACTATGTTGCTGTAGAATAAGAAAAACAGAATAAAAACTAAACTCTCCGAACACGTAATTAGATGTTTCGCGAAAGAACAATCAGTGAATAAAAATTCATTATGATTTGTTGAACGTTTCATAAACAAATATTGATACCAATGTTATTATTTCAACAACCGTACCAATAAGTACCTTACTCCTCTTTTCACTTCTTCCTCACCATAAGCTATAAAACGAACTAATAACTATGTTTTCCAGTTGTCCAACCATCTTCTTTCAAATACTTTTCCCCTGATTCAACTGCACCCTCTTCTATTTCAGTTCCCATCGAATCATTCCATCTATTTAGATAACCAAAAAGTGCTATAACACCCATTATTTCTACAATTTCACCTTCATCCCAATAGCGCCTAAGTTTCTCCGCAATTTCATCATCAACTTGATTAGGAATGATTGAGCTCAAAAAAGCAAACTCAAGTGCAGCTCGCTCCGCTTCTGAAAAAGCCTTATGTGTTTTATATTCCCAAATATTGTCCATTTTTTCGGTCTCTGCACCATATCTCTCTGCTGCCCTTATCGTATGTGCCTCACAGTATCTACAACCTGCAACATTGCTACTGATATAACCTATCATTCTTTTAAGAGCACTTGTTACTCTACCTTTATTCTCCATAACCGCTTTGTTAAGTTCTATAAAAGCATAAGCAATTCGCGGTCTATGGTACATTGTTTTGACACTGTTGGGACAAAATCCCAGCGTTTCATTAAAAAATGTAATTAGATTTTGGAAATCCTGATCCTCATTTTCAATTAGAGGAGATACTAGTGGTTTTTTCATTTAGATTTATTTTTGGTTTAAGTTTAAATCTGAATATCAAGCAAGTTAAGTCGTTAATATGTAAAAAACAAAAAAAGAGACTGTCTTTAAAAGACAGTCTCTTCTGTATAAAATAAGAAAATATTTCTAATCTAAAATTGCCTCAGCTGATTGCTGACCGTCAACATGGTCGTACTTTCCGAAAGCAAGTATAGCCATAAAGATGATGTTTAGGAAAATTAATCCCGCAGCAAAACCACCACCTTGACCAAAAGCTTTTGCTAGACCAACTTGAAGTAGAATTACAATAACTAACAATGTAATTACTGATACGACTACTAATATAAGAGCAATTAGTGGCGCTACTTCTATCATCATTGCAAATATTGATGGTAAGAAAAACCAAAGAATCCACCATGTTGGTTTCTTGGCAACTTGGATTAATACCACCAAATTATAAATAGGCACAATAGCTGCCCAACCTGGTTTACCTGCTTTAGCGAAAACTTTCCACCAACAAATGATTTGAAAAACACCGATAGCTAACATAACTAAGGCATAAGCCATAAGCATTGCCAATAATTCATTTAAATCCATAATAATTGTTTTTTAGTTTCTGAAAAGTAGGAAAATATTTTTCTGCTAATCAGTTTGGGTTGTTAATTTTATTAACAATTTGATGTAAAAAAATGTGAATTATGTGTAAACACCACTGTTTACTATATCATTTGTATGATATTGAGAGACAAACTATTTCAAATTCACTTGCGAATTAAGAATATTCTGATCTTATTTTTAGCAAAAAAACAAACTTTGTATAAAACCGATTTTAATAATTCCGTGGTTTTAATCAAAAACTCACCTCACTTGACTAAAATCAATAACTAATTTCTCTTGTAAAAACTTGAATTTCCGCATATCTGCTGGAGTAACAAATGACAGCGAAATACCACGCTTTCCTGCTCGTGCTGTTCTTCCACTTCGATGTGTGTAAAATTCAGCCTGATCAGGCAAATTATAGTGTGCTACATACGACAGATTATCTACATCAATTCCACGTGCTGCCATATCAGTAGCTACAAGAATCTGTATCTTTTTACTCTGAAACGTACGCATTACTTTATCTCGCTCTCGCTGAGTCAAGTCACCGTGAAGCGCATCGGTTTCATACCCTTTTGATTTGAGCATTTCGGCTATGGTCTGCGAATCGCCTTTGGTACGACAAAAAACAATACCTCTGGCATTTCCCATCGATTTCAGAAACTCAACCAACATGTGCGACTTTTCTTGTTTTTCACACAACACATATTGATGCTCTATCATCGGGTTAATGATATCTGATTTTTGCTGTACTCGAACCGATGGAGCGGCTTTATCCATGTACGTATTAATAATCTCTTGTAAAGACGAGGGTATTGTAGCTGAAAAAAGCCAAATTTTTCTGAAATCGTTCGTCTTACTCAAAATTTTATCGATGTCTTTTTTGAAACCCATTGCCAGAATTTCATCTGCTTCATCCAATACAAAATGGTGAATTCCAGATAAATCTACAATCTTTTTTTCCATTAGTTCCATCAAGCGACCTGGAGTGGCAACTAAGATCTGTGTAGGTCGCTGCAAAGCTGATATTTGTCGCTGTAAGTCAGCTCCACCATACACTGCTTCGATGAAAATTTTGTCCGTAAATTTTGTGAATTTAAAAAGAGCTTTTGCGTTTTGCTGACAAAGCTCGCGAGTTGGACAAAGAATCAAAGCTTGTATGCGCTTGTCTTTCGGATTAATTCGCTGAATGATTGGAATACCAAAAGCTGCTGTTTTTCCTGTTCCAGTTTGTGCTTGTCCGATAAAATCTGTTTTTTCGTTTAAAAGCAAAGGAATTGCTTTCAATTGAATATCAGTGGGTTTTGTTATTTTTAACTCATTCAATGCTTTTACGATTGAGTTATTCACCCCTAACGAAGAAAAATCAGACATATATTCAGCTTTTGGGCAAAGATACGAAAGATGTTTGGCTATCTGTATCACATTCTTCAATGTGTATATTCTAGCGCATTTGAATCAAATTCTATAACTAGGAAAAATATCACTTTTTACATGCGAATATCAAAGACAAAAGACTGTTAGAAATTAGACAAAAGACTGCACACTTGTGTTTACAACACAAGTCAAAGTATTGAAACCAAAACACACATTGAATATCAACCGATAGTTAGGTAATTATGACAAACAACAAATTAAAACCTTCATTGAACAGACTATTTTGACTTCTATGAAACCAGTAGGGGCGAGTCGCGACTCGCCCCTACTGGTTGATGGGATACCTCTTTGACCTTAAAAACAGATTATGTTTCTGGGTTCTCAAATGTTATTTGATTTGAAATATGGCAATAGCCATAAGGAACTTTCGTCTATTTTCTTTTGTCTATTTTCTAACCGTCTTTTGTCTAAAAAAAGCTACTCCACCTCTTCCCTAAAAGCGGGCATGATATGTTTAGGTGCATTAAGAAAAAACAAATTCACAAGCCACACGGGAAATCCTTTGGTGTAGGCTTTTGATTTGTTGGTTACGCGCGTAGTGTGCTCAGTAATTGGTTCGAAAAGCCAAGAGCCCTCAATGTTCTGCATTCGATCATAGCCTTTTGGAGGTACGACTCCACTAACTGAAAAGAATTTTGCGGTGTACACTCCTTTTCCCAAATGGTAAACTTTAAATTTTAGCACCAAGTCTTTATTACTATAGGGCCATGGGAAAGAAATTACCTGATATGTAATCCATTCTGAGTCTGAAACAACCTTTATCATTTCCGACTCCTCTACTTTATACATATAGCTCGAAGACTTGTCTAAATCGCGTATCAAGTTAAGACATTCATGAACTGTTGCTTTCACTTCTACTACGCCCTTATACTCCTTTGTTTTAGTACCCTCTACGGTTCTTGTATATATTTTTATGCCGTTTTTGTCATATTCCTGCACCCACCTATCTTGACCAAAAGAATAAGTGAACAATAAAATCGAAATATAAAGACCTAGTTTCATGAGCATACTTATTAACCAAGTAATCATTCCTAACAAAAATAGAAAAGAATTATTTAGATTTGGCGTTTATTATTTTTATTAAATGAATCGCGCAAGTAAATTACCAGATCTCCAAAAACAACTGATTAAATTCACTTTAATCGGAATCTTTGCCGTATTGGTGGATTTGATTTTCTACTACACATTTATGAATACGCTTCCTGAAAAGCAAACGTTGCTTTTGGATAAGAATGATTTTTCAAAACTACTCTCCTTTATTTGTGGGTCCATTGTAACTTATAACCTGAACAAATTTTGGACGTGGAAGCAAAATGACCGATCTAACGTTCGATTTGCAAAATTTTTCTCTTTATATCTAGTTTCTCTCATGCTAAATGTGGGAGTTAATAAAGGCGCCTTAATTGCCTTTGAGAACATCGAGTTTCTTCAACCTATTCCTTATAAATTCTTTATTGCCTTCATCGCCGCAACAGGGTTTAGTGCTGTTTTTAACTTTGCTGGGCAAAAAATCTGGGTATTTAAAGCTAAAAATCAATCTAAGTAACCTGATTTTAATCGTTTGATTTCCTGATATATACGTATTAAACGCATATATTTCCACTCTATTTTCATTTAATTCGATATAAATAATTGACTGAAAATGAAATATTAAATAAAATATAGCGTATCTTTACGTCACATTTAGAAAAAGCGGGGAATTGTTCCTTTAATTTTTTAGGTGTTAATTTTAATTTCCGGTCAAACGGAAGAGTATTTATTTTTAATTTTTTTTTATGAACATTTTTGTTGCCAAATTGGATTATGGCGTAACTAGTGAAGACCTTAGAGAGGTATTCGAAGAGTATGGAGAGGTTTCTTCATGCAACGTAATTTTTGACAAAATGACTAGAAAGTCTAAGGGATTTGCCTTCGTGGAGATGTCTGATGATTCTGCAGCTCAAAAAGCTATCACAGAATTGAATGAAGCATCAATCAACGGTAGAGCTATCGTTGTTAAAGAAGCTGAAAGCCGTCCTGCAAACAGAAGATAAGCAGAGAAAGCACTAATTAAAAGGATGATCGTTTGATCATCCTTTTTTTTGTGCCCTATTTTTAAAAATAAAAACACATTTGCTTAAAGCCCTTATATTTTCACTAGATTTACCTATACAATTCCAAAACATGAAGAATCTTAAATTTACAAATGGTGATAGTATTCCAGCTTTAGGACTGGGAACGTGGAAATCTACTCCAGGAGAAGTTGGCGAGGCAGTTATCAATGCAATAGAAGCAGGAATTAGACATTTCGATTGTGCGGCAATTTACGGAAATGAAAAAGAAATTGGTGAAGCACTTCGAAAAGCAATAGATGCAGGACTTGTAATGCGCGAAGATTTGTTCATCACCTCTAAATTATGGAATAATGCGCACCACTTTGATAATGTCATTCTAGCTTTAAAACAAACTTTAGCTGATTTGCAATTAGACTATTTGAATTTATATCTCATTCATTGGCCTGTAGCTCATAAACCTGAGTGTATTCACCCCAAAAATGCTGAAGATTTTCTCGCTCTCACTGATGTGCCATTGATTGAAACATGGGAAGGAATGATAAAAGCTAAAGAAGCTGGACTAGCAAAACATATTGGCGTTTCTAATTTCAGTATTACAAAATTGCGCCATTTGATGATTAACACGCGAATGAATCCTGAGATGAATCAAGTTGAGTCGCACCCTTATTTATCTCAATCGAAATTATTGGACTTTTGCCAAGAGAATGATATCCTGTTCACAGCGTACTCTCCACTAGGTTCGCGAGATAGAAAAACGGAAAATGCACCTGACCTATTTGCTGATAAACAAATTGTGGCTATCACTGATAAACATAACATCACTCCTGCTCAAGTTCTCATTTCATGGGCAATAAACCGCGATACTGTTGTGATTCCCAAAACAGTCACTCCTTCGAGAGTGTTGGATAATTTAGCTGCTGTTGAGATTGTTTTAGATAAAGAAGACCTCAATACCTTGAATAATCTCAATAAAGATTTCCGATTTATTGACGGTTCTTTTTGGGTTAAAGATGGAAATGGATATACGTTGGAGAGTCTTTGGGGCTAAGTCCAGATAGTATATAAATCTAATTCTTATTTCATTTTTCTGTTACTGATTTTCAAAAATCTCATTTCGCATAATACCTCCTATTCTATGTTTCAAAATATAGAATAAACACCTTCTTACAACCTTTTTCCTAATCAAGGCAAAAAAATCTCAAAATTTATTCATATCATAAAATACTGATATTTAGTTGTTTTAGCATCAAACCTAAAGAAAAATTAAAAAATAATAGTACTATGTATTGCATACTACTATTTTTAATTTATATCTTTGCCATAAATAGTAATGATATGAATGTTGAAAATACCAAAGCACAAATGCGAAAAGGGATCTTAGAGCTCTGTATTCTCGCCATTCTCCGCAATAATGAGTCTTATCCTTCTGAAATAATAGAGGAATTAAAGAAAAATAAGCTGATTATTGTGGAGGGCACGCTCTACCCTCTTTTAACTCGCTTAAAAAACGAGGAGTTGTTATCCTACAGATGGGAAGAATCCACAGGTGGACCGCCCCGCAAGTATTATTCGCTCACCTCTGAAGGCGAGAAATTTTTAGAAGAATTGAAAGTGACATGGAACGAACTTTCAGAAGCAGTTAATCACAGTTTAAAAACAACTAGTTATGAATAAGACAGTATCGTGTAATATAAGTGGAATCATTTTCAATTTGGAAGAAAATGCATACAACGCTTTAAGCAAGTATCTTGCTGACTTAAAGCTGCACCTTAAGAACACGGAAGGTGGTGAAGAAATCTATAGTGATATCGAATTGAGGATAGCTGAATTATTTTCACAAAAACTAGGTGTCACTAAACAAGTAATTCTTGAATCTGATGTAGACGAAGTAATCGAAATATTAGGTAAACCAGAAGATTATATTGATGGTGATGACTCGAAAGAAAGCGCACATTCAAATGAGTACAAGCAAGACTCAACTCAAAACACAAAAGTGTTTATGCGTGACCCAGACAATGGAATGATTGGTGGTGTGTGTACAGGTATTTCTGCGTACTTTGGAATTGACTTGACTGTCGTTCGTGCACTCTTTGTACTTCTGTTTTTTGTTACTGGTTTTGGTTTAGGTCTTTATATTATCCTTTGGATTATAGCACCAAAAGCCGTTTCGAGTGCAGACAAGCTGAGAATGAGAGGTGAAACAATCACAGTTGACAACATCAAAAAAGAAGTGCAAGACGCTGCGTATCGTGTAGAAAAGTATTCGAAAAGCAAAGCAGTAAGGCAAAAAATTGATACTGTGAAGCAGCGCACCAACACAATAGGTCGCAGTATTGCTAGTATTTTCGGGTTGTTCTTAATCATAGGGGCCGCATTTGGTATAATTGCTTTCCTTACAGTAACATTGACTCAAGTCGGAATTTTCAGCTCTGAAGATGGTGAGCATTTAATTTCATTATACGAATTCAGCGATGTAATTTTTCGCTCATCTTGGCAAAGCTTTTTGGGGTGGACTGGTCTGCTCAGCACAGTACTTATCCCTTTAATATCCATTCTCATATTGGGAGTTAGCCTTTTACTTCACATCAGAAGTCCATGGTTGAAATATACATTTGTTACTTTGATGATTTTTTGGTTCATCGGAATCTCTCTACTTACAACTGCTGGTTTCCAGGTTGGGAGAGAGTTTTCTCACAGAACGGAAACCGAAGAAATTATTGGAGATATCTACACAAATACTCTAACAGTAAATGTTCCAGATATGCTGATTAACAGTTCAAATGTCTCCTTTCAAATTGACGACGAAGAGTATGGAGATATCCTTTCGATCGAAAATGAGAACATCAAAAGTGGTTTTGTATCACTAAAGTTTGAGCCGTCTAAAGACTCATTATTTCATATCAGAAGTGAGAAAAGTTCGTATGGAATCACTAAAACAAAAGCTGCAAGATTGAACGATAACATTGTACATGATGTGAAATTAGATAGTAACGAAGTTACCATCATCCCTTACTACCTCTTCCCTACAGAAGATAAACTCCGAGGTCAACACGTAACAGTTTACATCTCTGTGCCTGATGGAGGGAATGTAGAATGGAAAGGCAACAAAAAGCAACTGGATATTTCAGAACGCTCTCGCAAAATCAAATTTGAGAGTAACGTAATTGAAGTAAACATTGATTAGTTCTTTTCTTAAGCAACAAAGCAGCAAAAATAGGTCGCACAACGGTGTGGCCTATTTTTTTATATTTTTGAGACGAAAGACCCCGACAATATCGGGACAGGCTTATAGAAGCTAGACAAAAGACCTAAATACAGATACTATAGGACAATCAGCTCTTTTGCGGTGAATAAAATTCTATGTGCCTACTGTGTTTCAAAACCACCACGCTATCCACACCACAACATACCATCCAAACTGCGATTATCTACGCAATCTGCGGGCAACAAAACACCACATACTCCATTTCTGCAAAACACATATAGTATTGATGATAGATAAAAAGTCTTTTGTCTTTTCCAAACTAGAGTTTAATCATCAAAAAATATTTAAAAAAATCACTCAGTAATCTTTATCATACCCTTTCACTAGGCTTTTTTTTATTATCTTTATCCCGCAAATTCAAGAATTGGTATGGCAAAAGAATCAACATTAGAAGTCCAAGATAAAGTAGAGTTTGAAGCATTCAAACAAGAAGTGATAAACGATTACCGTATTGCGTGTATCTCGCGTGAAACTTCTCTTTTAGGACGACGTGAAGTATTGACAGGTAAAGCAAAGTTTGGGATTTTCGGTGACGGAAAGGAAATTGCACAAATCGCAATGGCTAAACAATTCCGCAACGGGGATTTCCGTAGTGGATATTACCGCGATCAAACTTTTATGTTTGCTACTGACAATCTTACTGTTTGTGAGTATTTTGCAGGTTTGTATGCACATACTGATGTAGAATTGGAACCTCAGTCCGCAGGTCGTCAAATGGGTGGGCATTTTGCTACGCGTAGTTTGGACGAGAATGGAGATTGGAAAAATTTGATGGAACAAAAAAACAGTTCTGCCGATATTTCCCCTACTGCCGGACAGATGGCGCGCTTACTTGGATTGGCTCAAGCATCAAAAGTATATAGAAATCATCCTACTTTAAAGGATACGGAAGAATTCAATAAATTCACTAACGGTGGAAACGAAGTTGCTTTCGGAACTATCGGCGATGCAAGTACTTCCGAAGGCCCTTTTTGGGAGACAATCAATGCTGCTGGTGTATTACAAGTACCAATGGTAATGTCTGTTTGGGATGATGGTTACGGTATTTCTGTACCTAAAAAGCACCAAACAACGAAAGAAAGTATTTCTGAAGCACTGTCTGGTTTTCAACGTACAAAGTCAAAGCCTGGATACGAAATTTTCAAGTCTAAAGGTTGGGATTATGCGCATTTGTGCGAGACGTACGAGAAAGCAGTAAAACTTGCTCGTGAAGAACACATTCCTATCTTGGTACACGTGGAAGAAGTAAATCAACCACAAGGTCACTCTACTTCTGGGTCGCACGAAAGATACAAGTCAGACGAACGCATGCAATGGGAGAAAGATTTCGATTGTATTGCAAAGTTCAAGGAATGGATCTTGAGCTTCAATGCGGATGGAAATCAACTTGCTGAAGCGGAAGAGTTAGAGCAAATTGAGAATGATGCGAAGAAGCACGTTCGCGAAGAGAAAAATAAAGCTTGGTCAGCATTCACAGCTTCGTTAAAAGCTGATTTAAATGAAGCTGTTCGCTTGCTTACAGAATTGGCTGCTGCATCACCAAACGGCGTGTTTATCGGAAAATTAGCTGAGGACTTGCAAAAAGCAATGGATCCAATTCGCCGTGACATTTTTGGTGCGGCTAAAAAGGCGTTACGCTATGCAAGAGGTGAGAATTCTCCTGCTCGAACTGCGCTTATCAACTGGTTAGAACAACAAAAAGCAATAAGTCACGATAGATATAGCTCGTACCTTTACTCACAATCTGCTCAGGCAATCGACAACATCAGTGCTGTTGCTCCAGTCTATGACGACAAAGCAGAACAAGAGGATGGACGAATTATTTTGCGTGAAAATTTCAAGAAAATATTTGAAAAATATCCTGAAGTACTCACTTTTGGTGAAGATACAGGGAAAATTGGTGGTGTAAATCAAAGTATGGAAGGTATGCAAGAACTCTTTGGTGAGTTGCGCGTAGCTGATACTGGAATTCGCGAATTAACCATTCTAGGTCAAGGAATTGGAATGGCAATGAGAGGTTTGCGTCCGATTACGGAGATCCAATACTTAGATTATTTGCTGTATGCAATCCAAATCATGTCTGATGACTTGGCAACAGTGCAATACCGAACTAAAGGTGGTCAAAAAGCACCGGTAATTATTCGTACGCGTGGTCACCGTTTAGAAGGAATCTGGCACTCAGGTTCGCCAATGGGAATGATTATCAACTCTATTCGTGGAATTCACGTGTGTGTGCCTAGAAACATGACTAAAGCAGCAGGTTTCTACAACACATTACTGAAATCAGATGAGCCTGCATTGGTTATCGAACCATTAAACGGATATCGCACAAAAGAACCTTTGCCTAAGAACATGGGTGAATTCTGTGAAGAATTGGGTAAATGTGAAATTACAGAAGAAGGAACTGACATCACTATCGTTTCATACGGGTCGACTTTCAATTTATGTACAGTTGCTGCACAGCAATTGCGTGAGCTAGGAATCTCTGCTGAACTTGTCGATGTGCAAACATTACTTCCTTTTGATAAAGATCATACAATCGCTAAATCACTTTCCAAAACCAATCGTTTATTGATTGTTGACGAAGATGTTTCAAGCGGTGCTACAGCCTTTATTTTAGATAAAGTAATGGTTGAACAAAAAGGGTATTACCACCTTGATTCAGAGCCAGTAACAATTGCAGCAAAAGATCACCGTCCAGCTTATGGTTCGGACGGAGATTATTTCTCAAAACCAAATGTAGATGACATTGTGGATACTGCGTATCAGATGATGCATGAGGCTAATCCGGGGGAATATCCTTCGTTGTTTTAAGGGTATTGTAGAATCTTAAGATTATAAAAAACAATATGTTTCAGAGAAAAATCGGAATTCCCGATTTTTCTCTTTTTATACAGTTTCCTCCTTTCCACCAACCTTTCCTTTATTTATCGTATCTTTGCTGAAAATATGAGACATCGGTTTGTACTCATATACCATTAATTAAGAGACAAATTTTATGTCATTTGAAAAACTAGGCTTAATAGAGCCTATATTAAAAGCCTTAACAGAAGAAGGCTACACTACCCCAACACCTATACAAGCACAATCAATTCCAATAGTTTTAGAAGGTAAAGATTTACTTGGTTGTGCGCAAACAGGTACAGGGAAAACAGCTGCGTTTACCATTCCGATTATCCAGCAAATGGTGCAAGACAATCCAGAACAGCACAAACGCAAGATTCGCTGCTTGATTGTTACGCCAACGCGCGAATTGGCAATCCAAATTGGTGAGAGTTTTAAGGCTTATGGCCGTCACACCAAATTAACCTCTACGGTGATTTTTGGTGGAGTGAATCAAAACCCGCAAACCTCGGCTCTACGCGCAGGTGTGGATGTGGTTATTGCAACTCCAGGAAGGTTATTGGATTTGATGAATCAAGGGTTTATCTCGCTGCGTGACGTAAAGTATTTTGTTCTTGACGAAGCGGATCGTATGTTAGACATGGGATTCATCCATGATGTAAAGAAATTGCTTGCAGTATTGCCAGAAAAGCGTCAATCTTTATTCTTCTCCGCTACTATGGCGCCAGAAATTATAAAATTGGCTGGTTCAATTCTGAAGAATCCTGAAGAAGTAAAGGTAACGCCTGTGTCTTCAACAGTTGAAATCATTCAGCAATACGTGTATTTTATTGATAAAGGAAATAAAAATGCGTTATTACTCGATATTCTAAAAGACGAGAAAATTAAAACGGCACTGGTGTTCACTAGAACTAAGCACGGCGCTGATAAAGTTGTCCGTATTCTTCAAAAGAACAACATCAAAGCTGAGGCAATTCACGGAAACAAGGCACAAAATGCTCGTCAACGTGCATTGACTAACTTTAAAGCGCAAACTACACGTGTACTCGTGGCGACAGACATTGCTGCTCGTGGAATTGACGTGGACGACTTGCAGTATGTGATCAATTTTGAAATTCCAAATATTGCCGAAACATATGTTCACAGAATTGGACGTACAGGTAGAGCTGGTTCCGAAGGTACAGCCTTTTCGTTTTGCGATGCAGAAGAAAAAGCGTACTTAAAAGACATCGAAAAATTAATTTCAAAGAAAATTGACGTAGTTGATGACCACGCCTACCCGTTGATGATTCACGATATTCCTAAAAAGGAAAAGCAAACTCAACAACGAGGCGGAAGAAGTCAAAATCACCACAGAAATAATAATCCAGCTCCGAAAAAGAAGAGCTCGTTTACGATTAGCAAGAAATAGCATTATTTCTATACCTGATATAGCCAGTACGGGCGAGTTGTGACTCGCCCATGCACTGGCCAGATGCTATCCCATTTCACAGTTTTCTCCCTCACCTAATTCTGATTTGGAACAATTGTTGGTATCTTAGCCGAAACCAAGAAATATGCAAATCGAATTCAAACAAATCATGCCTCACCCACTGAGGGATACAGCTCACAAAGCGAGCTCAATTTGGGGCAATTCTTTCCAGTTGGAACACGGTCAGAAAGTTATGCTAAACGCATCAAGTGGAAAAGGAAAATCGACTTTTACCAACATCACTTTTGGTCTCCGAAATGATTATTCAGGCGAAATTCTCTTTGACGGAAAAGACATTCGCACCTTAACCTTAGACGAATGGACTACAATCAGACAAAGTAAAATATCAGTCATATTTCAAGACCTGCAATTATTTCCCAATTATTCTGTGCGTGAAAATCTTATGCTCAAACACGCGTTGGGTTCAACTATTTCTGAAATGGAAGTCATTCAGCTATTAGAACGACTTGGAATTGGTGATAAGTGGACACAGCAATGCGGAATTTTGTCGTTAGGACAACAACAGCGTGTGGCTATTATTCGCGCGCTTATTCAACCGTTTGAGTGGTTAATAATGGACGAGCCTTTCAGTCACCTTGATGAGGAGAACACGATGATTGCACTTGATTTAATCAATGAAATTACCGATAAAAACAATGCGGGTTATGTATTGACATCTTTAGGTAATCGCCACGGAGTGAAATTTGACAACGAACTTAATCTATAACGCCATGTTAAAGCAAGTATTATTCAGATACGAAAACCGTCGCCAGTTTGCCGCTGCAGCAATTGGGGCTTTAATCGGATTTATATTCCTGTTAAGTGCTGTTCATTACTTTATCGCATCCAGAAGTTTGGGTGAAGGTGATGAAATATTGGGGTCTAACATTTTAATTGCACAACGAAAAGTATCCAAATTTGATGCCTTGAGTTTGGGAACAAATACTTTTGATGCGGCTGAAATTGAAGACTTACGCAATCTTCCTTTTGTAAATAAAGTTGAGCCTGTAATCAACAATCGTTTCAATATTTCTCTTGGAATGAAAGAGGAAGGACTCCCCTATTTCCGTACAGATGTGTTTGTACAGTCTGTTGACAATGATTTGATGGATGTAAAAGTCGATTCGTGGAAATGGTCGGAAGGAGATGAAATTCTCCCTTTAGTAATGCCACGTGATTTTATGATTATGTTGAATCAATTCGCTGCTTCGTATGGAATTCCGCAAGTTTCTGAAGATTTAGCGATGACATTTAACTTTCGCATAGATCTTTCAGGAAAAGGAGGAAAAGAACACTTTAAAGCGCGTGTGGTTGGTTTTTCGAATCAAATCAGTGCGATCTTGGTTCCGATTGAATTCATGAACTACGGTAATGACAAGTACAGCGACGAAGAACCACCGATTGTGACACAGTTAATGCTTTCCGTTGACGAAGGATCTTTTGGAAAACTTGAACAGGTTATGGATGAAAAAAACCTTGACATCAAGAAGAACGAGCTGATGATTGCAAAGGTCAAAAGTATTCTGAGTGCTGTGTTGGGTGTTATTCTGATTATCAGCTTTATTACCATTCTGATGAGCGCATTATTAATTATGCAGTATTCTCAAATTTTAATTTCGAAATCGGATTACGAGATTACTACACTGCTTCGAATTGGCTATCACCCAGATGTGTTAGCAAAACGCTTTCTCAATTACTTTGCAAAGGTGTTTGGAATAATTTTCGGTACATCACTCCTGTTTTTTGCTTTGTTGAAGTGGTTTTTAGACGGTTTTCTGTCAAAAGCTGGCTTTCCAATTACAGCAAACTTTACGTGGCAATCGATTCTACTACTTGCAGTTGTTGTAGTGGTAATTGTATTATTAAATTACGCTCAAATCAAGCGTTTTTTCGTACAAAAGATTTTCATTACTGCAAAGAAGTAAATAGGTGAAGGGTTAAAAAAATGTTAATTTGATTTCAGAATTGGCTAAGTCAGATGATATACATTAAATTGGTAGCGTTAAACTTTATGCAAATTAGATTTAATTAAAAATGAACAACATGAATAAGGTATTACTGGCACTCTGTTTCTTTATCGCTTACGGAGCGCAAAGTCAACAGCTTAAGTTCCGAGTTACAAACCATAAAGACACGACTATAAACCTGATTCGCTATCACGGTAATAAGCTTTATATGGCTGATACTGCGCAAATGAAGAATGGTGTGGTCACTTTTGATGGATCTAAACACGCTCCAGGAATTATGGCTGTTTATTTTCCAGATCAAAAGTATGCTGAGTTTATTCACAATAATGAAGAAATAGATATTAGCATTAAATACCCTGATTTTGTACCTTCTATGGAGGTAAAGAAATCAAAAGAAAACAAATTGTTTATCGACTACATCCGCTTTATGGGTGATGTCCGTAAGCAATCTGAAGAAATTATGAAGAAAAAAGATTCTGGCGATGAAATGAAAGCGTTAGGTCAAAAAGTAAAGGAATACCAAACCAAGTTGGTGAGTGAAAATCAAGGAACTTTGGTTAGTAAAATTGTACATATGTCACAGGATATTGTTGTGCCAGATTCACCTAAAAACCCTGATGGAAGCTTAGTCGATTCGACTTTTTCATACCGCTATTTTAGAGATCACTATTTTGACCATGTTGATTTGACAGATGATCGTTTAGTGAACACAGCTGTTTTTCACAACAAACTTGATTATTACTTTAGTGACAAAATGTTACTTCAACTGCCTGACACCATTATAAAGTATGCATTTGAGTTGGTTGACAGATTGGACAATAAATCCGAAATGTACAAATACATTGTTCACCACATCACTTACAAGTACGAGACGTCTAAAATCATGGGACATGATAAAGTGTTTGTGGCAATGGCATTGAAATATTACTGTCCTGGTTACAAAGAAGGAAAATCAACTGCGACTTGGATGTCTGAAGAAAAGCTCAAAACAATGTGCGAGCGTGCTGAGATTCAGCAAAACCTTGTGGTGGGAGTTCGCCCACCAAACATCTCTTTACGCGATACAACAGATGTCAACTGGCGCAATTTTTATGACTTAGATGCAGAATATGTCGTTCTTTATTTCTGGGATCCAGAATGTGGACATTGCAAGAAAGATACGCCAAAGCTTCAAAAGCTTTATTCGGAAAAATTAAAAGCACGAAATGTCGAGATTTTTGCGGTAGGCAAAGCTACAGGTGACG
This sequence comes from uncultured Flavobacteriales bacterium, assembly GCA_964447015.1. Taxonomy (GTDB): domain Bacteria; phylum Bacteroidota; class Bacteroidia; order Flavobacteriales_D; family Crocinitomicaceae; genus Wandonia. The sequence goes on from CAYUQU010000034.1 coordinate 29,345, forward strand.
ATTTTGAAAAATGGAAGAAGTTCATTCGAACAAACAATCTTGAGTTCATCAACGTTGGTTTGACTCACTCACTGTTCGAAGCTGCGTCAAAGGACTGGAGACAGTTTATTCCTAAATACACGAATGTAGAGTCGCTTAATTACTCGGAGCATTACGACATTTACGCTACGCCAAAAGTGTTTATCTTGGATAAAGACAAAAAGATTGTTGCAAAGAGTCTTTCCATTTCGCAAATTGAAGAATTGTTAGATCGACTTCAAGGCGTAAAAGATGCTCCTATCCTATTCCCTCGTGAAGAAGAGAAAAAGGAAGAAGAAAAGGAAAGAGCTGAAGAAAAAGCACAGACGCATTAAGCGTAATTGAAATTATAGTTTTAATTGAGAAGGCAGGTATTCTTGGGAGTATCTGTCTTTTTTTGTGGGTGGTTTTTGATTTGGTTGAGTTGTTAACGGTTCCGGGTTATGCAACGCCGCCTTCACCCAAAAACTTTCCTCTAAAATACGAAACTTCAATTAAACGACGAACCAATCCCACAACGACGTATCCCAGCGGTGGTGGTATAGCCCGTGTTAGCAACATTCAGTTATCATATAAGGTATATTACTTTAATAAGAATTTCCTCATTCTTTCTCCAACGAATCCAACCATATTTAAATTCTGGTTGTAAGTCTTTTTTGAAGTTTACATTCCATTTTATCATTAACCAATCGTTTTCAATTTTTACTGGTTTCAAAATGTCCGCTTCGGGAACAAATTCAGTTGTTCCATTTATTGTATCAAATATCTTACTTCGATTACAGATTGTAGACGCATTTAGAATGAAATTCTGCCAATATTGTAAAGTTATCAAGTTAGACTTTCTAACTATATGGATGGATTTATTTCTCTCGTTAGTAATAACGTAATAAAGACTATCTGTTTCCTTTAAACATCTTAACTCTAAATAACCTGTTCTATTGTTATAA
>CAYUQU010000035.1:0-29950 GCA_964447015.1 uncultured Flavobacteriales bacterium
ATATTCTTTCGGAGGAAGAGTCAAAGCATGCTTGTAGAGTATTGAGGTTAGGTATTGGAGATGAAATAGCAATTATCAATGGAAAAGGGAATTTATTCACTTGTGAAATCATTGAAGACCATCCCAAGCACTGTGCAGTACGTATTATTAGTCTGACAACAGAAAAACCCGATTTACAGCATATCCACATTGCAATTGCGCCTACAAAAAACATAGATCGCTTCGAGTGGTTTCTTGAGAAAGCGACCGAAATTGGTATACATGAAATCACACCTGTAGTTGGAGATAACTCTGAACGAAAAATTATTAAGACTGATCGTTTAGAAAAGATTCTAGTGAGTGCAACTAAACAAAGTAAGCGATTATATATTCCAAAACTGAATCCACTGATTAGTGTAAAAGAGTTTATTATACAAACTCCCTTTGCCTTCATAGCTCATTGTGAAGATGATGAAACAAAGAACATTCTCACCTCAAGTGACATGACGGAAAATTTCACTATGCTCATCGGGCCTGAAGGAGATTTTTCGCCCATTGAGATAAAACTTGCTCTAGAAAAAGGTTTCAAATCTAAAATGTTAGGAAAAAATAGATTGAGAACGGAAACTGCAGGAGTTTATGCTGTAACTTTAGCTAAAATTTTGCAACAATGAGAGTCATTTTAATATTAAGTATATTTCTATCCTTTTATTCATTTGCTCAGCAATCAAATGGAAGTTATCAAATTGCGGTATTAAAATACAGTGGTGGTGGAGATTATTATGCAAACCCTACTAGTATTCCGAATCTCGTAGCCTATGCAAACAAACAATTTAATGCTGGAATACAAAAAGATGTTCCTTTTATAGAAGTTGGTTCGCCCCAACTCTTCTCCTTCCCTTTCGTACACATGACAGGACATGGAAATATAGTTTTATCTCCATCTGAAATTCAGAACTTACGCAATTATTTACTTGGGGGAGGATTTCTTCACATCGACGATAATTACGGGATGGATCAATTTATACGTCTTGAAATTCAAAAACTTTTTCCAGACAATAAACTTATTGAACTACCTTCAAAACATGAGATTTTCAAGTTTCCCAATAATTTCCCAGCAGGTTTACCAAAAATTCACGAACATGATGGCAAACCATCTCAAGCATTTGCTATTTTTGAAGATGGACGAATGGTATTACTATATACGTTCGAAACAGATTTAGGCGATGGTTGGGAAGATGCTGCTGTTCATAATAATCCTGAGCATTTAAGAGAAACTGCGTTGAAAATGGGGGCAAATATTTTATATTTTTCGTTGATGAAAGGAGGTTATGAAAGTGAATAAGCTGATTTTTATTTTAACATTAATACTCCTTAGCAATTCTGTTTTAGCTCAGCATGAGACAGAATTACCTCGTGAAGAATCGCGCCCTTACTTTAAGTTAATTACTTTTTCAAGAGGGTTTGACAAAGATTCTTTAGATCGTTTAATGAATTATTTAATTGAAAAACCATCAGAAGAATGGACTAAATCCGATAGTATTAATTATGTCTTCGCTCTTTGTGGGTCAGAAGATTATGATTATGCTTATATCATTTTCGAGAGACTAAAACTAAAGGAATTACCATCGATAGAAGAATATCACGCTGTACAACACATGTTATTGTTCAAACGTCGATATGCAGTTCGAAGAGACTGGTTTAAGTATGAAAAGGAAAAATACCCATCCACTAGTGACAAAGTCGCTATCCGAGAGCGCATCACAGATGTACATCAGCTATTACATAAAAAGGAATGGTCACTCGAAGACTCTCTTATTTTCCCAAAGCTAAAAGAAGATGTTTGGTCGAGTTTACCTAAAGGATCCAAAGATTATATTCAGTATGTTATTCCAACTTGTGCTGTAATCAGTGATGCATTGAGAGATGAATCTAAATACGAAAGCACTCATAATAGAGCACTTTCTTTGGCCTTTGTAGAATTTGGCGACTTTCTTCAAATCAATGTTAGCTTATCTGATGCATACATAGCATACTCGATTGCAAAATATTATGACAGATACAACAATGAAATTGCTGAAAAACTTAAACAAATTAAAAACAAGATGAAAAGTCGCAATTATCTCCTACCTTCCATACGCGAGGTCTTTCCAAAACAAAGTAAGGGTTTGTTTAATTTTCAGAAAATAATGGAAAAACGTAAAAAGGAAAGAGATTCTACAAATCTTGAAACCACCAATCCTCTTACAATTGAAGTTGAAGAAAAGAAAGAGAGTTTCATGCGTGGTCTTTGGGATGAAACTATAATTCTTATAGGACTAATTATAATACTATTAAGTGTAATTATTTTCGTAAGAGTAAAATAAACATTATTTTACTCTTAACACAACTGTATAAAATACAGAATTAGTATGACAAATTATTGAACATACCATTATCAACAATTATCGTGTCATATACATCTGGCGATGAAACCAATCTATAAAACTCAACGCGAAAAAGTCCTGAAATCCGATTGTTTTCATTGTCCTCATCTGTTAAAATCAAATGTGAGTCGGTAGAAAACTCATTATAATTCACTCCATTATATGTAATAAATGTATTTGGTCCCTCAATTAGTGGCCAGACGCTATCTATAAGTCCGAAGTTTACTGAAAGTGAAATGGTATCATTAGACCCTGCTATTATTCCTGTAGTTTCTATCTCTGCAAAAAGAGTTGGAAAGGAAACTTCCTCTCCTTCAACGAATACAACCATTCGCTTTACAACAGGTTCTAAACAAGGAGCACAAGGTCCACCGCAATCTAATCCTGTCTCACCATTATTTATAAATCCATCAGAACAGTTTCCTACATCATCATCTTCTTTATTACATGAACTTAGAGTTACACTTAGAATCATGGTGCAAATAAATATCGCTACTTTTGTCATCTTTCAAGTACATTGGTTACGTTACAAAGAAACAACATTTTTTTAAAATTTTAGTGCATTTCATCAATACATACAAGACAGTAAGCGGAATTTCGGAGAGTCTTTACAAAGAAAAGGGCTCAAAGTTTATAGCGTACGCAGTTCCTTGTGAAACTGAAGATGAGGCAAAAATTCATCTTGAGGAATGGAGAAAACAGCACCATCAGGCACGTCACGTATGTTATGCATATCGGTTTGGGATCTCTGGTGATGTGTATAGAGCAAACGATGATGGGGAACCTTCCAATTCGGCGGGACAACCGATACTTGGGCAAATCTTGTCATTTGAATTGACCAATATACTCGTTGGTGTTGTACGTTATTTTGGAGGCACGAAGCTAGGTGTAGGTGGATTAATCACTGCATACAAAACCGCAGCCAAAGAAGCACTTGAAGCAGCAACTATCATCGAAAAGGAAGTGCTTCTTCACTTAAATTTTGAATTTACTTACGAAGAAATGCCGTCAATCATGAGTATTCTTAAACAAGCCAATACGACTATTAAAACTCAGCAATTTGATTTAAAATGTACATTAATTGCTGCCATTAATCCAAACGAAAAAGAAAGCTTTCTTGAACGATTCGAGATGCTGCCGAACATAAAAATTACTGAAAAAGGAATTTATTAAATGAGAAACTTCAATTTATTAGAAGAATTAGTTCAAGTACAAGGTACTTCAGGCGATGAGAGCAAAATCAACGCATTTCTACTTGATTATATCGAATCACATAAAGCAGACTGGAAAACGCAACCACAAGTGATCCATGGTGAAGAATTTCAAGATGCAATAATCTTGGTATTCGGCAAACCAAAAGCTGCTATTTTCGCACATATTGACACCATCGGGTACATGACAGGTTATGACAAAAATCTGATTAAAATTGGTGGACCAAGAGTAATTGATGGAATGGAACTCGTTGGTAATGATAGTAAAGGCGAAATCCATACTGAACTCATGGTTATTGAAGATGAAGATGGAAGTACTCATTTTAACTATGTTTTCGATCGTGAAATTGATCGTGGAACTCCTTTGTCATTCAAACCTAACTTTCGATTGAGTAAGAATTATGTTCAAAGTCCATATATGGACAATAGACTTGGGGTTTGGGTAGCACTGCAAGTGGCTGAAAACCTTGAGAACGGGATTATTGTTTTCTCAACCTATGAAGAGCATGGAGGTGGTTCCGTTGGTTTTTTAGGTCGTTATATTTGGGAGAAATATAAGGTTCGTCAAGCACTTATTTCTGACATAACGTGGGTAACGGATGGCGTTCAACATGGCAAAGGTGTGGCAATAAGCATGCGAGATAGTGGTATCCCAAGAAGAAGTTACTTGAATCGTATTATTGATATTGCAAGGAACTCAGGAATTCAATTCCAATTGGAAGTAGAATCATCAGGAGGAAGTGATGGTACAATGCTTCAAAAAACAGATTTACCCTTTGATTGGTGCTTTATTGGCGCACCTGAGGACAATGTCCATTCTCCTGATGAAAAGGTACACTTGAAAGACATAGAAGCGATGATAGAGCTTTATGAAGTCTTAATGAAAGAGTTGTAGATACTAAACTGCTTTGCTTGCTGTTTGTTTAGCCAATTTCACGTCGTAAGAACCAGTACCCAAACTGTGGAGCAATTTAAAGTGACTTTTTAGCGCACCTAAAAATGTGCGGTGATGATAATAAGGGATGTTGTATTCCTCTGCAGTCGCTTTTACAATTTTCGAGATATCTTTGTAATGTACATGGCAAATATTTGGAAAAAGATGGTGTTCAATTTGATAATTCAATGCACCTACAAACCAGGAAAATACAATACTGTTGTTTCCGAAGTTTGCTGTTGTCAGCAATTGATGTATCGCCCAATTGTTCTCTACTCCCCCATTTTCATCCACTTTATAAAATTCAGTCTCTTCCAACACGTGAGCAGATTGAAAAATAAGTGCGAGTATCATTCCTGAAATAAAATGCATGATTAAAAACCCTACAATAACTTGCCACCAAGGGAAAGACATCATATATATTGGCAAGAAAATCGTTAAAAAGAAATACGCAATCTTGTAAATAATTATTTGAGTCAATGCCTTTTTTATGGTCAGTCCCTGTGTTTTCAAAAGCCCCATTTTATTGTAGCGAATTGTTTGCTCGATGTCCTTAAATACAAACCAATAAAGCGTCAATATTCCATACAAAAATGGAATATAGAAAATTTGAAAACGGAAGAACTTCTTGCGTTCTTGTGTTGGCGAAAAACGTACAATCCCTTGTTTTTCAATATCCTCGTCATAACCATGTACATTGGTGTATGAATGGTGTAAAACATTGTGTTGAATTCTCCAATTGTAATGGTAACCACCAATGTAATTCAAAATAAAACCTAGTGTATCATTCACTTTTTGACTCTTCGAGTAAGCACCGTGGTTTGCATCATGCATAATCGCTAATCCAATTCCAGCCATTGCAACTCCCATTATTGCCCACATCAAAATCATGACCCAAAAGGATGTGATAATACCAGCAATCATTAAAAACAAAGGAGTTGAATACAGTGTAACCATAAAAGCTGTCTTCAGCTTCATATTTAGATTAGCATGCTTTGAAATGTTGTTATCTTTAAAATAAGCATTTACCCTCTGGCGCAAAACTTTATAAAATTCGGGTTTATCTTGTTCGTTAAAGGTTACTACACTCTTATTCATATTTTTTCTATTCACGATCTCAGTATAGAGAAAGCTCGCTAATTTAAGACTAATAACTCGGTAAATGTGTGAATTATGTAACTATTATAAATAACTCAAGTCCTTTAAACAAAACTAAATCAGCATAACAACCTAACCAGCATTAACTTATAATGGTTATCATTCAAGCGATGTATTTTCATAAAAAAAATAAACCAAACTTGTAATCTTTTGATATTTCATTGCGTTATAGCAATATGAAGATCTGGTTATTTTTTGGATTATTGTTTTCAACCCCACTATTTGCGCAAACAGAAGCAGAGCGTGAGTTATTCTATTTAGTGAACTTTAGTCGAACTCAACCCAAAGAATTTCTGGAGAAAATTGCCCTTCCCTACATAGAAGCAAATAATCTAAAAAATGTGAGTGAAGCTAAATCACTAATTCGTGCGTTAGGCAAACAAAAACCTTTAAATCCACTCGAATTCAGTGCAGATTTATACAAAATGGCGAGTGAATATGCACAAGAAATGGGTAATAAGGGCTTTACAGGTCATCGCAATGTGACTACACGATTCAAAAAGAACGAAGTGAAATATGCCTATACTGGAGAAAATTGTTCTTATGGCTACAACAGTCCTTTAGATATAATTATGCAACTGTTAATTGATAAAGGCGTTCCTGATTTGGGTCACCGCAAGAATATACTTTCGAAAGACTTCACGAAAATAGGAATCTCCATTCAGCCCCATAAAAAGAATGAATGGACTTGCGTGATGGATTTCGGGGGTTAGTCTAACGTAACTCACAAAAAAAAACGGAGCTCAAAAATGAAACTCCGTTTTTTCAATATGATAAGCTTTCTATGCTCTTCCCAACTTGTTCAGTAAGCGAAGGTGAGCAACTATTGCACCCGCAAACGTTCTGTGGTAATTATAAGCGTAACCAAACTCTGCAGCCGTTTCTCTTACAATTTTTGAAATTTTCGGATAATGCACGTGAGAAATATCTGGAAATAAGTGGTGCTCAATTTGGTGATTCAATCCACCTACAAACCATGTCAACAGCTTGTTCCAATTCTCAAAATTCGCTGTTGTCGCAAGTTGATGCTTAGCCCAACTTTCTTCAGGATTATCTGTACCGTGTGAATCTACAGTGATGAATTCAGTTTCAGGAACAACGTGTGCACTTTGGAAAACAAATGCGAGAATCAATCCACACACAAAATGTAATACAAAAAAACCGATTAACCATTGCCACCAAATAACATTAGTAAAGACAATTGGAATAACTATTAAGTATAAGATGTATCCTATTTTGAAGAACACCAACTTTGTCATTTCTCTTCTAATAGTTGTATTCTGCGCTTCAACTAAATTCATTTTATTGTAACGAATTAGCTCTCTAAAATTCTTTGCCGATACCCATGACAAGGTCATAAGTCCGTAAAAAAACCATGCGTAAAGAACCTGAAATTTGTGTACTTTTTTCTTTGGTGCATTAGGAGAAAAACGTAAAAACGGAGGGGGATTAATATCTTCATCCATTCCATGTACGTTTGTAAAACTATGGTGCAATACGTTATGTTGGATTTTCCATGTCAAACTACTACCTCCGAGCATTTCCATAGAATAACCCATTAATTTGTTTACCCAGGGTCTCTTGGCAAAAGAACCATGAACAGCATCGTGCATAACGGCCAATCCAATAAAAGCCATACCAGTTCCCATAATAGCCGTAGCTAATACTATAGCTCCAAAACCTTCAAATACACCGGTTAAAACTAAAATATAAGGCACAAAATAAATCGCAAAAAGTATAGGCACTTTTGAGAAAATCTTCCAACTTCCAGTTTTGGGCTTCTTTGATGTTTTTAGATAGTCATTAACCCTTTTGGTTAATTCTTTCGAGAATTCATCTCGCTTAGTTAATTTTAAATATTCCATAAACAGTTTAAAAAATCTTTTCAGATATATACAAAGTTACGAGTTAAAATCGCACAAAATTCAATATAAGGTTAATTTAACATGCAAAATATTGGCATCTTATTGTTGAAAACATATTCAACCTATTATTTTTCTGAACGTTAAATTGATTCTAGGTTGGTGAAAATTTGTCATTTTAGGAATTCGATGTTGATACGAATTTTGCACGTTATCAGACATCAATAACAAATCACCTTTTCCCAAATAAAAAGAAGTTATCTTACCCGAAATCAAGTGCTTGAACTGGAATTTCCTTTCCGCACCTAGGCTCAATGATGCAATGATGGGGTTTTCCCCCAACTCTCTTTCATTATCAGCATGCCATCCGTTTGAATCATTTCCAGTCTCATATAAATTCGCTAAAACTGAATTTAAATTCAACTCAAATTCCTTGTTTATTCTTTGCCTCAATTCTTCTAATTCGGGAGTAAATAAGTTCGTTTTCATACGCTTACCACTATATCCATATGAAAAACTCAGATCAACTGCATGAAAAGACTCTTTACGAGGAATCTTAACTTCTTTTCCGAATAACTTTATCGTATTTGATGCCCACGGAAGTGTTTGTTTAAAATGGTCAAAATAATTATCAGCAAGACTATTTGTAATCCAATTCTTGATGTAAATGAGGTATCCATCTTCCAGTTCAATTCGATAATTATCCGAAATACCACTAAACAGATCCATTAACAATAACCTTTTATTCTATACACAATATATCCCGCCCACTCGTGTGTTAACGCTTGCCAATCAACCAAAGTCGATGCAGAGGGAATAATATATTCATCCCAATGATAATGGCGTTTTGGACCTGTATAATGGTCTGTTGAAAAAGGTACAATCTCTAAACCTACTTTTTCAAAACATCCTTGTGCCCGTTTCATGTGAATAGCACTTGTGACCAACAGAATTTTAGAATTTTCTAAATTCATCTTTTTCAATACTTTCAGCGATTCAACTGCATTTTGATGCGTATTTTTAGACAGTGAATCTATCAGAATATTTTCCTTATCTATCCCCCATTCTATCAATTCATCCCGAAACCGCTTTGCTTCATTTAGACCTCTTTCAGAAATAAAGCCTGAATCTCCTGAAATGAGAATCTTGCCAATTTTTCCTCTTTGATACAATGCAATGGTTTGCCAAATTCGATCTCCACCTCTCCTCAAACTCAACCTGTTCAAATCATTATTATACTCAGCCATGCCACCTAGCACAATAGCCACATCATGATAGTCAATGTCCTCAGTTTTGATGCCGTCAACTTCCCAATTTCGCGCAAACTCTTTAAATACAAACGTATTTGTAAACAGTATGGTAATCAATATTGCTGAAATTTTAAAGCGTTTTTTCCAACGTGGATTCTTTAACAGGAAGTATAAAATCCAAAAAATCACTATCCAAAAACCTGGCATCACAATAAAATGCAACAATTTGGAAAATAGAAAAAACATACGGCGTTTTAATTTGTTTTGTAGACGAATGTACGTAATTTTGTTAAAATTATTGTTTTATGCCAAATACACAAGACTCACTTCAAGACTCTATTCAAAATGCACCTCAAGACCTAACTCAGGACACAATTCCAGGTGTATTAAAAGCATTAGAAAATCCAGGCGAATTATTAAATGCTGGATTCTGGATGGATGCTAAGGACTATTTGATTGATTTTGGAATCAATTTGGGGACTTCAATTTTAATTTTTGTAATTGGTTTTTGGATTGCAAACCAAGCTAAAAAAGGCTTATCTAGAGTATTTGAGAAAAGAAATTTAGAACCTTCGTTACGCTCTTTTCTAATTAGTTTGCTCACTGGCATTATCAAGGTAATGGTTGTCATTACCGCACTATATCAACTTGGAATCGAGATGACGTCGTTTGTGGCGCTACTGGGTGCTGCAGGTTTGGCTATAGGTATGGCATTCTCGGGTACACTTTCCAATTTTGCTGGCGGAGTTATTATTTTGCTTTTCAAACCTTATCGAGTGGGTGATTTTATCCAAACGCAGGGTGAGACTGGAATTGTAAAAGAAATTCAGATTTTCAACACCATTCTAAATACGGTGGATAACAAACGTATTATTCTTCCAAACGGACCTGTTGCAAATGGAAATATCACCAACTTTACAATGGAAAAAATCCGAAGAGTAGACTTTAGTTTTGGGATTGCTTATGGTGACAACTTCAAAATAGCACGTGATACATTATTGGAATTCATCAAGGAAGACAAACGTATTCATAATGACCCTGAACCATTGATTGTACTGGGTTCACTGGGTGACAGCTCAGTAAACATTACGGTGCGTGTCTGGACAAATACTGAAGAATATTGGAATGTTTTCTTTGCTCTTAATGAGCGTGTGTACAATGAATTCCCTGCTCGTGGACTCAATATTCCGTTCCCTCAAATGGATGTGCATATCAAAGAAGCTCCGAAACAGTAGAATTTTCGTTTCAGTGTTATTTTATGCCTTATTTCAGTTCACTAAATCTTGAGCTAAAAATTATGTGCATAAATTATCCACTGATTTCAGCAAAAAAACAAGATAGACTTTCTATTTTTGATGCATGGATTACAAAGCCGTCATAAAAACAATTCGCGAGAAGAAATATCAGCCGATATACTTTTTGCATGGCGAAGAGCCGTTTTTTATTGACGCGATAAGCAAAGTAATTGCTGAAGAAGTATTGGACGAAAGTGAGCGCGACTTTAATCAAAATATCGTCTATGGAAAAGATTGCGACCCTTCACAGCTTATTGGTTTAGCCAAGCAGTTTCCTATGATGTCGGATCGACAGGTCATCATTATTCGAGAAGCGCAAGACATCAAAAATTGGGATGTATTTGAATCTTACTTTCAAAATCCACAGCCTTCAACCATTCTTGTCATTTGCCATAAATACAAGAAATTCGATACCCGCAAAAAAGTATACAAAGCACTTGCGCAACACAGCGTTGTCTTTCTTAGTGACAAAGTACGTGACTATCAACTCACCGCTTGGATTTCAAAATACGTTCAAGAGATTGGCTATGGAATTACGGATAAAGCGGCCAGTTTACTAGCTGAATTTTTAGGAAATGACCTAGGAAAAATAATCAATGAACTAGATAAACTGTCTATTCTTCTCGAAAAAGGCACAAAAATCAATGATGTCCATATTGAAGAAAACATCGGAATCAGTAAAGACTATAACGTTTTTGAATTGGTAAACGCTATTGGAGAACTGAACATTCTAAAAGCAAACCGAATCATTCAATATTTTGAACACAACCCGAAAGCAGCGAACATTGTAGTGATCATTCCCAACATTTTCACGTTCTTTCAGCGCCTGATGATGATTCATTTTCTACCCAACAAGTCACCCGAAAATGTAGCTGCAAACTTGAAAATCCCACCTTTTGTGGCTAAAGAACAAATTCGCTATGCGAAATTGTATCCGGCAAAGAAAATTGCAAAAAACATCAGTTACCTAAGAGAATATGACCTAAAATCGAAAGGTGTGAATGCAGGAAATACTTCACATGGGGAATTGCTTAAAGAGCTTGTTTATTTGTTGATGCACTAGACCTTGATTCTGTATCAAGAATAACTTTATCCGAGAAGCCGAAATTGTTAAAAACTTTCCGATTATTCCCCACAGGCTAACAAGTATTTCACTAATTTTGAATCGATGGAAAATTTTGTCGTTTCAGCACGAAAATACAGACCACAAACCTTTGATACAGTTGTGGGGCAACACTCGATTACGTCGACATTGAAAAATGCAATTCGAAATAATCAGTTGGCTCAAGCTTTCCTTTTTTGTGGTTCTCGCGGTGTGGGTAAAACCAGTACTGCGCGTATTTTAGCGAAAACACTTAATTGCACCAATCGTTCAGAAGCGATTGAGGCGTGTAACGAATGTCCATCCTGCAAATCATTTGACGAAGGCAGTTCACTCAACGTATACGAATTGGATGCAGCGTCAAACAACTCGGTTGATGACATCCGAAATCTAATTGATCAAGTGCGAATTGCACCTCAACTAGGTTCACATAAGGTGTACATTATCGATGAGGTTCACATGTTGTCGACAGCAGCGTTTAATGCGTTTCTGAAAACACTTGAAGAGCCGCCAAAACACGCTATCTTCATTCTCGCAACTACCGAGAAGCATAAAATCATACCAACAATTCTTTCGCGCTGTCAAATCTTTGATTTCAATCGAATCAAGGTGAAAGATATTGCCAACCATTTGTCAAAAATTGCCGTAAACGAAAAAATTACTGCTGATCCTGATGCGCTACATTTAATCGCGCAAAAAGCAGATGGAGCGTTGCGTGATTCACTTTCTATTTTTGATCAAATCGTGTCGTTTTCAGGAAACAACTTGACATATCAAGCTGTTTTAGACAACTTAAACATTCTGGATTACGATTATTTCTTCAAAGCTGTTGACTTTGCAAACGAAGCGAATATTCCAGGTGCCTTAGTTTTATTCAACGGGGTTATGGACAAAGGTTTTGATGGTCACCAATTCATAGTTGGCTTAGCAGAACATTACCGCAATTTGTTGGTGTGTAAAGATCCACAAACAAAGGAATTACTTGAAGTTGGTGACAATATCCAACAGAAATACATTGAACAGTCTAAATCTGTTGATGTACACTCAATTCTACGCGCATTAAACGTATTGAGCAAAACAGATGTCGACTACAAGTCATCGAAAAATCAACGATTGCTTGTGGAATTAGCGCTTATGCAACTTTGCTCTATCAAAGAGGAAGCGGAAAAAAAAAAGGCCTGACGGAACGAATTAGTATCATTCCATTCAAAGGGCAAGCTATTCGCGAAAAGATCCAAAAACCAGCAGCAAAACCAGTCGAAAAAGCAGTTACGCTTGATTCGATGTTTACGAAAAAGGAGAACAAGGTTCTTTCTGCTCCAACAGGAAAATTGAATACAGCCAACTTCTCACTTAATTCAGCTATCAACCCAAAAGAAGAAGTTCAGAATAACCAAGAAGAAGTACAAGATTACTCTGACCGCCCGAAAGAGGTTTTTGGTACGGATGAATTGAAAATGGCATGGAAACGCTACGCTTTCAAAGTACAAAATGAAGGACGCCCAAGTCTACATTCTACATTAATTAAGCGCGACCCGAAAATTATCGGAGACAATCACATCATGTTTGAGCTCGACAATACTATTCAGCTCAGTACACTTGAAAACGAACGCGGTGAATTGCTCCAGTTTGTGCGAAAAGAATTAAAAAATTGGGCCGTTAAACTCGATTTCAAAGTCGTGGAAGATGACAAAAAAACATCTCAACTCTACAGTGGAATGGACAAGTTCAAAGCCCTCTCCGAAAAAAACCCCAATCTAAACACCTTGCAACGGATGTTCAATTTAGATATTGAATTTTAATGATTTTTTGTAAATTGCAGGGAAATTGATTGATTTATAGTTGATAATAATAAACTGCAAAACAGCTAAAATTAACCGCGGAGCAACGCGAAGAAAGCGCAAAGTACGCAAAAAAAACTTAACAAATTTAGCGTGATTTTTTTGGGCGGCTTCTATGTTAAAAAAATACACAAATTAAATACGAATATGAAGCATTGGAAGAACTTTGGAATACTAATTACATTTTTTGCTATACTGAGTACAGCAAGTACGAATGCACAATCTAATAACAAAGAAATTGTAATTATCCGAGCATTGGAAATTTATAATCCTAATGCAAAATACACTGGTGAAATGGTGGTAATTAAACCTGATGGAGAAAAATATATATTACAGTTAAACAAAGGTAGGATTACTAATTTTGGAGAAGACGCAGGAGTAAATGGAGTTATTATTCAAAAGGAAATTATGAAGTGGGTTAATGATGGTTTTGAAATCACGAGTTTCTCATCAGATGGAACTAATCTCGAAGCAAGAATATTTATAATAATGACTAAGGAAAAGTAAAAATTAAATTAAAACATGCATATTATGAAAAATGTAAAATTGACATTATTGACCATTGTAACAATTATGTGTTTCGGGGCGAGTCAGTTAAGTGCACAAGAAACAAAAACGGTGATGATAACGACGGTTACTTCGGGATGGGAAATTACCCTTCAAGTAATAGATGATCAAAACAACACAACTTTTGAGAAATCTAGATTCGGTAAAACTTCTCCAGAACAGTTAGTTTTGAAAAAAGAAATGGATAAATGGATTAGTCTTGGATATAAACTATCTCAATCATATGGGTATGCATATTCAACTGGAAACGTGTCTACTCGTTATGAGACAATTATTTTGACAGCTGAATAAAAGTAGTAAGACTTCTCTGAAATTTTCATTTTAGAGTTTAAAAAAACACTTAAAAGCAAACTGTGTCTACTACACAAAATTACTTCAGTAATTTCCTGTGAAAACAATTCCTACAAACTCATCAAATCCTTAAACTTTATCGCTTGACGTCTTGAAATTTCAACTTTCTCGCCTTCTCGCAATTCGACTTGAAGGCCGCCGTTAAACCAGTTTTCAATTCTCGAAATCCACTTGAGGTTGATGATGTATTTTCTGTTGGCGCGGAAAAAACTTTTGCTGTCCAAACGATCTTCGAGGTTGTTGAGAGAACGTAATATTAATGGTCGAAAGTTATCGAAATGCACTTTAACATAATTCCCTTCAGATTCGAACATTCTTACTTTTTCAAGCTCTACAAACCAGCACTTTTCACCGTCCTTAATGAAAATACGGTCTGAAAGCCCCAACTTACCTGATAGGTCTGCTGAGTCAGTGCCATTCTCAAGAGGCATCACACGTGCACGGAGCTTGTCAATAGTTTCTTTCAAACGAGCTGGATCGACAGGTTTGAGCAAATAATCCAACGCATTCACCTCAAAAGCTTTGATGGCATATTCATCGTATGCAGTTACAAAAACAACTTCTGGGCATGACGGCAAAGCTTCCAATAACTCAAAACCATTCTTTTCAGGCATCTGAATATCCAGAAAAACAAGGTCGACGTGGATAGAATTCAACAATTCAATTGCTTCATCCACATTCTTTGCTTCACCCACTATTTCAAGGTCTTCATGTTCCTTTAAGAGCTGAGTTAACTCTGCTCTCGCCAGTCTTTCGTCATCCACAATTACAACTTTCATAAGCTATCGTTTAATCGTTATTTGCGCCATCACACCTTCACTCTGCTGCTCTAGTTCAAAATTTGCATTATCACCGTACATCAAAGCCAGTCGACGTCTCGTATTTTGAATTCCAACTCCCGTATCTACACGCGTTTGTATTTCACCTGTGTTAAAAACATTAAGAATTAACTTTTTATCTTTCAAACAAGCTGAAATTCGAACCAACCCGCCTTTCTTGAGGTTTGAAATACCATGCTTTATTGAATTCTCAACCAAAGTTTGAATAATTAGTGGTGGAATGAACTCCTTCAACACACTTTCCTCAATATTCCATTCAACCTGTAAACGTTCTTCAAACCGTACTTTTTCGAGGTCGAGATAATCGCGAACAAATTCACACTCCTCTTCAATAGTTACACTTTCTTTTCTTCCGAAGAGCAATGAATTTCTGAGAATATTAGACAACTTTGTTACGGATTCTTTTGCCAACTTTGGTTCTAGATCAATCAGTGCGCGAATACTATTCAAGGCATTAAACAAAAAGTGTGGATTTAGCTGTGTACGCAAATTTTGAAGTTCTATTTCCTTTTGCGAGTCTGACAATTGGAGGTTTTTTAATTCTTCCAACCGTGATTTTCTATTGAAGTGGTATGAAAAATAAATAATGGTCCAAATCATGAACAAAAACATAATAAGTACGATTTCAATAATCATTTCAAGTACTGTATCAGGAACACTTGAACGATTGAAAAACGTAGCAAATAATGAGTAAACAAGTTGAAAAATTATTGCGCCAGCAAATGCAACAAGCAACAACCTTGGAATTAAAGGTCCGGGTTTAAATTGAAAAAAATTGAATCGCGTAATAAACCACCTCATTAGGTGCGAAACCACTATTCCAACAATAGAAAATAATACTAATAAAGAAATTCCATTCCATGTCAGCTTGTTTTCTACATACAGTACCAAAAAGATTACCATGGAATAAGAAAACCATCCCAATAGTTGAGCAAACCAATACATTCTGCGCTGCGCTCTCATATAACAAAGATAAACTTCGCATCGGATAATTTGAAAAACTCTACATAATTGGTTATATTTAGATATAATTGGAAAATTGAACGTTTGAATTATTTAGGGCACTTATTTTTTTCTGACGACAATCACGAATTGATGCTGGGTAACTTGATGGGCGATTTTGTGAAAGGTAGTCGAATGGTTGGAATTCATGAAAGTTTACACGCTGGCATCTATTTACATCGCCGTATTGACAACTACATTGACTCTCACAATGCTGTTTTAGAACTAAATAGAATGTTGTACTCAAAATTACCTCGGGTCAGTTCAATTACTATCGACATCGTTTTTGATCATCTCTTAGCAAACAACTGGAAAATGTATCACAAGCAAGATTTGAACATTTTTCTCAACGACTTTTTTAGGTTTTCTGAAGAACATAAATCAATATTACCATTGAATTACTCCAATTTATTATCTCGATTGGAAGAGCACCAAATGTTGCACCGATATGTTGAGGAAGAAACGATAGACCGCATCGCAGGGCATTTACAAAACAGACTCAGTTTTGACACAAATCTTCATGACTCAAGACGTGTTTTTAACGAATTCCACGATGAATTTAACGCTGCGTTTCACACATACATGAACGATGCTGTGAATATCTTTTTAGAAAAGAAATAAATTAATTCACTATTTTAACGCTTGAATGAAAGGTAAAAGGAAAATATTTATTGTTTTTATTTCTGTAGTAGTCTCACTCCTATCACTATATATAATCTTTGGTAAAAACGAAGACGGTAAACTGAAATTGGATTTTTCTGAAAAAGAAATTGTTGAAGATAACAGCCTCAACAAAATAATTGAACGAGGTAAATTGGTTGTTTTGACTGAAAACAGTACTGTTTCATATTTTGTGTACCGTGGACAAAAAATGGGATTTGAATATGAAGTATTGAATCAATTTGCTAAAGAACTAGGTGTTAAACTTGAATTTCGCGTGGTAAAAAACTTGGATAAAGTAATTGACGAGTTAAATGCAGGAAAAGGTGATTTAATTGCGTGTAACTACACCATTACACGTGACAGAAGAGAACTTATCAATTTTTCAATTCCTCATCTCCGTTCAAGTCAAGTACTTGTGCAACGTAAACCTGACGGGTGGCAAAAAATGAGTGCAAAAGAGCTCAAATCACATCTTATTGACGATCCTATAGAACTTGCTCGAAAAAATGTGCATGTATGGGGAGAATCAAGTTATTACAAACGTCTCGTCTCTTTAATGGACGAAATTGGAGATACAATTTATATTCATCCCGAACCAGGAAACATTGAAACTGAAGAACTCATCCAACGTGTTTCAGATGGTGAAATTGACTACACAGTTGTTGACAAAAACGTGGCGATCATTAACAAGCGCTTTTTTGATAACATAGATGTAAATGTTGAGCTCAGCATCAAGCAACAAATTGCATTTGGGGTTCGAAAAGGAGATGATAAGCTTTTGCAGTATCTCGATGAATGGTTAGAAAAATTCATGAAACAACGTTTATACAGTTTCTTAAAACACAAATATTTCGATGTTTCACATCATACGCGCAAAGCTCAAGATAAATATTCGAGTTTGGGTGGAGGTAAAATTTCTCCATTCGATGATATCATTAAAAGAGAAGCGGAAAAAATTCAGTGGGACTGGAGATTGGTTGCCGCGTTGATGTACCAAGAATCTAAGTTCAACCCTTACATCGAGTCATGGCAAGGTTCTTACGGACTGATGCAATTTATGCCCACAACTGGAGAACGTTTTGGCGTATATCCTGATTCTCCACCCGAAGTTCAGATTAGAGGTGGTGTAAAATACCTGAATAGATTGTTCAATAACTTTAAAGAAGTACCCGACAGTATTCAGCGCATGAAGTTTGCGATCGCATCTTATAACGCTGGTTTAGGCCATATTCTAGATGCCCAAAACATTGCGCGAAACGACAAGGCTAATCACCTGCAATGGGATAATGCTGTTGAAGATTACTTGTTGAAACTCACTGAACCCGAATATTTCAACCAAAAAGATGTTAAATCAGGGTATTACCGAGGTAATATGACGTATCGATATGTTCGTGAAGTGTTCAGACGATACAATGAATATAAGACAACTTTTCAGTAAGGTGTTAACTATACTAATCGTAAGCTGATTAATTTTGCTGACTTGCCTTCGCTGCAATACACAAATTCCACAAAGCTCTCGCTCCTACATTTGCATCCCATTCATCGTCACCTACTTCATTCAGGTCAAATCCTATGATGGTCTTTCCTGATTTTGCAAGTTCAAATAACAAATACGTAACTTCATCAAGTTCAAAACCTCCTGGTACTGGCGTTCCTGTATTTGGGCATAAATAAGGTTTCAACGCATCAATATCGAAAGAAACGTACACTTTTTCGGGTAATTCAGCAATAATTTCGCGCACTTGTTCTGCCCACGTTTTACCTGCAAATTGAGCTTCTTTTAAATCCCAGTCAAAGAATGTAGCGATACGGTCATCTTGAAGAATCATATCAACCTCTGTCTGCGCCACATCGCGAATACCAACTTGAACTAATTTTTTAACTCCATCAAGCTTCAAGGCATTAAACATTATTGACGCATGTGATTGTTCAAATCCTTCGTATGCATCACGTAAATCGGCATGTGCATCAATTTGCAAGATTCCAAACTCTTCGGTTTGAGCTAACGCTTTGATAAGTCCGTAAGGAGTGGAATGTTCACCACCCAACACAGCAACCATTTTCCCTTGCTTGCGCAGTTCGATCGTCTTATCTGTTAAATGGTTTGCTAACGCTTGCTGAGCTTCTGCAATTTCAATTAAGGAAACTTTGTATTCGGGTTGTTTTTCAAGACTACCACCATCTTCTAAAAATTGGATGTACTCGATAGCTTTCAGACAGTAATCGTCGTTAATATTTTTCCATTCTTCCGAAATTGGCGTCATCGCTATACGCGTTTTCCATGCTTCGGGGAATTTTGGATGATAAAAATCCAACTGAGTAGATGCATTCAAAATACGCTGAGGTCCATTGCTGGTTCCCTTTCCAAAAGATGCCGTAGCATCCCAAGGTACAGGAATTATTACAATCTCTGCGTCTTCTATTGTATAGGGAAACCCGAAAATATTTCCGTTGTTCACTCCTACTCCGTTTGGATCAAAATTATCGTAGTTCATTTTATTTTAGACTAATTTTTAAGACAAAAGCATGTCCCGATGATATTGTCGGGGACTGTTAGATAAAAGACAAAGACTAATAAAAGTAAATTCTATTAGTCTTTGAGTCTTATGTTATTTAAGTTTACTTTTTCAACATCTGTTGCACAAAACCTGGAGTAGCGAAACTACCACGGTGTACATCAGCGTTGTAATATCTCAATCCGTGTTTTTGAACAAACGCTTCAATCTCTTCGTCGTTTGTGATTTTCTTTGGATTTGCATCACCTTTTACTCCCCATTGGAAGCTCCACATCCCTGTTGGGTATGTTGGAACGAAGAATAAACTTGTAAACGTATTTGATTTACCAAAAATGTCGGCAATAGTATGATGCAATTCTGCAAATGCTTTATCATTAAATCGTGGCGATTCTCCTTGCGTAAGTAAAATTCCGCCCGGCTTCAACGCTTTTGCGCAGTTATTGAAGAATTCGATTGAGAACAAACCTTCAGCAGGACCCACAGGATCAGAACCATCCACAAGAATCAAGTCGTATGATTCTGCTTTAGCATTCGCTGCGTAAGAAATTCCGTCACCTACAATCAATTCTAATTTTGGGTGATCAAACGATGCCGCAATGTTTGGCAAATGCTTTTTACATGCCTCAATCACTTCTCCGTCAATTTCAACCATCGTTACTTTCTCCACACCTTCGTGACGAAGAATTTCACGTACAGTTCCACCGTCACCACCACCAATTACTAAAATATTTTTCGCATTTCCATGAGTAAACATTGCTGGGTGAGAGATCATTTCATGGTAATGGAATTCATCTTGCTCAGTTGTCATCACCATATCGTCAAGTGTCAACATCTTGCCGTATTTGTATGACTCAAGTACCTTCACACGTTGGAAAGGAGATTGCACATCGTGAAATACTTCACCTGTGTATCGCAATGACAATGCTTGATTGTCGTCTTTATCTGTAAACCATACGTTGCGTGTATAGAACTCAGGATTTGTACGTCCTTTTGCTTCTTCGCGCATTGTAGTCAAATCAAAATCCAAACGATCCAAAAGGCTCAACGAACCACGGCGAATTTCGATAGCTGAGTAATTTTTAGCTTGGAAAACTTCTTTTAAGTGATCAAAAGAAATCCATGAATCGATGTCACCACAAGTGAATAAATCCACTGCAGCATATCCATATTCTGGCCATGTATGAATTGCTAAGTGACTTTCTTGAATTACCACTACACCCGAAACCCCATATGGAGAAAAATGGTGAAACGTAGAGTTAATTACTGTCGCTCCAGCCTTAATAGCTGCATCTACCATTCCTTGTTCGATTGTAGACACTTCATTCATGATTTGTGGTGTACAACCACTAAATTCAACCAAAATGTGATTTCCTAATGCACTCATTTTCTATATTCCAAATTAAAATTAGGAGACAAAGTTACATAGAAAGAATAAGTAGGGGTAGTTTTTAGTGTTAAAATATCAATATCAAAGTCGGATTTTGGTGATAGACAGGATATAGCTGTTTGGTCTATACTAATTTAGACACTAACTTTCTAACTTCCACAGCCTCCTTCACATCGTGGACACGCAAAATATCTGCACCTTTCATCAGTGCAAAAGTGTTCAATACAATCGTTCCGTTCAACGCATTTTCTGGTGTTGTTTCGAGCAATTTATAAATCATGGATTTTCGACTTATTCCAACTAATAAAGGCTGATTCAACTCTTTCATAAAAGCTAACTCCCCCATCAACTCATAATTCTGCTCAACCGTTTTACTGAACCCAAATCCAGGGTCAATTATCACATCATTTAATCCTCTACTCCGAAGTACCTCTATTTTACTTTGTATTTCTTTAAATACTTCAATAGTCACGTTATCGTATTTGGTGTTTGCCATCATATCCACTGGTGTGCCGCGCATGTGCATCAGTACATAAGGAATGTGATTTTCTGCGCAAAACTTTACCAGGTTAGGATCTGAGGCAAAAGACACATCATTAATAATCATTGCACCTTCGTCAGCAGCAACTTTAGCTACATCGAGACGGAAAGTGTCAATACTAATGACTGTTTCGGGGAAATGTTGAATAATAGATTTCACATAAGGAGCCACACGTTGAATTTCTTCCTCATTGCTAATCTGTTTTGCTCCAGGACGAGTAGAAAAACCGCCTAAATCAAGAATATCCGCACCTTCTTGCAACATTTTATCCACAGTAGCTAAAACCTCGTTAACAGATTGGTTTCGACTACCCTCATAGAAGGAATCAGGAGTGATATTCACAATCCCCATGATTTTTGGTTGATCGAATGTTAAGATTTTACCTCTACAATTAATACTTCTCATTGCACGAAAATGTTTATCTTCACCTTTGAAATGGAAATTACAAAAATGCACAATACTACGGAGCAATATACACGAGTGATTGAAAAATCGCGCGAAATTTTTGCAAAAAAGACGAAAGACTACGGTACAGCATGGAGAATACTACGCTCTAGCTCACTAACCGATCAGATTTTCATCAAAGCAAATCGAATTCGAACTTTGCAAGAAACTGGCACAAACAAAGTAGGTGAATCCATCGAAGAAGAGTTTGTGGCTATCGTAAATTACTGCGTAATGGCATTAATTCAACTTGAAAAAGGTGATGGTTTAGCACTCGATTTATCTGCAATGGAAACATTAGAGCTTTATGATCATTATGTTGATACTGCCATGCAACTCATGGAAAAGAAAAACCATGATTACGGCGAAGCTTGGCGAGATATGCGCGTTTCTTCGTTGACTGATTTAATCCTGATGAAAATTTTGCGGGTAAAACAAATTGAAGATAATAGTGGACAAACACTTATCTCTGAAGGAATTGACGCTAATTACTACGATATGCTGAATTATGCTGTATTTGCACTGATTCATTTGACTGAAAAAGAATAATATTTGATAACTACAATATGAGACTACGAGCAAGCAAATCCACCAAACTACTAATTGAAGGACGTTCACTACCCACTAATATTGGTTTAATTTTACTCAATATTTTGGGTCTGATTTTTCTAGCCATGGGCTATCGACCTGGCAATGTTGATGTGGGCTGGTTACTTCCTACAGGCTACATCTTGTTTATTGGGACTTTTGTAGGTCTTTTCTTTCTGCGTGGTTTATACTTGATGTCTTATGTAGCTCGAGCTTTTGTTGGGGGCCTATTCATCGTTTCAGGATTGGTTAAAGCAAATGACCCCAAAGGTTTTGCTTATAAACTGGAAGAATATTTTGAAGACGGTGCCCTCGCCTATCGCGTAAGAGACATCTTCGGTTGGGAAAACTTTTCACTTGAAGGGTTTATCGAACATGCTCTTTTTCTATCTGTACTGATTTGTATTCTCGAAATTGTGTTGGGTATTATGGTCATTGTTGGGGCAAAAATTAAACTTGCTGCATGGTTACTCTTAGGAATGATGTTGTTCTTTACAGCACTTACATGGCACACAAAAGAATGTAATCCGACAGATACATTCACTAAAAAAATGGAATTCGCAGCCGACTCGCCTCAAGCTTTAGATTACATTGCTAAGGCTGATTTGCGTGAGGATCTCTCGGTTGTTTCAAATACAAATGGCAAAGTTGTCATTGCAGAACAACGAACAGTTCAATGCGTGAATGATTGTGGTTGTTTTGGTGATGCATTAAAAGGATCTGTTGGACGTTCGTTAACTCCACAAGAATCTTTCTGGAAAGATATAGTAGTAGGTTATTTTGTATTGATTATTTTCATCATGCAATTCACTATTCAACGAAATACTACTCGCGACAACTCAGTCTTAGGATTTACATCACTTCTAGTAGTTATCTTCTTCTCATGGGTATTTGGCTGGTATTTCCCTATTATTTTCGGAATTATTGTCTTACTTGGTTCGCTATGGATTAGACGATCTGGTGGTAAGTACCTTGGTAATGATTGGGGAGCAATTATTTTCGCTTCTTTAATTACTGGCTTAATGGTTTGGTATGTATTGTTGTATGAACCCCTAAAAGACTACAGACCTTATTCTGTAGGAAGCGACTTGAATGCCAATATGAACAACGGTGTTGATGGTGAATTTGTAAATACATTCGTGTACAAAAACAAAACAACAGGTGAGTTAAAAGAAATGTCTAATGACGAATACATGTCATCTAAAATATGGGAAGACACAAATTGGTTATACGATTCAATGACAGAAAAAGTCATTATCGAGCCTCAATTGCCGTCTATTACAGAGCAATTTGGACCATCAATCGATGTTTCACAACTCAATTACATCGATATGAAGAGTTCTGTCATTAACAACCTTATTTCAAAATCGACAGTTGACGCAATTGTGATGACAAGTCAGGTATACAACATATCGGACACTATGGCTGTAGAAGATTTTTATCCTGAAGAATACGATACCACTTTTGTAAAATCAGAAACAGTAATCATTGACCCTGAACTTTCAGAAATCACGGCAATTGAATTAATTCTTACTTCACCGTCGATATTTGTCCTTACTGTGGAGGATATCGAAAGTGCAAATTGGAATTCGCTAAAAACATTGAAAGAGATTGCTGAAAAAGCAGAAGAGGCAGGAGTTCCTTTCATTATGATATGTGGTTCGTCTAAAAACTTCATTGATGATTTTAGAACCAAAAACGAATTTTTCGTAGCTGCATTTACGAACGACAGAACGGAACTTAAAGCAGTTTGCCGATCTAATCCAGGATTGCTATTAATTCAAAATGGGGTTGTAAAGGCTAAATATCCTCATCGCGGAATTCCTTCATTTGAAACAATTAGAAAAAATTACTTAAAATAGATGAGAAAGAAAACGGTAGCAGGGAATTGGAAAATGAACCTGAATAAGGACGAGGCTATAAAACTTTTTGGGGAGATAGAAGTGCGAAGTGAAGATGTGCAAGATGAAGTGAATCTTATGGTTTTCGCTCCTTTTATTCACCTTGATGCCATTTTAAACGCGAAAAGTAGTAACTCAAGAATTCTCATTGGTGCACAAAACTTTCACCCCGCTGATAAAGGAGCTTTTACTGGAGAAGTTTCAATTTCTCAATTAAAAGATCTTGGAATTGATGCAGTACTTATCGGACATTCGGAACGGAGAGAACATTTTGGCGAAACGAGCGCATTTCTTAAACAAAAAGTTGATGCAGCTTTAAACGCTGGTTTGATTCCTGTTTTTTGTTGTGGAGAGCCATTAAGTGTGCGTGAATCTGGAACACAAAACGATTACGTCCAAAAGCAA
This sequence comes from uncultured Flavobacteriales bacterium, assembly GCA_964447015.1. Taxonomy (GTDB): domain Bacteria; phylum Bacteroidota; class Bacteroidia; order Flavobacteriales_D; family Crocinitomicaceae; genus Wandonia. Next base: position 24,263 of record CAYUQU010000035.1, read on the forward strand.
CTCGAGGAAAGTTTATTTCACCTTTCTGTAACCGATTTTTCAAAAGTCGTTATTGCTTACGAACCAATTTGGGCAATTGGCACAGGAAAAACAGCAACAAAAGAACAGGCAGAGGAAATGCACAAATTTATCCGTTCATTAGTTCTATTAAAATATCGTCAGGCAACAGCAGATATGGCTACAATTCTATATGGTGGTAGCTGTAATCCTTCCAATGCAAAAGAGCTGTTTTCCATGCCAAATGTGGATGGCGGACTTATTGGAGGTGCGTCACTTAAAGCACAAGATTTTCTTGAAATTGCCAATCAGCGTTAATTATGGATTACCTCGAACTCAACATAACATTGACTCCACGCGAGCCATGGGCTGAAATTATCACAGCACAATTAGCTGAACTGGGATGTGATAGTTTTGTAGAAACTGAAAACGGTGTTCAGGCTTACGGCCCAAAAAACTTGGTGCAATTGGACGAAGTTCGCACACTGGATTTGATTCAAAACAACATTGATGGTGTGCAATGTGAAATGATTCTAAACGAAATTCCAGAACAAAACTGGAATGCTGTTTGGGAAGCCGATTTCGAACCTGTTTTTGTAGAAGATAAATTTGCCATACTCGCTCCCTTTCACGATAAATCATTAGAAAAAGAACTCACGATATACATCGAACCTAAAATGTCCTTTGGCACGGGTCATCATCAAACTACATGGATGATGGCTAAATCGCTTCTTGACAAAGGAGAAATGCCTGATGACATATTAGACATGGGCTCTGGAACTGGGGTATTAGCAATTCTTGCTGAAAAATTAGGTGGTAAAAACATTCTCGCCATTGATATTGAAGATTGGGCGTATGAAAATGCGTTGGACAATATTGAGCGAAACTTATGTACTGAAATCACAGCAAAATTAGGTGATGTAGATTTAATACAAGGGCAACGTTTCAACTTGATTTTGGCGAACATTAATAAAAACATTTTGAAAGCACACATGGAATCATACAGCAATGCTATGAATATTGGTGCTACACTTTTCTTAAGCGGTTTTTTCACTTCCGATGTGGATGAACTGGTTTCACATGCTGAACAATTCAACCTTAGATATGTCAATCACATATTCAAAGAAAATTGGGCTTGTGTAGAACTGATTAAACGATAAACGGCACGATTGTCGCTGTAAAATTGATACGAATTTTTTAAACTCGAGTTATTATGAAGAAGCATTTCACACTTATCTTATTTTGCCTAATCACAGGTCATACTCTTTTTGCACAATCCTTCTCAAATAATAGAGAGAAATTCGTGAAAGAATTGGCGAAATTTATTGCATTACACGATGCCAAAATTTCAAAAGATCTAATGGAAGAGTTTGAACCTATGATTCTAAATGGCACTATTTCAGATGCCTATTTCAACCGAATGGTTGAAACATGTAATTTGATGGAAACGAAAAAATTCAAACCCTTTCCCGAGTTTTACAATTATACTTTCTCCGTTTTTTCATTTGTAAAGACAAAACAACCCGCTTCTAGTTATGAAGCTTGGCATGAGTCTGTAGATAAAATGTTAGATAGTCGAAATGTATCTCGTTTTAAGGATTTTATTAGTGCTTCTGCCAATTTCTTTTCAGCTGGAGTATTGAATGAAACGCGAAATTACCAATGGAAAGTTCAAGGAGGAGAATATACTTTTGTTTATGCTAAAGACGGACCAGAAATTCAGTTTAAAAATGTAGTTCTTTCTTGCTATATCATGAATAACGATAAAAGAAGTAACGATGATTTACCATATAAAGATAGCGCTGTAGTCTACAATACTTCAGGTACGTTTGAGGTGCTTAAAGAAAGATGGAGTGGTACTGGAGGAAAAGTAACGTGGGAGAAAGTAGGCTTACCAGCAGAAGAAACATTTGCGATGCTTAATTCATATCGCATTTCTCTGAAAACAACAAACTACAATTGTGATACAGTAACACTCACAACTCCTTATTTCACCAAACCCATTCAAGGCACACTGTCTGAGCGTACCATGAATTTTGCTCGTGACATAGATAAAGTCTTTCCTCAATTCAGTTCGTTTGATAAACGCCTTACTATAAAAAACATTATCCCTGATGTTGACTATGAAGGTGGTTTTGCCCTAAAAGGATCTTCTTTTGTTGGTGTGGGTACCAAAAGTGAACGTGCTAGCTTAATCTTTTATAGGAATCAACGCCCATTTTTAAAGACATATAGTCAAGAAGTTTCTATTGATAATAAAATGCTTATAACCAACAATGCCAGTGTTCATTTCACTATTGGAACCAAAGATAGTATTTATCATCCAGGTGTCAACGTGGCTTATTTTATTGAGCGTGATGCTGTAGAATTAAACCGAGGGACGACGGGAATTTCTCAAGCACCTTTTATAATGAGTTATCATAAGTTGGAAGCTTATGTAGATCGAATTATATGGGAAAGAAAATCAAAAGAACTTCTTTTTAAATGGAGCGAAGGGATTTCACAAGAACAGCGCATTGCGAGGTTTGAGTCACTTTCATACTATAATGGGGAACTTTATGATAGGCTCCAAGGTAATTCATCAGTTCACCCATTAGTAGCTTTTAGTAGATACACATACAAATTTGATGAATTTGTATTGCCTGAAGGTAAAGCGGCTTCTGCGCTAGGAAAAACAACAGAACAAGTTAAATCATTGATGTTGGAATTGGCAAACTATGGTTTCTTATCTTATGATACTGATGCAGGAATTGTAACAATACTCCCTAAAACTGAACAGTTTGTCAAAGCTAAAGCTGCAAAAGTTGACTATGACAATATCATATTTGTAACTGATATGCGACCTAAAAGCCTAGACGGGTATTCTACAGAAGAAATAGAGCGAGATCCCTTCCTAAAACAAATGAAGGAAAAATATGAGAAAGAAAATCGTGAGAGAAAACTTATGCAACAATTTGGCTCACTTGACTTAGGTACCTTAGATATAAGTCTTCAGGCAATAAGTAGTGTGAACATTTCGGACTTACAGAACACTCAAATCTATCCAGACAATGACAAAGTAATTGTAAAAGAAAATCGCAACTTTTTGTTCACAGGATGGGTTAATTCGGGTCGTTGGGAAGTAAAAATAAATGAAGGGAGTTTCGACTACGAAAACAACAAAATTATCATTCTAGAATCCGATATGGCATTTATCAGAGTTCGGCCTATGCAACCTCAGGATGGAACTCGTCCTATTCGAACTTTTTCGAGTATAACAGGATTACGAGGAGAGATTTTAGTGGACAATCCTGAGAATCGTTCAGGAATGAAAACAGATGAATTTACTACATACCCTAAATTGATTTCCAAAACTCCCACCAAAGTGTTCTATAATGACAGAAAAATTCATCGTGGAGCATACGATAGCTTAAGATTCTACTTTACACTTGATCCATTTGAATTTGATTCACTAGACAATTTCGTAGAAACTGCAGCTCGATTTGAAGGCGAAATGACCTCGGGTGGTATTTTCCCAAAATTCAGAGAGCAACTTAAAATTATGCCTGACTATTCACTTGGTTTTGTACAACAAGTTCCAAAAGATGGATATGATTTTTACGGAACAGGTTCGCGCTATAAAAACAAAATAGTACTGAGTAACAATGGCTTACAAGGGAGTGGTGAAATTGAATATGTAACCTCACTTTCTGTATCGAAAGCATTTACTTTTATGCCAGATTCAACCATAGGATACGGAAGCTTCACTAATAAAGCCCAAGAAATAGGTGTGAAAATGCCTGACGTAATTGGGGATGAAGTACTGATTACTTACATTCCTAACGGTAATGTATTAAAGGCTAAATCAATGCAAAAGCCAATGAAGTTTTTCGAAGCAGAAGCTAATTTCAACGGTATAGCATATGTCCGTCCTTCAGGGATGAAAGGAAGAGGAAACTTTGATTTTAAATCTGCTCACCTTAGTTCACCAAACTTTAGCTTCACACGCTGGGATATAGATGCAGACACATCAAATTTCAAACTCTCCGACCAAGAAGAAGGACTACACCCTGATGACGCATTGGCGTTTAAAACAGAGAATGTACAGGCACATGTGAGCTTCAAAGATAGAAAGGGTGAGTTCAAATCAAATGCGGGTGAATCGAAAGTTGAATTCCCAATAAACCAATATATCTGTCGAATGGATATGTTTAATTGGTTGATGGACAATGACGAATTGGAGCTATTTAAGAACAAAGATACGAGAATTGATATCGACACTGATTTAGATTTAGTCGGTTCAAACTTCTTCTCTACTCACAAAGATCAAGACTCACTAAATTTCATGGCTCCTAAAGCGCGATTCGAAATGAGAAATAAGACTATTTTCTGTGAAAAAGTGAAATTTATTGATGTGGCGGATGCGCGAATTTATCCTGACTCGATGAAAGTAACCATTCGTAAAAAAGCAAAATTAGATGATTTCAACAATTCACGAATTGAAGCTAACTACATCACAAAGTACCACCAAATTATAAATGCATCAACGTCTATTACTGCAAGAAAAGCATACACTTCTAAAGGTGATTATCCATATTATGATATCGATAGTAATCTATTCTTGATCCCAATTCACAAAGTTTATCTAGATACTTCATTTCAAACTATAGCAGAGGGTAAAATTCCTGAAACAGCAAAGTTTAAGTTAAGTCCAGAGTTTAATTTTTACGGTAATGTAAGAATGAATGCTTCTGATCCAACTATGCTATTCGAAGGCGCGACGAAAATTGAGCATGAGTGTCATGCATTCGCTCAAAACTGGATGAGTTTCAAGTCAAGGTTAGATCCTAAAAACATACAGATTCCTGTAGAAAGTGAACTGAAAACACTTGATGGAAAACCAATATCCGCAGGAATTGTTTGGCATCTTTCTGAAAACATGGATAGTACAGAAATGTATCCTACTTTCCTTTCTGAATTGAGAGATAAAAATGATGTAAAAATGCTCTCTGCAAGTGGAGTGCTCCAATACAATCGCGGTTCACACGAATTTGAAATTGGTAGTCCTGAAAAACTTTTAAATAGAGGAGAAACAGGAAACTATATTTCACTTCACACCAAAACTTGTTCTATGAGTGGAGATGGTGTTGTTAATCTAGGATTAGATTATTCGGATGTAACTGTTGATGCAGTTGGAACAGTAGGTTATAACCAAGAAAAGCAAGAAACAACTGCCAATTTAACCGTTCGAATAAATATGCCTGTTGATAAAAGTATATTTGAAAAAACAGCCACATCTATTCTTGCTATGCCTGAATTAAAACCACTTGATTTCAATATGTCAACTTTGGAACAAGCTGCTGCTAACTGGGCTGGAATTAAAGAGGCGGATAAGTTGAAATCAGATTACACGCTTAAAGGAGAAGTGAAAAAAATGCCATCAGAAATGGAAAGTGCATTTATTATTACGGGACTTCGATTAAAATCTATCTCTAAAGATCAGGAATTTCGTGGACTTGTATCTTCTCAAAACGAAGCTGCAATTGTGAGTATTTTTGGTGAACCAGTTATGAAGGCAATGCCTGTACAAGCAGCGTTCTTTAAATCACCAACTGGAGATCGATTTGGTCTAAACATAGAAGTTCCAGGTGGAAAAATGTATTTCTACAATTATGATGTACGTAAAAAATCTGGTAACCTTCTTGTTTATTC
>CAYUQU010000036.1:0-29252 GCA_964447015.1 uncultured Flavobacteriales bacterium
CATATTTTTCAAGTTCTTTGAAGTTAGAATAATGCTCAAAAAGGTGTTTGTTAAAATTCAAATATGTCCAACCTTGTCTTATTGAATCTACACCAATATAAAAAAAGCTTGTCTGTATTTTGTGGAGTAAACTAATTAATTCGTAATCAACTGTCGATATAAAAGGAAATGTGAATATTGTTTGAATGTTACCTTTAACCATATTCGCCTCTTCTTCAAATAGGTCAATTTCGGTCAATAAGCCAGTAGTGCATCGAACATTATTCCCGAGTGTATTTATTTGTTGATATGAAAAGTTTATTTGAGTATTACCGAGTGTAGTAATATGATTAAAATTATCTTGGTTTAGTGAACTGAAATTTACATTATTAAAATACACTGTCTGTAAATAAAGTTGCCCAACTTTCATTTGTGTTGCAATGTCGACAAGATAGTTGTCAATTAGTTTTCTCGACTTATTTTGTCGAATGTAGTTTAAAATTTGGACATTAATAATGTAGAAAATATAACCTGCTATAATGCTAGTCGAAAGATTGAAAATTATGTCGTTTGTCTTTTCTATATTACTGTCGTTGAAATTGAACCAATTGAATGGAATATGGAAAAACTTGATTTGTAAAATTGTCAGTAAGCAGAAAAAACTTATTAAAAGTAATAGTCTATTGAAGAATTTTTGTGTCATTGGTTATCTTTTAAAATTGCTGGTAACTCGGTTATAAAAATACCAAAAGTGCATATATTCGTAGCATTTAGGCAGAATAAGTGTACTTTCAGTACTATTTATTTCACCGTAAATGTAAGAAATTAAACTACTTAATTGTTTCTGATTAAAAAACATTTGTAATATAACCTCCTCTGTTATAGGTAGAAATAGCCAAAGGTCAGCATAATTTGAATCAATCCCGATACAGCGTTAACTTCGACAAACCCAATTTCCTGATACGCCTAATTCTATTTCCCGATAGGGTGAACCGAAAAATTTTGACGATTTTAGTTAAAGGTTTTATATTTCCGATACGCCCCCGATACGAATCCCGAATCGGCTAAGTTTCGATAAACCCGATTTTTCGATACGACCAAATTCACCTCTCGATACGACAAACTAATACATTTCGACCGTATTCATTTTACCTTACACTTCTCTGAATCGAACCCGAATCAACAGCCCCATTTTTTGATACCAAAAATAGTGGAGAGAGAATCGGACAAGAATTTTTTTTTCAATTTTTATGTACCAAATCGAAAAGTTTTGCGTTAGAGAAGTATTACAGCCCCCTTTCTGGGGGTACTCCTACAAATTAAGGGTTTGATTCATGCCCACAAAATAAGGTCGGTTTAACCGTGCTTTATTTCTTTTCAAAGACCGTCACAGATTGTTTAATTAAAATTTGTATGTGATGGTAACACACAATCAATGCACACGGAAAATGTCCGTTTATTCGGGCATGGGCAAAATGGCTCATTGTCATGTAATGTCCAAACAAAAAGAACGTACCGTTTTATGGGTACGTTTCAAAGGGGAGTTTTATGCTAAACTTATCAGTCATGGCAACTAATGCAAATTACACCCTCGAAGAAATTTTAGCCCTTACCAATGACGAATTAACTTCGAACTGGTCAAGGCTTGCATCGCTTATCAAATCCTATGAGGGAATCCCATGGGATGAAGCAAGACCCAAAGCGATTGATTTGATGCGTTTTGGAAAAGCGGTAGATTATATTGAGCAGGTACGGGATATTGTAAGCGGTAAAATTGTGGTGAAAAAGGATGAAGAGGTAAAGGAAACTTCCCCACAAAAGAAACCTGCCCGTCCCAAAAAAACCAATTCCCTGATTCCGAAAGTAACCGATGTCCACCAGTCGAATTACCTCAAATTGCTTCGTGTTGTACCCGATTTGGAAAAGCGGATTTTATCGGGTGGTGAAGTCTATGGAAAGTCCAAACGAACGGGTTATATGGACTTTAACCTTGAGTTAATTCATCAGGACAAAACAGGGTATTACCTTGCCCTGTCTCATTACTACATCGAGAACGGTGATATGATTGCCGACCCCGATATGGTCGTACTGTTCAATGCGGAACATAAAACGCTTATCCCGCTTTCGTTTCAAGACCGTTCAAGATACAAAACGACCTTTGATGATATTTACGACCGTAAACTAATCAATATCAAAGAACTCAAAGCGCAAAGCTCGTTTTTGGGCTTTTGGCTTGGAAACCTGAAAAAACAGGGGCATAAAATCAAATGGAAAGAACCCGATACCACAGGGGAACTCCATAAAGAAGCACCTCAAAAACCACCAACACAGGAAATCCCTGAAATCTCCGAAATTCCTGTTACCGATAATGCCGATAATTTGACAGAAAAAGCAGATGCTGTTCAATCGGCAGAAATCGAAGAGATTCTAAAACACTGGAAACGGTTTGCATCGTTCATCCGAACACATGAGGGAATCACGCAGGAACAGGCAGAAGAAAAAGCCCGAAAATTAAAAGAAGAAGACAAGGGGTGGGATTATGTAGAGCAGGCATTTGGCAATAAAGACCAGGCTGCCCGAAATACCCTTTTTCACGCCAATTACAATGCCCTGATTGCCCTTATGCCCGACATTCTAACACATTATCGGGATGAAGATTTACACGGTTTTCTGTACAATCCCAAGCGTCAGGATTTTCTGCCCTATGATGCGTACTGGTCAAAACAGATTAGTAACCATATAAACAGCATTGCTCTTTTTGAAAGCTCCACAGAAGGGAGACAGGAAATCGGGTTTGTGGTGCTTGCCATCCATCGCAGTCAAAAACGGTTATGGGTTGTGCAGGCGCAAGGAAACTTTTTCAAGATTCCCCCATACGATGTAAGCCATCTGAATGAAAAGGAACTGGCGCAAGAAAATCAAAAGGAATTGCTAAAGGTCAATGAACGATTTGGCAGATTTTTGAACCTGTTAATTGACAAGGGGTATAAAAATAAATGGCTACATGTAAAAACGCAGCAGCAAAAAGACAGGGAAGAAAAGGAAAAGGTAAACAAGGAAATCCCTGATTTTAATGTGGGAGAGGTGGAATTAACCGATGCGCATATTCGTGCGGGACTAACTCAAAAGCACATTAACTGGATTAATAAGCACAAGCAGGGAATGGTCATTACTCCGCGCCGTAACATGACCAATAACACGAAAGATTTTTCTATGGATCAGGCAGTTCAAGCCAAGAAACCGGGCTTTCGTATCTCCAAGACAGGAAAATTATATTACGAGGGTCGGAGCAATCGTTCAGACCTTACCGAGAGTGGATTATAACTAAAAAAACAAGCATAATGAATAAGTATGAAGTAGAAGAGTGGGAGGCAAATCACGATATGCCCCATGAGGAATTAATGGATGAAATGGGTATCGACTATAAGGAGTTAAGCAGTGAAATTCAGCAAAAAATAAGGGTTTTTGACATCATCTATGAAGAAGCCCTAAGAGACGGGTACATAGACGAGAATGAAGAAAAGTTTTTGATAAGTGCATCGTTTAAAATAGCCATGCTGATAAAGAGACAGCACGGACAAAAAAATCCTGAGAGCGGGAATATTTCAAAAAACGTTTAGGAACAGAATATGCACAAAATCAGAATTGCAATGAAAATACCACAGCAAATTATCATCTCGACAAAAGAATATGTACAGATTATGACCAAAGTAAATCTGTACATTGCAAAATTCGGCTGTAAAGCCGTTGAAATGTATCTCGATACTCTTCCTTTGAGAATGCAAAAGAAGGAGGGAAAGAACGTGGGGGCGTATATTATCTCCAAGGTATGCCAACAGTATAAAATCACACGTTATGAACTGTTTGAATCTTCAACAAGAAGTGCCGTAACAGAAGCACGCCAGTTACTTTGTGTGCTTATGGAAAAACATCTCGGATATACCAAAACCGAAATATCGGCACTCTTTAACCGTTCCCGCCATTTTGCTAAACGGCTGACTGCCGATTTTTACCAAAGGAAAGAACAAAATCATCCTTTTGATAAGGAGGTTTTGGACAATTACAATAAACTGGATATGCTTATTCAGAGTTATGTTGATTTTAAACCCAATAAAAAAGAACAAGAGTCATGAATTTTTATCAAAAAAAGGTAGGAAGACCTACCGACGAAGAATTAGGGTTAATTGATGCCATTGAGCGAATTATTACCCAAAAAGGAATCGGGGCAGAGGAGATTCCGAGTTGTGAAACACTGGAAGACTTAATTGTCCTCCGTCAGTTCGTTGAAAATTACTCGGTAAGTGAGCCTGTACAACCTGTCCAAACTGAAGCTCTGCCACAAGAACAGCAACAGGGGGAAGAAGAACAGCAGCAACAGCAGGAAACAAACGAAGAAATACAGGCAGAAGAATCCACCATTCAGGCAGAGCAAACAAAGCCAATAACGGAGGATGTTTTTACGCACGATGAAGAAGTATTGAGCGAAGTGCTTGCCGATGAATCACCCGATTTTGTGGCAAGTGATTACGACCCTTTTTCTGATCCAATTATCGAGCGTTCCTATACAAGCGGTGAACGTGTACCGAATGAACCTCAAAATGAGAATGAAGAAAGTGAAGAAGATGTCATACTGGAAGAAGCCAAAGAAAAAACACCGCTTGACGATTTACCTCCTGTGACCAAAAAAAGAGCAGCAGAACAAACAGCGGATGCCCTTTTGAAAGGATATGCACGGCTTGTTCCCGAACCGTTTAAATGGCTGTCCAAAATCTCGGAAGAAAAGGTGGAGCAAATGGCATTTGACGGGGAATTGGATTTGTCGATTGAAGTTTCTGAAGGATTAACTTTTGATGATTACGTAAGGCAAACCAATGAGCAGATAGACGAAGTTTTTGAGGTGCAGGAAGAAACCTTGGAAGAAATCAGAGAACCGCTTATTGAGGTGCTAATGGAACAGGAGCTGGAGTTAACACCAACCCAACGCCTGACAATGGCAGTAGTGAGCCACCTGATTCAAATGCTGACTGTTGCGCTCAAATTGCGCAAACAAAACAACCGTATTTTGTCCTATCAACAGCATTTGACCCATTTATATTCGTCAAGGGTAAAAACTGCCGCATAATTTACGGCAGTTTTCCATTTAATTCAAATGGGTATGACTGCACCAAGAGAAGCCAAAATGATATTGGTGGCAGGGCGCAAGGGAGTTGGTAAAACGTATCAAACTTTAGTCCATGTTGCCAGATACCTAAAGAATACAGCCTTAAAACAGGGTAGAAAGGTACTTATTTTTGATGTAAATAACGAGTTTGGAAACATTCGAGAAGACCACAAAAACAAAAATTTCCCCAATATCGGATTAATAAAACTCTCACAGGTTCCTGCGTTTGCAAAAATCAATCAACCCATTGCCAAACGGGTTTCTGTATTCAAAGACAATGGAAAACGAATGAGCCTTTCAGAAATGGCAACGGCTTTAGGGTACATACTAGAACATTACCGAAACGGGATGCTTTTAATTGAAGATATTAGCAAATACATTACGGATTCCATTCCGGGGGATTTAATAGGCTCTATTTGTACACAGCGCCATGTTTCCGTAGATCTGATTATTCACGTTCAGACAGTCGGCAAGCTTTTTAATCCAAAACTATGGGGAAATTGCAATGAAGTACGCCTGCACCGTGCGGATGATACGATTGAACGCCACAAAAGCAAGGTGAGTGGCAATATCGAACACCTGCTTATTATGGAAAAGCTCATAGAACTTAAAAATAAGGCAGGAGACAAACGTTTCTTTTGCTATCTTGACAAAGACACGGGAAAGATCACAGGACGTTTTACAAAACCTGAATTTTTGAAAGCGGTTGAATCCTATCTGTCTAGTAATTACCAAAGGATTTTAAAGCCATTATTGGACAAACGGCATATCTACACAGGTGAATTACTCTATAAAAATCAAAAAGAAGCCGTGATTGATTATATGCGGTATTTGATTAAAGAATACTTATAAAAAAGAAAGGAATAAGATTGGCATCTTATTCCTAACTTAACCTAACCTACCTTTACAACTAAACCTGTGACAATATTATAAAAAAATTTTTCTATTTCAAAGTTTATTGTCAAATGTGGGGGTGAAACGGTCGAAAAGCATGAATTATTTAGTAATTATTTTTTAAGTGACCCATATTTTAAGGGCGTAGCGGTCAAAACTTGAAAATTGTAGAAATCCGATTGTCAATTTCTTGATGTGCTACTTAATCTTATCATCGTTTTACCAATCGTACAGATGGAATTCCCCATTATCTCTGATAGCTTTGAGGAGTTGTTTGGCTGTACTCCCTTTACAAACATAAGCATCCGCACCGTTTTTTCTACACCACTCTATTAAATGAAGAGCAGAATTTGTGCTAAACATGACAACCCTTAAATCGGGATAGTGTTTTTTGAGATAAATAAGTGTCTCCATTCCATTCATTACAGGCATTTGAACATCGAGTAACACCACATCTGTCGGGGTGTTTACTAACTGGTCAATTAACTCTTTTCCGTGTTCTACAGCAAGAACAATGTGTATGGATTCTTCTCTGTCCAATACATTAATTAATGCTTTACGTAAAGTTTCATGGTCTTCGGCAATAGCTATCTTTATCGTATCCATATTCAATGAATTAGTTGTCTTACTCAAAAATAATAAAAATACTTACTGAATGGTCATTATTTAGAAATAAATCTATAATGACCTTTCAGTAATGAAAAATAAAGAGATTCTGTTGGAATTGGCAACTCGTTTGAAAGAGGTGAGGAAAAGTAAAAAGTTAACACAGGAAGACGTCTATAATGATACGGGGATTCATGTAGCCCGAATAGAACAAGGTAAACGAGATATTTCGTTTTCTACACTTGTAAAATTGTCCGAGTATTTCGGAACAACACTGGATTATTTTGATGAAAGTCAATTGAAGGAGAAGGAAAGTCCAAAATAAACCTTAACTGTAGAATATTTTGGGACTATACACCATTGAATTATTTTATAACTGACCGCTATTTAGAGGGCAGAGCGGTCAAAAATTGAATATTATCAGTAATTTTTTTAAAAATGTCCGTCGTTTTGCGGTCACAACGGGCGGTTATTATCGGTTATGGCATAATTATTTTGTATTTGACCGCAGATATGGGGGCAGGGTGGTCAGAAAATAAATCTATCGGTTGAATTATTTTCTAATTGACCGCTATTTTGAGGGCGGGGTGGTCAAAAAATGAACATTGTCAGGCATTTATTTTTATTTGCCCGCTGGTTTGCGGGCAAAACGGGCGGTATTGGAGATTTATTTTTAGTGACCACAGTAGAGTGACTGCAATGGTCAAAAGGTGGTGATTGGATAGATGCAGTTGTTAACAGACAACAAATCAATTATTCTTTTTTAATGTTTTCTTTTATTACTTCTGCAAGTTTATATATTGCCTCTTTATCTGTAATAACTATTACCGCTCCGTTGAGAATAGAATTATCCTTTCCCTCATTATGTTTTTGTGTAATGCTTACACTATTATCCTTTTCGGGAGTAAATAAGTCCTCAATAGTCACATCAAACAATTCTGCAAGTTTTGGTATGAATTCCGATTTTATATCATTTTCCCCTCTTTCCCAATTTGCATATGTATTTCTGTCTACTCCAAGAAAATCAGCCATATCTTGTTGAGAATATCTGGTAGATTTTACACGAATTTTTTTTATGTTTTCTCCTAATACCATAAGTTTTTTTAGTCAAAATTAAAAATTATGCCCAATATTTTATGTATATACACAAAAACTTATACAATATTTGCCTGATTTATTAGCTCGTTGATAAAAAATATTTTCATTATCTTTCGTCCAACTAAATATTAGGTTGATTTCCAGATTTTTGTACAATCTGTTGTCATTCTCAATTTACACTAAAAACAAACTATTATGAAAAAATTACTGTTACTACTGTGTCTATCCACAGTTTCATTTGGGTTTTCACAAACCGTATTGGAGTTTAATGAAAATTACAGAGAATATCTGATGCGTATGCAAACCGAGCCCCTTGTGGATAGTTTTGCATTTTATATGAATCAGACAAGTGAAGATTCGTTGACATTAAGGAAAATAAAAAAATTTCAACGAAACATGTATGTACTGCGTGACCGTATGTCATTTAACTCGGACAGTACAGTTGATTATACGGCGTATCAGAAAGCATATAAAAGCTTTTTGGAGTCAGAATTATTTTGCGCAAATGAGTCGGAAACACCCGAATGGGAAGCTATCGGTCCCATTGGGAACATTGGATTTCAGCCAAATGGAGGAACAATGGCGATAGCACACGATCAGGGGTTGGTTACTGCTGTTTCGGTTAACCCTAATGACATTAACGAAATCGTTATTGGTACTTATGGAGGACTTTTTAAAACAACCAACGGAGGGCAAAACTGGGTGAATGTTTCTGATGAGTTACCTTATCCCGTTTTTGGCATTACGAAAATTCTTCGGATAAGCAGTAATGGTCAAAAAATGATCGCTGCATCAGGAAAACCATTTGGCTTTTTTCTTAATAGCGGAATAGGTGTACTTTATAGTGATGACGGAGGAGACACATGGAGCTTGACAAGTGGAATAGTGGAAGAGGAAATATACCCCCTAATCAATGATATTCACTATAAGGACGGAATAGCATTAGCACTGACAGATGAAAATGTATATATATCTGAAGATGATGGTTTGAACTGGGCTTTACATACAAGTATTCCTTCTTCATTTAATCCTTTTTATTATCCTATGCAAAGTTTAATGGGTGTGGATAATGGTAGTTTACTGGTTTCTTTAGAGGGAACTAATCAAGCGGTGGGGAAATATATTTATTTCTACAATGGACTAACGGAATCATGGACAGACATAACAGAAGATTTTGACATGCCAATTCCACCTGATCCCAATACAAACTTTCCTTTTGCAACACAACAAACAAATTTTTCGTCAAGATTTTTTTATTCGACAACAGTTTCCGAACATTCTGATTACCCCACTGATGCTTTAAAAAGACAGGTTGTCAGAACAAATGGTTGGTCAGTATCTGAACACCCCTTGGACAATACTATAGATGTTTTACATTGCGATTTTAGTGGTGTTGTGAATAATCATGAAGTAATAACTTCACGTAATTTTTCTATTCTTCTTTCTGCATATCCTGGCTCAGACGAATGGGAAAATGCTCAAATCGCGGCTAAATTATTCTTGCCAAAAGGAGTTAGTTTTAAGGTTTGTATATTTCCATCCTTACTTGCTGGTAGCTCAACAATAACAAATGACCAAGCTTTTTATGATGCCTATTGGGCCGATTACGCAATCTACGAAATTCCATCTTCTAATCAAGACCAATGGTTGGACTTTGAAAGTTTACCTGGTGAATTGTTAGAGGCAAATTCGGCAACAGGTTTCACTCATTGGTCTTTTGTATTAGAGATAGACCCACTCGTTTACGATGATGGAGTACTTTATTTGGAGAGTATAGCAGTTAATATTGGACAAAGCGAACTGAGTAAGGTTTCTTTTACTCACGATAAAATTTGTTACAATACCAACGCCAGAGTAAGAGGTCTTTTTGAATGGGAGAATAATGTTCCAAGCTATATAGGTAATGTTAATTCCAGAAGCGCACCGTCCCCTGGATATCAGTCAGTTGTTACGTCTGAAAAATATTCAGGGATTTACTATACGGGCACGGTTGGACTTGATTTTATTGATCTAAATGAGTCTCTCCATAAAGTTGTCGAGGGATGCCCTCATCAATATGGTCAGAGCCAAGCAATCAATGAAAAATGGCATGTGGATGTGAGGAGTATGGATATTATTTATGATGCAATTAGCGATAAAGAGTATATTTTCATTGGCAATGATGGGGGTATTGTAAAAGGGGAGGTTGTCGGTACAAATCAAATTGATTTTGAATCAATAAATGGAGACTTGGCAATAAGTTTATGTTACGGTCTGTCTGTAAATGACATAAATGGCAATATACTTGTTCCTGTTCAGGACAATTGTATACTCGAATATGACGCAAATGAAGATGAGTGGGGCATCCGAACCTTTGGGGATGGAATTTACACTTATTTTGATGAGCAGGAAGATGTTTCTTTACTATTTCTTAACAGTGGAGCACGTAAGTATCCATCTTCTTCGACTCTATGGAATAGTTGGGGGGAAAATTCAAATTCTTTTTTAGGGGCTCAAATAAAAGGATATGAATTTAACACGGATCGCGCATATACAGGACTGAAAGGCGGGGCAATCAGAAGATTTGATCGTGTGGGTTCAGGCTCAGACATTGATATCAGTCAAATTGATGGTGACATTGTCTCATTGGGAATTTGTGAGAATGACAGGGACAGAATATATGCAGGCACATATTGGAACACCACACCGTTAGTTAAATCCGAAAATGGAGGAACCTCATTTACTTCACTTGCTAATTCAACTGTAGCAACCTTGGATAATACAACGAAGCCTTTATCGGATGTTGTTTCAGAATTTGGTCATTTTGTCAGGGATGTTGCGGTAGACCATAATGATTCTGACAAGTTTTGGATAGCTGTAAGTGGAATATATAAAGTTGGCAATGGAGTCAATATCCATGAGCGTGAAAAAGTATTAATGTCCAGTAATGGGGGAACAAGTTTCGTAGATTATTCTGAGGGACTTCCTAATATTCCTGTAAGTGCCTTAATATACGTAACAGGGTACAATGACTTACTTTTTGCTGGGACTGATGCGGGTGTATATTATCGTGATGCCTCCATGAGTAAATGGGAGTGTTATTCCAATGGTTTACCATTAGCGGTTATAACAGGTTTGACTTTTAACTACTGCTCAAAGGAACTCTACTGCTCAACCTTCGGTCGCGGAATCTTCAAAGTAAAAGTAGATGCTCAACCCGATTTTGCGGGTTCTTCACGAATTATAGAAACAAACCAAACCTATTCAGGAGACGAATACTGTTTTCAGGACATTCGAATTCCTTCAGGGAAAACGCTTACTGTAACAGGGACTTTACACATGGGAGCAGATAGAACGATTCACATAGAACCTGGAGGGAAATTAGTGGTGGATGGTGGAACAGTAACTAATTCATGCGGCGCTCGCTGGCAAGGTATCCAAGTTTACGGACAGTCTGGTTTACATCAAACAAGTGCCAATCAGGGGATCTTGGTTACTAAAAACGATGCGGTTATCGAGTTTGCTAATCAGGCGGTTGAAGTATGGAAAAAAGATGTGTGGAATACCATGGGAGGAATGCTTAATTTAGAAAGCACCACTTTCCGCAACAATGGTAAGTCAATTGCATTTTTTCCTTATGCTAACATCATACCTTCGGGGAGTGAAATTCAAAATTATAGTTACATAAGCAACTGTTCATTTATTGTAGACGATGAATTTGTGGGGAACGCTCCTGTAACACAAGTAACCTTATTTGGAGTAAAAGGGGTTCCTATCCTGAATTCACATTTTGAAGACGAACGCACGGGAATAGCACCTGCTGACCGTATGTCGGGAATTCGCTCTTTGGACGCTTCATTTAAAGTGCTTGGTAGTTGCCCGTTTGGGCAAACGTGTACAACGGATTATTACGATGAAACCAAAATAGTCCCTACCACATTTAAAAATCTCAGCTTTGGAATTCACGCACAAAATGCACAAACCATGAGTCAGGCGACTATTGACCGCTGCTATTTTGAGGACGTACATAAAGGAGTTGTCATTGATGCCATGGATAACGCGATTGTCTCACGGAATTTATTTAACAACGAGGTTTACCGTGCTACAAATATTATTACACAAGGTGCCACAGCATACAAAATTGAAGGAAACACCTTCAATGGCACTAACATTGAGGATAATATAGCTGCTGTGCAGGTGTACCATTCAGGTGCTGAATCGAATGAAATCTTCCGAAACCGCTATAAAACAATCTCAATTGGGAATGTTTCTGTAGGATTAAATAGGGATTTATTCTGGACTCAAACAGGTGCAGATAACAGAGGGCTTCAGTTTCTCTGCAATACGTATGAGGCTAATGAAATAGACCAGTTGGTTGTAGCAGTGATGACACCTATTGAGGGTGAAGGGATACAGGACTGGCAAGGAACTCCCGATGTTTCAGCTGGAAATACCTATGACTATACCGAGCATAAGAGCATTATCAATACAGCGGAAAATCAAGGTGCATTCCGTTATTTCTACTTTGAAAACAATGCGAACGAAGAGCCTATTAATTCGGCAGAGATTGAAAAATTATTCTCTGATAATCCCCATGAATGTAAAAACTCATTCAACCAGATCATTGTTCGTCCAACCAAACCGATTCTAGGGGATAAGCGCCCAGGTGTGCTGAATGACTTGGATAGTATTATTGGAGTTATTGCCGCAAAGAAGTCTGTGCTTGATTCCTTGTTGAGATTAGGAGATACAAGTTTACTGTATGCAAAGATTCCGTTAATCAAATTTGATAATTCTAATGATGCGTTTATTCAGTTATCAAATGCGGCACCTTATTTGTCTAAAGGGGTACTTTATTTACTAGCAGATGTAGACCCAAGCCAGTTTGCACATGAATATTTGAGGGATATCTGTATCCTACATCCAGAAGAGAGTCATCATCCTGATTTTATTGATTACCTCGAAAACAAAACGGTGCCTATGCCCACGGCAATGATTGATTCAATTTTGAACTCACCTGAATTTTCTGAATTATCTGCTCAACGAGCTGAGATTAGATTACTGCATGAACAAAAAGAAGTATTGTCAACACTATTGCTTCAGGACTATTTTACGGATTCCATTTATCCTTCGTTGACTGCATTGAACACAGCTGTTACTCAGCGGGGTCATGAAATGTTACCACTTGAGTTGGTTCAGACAGCAATATGGAAACAGGACAGAAGTATTCTTCTGCAAGCAATTTCGGATGCTTCCGATTGGTTGGATACGACTGATTTCCACATCCTGACTGAAATGGTGATCGCCGATTATCTTGATTTTCAAACAGATTTATTGAATCTTACTTCGGGGGTTTATCTTGAAGGTGTGGATAGTACTGCTGAAGCAATGCTTCAGGATTATGCTCAAAATGCTATCGGATATGCAAAATTTCAGGCAGAAAACTACTTGTGTTTTTTCTTGAACGAGTGCGATATTCCAGATTATGAGTATATTAAACCAAAAGGCATGTTGAACGACGATACATTATTGGAAGAAGAGTGGATTGAAACCATAAACGAAGGGAATACAGTATCGTTGTATCCAAATCCTGCTACGGATGAAGCCACCTTTGATTTTGGAGGGGAAGCAGAAAAAGTGTTGTTTGTCGTATTCAATGCACAGGGACAACTTATTGCGGACGGAAGCGCCCTAGATACTTCGACACACAAAATATCTACTGCCAATTGGCAGCCGGGTCTGTACCTGATTCGTGTGCGAGTGAACAACAACAAGAACGAAACCTTGCGTTTAATTGTGAAGTAACTAAAATAATTGTAAATTTAGGTCTCGATACATTTTATGTGTCGAGACCTTTTAGTATATGAGGTTAATTTTTATCACCATACTGTTTAATCTTTGTTACTTGACAATTGTGGGTCAAGGGTTTAACAATGCCTTTGTTTTTGGTCATAAATTGGTTGAACTGTCTTTGATTAAGGAACTTCCTGACAGTAGTTTTTTAGTATGTGGGCACTATTTGAATCAGGATAATGACCGATTGGGGTCACTTTATTTCAAGTTAGACCAAGAAGGGAATTTAATTGATTCGTTACAAGTTGCTCAATTAGGAAGGAGTTATTTGTTGGGATTTGCACGCAATGAACTTTTTTTTAATCACAATGGTAACATAGTGGTTAGTTTTCGAAATGCCTATTCAGGTGAATCATGGAGACAACGGGTTCAAGAAGTCGATTTTACTGACTTCACATTGGTTTCAGACGTGCTTTTAGATACGCTGGCGGAACATCTAAATCTTCGTGTGTTTGATGGTTCTAGTATAATTCAAAATGAATCTGATAGTACTTACTTGATGTTTATTACAACGGTAGACACAAGTTTCAATATAGGTGAACCAGGTTGGACTGGGTGTAATTTAGTTCATTTATCATCCACTTTTCAAATTCTCAATGTAAAAAAATATTTTGTTGCAGGCTGGGTATTATCAGCTAGGGAAATCATACAGCTTTCTGACGATGAATTTTTGCTTTTGCTGAAAAATTCATGGCAGTCTGCTACCACATCTCTTGAAATTGACCATACAATTATTAAAAAAGTTAATGCGCAGGGGGATGAATTGTGGAGCTGGGAATCTATGGATAACCAAAAAGATATTCAACAACGTGCCTTGACTCCGACTGTGGACGGAGGGTTTCTATATACCTACTTTAAAGGATTTCCAATTTCAAACGGATGGAGTTATATTCCTACATTACGAAAACTCAATTCAAATATGCAGGAAGATTGGAGTATGAGTATTGGACCATTAGTATCTAATTGGTATTGGTCATTTGCTGATATAGAGGCAATAAACGATACGCTTTTTGTTACAGTAGGTGGTGTTACAAGAATTAATGAAATCGACATTGGACAGCGAGGCTCCCGCTTATTACAATTTTCTCTAGATGGAGAAAAGTTTTGGCAACGTGAGTTCTTCTATTTCCCTTACAATTATCCTGATTATTGGAATTTACCAGATAATTATATCAACGATTTAGCACTCACCTCAGATGGAGGATATATCATGGCAGGGACTGCGATAAACTACGAATTCGGGGAAACAGGTAATCCTACAGACTACGGCTGGGTAATCAAACTAAACTGCCTTGGCTTTATGGGGGCACCCGAAGCAGCTGCAAGTTACGAGATTCAGGACAATTTTGCCGTGCAGTTTGTCAATACAAGCACACAAGGGGGGAGCTATACATGGAATTTTGGAGATGGAACAGTGCTTGAAACAGGAGAAAATGCAGATACAGTGGTGCATCATTACAACGGTTTTGGCACATACATGGTTCAAGTCATCGCACATGGTTGCAATGAAGAGTCAGATACACTAGAGTTTTTTGTTTCGCCCAAACTCCACGCCAATCCCTACCCTGTAACCGAAGGCGAGGGGTATTTTACGTTTTTCCCCAATCCTGTCGTTTCAGGTAATCCGTTTTATGTGTACCTGAACGACATTTCAACCCATAACGGCAAAGAAGTCAAGCTCAGATTCCACAACAACAGCGGACAACACGTGACAGATTACCGCCTTTCCTGCCAGCAGGGTGCGTACATGATTAATCCGACATTGGCGTCGGGCGTGTATCATGTGGGGTTGTATGTGGGGGATGAAGCGGTGCAGGTTAGGAAGTTGGTGGTGGATTGAGTGAGGTCGTTAGCCTCGATACGTCCCCGACAATTACACAAATTAGCATCAAAGAATAAAACATACATTAATTGTCGGGATTGTATCGAGGTTGGTGGATAAGTTGATATTTTTTGATTAACCCTTTCACTTTTTTTTCATAACTTGTATATTCAAAACGATTAATATTCATTGGATATGAAACACATCAACATACTCACCATAATTTTTTCATTAAGTATTTCATCCGCATTCACACAATTTGACGACACCCCTCGTTCAATCGTTTCCCAACCCATGGACGAAGGAAATAGACGCGAGATGACATTCTCTATACAAAACGGTGTGTCAGAACCAACGGGCAACATCGTGTGGACAAGTGATTTTGAATCGACAAACAACTGGGTGGCTACGGGACTCGCAGAAATGAATCCTGATAATACATTTAAACTCACAACAAGTGAGGGAACATGGTACTTTGACGAATGGACATCTTCAACAAGTGGTGGGAATTACGCCCTGTTCACAAACGGCGATCCGACGAATGAAACCCATGTTAACGGCACATTTCACCTGACGTATGATTCCATTTTTGATTTGTCTGCACTGAGTAGCGCAATTATCGAGTTTGAGCAATACGGCGCGCGATATTACGACAAACAACTCGTAGAAGTGTCCACAGATTTGGGAACCACTTGGCAAATTGTAGGTACAAACGACGATATTTTTCGACTTACGTATGATGGTGGTGTTCCTTATCCCGCATCTATGCTGAGACAGTATAGCATAACCACAGCTATTTCGGGAAATCCCTCACAAGTCATGTTCAGATTTACCGTAGACTACAATGACGATGCAACCGTATTCGGGAAATCCTATGGATGGTTTATCGACGATGTGAAAATCCGCGAAGGGTTTGAGTATGATTTGAAATTGGTTCAGGCTTTTACAAGTGTGGGGGAGAACCTAAGAAGCTATACAAAACTTAATATGAATCAGATTCTTCCCTCGGGCAGTAGTCAGTACATGAATTTCGGTGCTATTGTGAAAAATGAAGGTTCTTTACCTGTAGAAGTAAATTTAAAAGTCACTTCATCCAATGGTATTGAACGTATTAGTCCGCAAAGTATTTTATTACAACCGAATGAGCAGGACACTATTGCCGTTTTTGGAGAGAATGGGATAGAAATGAGCCAGCTTTCTAATAATATACAGTATGATTTTCATTTTGAATTGGTGACTGTAGAAGTAATGGAAAACACATGGAACGACACATTGAATGTACCATTTGAATTGTTTAATAATTTCTACAATTCTAGAGATTCTTATAACGGATTCCCCGAAAGCAAAACAGGTACAGCCTATGATATTCAAAATGGAGAAGGTTGGGATGCTTGCATAGGAGTTGTATATGATGTTTTTGAGAGTGCTGCTATGATAACAGTTGGAGTAGGTATTCCAAATCTTTCTGTAGATGAGTTTCAGCAGATGCAAGGAAGTTCAGTTTTTGCTCAAATTTATAAACTTAATGGTAGTTCATTGGAGTTTTTATGGATGTCAATGGAGCATGAAATTCAAATTGGTGATTTAGGAACAATAGTAAATTTATATACGCCTGAAAATCCAGCTTATGTAAATTCGGGAGATAGTGTAGTGGTTTTTGCTTGTAGTTTCGGAGGCGCGCGTGTCCCAATACAACTTTCGGGGCTATTGCCTTTTGAAAATGTAATAGGTAAGCTCGGTGCAACTTGGTTTTACACAGCACAGGACGAATATTACCAAAACATGACTTTTGCACCAGTTATTCGAGTAGTCACAACTTCAACTGAATCAATCAATGAAAACGAACTCACAACCAAAAAAATCCACATTTACCCCAATCCAAGTTCGGAAACCACAACGGCAAGTTTTACGTTAACGGAGCAATCTACAGTGTCTATTGATGTAGTTGATGTTTCAGGAAAGATAGTTTCTCGTATTAAAGAAACCAAGTTCCCAGAGGGCGAGCAGCAAATTTCACTTTCCACAGGGCATTTAAGCAGTGGGGTGTATACGGTGGTGATGTATGTGAATGATAGGGTGTATTCGGAGAAATTGGTGGTGGAGTAATGTAGTGTCAATACTTTTCTTCCCCCTAACAATCAATTCTATTTTTCTCCTTCTATTTGGATTTGTTTGTTGGGAAGGGCGATGTTTATCCTATTAAAACTGTAAGTATCTCTTAAATTACATTCTCAAAATATCTTTTCAGATATTTTCCTTTCAAATTCGTTATATTTTGCAAGGGTCATTTCATATAATTCAAATCGGCTACCGTTTTGACGGATTATATAATCAATCAAAAAACTTTTATCCATTTGGATAAGTATTCGTTCAGTCCCCATTAGTTTGAATAATTTGAATTTTGATTTCCTTGAAAGTAAATCACGAATACAAATAATTTCTATACACGTTTGTATGTTGTCATAATCATGTATAAACTTATAATCTGAATCCTCTAAACCCTTTAGAAATTCAAATTTAAATACTTCCATTTTCTTTTCCATATTCCTCTAAAATTTTATGATTTCCAGTTGTTGAATTTGTTCCAAATCTTCCATCAAAAAGTTAGAAGTTTCCCCGTTTGAGGTCACAAAAACAGAGTGAGAGTGGAGAGCGAGAGCGATGAACTCCATTCTGTTTTTTTTCGCTCTCACATTTTTAGAATTTGACTTTTTGCAATGAGCCATGCCCAATTCTGAGGAAAAGTTAAAACTCTGTTCTGCCGGGGTCACAAAGCAGTTTGGAGTGTGAGAAGATCAGTTTGGAGTGTGAGTAGTGAGCAAGAGATTGCGAACTACTTGCACGGAAAGCTGTTTTTTTCCTCAATACTCAAACTGAAAAGTGTTCCAGATTGGAGTGTGAGTATGTAGACACGAGATTTATACGATATTACTTTAAAGTAAAGATTCCATTAACGCCAAAAGTTGATCTCCACTCTCCTGTTTTTATTTCGATTCTCTTCCGAATTATTAGGGAAACGAGGTTCACTTTCTCCCTTCGCTTCTACACTAATTCTACTCGCTTCTACGCCGGCTTTGATTAATCCTTTTTTAATGCCATTTGCCCTTTTTTCTGAAATAGTAAGATTTACTGACTCATCTCCAATATTGCAGGAGTGTCCAACAACAGTTATTTTGAAATCGGGTTGTGATTTTAAAATTTCAGCCACACTCGCAATTACTTTTTCTTCATTGTCTGATGTAATTGTTTCGGAAGAATTTAAGGCATATACAATCAAGCGATCTTCAGTCGAGAATCTTTGGTTAATTGAATCGAGATCAATTTTTTCTTCAACTACGATAACGGTATCTTCAACCACTTTACTCTCTTCAGTAATTGTAGGATTCACTTCTTTTATGGGTTCAGGGGCATCTTCAACTAACACGGGAAGAGCTTTTCCCTCTTTTCTGCATAGCTGAAACCCGAACATTATTTCATGTGTTCCTTTCGACGGTATGGTAGCATTACCACCAAAACCATATGAGTATGCTAATTTGAATTTTTTCCCTAAATTGAGGTCAATCATTCCAATGACACCGTAAGATGTTCTGTAAATACTCCCCAATCCGATCAAATCATTCCACACTACGCGAGCGCCTAAATCGAATTGATGACCGATAAATGCAGCATTTTTATACAGTACAGAGGGAGATAATCGCCATTTTTCTGTTTTAATCACATCCACCTCGCCATAAACTTGTATGTGCCGAACGAGCCTAAAATCACTTGAAGTCGTATTTACATCGAAAGATAAATCACGAGCAAATACTTGTGGAACAGAAACACCAATTCTTACACGTCGTGAACTAAAGTATAATCCAGCATCCGAAGATAAGCCTAGATCAGATTGATTACCTGATGCTAAATTTCCATCAGAATAATCACTTGCTATTACATCTGAGAAGGCAAAGTTCTGTTGAATCATTCCCATTGATAATCCCGCACTAAGCATTGCGTTTTTAGAAAGCTTAATGTGATATGCATACGTCAACTTGATATTAAAATTTCTCCACAAACCGGCACTGAACATGCGTGCATCTAAACCAAATCCATGATTTTTGAATAGACGACCATCTGCAGTTATACTATTACTTGAAGGACTATCATTAACTCCTACCCATTGGTTTCGGTGATTGAGGTATGTGGAAAAGCACCCTGATGCTCCTGCAGCAGCTGGATTAATTAAATAGGGATTTTGAATATACAGGGTGTTTAGACTTGTTTGTTGACCAAATCCTTGACCAGCAAAATAAACTAAAACAATTGCTACTAGTATCTTTTTCATAATTGTGTTACTTAATCAGTGTTATGCTTCCCGTAATTGGCTTATCTCCTTCACAGGAAATTACATAGTAATAAACCCCACCATTTAACTCGTGCCCACCCCAATCATTATTATACCCGACACTTTTAAAAACATTATTACCCCATGAATCAAAAATTTGTATCGTGCAATCATCCAACAAATAATGTCCTTTGATTATCCATGTATCATTTTTACCATCTCCATTTGGACTTAAAAAATTGTTTACCTCTATTTGAAGACTTACGGTAATTTTCATCTCATCAAAATTCTGGCAGCCTTCAGCAGAAGTTACAGTCAGGGTATAACTTGTACTTTGATTTGGCGTTGCTATTGGATTTTCAATAGTTGGGTCACTTAATCCATCCGTCGGAGACCAGGAGAAGAGGGCTGCATTATTCGTCGTGGCATCAATTTCTACAGATTTTCCAGCACTAATCAATAGGTCATCCCCCACATTTACAGAAGGTATAATAAAGCGAGTAATTACCGTGTTACAAGTGGCTGTATTTCCTCCACCATCCGTCACTTGATATGTGTTAATTGTTTCTCCGACAGGGAAGATACTTCCACTTGCAATTCCAGAAGTCAATACGAATAGCTCTCCTGTACAATTATCTGTAGTAATGGGGTCATTTACAACAATTAACGAATCACATGTTGAAACACTGTCGGCACATGTAATAGTGGGCAATTCGTTGTCTATAATTGTCACGTCAAAAGTGCATGAATTCAGATTTCCTGCGGCATCAATAACTTCAAAAGTATTTGTTGTGGTACCTATTGGGAAAAAAGCTGAAGTGGCTAAACCCGCTGTTTGTGTCAATATTTCTCCAGTACAATTGTCACTAAATATAGGGGGCGAATAAGCTACAATAGCTCCACACATACCAAGGTCATTGTTTTGCGTAATTGCACTTGGACAGTCAATCATCGGCACTTCTGTATCGACTACTGTTATTGTAAATGAACATGTGGAGGATAAGCCTACATCATCGATTACTTCGTAGGTTACAACTGTTGATCCTAGTGAAAATGGACTCGCACTTGGTAAACCCGCAATTAGTGTTGTTGTTGAACCACTGCAATTATCTGTTCCAACGGGAGTACTGTATGCTACAATTGAAGTACATAATCCAATATCTGCATCTTGAGTTATATCAGTTGGGCAATTTATTATTGGTGGCGTCACGTCAGAAGGGATAATATCAAAAGTGCAATCGGTTGAATTACCTGCACCATCAGTTGCCGTTAAAGTAATGGGTGTACTGCCAGTAATGGGTATTAATACTACTGGCGTCTGAGTAACTGAAACTCCGCCACAATTATCTGTAGTAGTTGCCAATCCAGTATAATCAAGTAGAATATAATCACAAGTCGCTGAAAAGTCCACATTTTGATTTGCGGGGCAGATAATACTTGGCGCACTCACATCGATCGGAATTACATCAAACGTACATCCCGAAATATTTCCGTTATCATCTTCACTTGTAAAGGTGATCGTTTGGTCTGTCGTTATCACTGTCCCGATTGCAGGAGATTGACTGACGGTGAAGGAGCCACAGTTATCTGTAACACTAGCCAGACTCGTAAAATCTACTAGTGTGTAATCACAAGTCGCTGAGAAATCTACCGTTTGATTAGCTGGACATGCTATAGTGGGAGGAATATTATCTGTTGGGATCACATCAAAAGCACAACTTGTCGTATTCCCCGCAACATCAGTAGCAGTTAATATGACTGTGGTTGTGGTGAGAATTGTGGTTCCAGCTACTGGACTTTGCGTAATTGTGGGAGTACTGCAATCATCAGTTGCTGTTGCAAGTGTAATATAGTCTACCAAATCAAAATCACAAGTCGCTGAAAAGTCCACATCTTGATTTGCAGGACACACCGTAAAAACTGGAGGGGTTACATCACTAAGGGAGATGTAATTAGCTTTAGTTAATGTTCTCGTACATCCATCCAAATCAGAAACAGTTAGTGATACATCAAAAGTACCATTTGTGGTATATGAATGTGCTGGATTTATGGAATTGCTGGTTGAGCCATCTCCAAAATCCCATAAATAACTTATTGCAGGTGCACTTGAGATGGTATTGTTAGTGAAATTAACGTTTAAGGGGCCACAGGTTCCCGATAAGACGTCACCACTAAACTCAATATTAGGACCGATTATCTGAATATAGTTTGTTTTCGTCATGGTGTTCGTACACCCTAAGCTATTTGTGGTAGTTAACACAACGGTGTAAGTACCAGGATCATTATAAACATGAGTAGGGTTAACTGCGGTGGAAGTTGTGCCATCCCCAAAATTCCAATTGTACGAAACAATAGAGCCGTACCCTGAGTTAACAGAGGTATTAGTAAAACCAACTGTTCTCGGCCCACAGCCAAAAGTTGTTGTTGCGGTGAAATCTGAGTTTAACACAGCAATCTTAACCGAGTCTTTAAAGGAATCAACACAACCATTTATCGTGTCTGAAACAGTTAATGTTACCTCAAAAGCTCCTGCTGTCGTGTAGCTACGAATAGGATTCTGCGCTGTGGAAGTTCCTCCGTCACCGAAATCCCAAGCCCACGTATCTGGGAGAATAGATGTATCTGTAAAAAAAATGGTGCGTGGAACTGTGCATCCAGTAGAGGGACTAAGCGAAAAATTCGCTGTGGGTGATCTTACGATATAATTACTTGTAAATACATCGGTATCTCCCAATCCATTATCAACAGTTAAGGTAATCGTATACGTACCTGTTTGGCTGTATGTATGAGAAGGAGACTGTAATGTAGATGTTTCTCCATCCCCAAAATCCCAGAGCCAGTTTATGACAGGGCCTGTGGAAAGGTCTGTACATGTAACGGGAGAATTGACACATCCAAATGCACTCGATTTGGAATAATTAGCAGATACTTGCGCATTCGTAATGGTTGAAATGATCAGTACCAAAAAAGTAGTACAAGAGCGGAAAAATAAGTTATGCATTTGACCAGTTTTATTTTTTTTCTGTTAGAAAGCACGCTGTCAGAAAGTGGTTTTTCACAACGCATGTTCAATTCAACAGATGATAATAACAGCAATGATAGGTCAATCCACTTACAACAGGTTGTTCATATGTTGCAAAGTCTTGTCTAAATGTTGCAATGCAACTCAAGCCCTTTATTGGCGGAGCTCCGAGGGAGTAGAATTATATTCCTTTTTGAATACTTTAGATAATCTTGCTGGGTCAGAATACCCATATTTATAGGCAATTTCTGATATGGTCAAGTCAGTTTGGATGAGGTCCTCATAGACAAATTCAAGTCGAATTTTGGTAAATAAAGCTGAAGCAGACATGCCAGTGAGCGCAATTAGTTTTCGATGTAACTGAGATCGACTCATAGCACATTTTACTGCCATTTCTTCAGCGCTAATTTGTACAGAAAAGTCTGCTTGCATTATTTCTTTAATTTTTAGAAGGAATTTGTGTTCTTCTAATTTGGGGATTACTTTTTCTTCAGTACTACCAAATTTACTTCTTATTTTTTCTTGATGATTAAGCTGATTTTTAATGCGTAACATTAATTCATCCGAACTGAAAGGTTTTGATATATAATCGTCCGCTCCATAGGTAAGTCCTTCTAATTTACTGTCGAAAGATGCTTTTGCAGTTAAGACTATAATTGGAATGTGATCCGTTTTTTCATTGGATTTCATTTCTTGAACAACTTGAAAGCCATCCATGA
The DNA here is from genome assembly GCA_964447015.1 of uncultured Flavobacteriales bacterium. Taxonomy (GTDB): domain Bacteria; phylum Bacteroidota; class Bacteroidia; order Flavobacteriales_D; family Crocinitomicaceae; genus Wandonia. The sequence goes on from CAYUQU010000036.1 coordinate 23,458, forward strand.
CAGGCATCATCACATCTGTAATAATTAAATCAGGTATGATATCTAGTCCTTTTTCCACCCCAATTTTTCCATTATCAGCAATCAACACTTCGTACCCTTCTCGAATCATCAACTCTTTCAAAAACAATTGCATATCTTGATTGTCCTCTATGATAAGAATCCTACTCGCATCTTCTTTTAGTGAAAAATGCTCAATTGATTCATCATAATGTGCCTCTTTAATTGTTTTTGGTTTGGGAAGTATGTCAGAGGATAGTGTAATAACTTCGACTTTAATCTCAAATCTTATTGTTGTCCCTTTATTCAGAATGCTCTCAATGCTGATTTTACCGTTCATTAACTCAGCTAATTCTTTAGCAAAAGCCAATCCCAAACCAGTGCCTTCACCTTTTCGGGTCAATGTAGCATCTACTTGGTAAAATTTTTCAAAAACTCGTTGAAGGTCATGGGTTGAAATTCCAATTCCATCATCCACTATTTCAAACGTGTAGGTAGTATTTTTTTCATGGCTTATAATAATTACATGTCCATTCTCTTTAGAATACTTAATTGCATTTGAAATTAAATTAGACAAGATTTTAAACAACTTGTCTGAATCAATTGCGACAACTGGATTGGTTATGTTGTTTTGCAATTCTAACTTTATTTCACGCGCATTTGCTAAAGGTAAAAACAGGTTGAATGTATCGTTTAAAAAAACATTCAAGTCTGTAATAGATGGTGTAACTTCCAATTTGCCCGCTTTAATTTTTGCAAAATCGAGTACTTGATTTACCAAATTCAACATTTGATCTGAATTTCGGTTGACCATATTTAGCAGTCGATTTTGATTGTCGTGTTTTAGAAGTTCTTCTACTGGTCCTTTAATAAGTGTCAAAGGTGTTCTAAATTCATGTACAAGATTGTGTAATAAGTTATCTAGATACTCCTTTTCGCGCTCGATAGATGCGTTTGTTTTTTTACGTTGTTTGTATACATAATACATAAATAACACCCCCAAAATCAACACCAAACAAACCACAATTAATATAATACTATAGCTTTTTACCTGATTTATTTCAGAATCAGAAGCCAATTTTATAGATCGTTTTTCATCATCATGTTGCATGTTTAATTCTGTTCGCAGTACGGACTTTTGAAGCTCAATATTTGAAAGACTATCTTTCAGCACCAGTTTGTTTTCCAAATAGTATAAAGCACTATCGCTGATTTTAGCACCTTTAAAATTTTCATACAAACAGTCACATATAATCATCTCGACTTCCAAGTATTTTGTTCTAATAGCTATTGGAAGAGCCTCTTGACATACGCGAATACCTTTCTTAAACTCCCCTTTCGCAAAAAGAACCCTTCCATAGTTAGCCAACGTGCCGGGTAATGCAAAATCAAAACCACCATCACGCAATAAATCGATTGATTTCAAAAAATATTCTTCAGCCTTATCATTTTGCTTTAGTGAAGAATAGGATCTTCCCAATTCATTGTAAATTGCATTTAAAATTTGTGCGTTGAAGTTTTCTTGATAATAGGCTTGTAGCGGTTCGAGATAAAAAATGGCAGAGTCATATTTTTCTAAATTATTGTATGCGCCACCAATTCCGAGTTCAGTAAATTTGATTTCCTCTTCAATTTCTGCTTTTTTTACAATTTCATAAATATCTAAATATGTTGTCAGTACTTTGTTGTACTCACCTGTGGTGCGATATGCAATGGCCAAGTTTCCTAAAATTGTAGCTTTTTGGATCATATCATTTTGTTGATCACAAATTTTTATCGCGTACAGAAAATAGTTTATCCCTTTCTTTAATTCCCCTAATTGAGTATAAACAGTACCTAAACCATTATAAGTGGCTACCAACCCCCTTGCATTTTGTTTCTTTTCATAATAAGCGTTCGCTAATTTTAATGTTTCAAGTGCCGCATCAGTATCGCCAGAATTAGATTGACTTAGTGAAAGATATCTGTAATAATAAAAGCTTGTGTCTGAGTTGTTTGGTAAAACATCAATTAATGATTTGTAATGATACACCTGTTTTGGAAAAAGGGCGAGTATGCCAAAAAATTCTGCGGCTTGTTTGTGAAATAATGCTTGTTCGTCTTTAGGCAAAACGCTTAAGTCAAAGTTTTCAATTAATCTAATTGCACTGTCACGATCTTTGTGCAGTAATGAGTGTGCATTTTCAAATTGTTCCTCAATAGGATGTTGACTCCATAAATTATGGGAGATTAGTATGACGAAAAGAAAGGTAAGGATATGATTAAGCATAATATAATTATAAGTGTATTGAGTGGCACAATTTAGTGATTGTTAATAGATCTTTTCAATAAAACCTTTTTTCATTTACATATGACTATTTAGTTTTAGAGGGTAGTGTTGAGTATTTAGTTAAAAAAGTTCTATATAGTATCTTGCTGAATAATAATGATTAAGTTGTTTTTGAAGGTCTCGTTAGTCGATATTTGTCCTACCTCCCTTTTAACATAGGTAAAATTTCAATTGTAGACGACACTGATAAAAACAAAAACGCCACAAGTAAATTGCAGCGTTTTTTGTTTTATTCTTAATCTTCGATTATTTTTTAGGTTTACCTTGTTCAGCACCATAAGCTACTTGCAAGGCTTTTACATCTCTCAAAGCTTCTTTCACTTTGTAGATATAACCGTATCCAACTTCTTTGTCTGTTTTAAGACATGTAATTACGTTTTCAATCTGTGCGCCTTTATCAGCAACCTTTACTTTCTTCCATTTCCCGATGTTTTCAGGGTCTCCAAATTGACCATCTAATTGGAGACGGAACTGATCACCGAAAGTAGCTTTTAAAGGTTTTCCAATAAACACAAAATCGATTTCATTACGTTGCTTGAACGGAGTTAAGTCAACCGTTTCTGTCGATCTTGGACGCTCTACTTTTACCATGGGGTCAATATCTTTCGATGTGGTTGCCACCATGAAGAAAAATAGAAGCATGAAAATAATATCCGGCAGTGCCGAAGTATTAATTGCAGGTTGAGGTTTCCCTCCTTCTTTTCTAAACTTTGCCATACTTCAATTTTTTTATTGCAAGTCTGCAGGTTTCAATTCTACGATTCGCTCAGGAACTAAAATTTCCAATAAAGAAATCTCATCTTTATAAAGCGATCCTTTACCATCTAAGTCACGTTTTTGTACCATAGTTCGGTAAGGAATTCCGTAAATTTCTTTCCCTTTTTCATCGCGAATATCATTAATTGCAGATTTCACCTCATTCATAATCGAGATGAGGATTTCGTAATGCGTCTTTGTCTGAAGTTCGATTTGAATTGCTGCTGAACGATGCATTTCACGGTAAGAACCCTTTAATGTATTAATTACAGCTAAGCGTTTTTCCCATTCTTTGCGTTCTGCCTCTTTGAATTCAACAAAAGATTCGTCAGGAACAGCCTCTAGAAATTGATTGATTGCCGCAATACTTGTATCACATGTATATTTACTAACAGTAATATATTCAGGATAATCTGCATCTACTTCGTCAACCATATTAGCTCTGTAGAAATAATCTACCTTTTCTTTTATATCAGAAATTTCAGTTAATTCTGAACGAAGCTGAATTTGATTCTGGGCATTGGCACGAATTTTCATAAGATTTCGTTTCCGAACATCAATTTTCATGTCTTCTGGAATCTCAATCTTAACAGACATTTGGCGAAGCATACCTGTATCTTTATCCATCGTGGTTGTCACGAGGAAGAAGATAAGCAGCAAGAATGCGATATCCGCCATCGAGCCTGCATTTATTTCCGGTATTGATCTTTTTGCCATAACTTATTAGTTCTTTAAGTATCTGAAAAGAGGGCTTACGAGCATTGAAATAAAGCCAAGTGCAATTGCAATCAATGCTAAATATAAACCAGCTTCAGAAGCTTTTATCGTTCCAACATCAACACCAAATTTCTCTGAGGTTGGTGTTGATTCACCTCCAACAAACATGTAGATTACAAAAAACGCAATTGCAGCGATAGCATAACCAACTACAGATTTAAGTGCTTTTTTCGTGTCAAGTATAAGGTTGTATACGAAGAATCCTAGAATTAGAATTATTCCAACCAAAATTACACCAAGTGCGTAATTCATAGAACCTGACATAGATCCACTTGCGATAAACGCTTCTTTTTCATCTACTGTTAATTCACTTACAGATCCTGGATCACTTTTAATTACCCAACCAACTAAGATTACTCCTAGTATTGCAAGAACAAACTTAATGATGTTCAGGATCGTTACCATTTTATCATTTCCCATAATAATATATTTTTATGGTTCGCGCTACTTACTTAGAAGTAACTTTATATTTCAACATCATATCAACTAATGTAATAGAAGCATCTTCCATTTCATTCACCAAGCTGTCCATTTTAGCAATGATGTAGTTGTAAAATATTTGAAGAATAATCGCAGCGATCAAACCAAATACTGTTGTTAAAAGTGCAACTTGAATACCACCCGCAACAGTTGTTGGAGCAACAGTACCTTCTTTTACGATCTCAGCAAACGCTTGAATCATCCCGATTACTGTACCCATAAATCCAAGCATTGGAGCCAATGCGATGAACAATGAAATCCAAGAGATTCCTTTTTCCATTAGACCCATTTGTACACCACCGTAAGAAACAACTGATTTCTCAACCATTTCAATTCCTTCGTCTGCACGATCAAGTCCTTGGTAATAGATAGAAGCAATTGGACCACGTGTGTTGCGACACAATTCTTTTGCCGACTCAACACCACCTGTTTTCAACGCATCTTCTACTTCATTTAAAAACTTGCGTGTATTGATAGTTGAAATGTTAAGGTAAATAATACGCTCAATAGAAAGCGCTACACCTAAAATCAAACAAATCAATACCACACCCATCCAAAGAGGGCCACCTGTTAGGAATTGCTCTTTCAATGTGTACACTAAACCACCTCCATCAGTAGGGGTTACAACATCAGCATCTGCGTCTGCGTCATTGGCAGGGACATCATTTTGTGCCATCAACACAGGCATTTCACTCATCTTATCAGCTGAAATAATTTCAACTTTTGCATTTTCATTTGCTGTTGCAACTGTTGCAGTTCCAAACATCATTGTGGCAGCTACGGCCATTACAATAAACACTTTTCTCATGGTCTCAAAGATTAATCAATAATCGATTCTAAATTTAAAAAAACTAATTGTTATTTATGTTAAGCATTAATTTACAACTTCATTTTGCGGAGAGAGAGGGATTCGAACCCTCGGTGCCACTTTCGCAGCACACACACTTTCCAGGCGTGCTCCTTCAGCCACTCGGACACCTCTCCTTCCGTTTTTCTATCTAATAGGGCACTAAAGTACAAAAATATTTTTTCCAATAGACCACATTTTTAAGGAACTTAATTTTCTCTTAACATTTGACTCACATTTCTCCGCAAATAGCGTGAGTCAATTTGTGTTTCTTTTCTTCGTTATTTAGTGGAAGTGAGCACACATGCATCAATTTTGTAATTGCTGCTTCGGTGGTTAATTCGCCTCCACTTAAAACGCCAAGTCGAACAAACTGTTGACTTGTTTCATATTTTCCTTGTTCTACAGCGCCACTTGAGCATTGGGTAATGTTCAAAACTATCCCACCGCTCGTTATATATTTATTTAATATTTCTTCAAATTTATTGTCTCTGGGGCCATTTCCTGCGCCATAGGAGGAAAGAATAATCCCTTTTATTGTCTTCACATCAAACAAAGGTTCATATGCTGCAAAAGGCAATCCTGGAAAAAGTTTTATCAATGCGACAT
>CAYUQU010000037.1:0-5891 GCA_964447015.1 uncultured Flavobacteriales bacterium
CCGCTAATGCAGGATTCAGATAAAGTGGGTTAGCATAGAACTGCGTGAAGATAGGATCCTGAGCATGTGATTCACCTGCACAAAGAACTATTAAAAATATAACTATTAGTCGTTTCATTATATGGTGGTGTTAATTCATTAATTTTCTACTATTTCTATTCGATTTCGAAACAAATCTCAAGCTCAATTGGTGGCTTAACAATCTGTTTCCAGTAATATTATTTGTAGTATAATCAGTTACGTATGAAATCTTGAAATGGTCAAATGATAAACCTATAGAAGCAACAGGGTCAAGTTGAGTTGATAGTGATGCCCCAACAGTCATAAAACGATACCTGAAATTTACTCCAAGCCATCCTTTGCTTAAATTTCCGTAATTCTGATAAAGTAAATATGTCGACATAGAAGTTCGTTTATTGAACGATTCATAATCCGTACCTACAGTAAATACATAATTCAAATCTGCACGTGAAGGAGATTCAAGAGTTGGATTAGAATAGATATCATTATTATGACGTGCAATATTATCTACATTCACACCAATAAACGCCCATTTAGTATTCACTAGCATCCCAACACCTAAATCTTTATAAAAAATCTGCTCTCCTTGCGGTGTTTCTCCATCAGGAAATAATGTGCGAACATTAGATCGCTCCCACTCTATTTGATTCCCTGGAGTGATTCTATTTGCATTAAGGTTACGTGAGCCCATTTTAAATCTCAGCGCTGGTTCTATAACCACATTTCTTCCAACTTTGAATTTTGGAGAATACGTCACGGCACCTTCGTAATTTTCAAACATCCCAGCTTGATAATTCGAATAATTCATTTGAAAACCAATTCCTCCATGTAAGGCGCTTACATAACTATCAACTCCAAGCTGCGTAGCTATTGTTTGCCCTTCGTGACTTGGCCATTGCACAAATGTATTGGAATACACTCTTGTAGCTAGCAATGATCCTGTATGTGCAAAATTAATGTCATTTTGTGTCATCCCAGGAACCATATAATGAGGATCACGTAGATTTATCAAACCAAGATCTGAGCGCACGAATTTCTTAACAGATCGCGTCATGTCACTGAGCAACGAACTTTTGGCTTTTGATTCCTCCTTATGTGTTGCTTCTAACTTCGATCTTTGCTCCACAATTTCTGATTCATCAACCTGCACAGGCGGTTCGCTCATTATAGGGCTCACAGTAATAGGTTGATTCACAAACGCCATATCAGCTTGAACGAATGGCTCATCTTCATTATTTGAAGAAGAACCATTCGAAGCTTTAGCCTGACTATTAGTAGTAGCGGCGATAATACTATTGTTATTTATAGAATTGTTGTTGTTTGCTACTGGGTCAATATGTGATGAGACAGATGAAGTTTCATCAATATCACCATTTTGAGTGAATGCAAGGACTTCATCAGTCGATTTAACATCTTGAGTTGTTTCGGCAGTATTTAATTCACTATCAATAGAATTGTAGTATAGTTCTGAAAGTGGAACATGCGCATATTGTTCTGCCGAAAACTGCAGATTCAAATAGAAGATAGAACCTGCAACTCCAAGGAGCAATACAAAAACAGATGCCCATCTCACAAAAAGAGGTAAAATAACAGCTGGACGTTTAAGTCGCTCTGCATCGGGAAACTGATCCACACCTGATATAGCACGAGCACTGCCCCATGCTTCCATATCAGCGTCAAATTCAGGATGATCTAAAAGGAATTCCTCCAGCATGCCTTCTTGCGCTGGATCTAGATTGCCTTCAAAATAATCAAAAAGCCATTGGTCAATATTAGCCCTGTTGGGTGACATCATATAGTATAGTTAAATCTTTCAATTGTTGCTTAATCTTTCTACGAGCACGGAAGAGGTAAACCTTTACCTGAGAATCTGACAGAGACAACATCTCCCCTATCTCATCGTAATGGTATCCTTCGAGATCTCTGAGCAAAATAATAGACTTTTGAAGTGGAGGAAGGGTATCGATAACCATATCGACTATTTCCTTCATTTCAAATCTATTCTCGCTTTGCTGAACTCGCTCAGGAAGATTGTCACCGTACAAATCCATTCGTGCCTTCTTCTTGGCAAAATTGATTAAGGCATTGTGCGCTGTTGTGAACAACCACGACTTTGCTTTGTCAGTTTCCACATTCTTCCTGTGATTCCACAAACGCTCAAACACGTCTTGAACAATATCGTGCGCATCTTCAGAATTCTGAAGACACTTCAACACATACCCGAATAATCTTCCGGAGTATAAGTCTACAGCGCTATTGTATTCTTTTCGTGTCAAGTTTTCCCGTTTTCGTAAGCTAAAACAATTTAACTATACCTAATGTTACACTAGCTTGAAAATAATGTGATTTTTATTTCAAACTTCCACTAAAATACGACATTTCTAATTGGTTACGCTTTTTTGCGTATTAAATATTTTAACCATTGTTTTCCTATAAAAGGAAAATAGATCTCTTCCTGTGGTCGAGATGACAGTGGGTTGTGGTAATTATCAAGATGATATTGTAGGGACGCACGGCCGTACGTTCCTACAATATCGCCTCGCAACGCCTTATTCATCAATAGTCACCTCATTTGAAATGAGAGGTCTCATTCTTTAGTAGGACAATACTGATTCTCAAATTATATTCATTAATTTATTTCGCAGTACATTTTTTTTTAGTATTTTAAACCCAAACTTTAGAATATGCAAGAACCTAAGAGACTATTTGACATACCCTATTACCAATTGAGTAAGTATCCAAAGAGTGATGCGTTTACGATGAAAATTGACGATAAATGGGTTCCGACAAGTATGCAAGAATTTGTCGATCAAGCAAGAAATATTTCGCGAGCGTTGATTAGCCTTGGTGTGCAGCCTGGAGATCGAGTTGGAATTATCTCTCCAAACAGGGTTGAATGGAATATTATGGATATCGCAATTCAGCAAGTTGGTGCTATAAATGTGCCGATATATCCAAACATCTCTACTTCTGATTACAAATTCATTTTTACGGATGCTGAAATAAAAATTTGTTTTGTAGGTACTCAGGAGATAGCAGATAAAATCAATCCGTTGACTCAGGAATTGAGTTTTCTGAAACATATCTATTCATTCGATATTCTCGCTACAAATCCTCATTGGAAAGAATTGGTTCTAATAGCTAATGAAACTGACGACTCCGAAGTGCAAAAGAGAATGGATGCCATAAACAATGAAGATTTAGCTACGATTATTTATACTTCTGGAACCACAGGTCAACCAAAAGGTGTAATGTTGTCGCACAGAAATATTTTATCGAATGTGGAAGGCAGTTTGCCAAGCATTCCTTCTGATGAGCATTGTAAAGCACTTACTTTCCTTCCCGCATGTCACATATACGAACGCATGTTGCATTATCTGTATATGTACATTGGCACTTCAATCTATTATGCTGAATCAATGGAAACGATTGGCGATAATATTCGCGAAGTGCAACCTCACATTTTCACCGCAGTTCCGCGCTTGATTGAAAAAGTGTACGATAAAATCATCGCTAAAGGTGAAGAGTTAACTGGAATCAAAAGAAAATTATTTTTCTGGGCTGTTGGATTAGCGGAAGAATTTGAATTTGAAGGAAAATCGGTTTGGTATTCATTCAAGCTTTGGATCGCACGCAAATTGATTTTCAAAAAATGGCAACAAGCTTTGGGTGGAAATGTACGAGCGATTGCTTCGGGTAGTGCCGCACTTCAACCTCGTTTAGCGCGTATTTTTCACGCAGCACAAATTCCAATTCTCGAAGGATACGGACTTACAGAAACTTCACCCGTAGTGAGTGTAAACTGCATGAAAAAAGGTGTACTATTTGGTAGTGTCGGCCCTCTTTTGCATAATGTACAAGTGAATATAGCCGAAGACGGTGAAATCCTTATAAAAGGCCCTAACGTGATGATGGGTTACTATAAAAATGAAGAAAAAACCAAAGAAGTATTAGACGACAACGGTTGGTTTCACACTGGTGACATTGGTGAATTTGTAAATGGCAAGTTCTTAAAAATCACTGACCGTAAGAAAGAAATTTTCAAAACTTCGGGCGGAAAATACATCGCTCCTCAAGTAATGGAAAACAAGTTTAAAGCTTCGCGATTTATCGAGCAAATCATGGTAATTGGTGAAAATCAAAAACACCCTTCAGCACTTATCGTTCCTTCTTTTGCCTTTATCAAAGAATGGGCAAAACGCAAGAATGTGAAAGTAGGTCCATCTAACGATGAACTTATAAATTCTCCTGAAATCATTTCGCGAATAGCACGTGAAGTGGAAGAGTTTAATCAAGAATTCGGAAAATTTGAACAAATCAAAAAATTCGAACTTTTACCAAATGAAATGACAGTAGAAACGGGCGAATTAACTCCCACTCTTAAATTCAAACGCAAAGCGATTATGGATAAATATGCTGCTCAGGTGAGTAGGATTTATGGAGAGTAGGGATGCGAAACCAGCATAGTCATTATTAACGGAGTCTCACAATTATAGAATTAAGTTTCAAAAGTTAAGAAGACTAGTGACAACATTCATAAAAACATAAAGGAATTGGAAAATAGATCTAAGTAATTATGTTATATAGTATACTTTTATTTGTTGGTTTTATTTTATATTTTATGAATATTGTTTTAGCGTTTAAATCCTCTCAAAAAAGAAAGGACGGGAGAGGACGAGCAGAATATTTTAAAAGGGTATTTATAGGGTTAGCACTTTTTATTTTATTTGGAATATTATTGGCAATAGTCAGGAATGTATTAGATTAGTGGGTAATGTACCTGGGCAACATCCAACATTTTCTCAGACTTGTCCAACAGTATAGGCGGGAAAATCACTTCGAATTTCCGCAGGATTGCAAATCCAGCGGAGCTTGCGGTTTGAAAAATGGCATCAATCAAATTAATAAAAGCGAAAAGACTAAATAAATTGAAACTCATGCTTAAGAATTTTTATAAAAAATATATGCTATATATAAACATTGTGATTCTTCTTATTGTAGGGTTTGTAATTTATTTTAATCAAGTGGATAATGAACAACGTAAACTTGAGAACAATAAAATTATTTACGGTCTTTTTGTCGGACATAAAGGAGGCTACGGCGGAACAGGCTGTTATGTGATAATTAACCCTACAAAAAAGAAAGAAATAAAAGGTTGGATTCGTAATTGTACAGAAGGTAATGCACTGCCAGGAGACTCCGTATTAGTTAAATATGCTATAGAAGATAATACCGTTCTTGATTTTGTTCGTGATGATAAAGGTCGATTAATATTAAAACGTAATGGTGGTGGATTCGGTCGTGTACCAGATTAGCATGCGGTGCAACACCCAAGACTTTCTCAGACTTGTCCGACAGTATAGGCGGGAAATTACTTTGGATTTCCGCAGGATTGCAAATCCTTCGGAGCGGGGGTTCGGTCTCTAAAACTACAACAAAAATTTCAAATGGAAATCGTTAGAAAAATTTTATTAACTGCCGCTCTATCGATTTGCAGTTTTACCTCAATATCACAATCACAAAATGAGAAGATGTTCATTTGTAACAATGTACTTATTTATGAGGATATCATGATATATGAAAATGATACTCTTCAAAATGTAAGGTTTTCATCAGTTTCTATGCGAGAAGAAGGAATTTACACAGAACAAACTTTGTCCTTACTTTTTAAAAATGATAGTTTGATTGGTGCTGATTTTGAAAGAAATCCAAACTTCGCAAATCTAATCACTATTCCAATGGAAGATTCATGTATTATTAACAACCCAGTTACGTTAGAATATGTAAACAATGTAGTAAAACGAACTATATTGAGGCTTTTGAAGTCATCTGAATCATGACTTTTTTATCTACCGGAATAACCATGTCAT
>CAYUQU010000037.1:5901-29124 GCA_964447015.1 uncultured Flavobacteriales bacterium
TCCGATAAAGCAAAAGTTTATTTTGAATCACTTCAACAACTATCCGTAATTTTCGATAAAAAAGAATTGAATTTTATAAATGCCTATTGTATGTATATAAATCTTGATTTAATTTCACTCGAAGCTCATTTTATAGATGCCAAAACTCGTGGAGACGACAGGAGAATGTATTTTATTACAATTGCGTACTTGATTAATAAATATAATAAGACGAGTCAATTTCATTTTTTTACCGAACATCTCGAATTACTTGAGAAGAATAATTATGATTATAAATTGTTTTCAAGAAGTGAATTAAAAGGGCTTAACAAAATATTTGATAAAAAAAGTCGTGTTTTTACACTTAAAGATAGTTGTTGGATATGATAATGGTGATGTATGATTCCGAGCAACCTCCAAGACTTTCTCAGACTTGTCCGACAGTATAGGCAGGAAAACCACTCGAATTGCCGAAGGATTGCAAATTCTGCGGAGCGAGGGAAAACACTTAATGAAAAGCAAAATGAATAGTATCGAAAAAAAGGCAGTTTTAGGAATTTCAATATTTATAGTGTTATTCATATTGTCAATTTTATTTTATCGAAAATTTTATTTAAAAAATCATCATAATACATTTGCTATATACATGGGGACAGAAGGTAGTGCATGGGGAAGGACAAGAATTATAAAATTTAAAACGCAGAATGGTATTTTTGTAAAAGCAGAAGTAAATTATGAAAATAATCTGAATATAGGAGATACAGTATGGATAAAATACTCTATAGAAAAACCTGAAATTGCTGAAATTATTGACAGGGATTATAAAAAATATCTAAAAAAAGGTCGTGGTGATGTACCAGATGGTAATGTATCAGATTAGCAGGCAAACTGACAACCTCCAACACTCTCTCAGACTTGTCCGACAGTATAGGCGGGAAAACCACCCACTCGAATTGCCGAAGGATTGCAAATCCTGCGGAGCTGGGGTTGGAAAGATTATTCTTGGTTAAAGAATCTATAAGATAAAAATGATGATGTGTGGACACAACTCTTTAGGGTAGCAATTTATCTCATTAAATATTAATATGAATATCAAAATACTAAATAGGATAGGGCACGCTTTTTTGGTGATACATCTACTTTCATTCTATTTTATAATTATACAAGATAGAATTATCTATGATGAATGGCCACTATACTCTTCAATTGTACCCCCTAATACAACACCTTATATAACTACTATTGTAATAAATTATTCCTTGGCCTTTTATATATTAATTTCACCAATTGCTATTACTACTTTATTGATAAGGAGACAATATAAAAAAGTTGTTTTTTGAAACTTTTCTATTATTAACAATCTATATTTTCCAACTGTATCTTAATCCTTTTTTTGAGTGGTATATTGACTAGGGCGCACGACAACCTCCAACACTCTCTCAAACTTGTCCGACAGTATAGGCGGGAAATCACTTCTGATTTCCGGCACTATCTGTAAAATTAAACAACTTGAAAATGGAACAAAAGCGATATTCCGATAGGTCTGGAACAACACAAAGAATTAAGAAACAACAATAATTTCCTAAAACAGGGAAGTTTACCATATCAAATCATGTATCGAAATACAACTTGACTTGTTTGTATAACGAGTCAGGTTTTTCGTTTACCGTCCGCATGTAAATAAAAAATGGTCGTATCCATCAGGACACGACCATTAATATTACAAGCCATAACTTCTTATTTGTTTTTCACTATCTTATATGTGGCTGTTTCGTTATTCTCATTTAGTTTTAAGAAATAAATACCCATACTTTCCTTACTCAAATCAAGATTTAATTCATCTCCAGAGACCAATTTTCCTTGTTGAATTACTCTCCCTTCAGCACTATAAATTGTGTACATTACATTACTAATACTCATCCCAAATAAAACTTTAAACTCTCCATTAGTGGGATTTGGATAAATAGACACGTTGTGCTTTGTAAAATCTTCTATTCCAACCTGCGAAACAAGTTCACAAGCTGAAGTATCGGTACAATTATTATACGTGATTTCGACTGCATAGTTTCCATTGTTCTGTGCATTAAAACTTTGTCCATTTTCATTCGGTATTGGCGTCATACCATTGTTGCAATCCAGCCATTGATAACTTGCATTCTCTTGATTTGCCGTGAGAATAGTTGAATTACTTGCAATAGACAGATCCAGAACCGGAATGGTTAAATTCAAAGTAACAACTGAATCACAACCAGTAGCATTCGTTAACACATAAACTGCGCTATTGTTACTCGAGTTATACGTTAGTCCATCTATCCACGTGTATTCACCGCATGCCGTAATAACATCTGTTTCATAACTACTTGTGTTTAGCGTCAAATCCAGTGTTATGGTAGAATCACACCCTGCAACATTTGTTAACACATAAGTTGCTGAATTATTACTTGAAGTATATGTTTCACCATCAATCCATGTATAGTTATCACAGGCTGTAATATAGTCTGTGCCGGTGTTTGCAGCATTCGTAATTGTTAAATTTAACTGAACAATAGAGTCGCATCCTGCCGCATTCGTGAGCGTATAAGTAGCTGAATTGTTATTTGATGAATACATTATCCCATCAATCCATGTATAACTCTCACAAGCAGAGACAACATCTATACCACTATTGTCTGCCCCTATGGTCAAAACCAAACTTACTATCGAATCACATCCCGCCGCATTTGTTAAGATGTGGGTTGCTGTACTATTATTCTCGATATAAGTTACTCCATCTATCCACGTGTAACTATCGCATGCTTCAACAACATCCGTATGAAATGAGTTATTTGTTATTGTCAAATTCAAAGTAACTATAGAATCACAACCAACAGCATTTGACAAAACATGAGTTGCATTATTGTTGCTCGAAGTATAAGTCACACCATCTATCCATAAATAACTCTCACACGCTGTAACAGTTTCAGTTCCTACTGAATTTGAGAGCACATTAACCGCAATTTCATTAGAAATTCCAGAACAGTTACCATTGAACGCAGTCACATAATAATCTCCTGATTCCATGACTACTATTGCGTCCCCTACACTTCCATTACTCCATATATATGTTGCCCCCCCTGAAGCTTCTATAGTAACACTTTCACCATCACAAAACACCGTAGTTCCAAGAGAGGAAATGGTTGGATTTGGAACTGCATTTTCAATCACTTCAAAACTAGTAGATGTAACACTACAGCCATTAAGATCCTCAATTGTTACAGAATAAATTCCTCCTTGATTTACAAGAACATCTTGTGTTGTTTCACCGTTGCTCCATGAATAATTTACAGCACTTGATGCGGTTAATGTAACTTCATCTCCAGTACAAATTTCCGAGCCATTATTTGATGTGATTGAAACAGTTGGTAACGCGTGAACAATAACTTCAGCCGTGTTCAGTAGTTGCGCTGTACCACAACCTTGAGAAATTGCTTCTATGGTTAATATATTGGATCCATTCGTCAAAGCAAGGCCATCTAGCGGAATGACTAAATTCGTTCCATCACCAGTAACTACATCACTTACAGACGTTCCTGATAAGAATACTTCATAATCAATTCCATTTTCAGCATTCTCCACGATAATCGTTGCCAAATCTCCTTCACAAATAATATCTCCTGTCACCGTAAGTGCCAAATCAGCTTCATTATAATAAATTGCTTCTACAGGTACTCGAGGACCCTCACAACCATTTTTCACAACAGAAACATAGCGAATCTGGTTACTGGATACGTTATTAATCGTTAAAGTCGAGCTATTCTGTCCATTAATTGGTGTTCCACCTACAGGAACAGTATACCAATTGAACGATGGGTTTGATAAAGATGTTTCTGCTTCCAAAACAGCATTTCCACTTCCACAAATGGTATCATTAACAGTAGTTGGAGCCAGTGGAATCGGATAAATAATTGCCTCTGCTATTTGAGGAGGTGAAACACATCCATTAGCATCTGTCACAACTAAAGTATACGTTCCCGCATAAGTTGCTGAATCTGCATTTGCAATTACTGTAGGATTTTGTTCAGTTGAAGTAAAGCCATTTGGCCCAGTCCACGAGTACGTTGCACCGGGAAATTCAAATGTTGTCAACGCCAAGTCATCTTCTTCATCACAGAAAGGTGCATTTACAAAAGCCACACTTTCATTATTGTACAAGGTTTTTACTTCGCTCAAATTCAAAGCTCTGTTATAAATCTTTACCTCATCCCAATCTCCCCTATAAGTTATCCCTCCAAAGGGTGTGCCATTAGCTTGTCTTCCCAACATTAAATTAACAGCTGTATTAGCAATATTGCCACCATTGTATGCAGAAGTACCTGTAAGTACACCATTTTGATAAATTCTAAGATTTGCATGATCATAAGTACAAACAACATGATGCCAGACTCCCACAGGAACATTGGTATTACTTTCAATAAAAGTGCCATTATTGACCCTCCATCGAACACGATTAGACATATTTGACGGGTTAATCATACGTAAACCTACCCACATCCCAGTGCTACCGTTCCATTTATTTACAAGCGGCATTTGCCCCTCTATACCGTCCTGTCCAAACCAAGTTTGCGTTTGTCTAATCCACATTGAGATGGTTACTTCATTGGTTAACTGTTGTACTTTCGCTGGATTTCCTGCTGAGATAAAGTTACTCCCCCCACCAGTACTATTTGAATGTGAGTTTATTGCTGAGTTTGGATTTGCGAGTCGATCATTCACATAACTATTTGTCCCAGATACAGTTGCATTATATCCGTATCCACTACTGTCAGCAAGATTTCCGTCGAATTTATAATGTAAAATTAATCCTGTATATAAATCAACTGGTGGATTAAGAGGATTGATTACCTCACCTGTAACTTGAGTTAATGAACTTTCACATCCATTTTCATCTGTGATTGAAACGTAATAATTAGCTGTTACATTAGTATCTATATTTAACATATTTCCCGTTACTCCCGTAATGGGCGTACCACCAGAAGATGAGGTATACCAATTATAATGTTCGTCTCCTATTGCTCCACTAGCTTCTAGTGTCATTTCCCCGCCATTACAGATTTCATCCCCAGTAATAGTTGGTGGATTAGGAGGGGAAAGAACTGTAACCGTTACATTATTTGTGACTGTATTACACCCTGTAGAATTAAAATCAACGGAGAAATTAAAATCTGTATCACTCACTAAAGCTCCAGTGTTAAAAAACAAAGTATCTCCGTTCCCAGTTTGTGGGCTCCCTATATTTGATGAGGTTACAGCATCCTGTAATTGATATGTTAAGTCACTATCCGTATTTTCAACAATGATAACTGCACTTGAGTTTTGACAAATGGAATTTGTTAAAACTGATATTGTAGAGTTACCTGGTAATGCATTCATGGTTACTTCTTTTACAAAAGGTTCCGATGTACAACCATTTAAAGTGTAGGTTAAGATGTAATTACCTTCATTTACACTTGTTGCATTAGAGATAACTGGATTTTGATCTGTTGAAGTAAATCCATTGGGACCTGTCCAATTATAAGTTGCTCCGGGTAGTCCAAAAGCTTCTAAAATTATATCATCGTTGGTACAAAAAGAAGTGTTCAACCCTTGGGGATTTAATTCCATAAAATGTCTTCGAGTAGTGGTGTTGGGAACAGCTATCCAAGCACCATCATAATTACGCATTTCAGCAGAGTTGTTACTTGCAGGCTGCCCTGTGGGCCAGTTATCAAAGGTTACAGGGTCGTTGTTTACCCATTTAAATCCATCACCAACATTATGGAAACCAAAATAATAACGCTCATTTCTGGCATTGTAAAATAATAATGCATTTGTCATTGAATCAGGAATAGTGGCTAAATGTCCTCCATTAGCAATACTGGTATTTTGTGCAGTACCCCAACCTGAGCTGCCCGAGCTCTTATAATACATTTTTCCATTCACCTCACCAATAAATTGATATTGTGATGGATTAGGAATATCTCCTAGCACACCGTTAATCGTACACGCAGTTGAGGAATCACTTACTGCTCCCATTACTGAGCTTGTTACTCTAAAAAGATAATTAGTTCCCGAAGGTGTTCCACTTGGAATCGTCGTATTGAACGTTTCGTTTAGGTTGCTACTATTGATTTTCCCAATTACTACAGGAGAACTAAAGTCGCCTGTTGGATCTGACATTTGAAGTTGGTACTCGTTGTCTTGCAAAATTTCACCAGTGGCTGAAAAAGATAAACTAATATTATCTCCTGCACAAAAGTTATTACTACTTATTGAACTGATACTTATTTCAGGAGTATTGTTTGCGTAAAGCGCTTCAATTTCATCATTTGTAATTACTCTGTCATAGATTCTCAAGTCATCAAAACCACCACGGAGCCAATTTGTAGTAAATTGACTTACCACGTGTCCTCCAATATTTGTATTAAAGGAATTGCTTCCAATAGAGAAATTACCTGCATTGGTTATTACTAAATCTCCATTAATGTAAACGTTCATTTCAGTGCTATTACCTGTAATGACAACATGACGCCAGTTATTATAATGAGGTGTGTTCAAATTATAGTTAACAGTACCGCTTGTAGGATGGTAAAATGACAAACGATTTGGAGAAACATAATGTCCGACTTCGAGAAGATTATCCTGTCCGAAAATATTCATTCCATTTCCATTTTGTGAACTCAACCAAAACCAAAAACTGACGGTATATTCAGTTCTGTTATTAAGTAAGGGTTGATTAAAGCTCATTTTAGCACTGCTAGCGTCTCCAACAAAGCGCATGGACCCAGGGAAGTTTTGAAAACGGTCTTCCCCTCCAAAAACATAAGGCTCTACTATAAAAGCATTGTTGTTATTACCACTTATATCTTCACCACTCCCATTAAGAGGCAAATGGGCAATTAAACCAGAATTCAAATTAACTTGTGCATTAATTTGCTCCTGATAAACAAAAATCACCATCATTAAAATGAACGAAATACGAATAAATTTTACATGTCTCATAATTACATTATTTTGATTGTTAAAAACACAATGCAAAGGTGAAACAAGACGATTGGCAATCTATTCGCTATTGTTGCAATTTTAATAATTATTGTTGCAAACTCTTGATTTTACTGCCTAGACAAAAATTTTGATGGACTTTCTCCAAAGTATTCTGCGAAAGATGCTGAAAAATATGATTGACTATTAAATCCACATGAATATGCAATTTCTGTCACATTTCCTTCATTAGACTCAAGCAAATCTTTCGCTTTTTCCAAGCGAATCATTTTAATAAAGTTAGTAGTTGAAAAACCTGTATATGTATTTAATTTTCGATGCAACTGGCTTCGACTGATACACATATCTTCTGCCAATTCATTTACTGAATAATTAACATTTTCAATATTCAAAACAACAAAACCAATAATCTTGTTCACATACTCATTAGTGCTTCTTATTCGTTCATCAAAACTCCTTTTCGAGTGAAGATTCTCTAAAAAATCTTGTTTATTTCGCTGGATGGTTAGAGTCAAATTATGGAGAATCAATCGCAGTTCATCTGGGTTAAATGGCTTGGAAATATAATTATCAGCACCAAATTTCAATCCTTCTAAACGACTTTCTAAGGATGATTTCGCAGAAAACAATACAACAGGAATATGGTTTGTTATGCTATTTGACTTAATTTCCTGTAGTAAATCAAGACCATCTTTATGTGGCATCATCACGTCTGAAAGCACAATATCTGGAAGTACTTCATTGAATTTCGTTAATCCCTCGTTTCCGTCTTTTGCTACAGTAATAAGAAAATCATCTTGTAAAATACTGCGAACAAAGACCACGATATCTGAATCGTCTTCACATAGGAGTAATTGAAGTTTTGAAGTATCTACCTCAGTAACTTGCTCTTCTGCCGCTACTCGCTCTATCGGAATAACGATATGAAATTTTGTTCCCTGACCAATTTCACTAGTCATTTCGAGTGTACCTTCAGCCAGTTTCACAAGTTCTTTAACCAATGCCAAACCTATCCCTGTCCCTGTAATGTTTTTATGCTCAGTGCGACGATAAAATCGATCGAAAATTCTTTTCTGTTCATTTTTCGGAATTCCGTTTCCATTATCTGCAATTGTGAGCATTAGTTTATTATCTGCAATCGTGGTTTTAACAGTTACAACACTGTTTTCAGGGCAATACTTAAGCGAATTACTAATGATGTTAGTGGCTATTTTTTCTAATGTGGCGGCACAGTATGAATAATTGGACATCGAATTGTTCGCCGTATACTCTACCTTTATTTTTTTGTCAATTGATTCAGCAGTAAAAGAATGTATTATTTCCTCAAAAAAAAGATCTATGTTCCCTGTTTGAAAGGTTACACGATACTTTCCTGCATCCAACTTTGAGGCATCCAATAATTCATTAACTAATACAACCAGTTTTTCGGCATTTCGTTCAATCAATTGAATATTCGTAATATGTTTCTGATGCTCCGAAAAATCATTTTTCAGCAATTGAAGCGGACCCTTGATTAGTGTGACAGGTGTACGAATATCGTGTACTATATTCTCGAAAATTCTCAGTTTTTCTCTTTCAAGTTCCTGCGCCGACTTTCTGCGCTGCAAAATAAATACTACAGTGAAACCAGAAATTATAAATAACATTAGTCCTATAAACAAGAAAACATAAAACCTATTCTTTTCTTTTTCTGCTTTTAGATTGGCCAATTGAATTTCTTCCTGCTGGGCTTGAATTTCCTGTTCTTTTTTGGCTGTTTCATACTTAATTTGCAACTCATCAATTGTCTTCTGTTTTTCAGTGCTGAAAATAGACTGGTTAAGTTCAAATTGTTTTTTCTTGTATCTAAGTGCTTTGGGGAAATCATTCATTGCTTCATAAACTTCACTCAATGTAGCGTATGTTGAAATTCTGTATTTATCAATATTTAGTTTTTCGCTTTCAGCTTCAGCCTTCTTTAAATGGTAAATAGCTTTGTTATAGTCTTTACGTTTATAATACATTTCTCCCAAATTATGATGCCCTGTAACAACATTATCAGAAATTTTGTATTCTACCGCATACTCAATGCTTTTCCAGTAATAAATTTCAGCAGAATCTAATTCGGGTTCAGACTGTTGATAACTTGCTCCCAAGGCATTATACAAGCTGGATAAATATTTACCTTGATTCTCTCTAATCAGTACTTTTTCAGCTGACTTTAATAAAATTATAGCATCTTGATAACGCTCCTGGTAAAAATACATAGAGGCGAGATTTGTGGAAATGACAGAGTAATAGGTATAATCCTTCACTGCAAGTTTTGCATCCAAAGCTTTTTGGATATAAAATTCCGCCATTTTTAAATCATCCAGAAAATAATATGTAATTCCTAATCCATTATAAGCATTTCCTAGAGCTGTTTTCACTTCGTGTTTTTCCGCAATTTCAATAGCCTTTAGGTAATACTCAACCGAGATTTTTAGCTCATTTTTCTTTTGATAAGATTCGCCAATAATCGAATATGATCGGACAATTTCATTATAACTCTTCTCAGTTTTCGCCAATTCAAGTGCCTTCATTCCGAAAAAAACACTGGAATCAAGATCGCTTTTAAAATATTCGTCAGCAAGTGATATATAGACATTGATTCTTTCAATCCCCTTAGTAGTGGAGGAAATCTTGTGTAGTGAGTCCAATTTTGACTGCCCAAGTAATGAAGAGCAAAATAACACAATTACACAAATAACCGATAATATGGTATTTGGGATTGACATTCTATGGGTACAATAATACGAACTATCTGTTTTCCAAACAATACCCCCTACTTCACCTGCCCCTCTAAATCCAACAAAAACGCATACACTTTCGCTACTTCCTTTAACGCTTCAAAACGTCCTGAAGCACCGCCGTGTCCTGCGTCCATGTTGATGTCCATGAACAATTTATTGTCGTCGGTTTTCATCGTTCTGAGTTTTGCTACCCATTTTGCAGGCTCCCAGTATTGAACTTGAGAATCGTGAAGTCCTGTAGTCACTAACATATTTGGATATGCTTGCTTTTTCACGTTGTCGTATGGGGAGTAAGAAAGCATGTAATCGTAATATTCTTTCTCATTTGGATTACCCCATTCGTCATACTCACCAGTAGTCAATGGAATGGAATCATCCAACATTGTGGTTACTACGTCTACAAAGGCAACTTGTGCTACAATTCCGTTATACAGTTCAGGAGCGATATTCGCTACTACTCCCATTAACAAACCTCCAGCAGAACCACCTTGTGCGTATAAATGCTCAGGAGAAGTGTATTTTTGGTCTATCAAATATTTTGAACAGTCTACAAAATCGGTAAATGTGTTCATTTTTTTGAGCATTTTGCCATCTTCATACCATTGGCGTCCCATATACTGTCCACCTCTGATGTGTGCGATTACGTAGACAAAACCTCTGTCCACCAAACTCAAACGCGTGGTCGAGAAATAAGGATCGATTGTGTAACCGTAAGAACCATAAGCATATTGCAACACTGGGTTTTTGCCGTCTTTTTTCATTCCTTTTCTATAAATCATAGACATCGGAATTTTAGTACCGTCTTTAGCTGTTGCCCAAATGCGTTCTTCTACGTAATTGTTTTTGTCAAATTCACCACCTGGAACTTCCTGCTCTTTCAAGACAGTAAATTCTCCTGTGGTCATGTCATAATCAATCACAGAAGAAGGCGTCGTAAGCGATTGATAACCGTAACGTAGAATATCAGTATCAAATTCTACATTCGTTGTCGTATATGCTGTGTATGTTTCACTTTCAAAAGGCAGATAAAAATCTTTTTTCTTGTCCCATGAAGTGATGCGAATTTTATTCAATCCTTCAGAACGCTCACTCACGACAAGGTAGTTTTTGAAAATGTCTACACCTTCAAGCAATATATTCTCACGATGCGGAATCAAATCCTTCCAATTTTCTTTTGACGGCGCATTCTCCGAACACACAACCAATTTGAAATTTGTCGCGTTGTCTTTGTTTGTCACGATATAAAACTTACCGTCGAAATAAGACACTGCGTATTCCAAGCCTCTTTCTCGTGGTTGGATTACTTTAAACTTTCCATTTGGCGTATTGGCATCAAGGAAGTGATACTCATCACTCACCGTGCTTGTCGAACCGATGATAAGATACTTGTCTGCCTTCTCTTTGTAAACAAACGCATTGAAAGTATCGTCTTTCTCGTGATACACAAGTTCATCTTTATCCGCAGGAGTTTCTAAAACGTGTTTGAAGATTTTATCTGAACGTAGAGTAACCTCATCATTGCGCGTGTAAAACAATGTTTTATTGTCATTTGCCCAAGATGAACCTCCGTCTGTATTCGTGATTTTCTCAGGATACACTTCGCCCGTTTTCAAGTTTTTGATTTGGATTGTATATTGTCTTCTACTCACTAAATCCACACCAAAAGCCACCAAATTATTGTCTGGACTCACGTTAATTCCTGTCAAATTGAAATAACTCTGACCTTTAGCCATCTCGTTGCAATCAAACAGAATTTCTTCTTTGGCGTCAAGAGAACCTTTTTTGCGTGAATAGATTGGGTAATCTTTTCCCGTTTCAAATCGCGTGATGTAATAATAACCGTTTTTCAAGTAAGGAACAGACTCATCATCTTCCTTGATTCTGCTCTTCATTTCCTTAAACAAATCCTCTTGAAATTGCTTCGTATGCGCAGTCATTTGTTGGTAATACGCATTTTCCGAATTCAGATAGTCTAATACTTTCTGATCTTCGCGGTCGTTTAGCCAAAAATAATTGTCCACGCGAATGTCGCCGTGTTTTTCAAGTTCTGTTGGAATAATTTCGGCAACAGGAGGTGTTAAGTTATTCATTTGTTTGTCATCATTACTATCCGTACAGCCAAATATCATGGCTACACACGGTATTAAAATCGTTCCTTTTACTTTCATAAGGCGGTCTAAATTAGATGGTAAATCTACAAAGAAAAGGATGAATACAATGAAAAACAGCTAGAAATATTACTTCAACAAACTGCCTACTTTGTTAACTGTTCCACCGTTTAATACATTCGTGAATCCGTTTCTTTCCAAAATTGATTTAGCTTGCCCCGAGCGCATTCCACTGCGACAAAAAACTACGATATTTTCTTTGCCTTTGAACTTATTGAGTTGCGATGGAATTGTATCAAGAGGAATGTTAACTGCTCCCTTTACACTCCCCGTTCTAAACTCACCTGAAGAACGTACGTCTACTAAAAAAGCTCCGTTCTTAATAGCCTCTGACAGCTTCTCCCCCGATTTTGAAGATCCTGTTAAAAAATCAAATAGTCCCATTGTATTGTTTTAAATTATGGAGCAAAGTTCGGAAGAAGGAATTGGTTGGTTTGTCACATTTGTTACATAAGGATTTTTTTAGACAAAAGACTATTAGAAGTTAGACAAAAGACTAAAAATTTACTGGAAAAAGTGAGGCAGTTATTCGCAGATTATGGATGGTGTGGTATTTTTAAACACAATAGGCACATAGATTTATGTATACGTTTAACATTGCTACAAAAAGAGCTAATATCCTTTACCGATTAACAAGTCTAATTTCTTTTGTCTAGTAGTCTTTTGTCCAAAAATCACAATGCATAAAGTAAGGTACGGGACAGATTAGCATCGATTTGTAACAAGTATCACCAAAAGTTTAAAAAATATTGAGAACCTTTGTAGCAGATTAAAAAACATCTGTACTTTTAATCAACACACAGAAAATGAGTAGAGTGCTGTCAGTTATCAAAAAGTTTATTCCAATTTTAGATTGGCTGCCAAATTATAGCAAAAGTAATCTTTCAGGAGATTTGTCTGCGGGGATCACGGTTGGTATTATGCTGATTCCCCAAGGGATGGCGTATGCGATGCTTGCGGGGTTGGAACCTATTCACGGACTTTATGCGGTGACTGTGCCTTTGTTGCTCTATGCCATTTTCGGTACTTCTCGACAGTTGGCTGTTGGGCCAGTTGCGATGATTTCTTTGCTTACGGCTGCGAGTATAGGCGCGCTAAATCCTGAGTCGCCTGAGCATTATTTGCTGTACGCGCTGACTTTGGCTTTTTTGGTTGGGTTGATTCAATTTGCCATGGGGCTTTTCAGGTTTGGGTTTGTGGTGAATTTCCTTTCACATCCTGTGATTAACGGATTTACTTCTGCCGCTGCTATCATCATTGGCTTAAGTCAAGTGAAGCATTTGTTTCGAATAGAATTACCTCGAACGGAACATATTCAAGATACTGTTGTAGCCATTGTGCAGAATATTGATGGCATTCATTGGATTACATTCTTGATTGGACTTGGTGGAATTCTCATTATCCGTTTCGGTAAATTAATTCACAAGAATTTGCCGACCCCGCTAATTGCTGTTGTATTTGGAATTTTGGTTGTGATGGGATTTAATTTGACTGCGGAAGGTGTTGTGGTAGTTGGGAACGTTCCCTCAGGATTACCGTCCTTGTCCTCGCCTTCATTTGACATGAGCACGTGGTCTACCCTACTCCCCATTGCGCTGACTATCGCATTTGTGGGATTTGCCGAAAGTTATGCGGTAGCCAAAACAATTCACGGAAAACACCGAAACTATAAACTTGACCCCAACCAAGAACTTATCGGCTTGGGAATGGCGAATTTTGGAGCATCATTCTTTCAAGGATATCCGATTACAGGAGGTTTTTCAAGAACGGCTGTCAACAATGACGCAGGAGCAAAAACAGCTGTCGCTTCGATAATCAGCGTGGTGTTAATCGTGTTGACACTTCTGTTTTTTACAGGGCTATTCTACTACTTGCCAAGCACAATATTAGCCGCCGTAGTATTGGTTGCTGTATCGCGACTTATTGATTTCAAAACCCCGAAATTGTTGTGGGAGAAAGATCGAATGGACTTTTTGATGTTGACAGCTACGTTTGTGATTACGTTGACTTTGGGAATTGAAATCGGAATTATTTCGGGAATGGTACTCTCACTCGGCGCGGTAATCTACAAAGCTTCCAAGCCGCATATTGCCGTTTTAGGCAGAGTGCCAGGCACCAAATACTTCAGAAACTTTGACCGTTTCTCAAATTTAGAAGACCGCAATGATTTGTTAATTGTCCGCATAGATGGTCCAATCTACTTTGCGAATATCGATTTCATTAAAAAGAAAATTGACAACCTGACAACCAAAAAAGGCAGTGAATTAAAAACAATAATCTTGAATATGGAAAGTGTTACCTCGCTCGACAGTTCAGGCGCGCATGAACTTGAGGATTGGATTCGCACTTGGCAAAAAAGCAACCTCAACACCTGTATCACAGGTACAAGAGGTCCAATTCGGGATATTCTACATTCGTGGGGAATAATTCAACTTATAGGTCAGCACCTTGTCTTTAACGATGATGCGACGGCGGTAGATTTCTTTGATCAGAAAATTGATTCCTCGAGTGTGGAGGAGATGAGTGCATATGCGTTGCAGAGTTCGAAAAAGAAATAAACGTTACTCTATCTTCTTTCGATTCTCATCATACAACCCAATAAGTACACTATTTCCATTCTTATCGACTTTCACGCCACCATATTTTGCTTCCTCAAATTTTTCTCCTTTCCCCTCTTGAAAAAAGTACGACTCGGCTCCGATATTTATATTTTGCCACTTTGCCTTTGTAAACTCAATGATGTATTCTCCGTCATTAATCGGTTTTCTTTTGGTTTGAAGTCTGACTTTACTTGCCACACCATTTGAGTCAAGACGCACCACACAAAAACCTCTTGATGGGATCTCTTCTTCCCAATCAACGTCTGAAATTGCGTAGTTCAGTCTCATATAATCTCCCTGCATCAACGACCTTGGGTCAACGGGAGCTAACTCGAGTAGAATCAACTGACCATCTTCCAATATCGCCTCTTTTTTTACGACAGAACAATTAAAGTAAATCAAGAGCCCGACCAGATTCAGGAGAATGATTATCCATTTGTACTTATTCATGTGCGATCAGTTTTTTAGTCGTGAATATATAGAACAAAATAAAAATCACACCTGAGAAAAACAGGATTATGGATTTTGTCAATAACGTGAAATTAAGGTCATAATAGTATTGGAGAACGAAATAAATAAATGCCATTACACCGACAACAAGTCCTGTTTTGTAGTTTACCAAAAAGCTTAAAAGAATAATCAGCATAGCTCCCGAAATTGCTGGAGCTAACGCAGTTGGTGCAAGCAGGACAAAAGCTGTACCATACACCATTATCTTATCTTGCTGCCTTGTGACATTGAATGTGTTACAGAGAATGTAAATCACGTAAAAAATAGCGCAAATAGAAACAACTGAAGAAATCCAAAGGAAATTTGGTGAGATTGAAATCAGTCCTTTCTTTCCGATAAAAAATAATCCGGCAATAAATGAAAAAATCAGGGCTATACGTACAGGGTTGTATAGTTTTGACAACTTCTTGCTTGTCGAGATTATTCGAGCTTCTTTAAAGAATGTGAATGAAAGAAGTAGCGCAACGACAAACGTATACACATGAATCAGTTCATGAGCCCACTTATTATCCCCAATTAAAGCCAGCACATTTCCACTAATAGTCAATACAGAAATGAATGAAATCAGGTAGTTTTGGGTTATAAACAGTGTGGCAAGAGCGATAAGAATAAAAACAAACTGTATTGTATTTGCCTCAACCCTTAACTCCGATAGTCCCATTCCAACCATGACGAATCCCATGCTAAAGAAGGATAAACTTATCGTGTCTATTATCAACTTGTCAAAGGCGAAATTTAGCGCTATCGCTCCTCCAATAAAGCCAAAGCCAAATACCAAGAGTCCCGTATCAGAATCATACAGTCCTGCAGCAAACATAAAAATGATAAACAGGATGGTACCAAACAACACCCCGAAGATAGAAAGCACTTTTATGGCTAACGAAGACTTGCCCGAGCTTTCTTTCAGATATTCTGCTTTTAACGCATCTCTGTCGCATTCAAAATTCTCGCCTTCCGACAATTGAATTTGATGGAGGATTTCGTCGATGTTCTCTATTTTATCCATTTGTCCATTTTTTTTGAAGAGCAACTAAACCGATAATTAACCCTGTAACACTGCCAATAACAAAGAGACTGGTTAGAAGAAACACACTGTCTTTTCCAGTACCTGAGACCTCAATTATCAGTGTTGTAATCAAAATAATCAAGCTGAAAGGAATCAGTGAAAGGTAAAAAATGTTCTTTTCTTTAAATCCTTGCAGAATTGCTGCTGTATAGAGAGCTAACGTGAGTAAACTCAACACCAACGACACCGTTTCGTAATGATCTACAATTACAATAATCATCCCTAACGTAGCGTAAGTAACAGCTGTAAGAGCCACCGCATTTGTAAACCACCTTGGGACTTTTACTTCCTGGTTGAACCTTGAAATAATCATAGGTAAAATCAGATAGACAGTGTTGAGTCCAAAAAGCAAAGTGAAAAGCGTTATTTCAGACCATTCATGCGCAACTTGGTTGGCATACGTGATTAGCGTCACATTGAGCAAAACCAAATAGACCAACCACAGCGGAGGGAAATTTGAAATAAGCACCCACAAAGTGATAAATAACGTCCACGCTAAAAAGAAATCATACGCATTGGCTCCCGTTTGATAAACCTGCCCAAATAGTGCAAACAACACACCCACAAGCATGGATGCGCCAGTAAGAATTATATGTCTGTAGTTCAAGTCAATTCTCAAAAACAACACCAATGCCGTTGCGAGTACCACTAACCCTTCAACCAAGCCAAGTTTAACAAACTTGTGCAAGTCATCCCAGTTGTAGGCGAAGAAGAAAATAATTCCTGAAGTAGCAAAGCAAACCCCAAGACTGATAAAAAACAGACGCAGAAACTTGCTCCACGCCGCGCCATCATTGTACACATTTTCCTTCAGCATTTGCTCCACACCACCTTCAGACCAGTTGCTATATCTACTGATAAGGTGAATGTCCTCTCTATCTATTTTTGCCATGTGCTTATATTTCTTAGAGTTAAATATAATTTTTTTATTTGGATTTGTATCTTTAGGGGGTAGTTATCATACATAAATGACCATGCAAAACATAATATTAATTTGGATAAGTATTTGCTTTTTTATTCAAACCCATTCGAATAATATTTTAGACTTTAATGAAAATGGTGACCATTTATCTGAATCAAGAATGAGTGATACTCTTGATTTATATGGTGTAGACATAACTATTGAGCCGTTCTTGTTCGGAGATCACCCAATGGATAGCTTAGAATTGTACACAGATGCACAAATCAATATTAGTCTATTAGAAAATAACAATTATTCAAATGAAGTTGACACATTATTTGAAGTTATAATAGCTAATGATTCTTTTGAAGTGTACAAATCATATAAAAGTTGGTTAACGAAAGCATATGTAACCTCAAAGTTATTTGTGACAAAACATGGAATTTCTGTTAGAATGAGTAAAGATGATGTGAAAAATAAATTAATGCCAATAGGTAAGTTGGAAATACCTGAAGTACTTTGCTTGAAAAATTTCGAATCAATAGGAACAATTTTTTTAAATTTTTCAAATGACACTTTAGTCTCCATCTTTTATGACTCCGAAATTATTTAACTAAGAACATAATAAAAATCATGCACTACATTCTCTTCTACACAACAGTCGAAAATTACATTGAAAAAAGAGCTCCTTTTCGCGAGGAACATTTGGCTTTGGCAACACGTTACAAAGAAAGCGGGAAGTTAATCATGGCAGGAGCTTTTGCGAATCCTTCTGATGGCGCTGCGCTTGTCTTTAATCTCGAGAACGAAAAACAGGTTCAGGACTTTGTGGACAATGATCCTTATGTGCAAAATGGGTTGATTACTGAGTGGGTTATTCGTGAGTGGACTGTGGTGATAGACTCAAGACTGTAAGACTCAAACATGTCCCGATGATATTGTCGGGGACTACAAGACTTTTTGGTTGAAGTGAAGATTATCGTGCTGAGTTCGTTTTTGTCATGGTTTTTGATGCAAAAACACACGCCAAAAACTGACGGTGTGGGTTTTATTTACGGCGGATTGAAATCCGCCGTTACAAAAATATCCTCCTTTGAAAGTACAAAAGTCTTGAGTCTTGCGGTCTTGAATCTTGTAGTCTTATTCAGATATCACCCCCGCAAAATATCACTCACCGCATCTTGATAAGCGTCAAAATTCTTGGCTTTTTTGATTTTCTTGAAGGTTTTGTGCGGGTTGGGAAAAGATGTAGCAAAATACTCCCAAAAACTTTCCATTTTCACCAACACGTGGCTGGAACCTGATAGTGCATTGGCGTACTCGTGGTACAGCGTATCGTGAAATTTGCCAAAGATTTCCATTCGATTTGCTGGATATTCGGTCGTATTCATTTTAATCATTGAAGGCAAAAATGGGTCTGCGATTAGTCCCCGACCTATCATCCAGTGATCTATCATGGGGAAACGTTCCACCATTAAACGATACTGCTCAACCGAAGTGATGTCTCCGTTGTAGTAAATTTTGTGTCGCGTTTTATCTAAACAGCGCTGAAAAGAATCCAAATCGACACCGCCTTTGTAGAGTTGCTTTCCGATTCGCGCGTGAATGGCGATATTCTTTATCGGGTATTTATCTAACACCGGAAAAACATCTAAAATTTCCTCTGGATGCTCATAGCCCATCCGCATTTTCATGGAAACGATAATATCAGATTCGGCGTGAACTTTATTGAGAATGTCATCAATTCGCTGGCTGTCACTAATCAATCCAGAACCCATACAGCGTTTTGTCACCATTGGATAAGGACATCCCAAATTCCAATTCAGTTCCTTATACCCTAAATCCTGCACATATTTCGCTACAAACAAAAACTCATCTGCGTCATTGGTCATGATTTGCGGAATAAGTTCGGGCACGCTATTGTTCTTAGGCAACAAATCGCGCTCATAACTCGCCTTCACCTCCAACTTGCCATTCAATCGGATATAAGGAGCATAAAAAGTGTCAATTCCACCAAAAAAATGGTGAAAAGCATTCCGAAATCGAAAGTCTGTAAATCCTTGGAGGGGGGATGAGAGGAGGGTTTGGGGCATGATTGGTGCAAAGGTAGTGAAATTGTTGGTTCTGTGAAATAGGTGTTTGGGAGAAATTAGTATTTTTAGGGTGTTTGGGGAATGGAAGCCCCAAATAAATACATTACTGGACTATGAGCAAATTGATTCTACTTTACATAGCGGTATTTAGTTTTCCGTTACAAGCTTTTTGCCCAGAATACTTTTACTCAAAAGGATATGTGGAAGGAATATTGGATATAGATAAACATTTCCCTACATATTAAAGCCCATTCCTACCATGTGATAAATGAAGTAGTTGAACTATCCTTGATTAATTACCAATTAATAAGTAGTTGTTCTTCTGAAAATAAAATATATTATATTTGCCTAAAATAAAGAGAACATTCTATCAATCTAAATATGAAAATACTACGACCAACATTTCATTAACAGCTTGCATCCTTCTAACCATAGATTGAATAGCAATGCCTAAAACACCAAATGAGTAATTTAATCCTAATGATCTCAAAAAACAACGCAACAAATTGGTTTTGTGTGAAATAAAAAGGGAGTAACAGACAAAGACACTTCAAAGGTAAAATACATCCACAAAGATTAGAACGTGAGTATGTTTTTACTTTAAAAAAATATATTAATCAGATATTTCGAAACAGTTTCAAATATCTATAGTTAGAAAATTTTGTTAAAAAATAATTTTGCACTTCAGTGTAATTTATAGCATTTTTTAATTCATTAGTTAAAGTACGTATTTATGAAAAAATTATTATTGCTTTTTTGGATTTTATCAGCTACCACTATTCAGGCGGCAATTATTTATGTAAAGAATGATGCTACAGGTCTCAATAACGGAACTTCATGGTCAAATGCCTATACTGACCTTGAAATGGCAATGCTATTTGCCATGAGTGGTGATGAAATATGGGTAGCTCGTGGAACATATTACACATCTTCTTCAAACGACAGATCTTCCTCATTTGTGCTCAATAACGGAGTAAAATTGTATGGAAATTTCTTTGGTAACGAAACAAGTATCGCACAAAGGGTGGACTTAATTCCTGCTGCTAATGGTACGGATAGGACAAATGAAACAATTCTTTCGGGTGACATTGGTATCATTGGCGATAATTCCGACAATGCCAACCATGTGTTTTATATAATAGGAAATACTCTACCAATAATTATTGATGGCGTCAAAATTACTGGAGGAAATGCTATTCTTACCGTTGGCAAAGGAAAAGGCGGTGGTGTGTATATTGAAAATGCGGGAGATGTAATTTTAAACAATATCATCGTCATTAACAATACTGCAATGGCTGGACTAGATGGAAAAGGTGCTGGAATATTTGTAAATATTGCCACCTCCTTTATTATGGAAAACTCTGTTATTACCAGTAACAACCTGATTGATGATATCACTGTTACAGGGAATTCCAATTATTATGGAGGGGGAATGTATGTCAATTGTCCTCAAAATCAGATTTTGAATTCATATATAAGCGGAAATACAATTTCATCTTCAAGATCAAATAGCCACGGTGGTGGTGCGTACATTGAAAACAGCATCAATTTTTATATTACAGACACTGATGTAAAAAACAATATCATCACAAGCAGTAATACTGGTGCAACTAAAAGTTTTAGAGGAGGTGGACTAGCATGCGATGGTGAAAACACGTCTGTTGCTTTTGTAAATAATTGTGAGTTTACAGGAAACAACTTTACTGTTGGAAGAGGTAATACTTATGGTATCGGTGGATTTTTGATTTCAGACACTTTGAAGGTAATTGATTGTTTTTTTAACGAAAATATCACAAACAATAATTCGACTGTAATTGCTAGCAATTTGGGTGGAGGTTTATATGCCAATATTGTCAAGAAAACTACAATCAACAACTCTGAATTTAATCTCAACCGAATTACTGCAAGACATGGCCATGGCGGAGGTTTGTATCTTCAATCTTCCTCTTCTGACACCTCAACTGTGAGCAACTGCCGTTTTTCAAACAATATATTGGAGTCTTCGGGGTACTACGACGGAAATGTTATTGGAGGAGGTATGTTGGCTAGCATAAGAGTAATTATTAATGATTGTGAGTTCAATAATAATTCAATTTCTATCAATTCAACTTCAACTTCAGCATCATTAAGTGGGTTATCATATGCATATGGCGGTGGAATTACAACATATTTGTTTACTGATATTAAAAATTCAGAATTAAATAATAATTCCGCAGTTTCAAACCACACCTATAATGTAAATAATTTTATGACCATCCCAAATATGACTTCCCGTGCCTATGGGGGAGGAATTTATTCCACAAACAAACTGTTGTTGACCAATTCACAAATCAATAATAATGTAGCAAATGCTCATATAACTTCTGTACACCTCTGGGCATCTTATTTCAATGGATTCGCGTTTGGTGGAGGGATTCATAATGAATTCACCACTTCAGGACAAAAAAGTCTTGTGGCTGATTGTAATGTTGAAAATAATTCAGCTGGAACTTACATGGGGTATGCTAACGGGGCTGTGAGAGGCGGTGGTATATATGCTCGAAATATGGATATGCACAGAAATAGCATTATCTCAAATGAAACGTATATCAATCTTTCTCAGAATGGTGGACTCAATGAGGGCGGTGGTATTTATCACGTTGGTACAGGAAATGTATATCATAATTTCATTTCAAACAATAAAGCTCTAGCTAGTACATCCTTTCTTACTGGAGGTAATAGTACAAATTCCTATGGAGGAGGTATTTTTACAAATTCAGTTGATAGTATTTCAAATTGTCAAATTGATAATAACAGAGTTCTTGCAAGAAATACTGCCCGTGGTGGTGGAATTTATAATATTGGTGCTTCAAAATTTTCAAATATGACAATCGCCGAAAACACTTCATACAGTGAACTCGGTACGAATGAGGGAAGTGGGGTATATACGAATAACTCAAGCGCACAAATGCTGAACTCGATAATTTATTTCAATGAAAGCATGAACTATTTTGACCAAACAACAAACTCTCTTGTGAGAAATTGTGTTATCCAGTCATTTCAAAGCGGTGGGTCGAATTTTAATATCAATCCGCAGTTTGTTGATACTGCTGCAAATAATTATCGTGTCACTACTGCTTCTATTGCAGTAGATAGGGGTGATTCTACTTATATTCCAAGTACAGTGAGTTTTGATTTGGACGGAAACGACAGAATAGCTAATCTTAATGTGGATATAGGGTGCTTTGAAATTGACCTGTGCAAATCATATGTATCCATTAATGAAGGGATCTGCGAAGGTGACACCTATGTATTTAACGGACAAAACCTTACATTGTCAGGAACTTACAAAGACACACTAACTAATGTTGCTCTTTGCGATAGTATTATAACCCTACACCTGTTAGTGAACCCTCAAACAACATCATCTATAACTCAAACGGCGTGCGACACTTACACTGCACCAGATGGTCAAGTTTATACCACTTCAGGAATAAAAACTGCTATCATTGCCAATGCGGCAGGTTGCGACAGTACGATTACAATCAATCTTACAGTTAACTCAACGTTTACACCAACGTTTACTCAGGTTGACCCCATTTGTAGTGGTGAAACTTTATCGGCTTTGCCTACCACTTCTAACAATGGTGTTTCGGGAACTTGGTCGCCTGCTTTAAATAATACTGCTACCACTGAGTACACCTTTACTCCAACGGCGGGGCAATGTGCGACTTCACAAACAATGACCATTGTGGTTAACCCAACTGTTACCCCAGCATTTACGCAGGTTGATCCTATTTGTAGTGGTGAAGCTTTATCGGCTTTGCCTACGACTTCTAACAATGGTGTTTCGGGTACTTGGTCGCCTGCTTTAAATAATACTGCAACCACTGAGTATACCTTTACTCCAACGGCTGGACAATGTGCGACGACACAAACCATGACCATTGTGGTTAACCCAACTGTTACCCCAGCATTTACGCAGGTTGATCCTATTTGTAGTGGTGAAGCTTTATCGGCTTTGCCTACGACTTCTAACAATGGTGTTTCGGGTACTTGGTCGCCTGCTTTAAATAATACTGCAACCACTGAGTACACCTTTACTCCAACGGTTGGTCAATGTGCAACTTCACAAACAA
>CAYUQU010000038.1:0-28498 GCA_964447015.1 uncultured Flavobacteriales bacterium
TAAAGTCGTATGTTTTTCCAGCTTCAGTCTGTAATTCTTCTTCTAGTTTAAGTTGTTGAGACAAATCATTTGTCATAGATGCATTCATTGCCTTTTTCGTTAATCCTAAACCACGAGTTGGCATTTGTGCTAACTGTTCTGCAAATGCAGTGACATTTTCTATTAAGCTTTCATCTCCAACAGCTTTATAAATCATTCCCATACGTTCTGCTTCTTCAGCACCAACTTTATCGGCAGTCATCATCAGTGCCATTGCTTTTTGGAAGCCAATGAGTCGAGGCAAGAAAAAAGTTCCGCCGCTATCGGGAATTAAGCCTATTTTCGAAAATGCTTGAATAAACGAAGCTGAATTTCCTGCAAATACAATATCACAAGCGAGTGCAATATTAGCGCCTGCACCTGCAGCTACACCGTTTACTGCGGCTATAATAGGTTTTTCAATTGTGCGAATTTTTGTAATAATCGGGTTATAGTGTTTTGAAACGATAGATTGCAATTCGGGTCCGTTTGGATCGGTTGCTTCTGCCAAGTCTTGACCTGCACAAAACGCTTTTCCTTCACCTGTCAGGACAATTGCTCTAACATTTATGTCAGAATTAGCTTCATCTAAAGCATTTTGCACAGCAAAAGCCATTTCCTGATTGAACGAATTAAACACTTGTGGACGGTTGAAACGAATCCACATCACATTATTTACAAGCTCTTTGATGATTATCATAATTGATTGTTTTGGGCTCTAAAGTTAGAAATAATTTAGACACCTCAAAAATTCAATTCTGACATATTAAAACACATGAAACGATAAAATGATGTTTCAAAAATACTTTTAAACTCTATAAATATTCTGGGAAAAACTTCTCCATAATATCTTTTAAATCAACTTCACTGAGCGGTTTATTTCGAAAATCTGAAATCTCGACATTGTTCTCAGCAGTTGCCCTATCATCAGGATTAAATGAAGTTGTCAGCATCACTATAATAATTTCACCCTTTTGATTTTCATCCAGTTTTTCGTATTCTTTCATAAACTCCCAACCATCCATTACAGGCATATTAATATCTAGGAGGATTAGAGCAGGTTGCGGATATTTTTCGGTTGACTCAGCAAACTTACCTGAATTAGTCAAAAAATCAAGTGCTTCTTTTCCATTCAAAACAGCTTCAATACGCTCAGTAATTCCAGCATCTTCGATGACAATTTTGTTTAAGAAATTATTTCCTTCATCATCATCTACTAATAACACACAGTTTAGTTTTTTCTTCATTTTAAATTTTTTGAAACTGTAAAATGTACCACACTTCCTCTATTCTTTTCAGATTCTATCCAAATTTTGCCCATATGCATTTCTGCAATTTTTTTACAATGCGACAAACCGATTCCCTCTCCTTCAAATTCATCTCGATTGTGCAAGCGCTTGAAGATAACAAATACTTTATCAAGATGTTCAGAATCAATACCAATTCCATTGTCTTGCACTTTAAATAACCAACAATCCTTTTCTTCTTCCGAAGTTATTACAACTTTGGGGGTAGTATCTGCTTTTCGATACTTCAATGCATTACTTATTACATTTTGAAATAATTGTTGAAGTTCCACCACATATCCTTTTATTGTCGGTAAGTCACCTATTTCAATTGTTGCATTTGTTTCATCTATCTTTAGAGCAAAATCATTCAAAATATGATTAACCATCACTTCTGTATCAACTTCTTCCAATTTCTTTTCTCGACCTATACGTGCGTAATCCAAAAGCCCTTTTACCAGATTTTGCATTCTCTGAGAGGATTTTTGAATATAATTTAGATACATTTCACCCCTGCCAGTGAGCACATCTTTATATTCTTTATCCAATATTGTGGAAAAACTAATAAGCGAACGTAAAGGCTCTTGTAAATCGTGCGAGGCAATGTAAGTAAACTGTTCAAGCTCCTTATTCTTATTTGTCAACAACTCATTTTGAGTAGCAATTTCATTTAAATGATTTATCCTGTCTGTAATATCCATGGATAAAATAAATACACCTCCATGAGTGGGTTGGATACTTAACTGAAAAAATCCTTTAGTGCCATCAGGAAAATCAAACTCATTCACCATTACTTCTCCTACATGAGTACGCATGCAGTGTTTTATACTTTTAAAGACTTCAGAATTTTCAATCCCAGGATATTTTTCTATCATTGTATGATCCAAAAGTTCTTCTTTACTATAACCTCCGCTTTGCGCAACCAAGGCATCATTTACATAAATGTACTTGTACTCACTACTTATTATTTGAACACCTTCCAACATATTATCCAATACCTCGTGGAATAATTTCTCGTTTTCAATTATCTCTTTTAGTGTATTTTTTCTTTCTGTAATATCGTGAATTGAAAATGTGGCCAATCTATGCATATCGGTATTGAACAAACTCATGCTTAATTCAATAGAAACTATTCTTAAATCTTCTCGGAAAATAGAGATATCTTTTTTTTCACCAATTTTGAGGTTTCTAATTGGCAACTCAGTTGAGTCATAAAATTGTTTTAATGTGATTTTATGTTCACCAAAATCAATCACATCACCAATTTTTTTCGACAAAAGTTCTTGTTGTTTCATTCCAAAAACTTCCTCTGCTTGTCTATTCACCATTACAATTTCTTGCCGCTCGTCTGTTACAACTAGTGCATCGGGGGAGTAATCAAAGATGGTTTGGTATGTAGTTAATTGGTTCATTCTAAAAACATGGTTTCAAAAAAAATTAAACTATGCTCCGTAAACATAGATAAAAAAAATTAAATCTAAGTTTAAAAAAAGTTAAAAAATTGAAGGAGCGAATTCTATTTCAACTCGTTTTCATTAATTAACCCCACCCAAAGTGAGATTTTTCCTTGATCCATAGTTGGCCAAACTGGACGAATGATTCCATCTACAGCATCAATATTGTTGTAATCGCCAAAAAAGACAGCTGGGTCAGGATAAAAAGGTTTCTTTGAGATTTTTATATTCGTAAATTTTTCTCCACCATCCTTAGAATAAGCTAAATACACATCCGTCCCTAAGTCATTGTGATTTCTACGGTCAAAAAACACGGTGTAAATGTACCCAGTTGATGAATCAACTGTCATCCATGTAAAAAATTGATGTCTACCTGGCTTATCATCATTCACTCGTTTAGGTTCACTCCAAGTTGCTCCACCATCCGTACTTTTAACAATCCAAATATCAGTATCATCCTCACCATTCGCCTGATCTGCCCAATTAATATAAATTGTACCACGTGAGGGTGAGCTACTTTTGTCACACTTAACTATTGGTAGGCCGTTACAACGAAAAATTCCTGGAACTTTAATATTCCAACCTCCTGGGTGGTCTATTACTTTTATTTCTCGCTCCGTCCATGTTTCGCCGCCATCATAAGATTTATTGAACATAATTCCTTGTGGTCCTGTCCACGCTACATAAAGCTCCCCATTTGGTCCTGCAACAGGTGTAGCACCTTCTACTGTCCCATTACCATCCATGCAATCTCCTGCAAAGTATGAAATCCTTACAGGTTCACCCCAGCTATCTCCTCTGTCTGTAGATTTTGAAAAGAGAATAATTGTTGAGTCTTCAAGGGCTTGTGATTTATATTTGTCAAACTGAGTCCATGTCATATATATATTTCCAGTCACCGCATCAAACTCCACCCACTGTTTATCATGAACCTTACCATTTGGTTCAGGAAAAGTTCCTTCATCAAAAGGACCTGAAATACTGTCTGATTTTTGGCAAACTATCCTATCCAACCAAGTTCCATCAGTCGGATTTGATAGATGGAAGAAATAATATCTTTCCTGATTATCAACTAGCATAACTGGGTCTCCATTCACTCCATATTTTGATTTCAGGGTGAATGCATTCCATGTTTCTCCCCCATCTTCCGAATAATGGTAATCATCCATCACTGTCCCTACAATCATTTTTTGTGGATTAACGGGATTAATCGCTATAGAAGGCTCAACTTGCGAGAAAGGGAAATTAGCGGTTTTCGGAGGGGGAATTTGGACAATGTTATAGGTAGTCTTACAAGCCATAAGCACTAATGAAACAAGAATCAAGAATTGGAATTTTGTGTTAATCTTCATGAGACAATTGTGATGTTAAAACTAGTAGAATTTTAAAAAAAATAATCACACCTATTTATTTGATTACTTTTTAATCTTATATTTGCGTTAATTATAACTATTCAATTATTAAACAATTCAAATATAAGAGAAAAATATTCCTTTTTAGAACTACGATAATCTTATTACACCTTTATCCTTTTTGGATTTAAAAAACCTAAACTTTATAAACAAATAATAATCTAACATGAGTACCTACACACAAATAATCTACCAAATCGTCTTTGGAACTAAAAATCGTGAACATACCTTAACGGCACATAATCGACATGAACTATATAAATATATGAATGGTCTTTTAGAACGAAAAAACTGCCTTGTATATCGCATAAATGGTGTTGAAGATCATGTTCATATAGTCACACATATTCACCCTTCCATTTCATTAGCTTCTTTAGTTAAAGATCTTAAAGTTTCTAGTGCTCTTTACATAAAAGAAAAACAGCTTTTCAAAAATTTTAACGGATGGCAGAATGGTTACGGTGCTTTCACGTATACAATAAATGAACTTGATAGACTGATTGAATACGTTAAAAATCAGGAAGAACATCATAGTAAGAAAAAGTTCGTTGATGAGTACAAAGATTTGTTAAATAAGCATGGAGTGAACTTTGATGAACGATACCTGCCATGATAGGTTCAACCGCTTTGCGGTTGTTTTGAACTATTATACTGTATATAACGCTGCATTGCATACAGCGTTATGCATATTGAATCCCTTCAGGATTCCTATCCAGTCCAAAGAAAGAAAGCCTGAAGGGCTTTAATACGCTTAATTTAATCAGAAAGAAGACTCCTCAACCCTGAAGGGGTTGAACAACTACCATCAGCATATATTTTCTACTTCTCTCTCAACCAAACTTCAAATAATCGCTGTGCTTTATCACCATCTGCCAACATAGGTTGATACAGCGCTTTTGTGATTTCACCCATTGAAGCATTGAGCTCCATCAATACATCATCACGGGAAACAAGTAATTTGAATTTTTCACCAACTACCAATTTCCCTAAATAATCACTAAATCCTTTTTGACTTGCACGAAAACCATTCACAGCAAGAATTTCATCATTTACGCTCACTCCTGCATCTTCCGCAGCGCTTCCGGGTTGAACTCTTTTTACAATTAATTTTCCACTTTCATCCGCTAATGAAGTACCAAAAAACGGTTCCGTTGAACCCGAATTAAAGACACTCAAACCTACTTTTGAGAAATAAGTATTGTAATCAATTGTTGTAGTACCGTGAATGTAATCAGCAAAAAACTGGTCTAAATTGGTGCCTGTAATTAACTCCATTTCCTTCTTAAATTCTGCTTCAGTAAATCCACGTTTCGCCTTCACATAATACTTATCATACATTACTTGCATGAAATCGTCGAGCGACTTTTTGCCGTTTGTGGCATCAATAATCATAGCATCACAGATTACACCAATCAATTGCCCTTTGCTGTAGTAAGAAATGGTTGTATTATAACTGTTTTCATTTGGGCGATATGCTTTAATCCATGCGTCAAAACTGGCGTGTGCAACAGGTTGAACTTTATTCCCTGGTTGATTTTCTACAGAATTGATCGTTCCAAACAACTTGTTGATATAATCTTCTTCTGAATAAAATCCTGCGCGACGCAAAATCAATTCATCGTAATACGAAGTAAATCCTTCCATTACCCAAAGAAGTGAAGTATAATTCTCTTTGTCATAATCAAAAGGGCCTAATTCAATCGGACGCAAACGTTTTACATTCCATAAGTGAAAATACTCGTGTGCTACAAGACTTAAAAACCCTAAATAAGCAGAGCCTTCATACGACCATCTACGCACATTGAGTGTAGTCGAGTTGGTATGCTCAAGTCCGCCACCACCATTCGTTGTGTTGTGAATGATAAACCAATACTCTTTGTTCGGGTTAAACCCAAAAATATTTGTTGTCGACTCTACAATTTTTGCCATATCGAACTTCAATCGTTCAATGTCATAGTTTGCTTCACCGTACATCGCTACATGGTGTGGAATTCCCGCAGCCATGAAAGTAAATTCTACCTGATTACCAATTTCAATCGGGCAATCAACTAGCTGATCGTAATCATTAAATGTGTAGTAAAATGCATTATCTGTTGCAATTCCATCATTTCGTTTTGGTAAAGCTGTAGTTACTTTTTTGAATGTGTGGAAAGGAATCACTGTCAAGTTTCCAGACAAGTTCTTAAAACCATCCACATACATAAAAACACTTGTCCCGTTAACATAACCGTGCGTCAAGTCAAGAAAACTTGTACGAACAGTTAATTCAAATGAATAAACCTCATACTTTACAATGATTTTCTTTGCCTTCTTTGTTTCAACTCTCCATGTATTTTTGTCTACTTTGTTTATTGGCAGAGACTTCCCTTTGTCGTCTGTAGCTTTAACCAAATCAATTTTTGACGCAAATTCACGAACCAAGTATGAACCTGGAGCCCAAACAGGCAATTTCAAATCCAATGTCGCATTTTTAAAATCAGACAACTCCATTTTCACTTCGAAATAATGATTTTGGGGTTTAGACATTCCCAA
Organism: uncultured Flavobacteriales bacterium; assembly: GCA_964447015.1. GTDB lineage: Bacteria > Bacteroidota > Bacteroidia > Flavobacteriales_D > Crocinitomicaceae > Wandonia. Next base: position 6,703 of record CAYUQU010000038.1, read on the forward strand.
CTTATAGGAAATTGATTGGGCTGAAACTGAAATGATAAAAAAGAATGCAAAAACAAAACCTAAGTACTTCATGGATAAATAATTAATGTCAATTTTGACGCAATGTCAAGTAATTTTTAAAGATTTAAGGCTAAAGATAAAATTTTTCAAAGGATAATTAGTTAGTTTTGTTGAAAGACAAACTGACAATTATGAAATTTTTTAAATTGATATTGATAAGCGCACTTCTTTTCACTTCATGTAACACTGAAACAGCAGAGGACAAAAAGCTATTAACGGAAGAAGAAGGTGAAGAATTGGCAAAGATGCGAAACGAAATGCGCATCATGGAAATGGAAATGGCAGAGAAAGATTCAATGCTGAACGAATCCATCTCTACATTTTACGAAATTCAAGAAAACGTAGCAAAAATCAGTTTAAAAGAACAAGAAATTCGCCTAAAAAGTGGTGATATAGCTATTTCTGAAGACGACAAACAATGGATCATTCAGGAAATTCAAAATATCAATTTTCTTCGCGAAGAAAATATTCGCAAAGTTAACTCACTGAACAAACAACTTGGAGAACGCGACTTAAAAATTGCTGATTTACAAAATATGGTAAATCGTTTAGCTGCTCAAGTTCAGTCTCAAGAAGACTTAATCGCCTCACTTCAAGAAGAATTGGCTGTGTTAGACAGAGAGTATTCAAAACTCTTTGATGCGTATATGGAACAAGCAGAATTGGCATTGGAAACGATGAAAGAACTCAACAAGGTTTATTATGTCTATGGTTCGCTTGAAGAGTTAAAAAATAATAATGTGATTATTCAAGAAGGTGGATTTATTGGATTGGGTAAGAAAACGGCTATTAAAGATGGATTTAATGAAAATTACTTCACTGCGATTGACAAGCATAAAGTAAATAAAATCACTGTGGTTGGAAAGAAAATCAGAATGATAAGCGACCACCCATCTTCATCTTACTCAATTGATAACAAAGGTGGAACTAAGGTTATTACAATCAAAGATGCTAAGGAATTCTGGAAAATATCGAAATATTTGGTCGTTGTAGTAGATTAACAATATGAAACTATTTAATTTCACAAAAAAAGAATTAACAAGCGAAACTTTTAAAGTTACAGGCATGACTTGCGGTCATTGTAAGTCAAAAGTTGAAAAATTTGTTGGAGAACTTGAAGGAGTGAAAAGTGTAATCGTAAACTTGGAAGACGGTCAAGTCGTTATTAAAGGAGATGTAAATCGCGCTGAGGTAATTTCAGTTATCGAAAAGCTTGGTTATTCAATAGAGTAAACAAACTCGTTCACTTCTTTCTACAAATGATAAAATGAGAATTGGCGTGAATTGACATGAGAACCGTCAAATAAGTGCGGGTAATGGTTTTTCATTTCACTATTCATCAATTCTATCGGCACATCATCAAAGACACCATAATCGTGATGATATTCCATAAACTTACCTTCTGAGTTAAATTCCTGAAACAACGAATCTTCAGTTCCATTCCACTCTAGCGGCTCTACGTTACAAAGTGAACATATTTTTTGATCAAACGCTGGAGTAGCCTTGGTCCAAACTCCATTTAAATACACATCTACATAACCGTGAAAAACTATTTTCTCAGAACGCAATGCAGTAGTTAATTTCTCTACACCAATATGATTCTGCACGATTGCATATCCCAAACGAGAGGGAATCCCAAGTGCTCGAAGTCCAGCAGCGAAAACGATTCCCTTCTCCACGCACCACGCACGTGTTTTAGAAATAATAGCTGATGCTTTCAATGCTTTATGGCGTAAATCCAAATGATACGGATCATACAAAAAACCATCGCGTACTTTTTGATAGAGTGCTATTGCTTTTTGAGTTTCATTCTCAATCAACTTAAATTCTGAGACATAACTTTGTACTGCATCAGATTCAAAATCTAGAAAAAATGTAGGGCTCAAATAGTTCTCCATTACTATTCAACAAATACTTTGATACGAAGTTTTTCTGTTCCCTTTTTGGAGTTCGAAAAAATCTCAATAATGCGGTCTTGGTAATACGATTTTCCTTTGGTGTCAAAAGTAACTTTTACTACTCCTGATTTACCAGGAGGGATAGGTTCGTTCGGAAAAACAACTTTGGTACAGGGGCAGGTTACTTTGTAATCTTTAAAAATAAGTGGGGCATCGCCTGTGTTTTGAAATGAAAATAGATGTTCCAATACTACACCTTCTTCGGTATCTGGAAACTTCTGTAGCTTCTTATCAAAACGAAGTTCCGCCTCCTGACCGAAGCCAAGGGCGGAACTCATTGCTATTAGTATGATCGCAAAAAATAGCTTCATTAAATATGATTAGTTTACGCTTGGAGCACCTGCATTGTTTACAGGAGCACCTCCTTGAGGAGCAGCATTAACAGTACCTTTGATACGAATGACTTTTGTTGGCTCGTTAGATGCGTTTGAAGTAATCGTTACGTTCTTATTGATAGGACCAACACGATTAGTATCATATTTCACTTTGATTGATGCTGTTGCACCTGGAGCGATAGGCTCTTTTGGGAAACTAGGTACAGTACAACCACATGAACCTTTAGCCGTTTGAATAATCAACGGAGCAGTACCTGTATTCTTAAATTCAAATTCACAAGTTCCGTCTCCACCTTGCTCAATTGTTCCGTAATCGTGAACATCTTTAGTGAATTCAATTTTCGCACCTGAAGCAACCTCTTGCGCTGTTACATTATTCGCAAATAATCCAATTCCTGCGATTGCTAAAGAAAATAATAACTTTTTCATTTTGTTTATTTTTATGTTTTAACTGTTATTCTTGAAACGAATATACGCAGACAATTCTTATTGATTTGGTTTTTAACAAAACGTTAACAGGAAATAAAACAGTCTATTTCTCTGACTTTCTTCTCTGACGCTCTTTCATGATAAGAGACAGTTCACGCCCCGTCTGCCCTGCCACCGAGGTATTTTCTTCAGCTCTTCGAATTAGATATGGCATCACTTCACGAATTGGGCCATAAGGAACATACTTCGCAACATTATATCCTTCATGAGCTAAATTGTATGAAATATGATCACTCATCCCTAATAATTGAGCAAAATAAATTCGTTTATCAGCCTTTTCTATTTTTTTCTCATTCATTAAATCAATCAAAATCAAAGCACTATTTTCATTATGAGAACCAGCAACAATAGCGCAAAAATCAATGTTATCCAAAAGAATTCTCAACGCCTCATTGTAATCGTTATCTGACGATTGTTTATCTTTTTGAATTGGTGACGGATAACCTTTTTCCACTGCTCGATTTCGTTCTTTTTCCATATATGCTCCACGAACCAATTTCACTCCATAGTGATAGCCATTTTGTTTCGCTTCAATTAGCGCATGCTTTATGTGTTCCAATCGATCATGTCGATACATCTGAACAGTATTGTACACAATCACTTTCTCTTTATTGTATTTTGCCATCATTGCAGTAGTCAACCTATCAATAGTGTCTTGTATCCAAGTTTCTTCTGCATCAATAAAAACAGGTACATCAAATTCATAAGCAGCTCTACAAATTCGCTCAACTCGATTAAGCACTGAATGAAACTCTTGTTTTTCTTCAGAAGTCAATTCCGCTTCTGGATGGTTGCATTTTTCCAAAATTCCAAAACGTGCTATGCCCGTCACCTTGAATACCGAAAAGGGAACATTTGGGTTTTCTTTACCTTTGTGAATCGTCGAAATAATTTCGTTAGCGGTAGCTTCAAAATCCGCTTGCGTAGTTTTTCCTTCAACCGAATAATCCAATATTGTCCCAATACCAAAAGCGCCTAACTGTGCAACTGTAGAGTCGCAATCATCAATAGTCTCACCGCCACAAAATTGTCTGAAGATCGTTTTCTTCACAATCCCATTAATAGGTAAACGAAGAGCAAATGCAAAATTTGTTGCCCACTTCCCAAACTTCACCATAAATGGTTTACTAACCATTCGAAAAAGGCTATATGCACGTTTCAAATCGGCATCTGATTTTGATGCAAAAGCGATTTTGGTATTCTCAAATGAAATCATGCGCCAAAATTAATCGGAAAAAGCAGAATTTTTCACAAAAGTTTCACGAATTTTGAGAACGAAATTGAATTCTTATTGAACTTCCCTAAATAAACAGTTTATGATATTGACATCCAATTCTTACGACATCGAATTTTGCGCACTTGAAGAAAGCAGTTTTTCAAAAATATTGGAAAAGTACAAAAGCTTTCGTAAAATCATTATTGTGGATGAAAACACGCATGAATTTTGTCTAGAATTTTTGATTACCCAGTTTGATGAGCTAACCGATGCTGAAATCATTCTGTTACCTGCAGGTGAAGAGAATAAAGTAATGGAAATTTGTTTTCAGGTATGGCAAGCTTTAAGTGAATACAAAATCAGTCGAAATGATTTAATCATCAATTTGGGTGGTGGTGTGGTCACAGACATGGGCGGATTTATCGCTTCTGTATACAAACGTGGAGTTAAATTTATCAATATCCCCACCTCACTACTTGCTATGGTTGACGCTTCGGTTGGAGGAAAAACAGGAATCGATCTCGGTGCATTTAAAAATCAACTTGGTGTCTTTTCTGACCCCTTAGCTGTTTATATTGACTATCGCTTCCTCTCTACTCTTCCGAAAAAAGAATGGATAAATGGATACGCTGAAATGTTGAAACACGGCATAATTTATTCTGAGCAACATTGGAATAATCTTATTGATACACATCCTGAAAAAGTGACTATTGAATTGATTTACGAATCTGTTTCAATTAAAAATGAAATTGTATTAAAAGACCCTAAAGAATCAGGAGAACGAAAATTATTGAATTTTGGGCATACAATAGGTCATGCTATTGAGGGTTATTTTCTGGAAAAAGAAAATAATATCTCACATGGAGTAGCCGTTGCTTGGGGAATGCTCTTAGAAAGTAAAATAGCACTCAATAAAAACATGCTTTCCCAGAAAATTTACACTTCAATTTCTAAAGTTATTAACACCCATTTCCCAACCATGCCTTGTCTCGAAGATGACTTAAGTACGATTTATGAAATAATGTTGCAGGACAAGAAAAACAGTGCTAATAATATAAAATGTGTGCTCCCTACTAAAATTGGAATGGCTAGTTATGATGTAGTTATCGAACAAGAGGATCTAATCAAAATATTGTAAATGTTAACAGATTATTACTCTACTTAACTAAAATTTAACTTGGTTTTTGTATCTTAGCAACGCTAAAAACTAAAAAACCAAAAATTATGAAAGCGAGAATTACATTACTCTTGCCTCTGCTACTATTAAACCTTGTTAGTGTATTTGGACAAATAACCAATTTGGGGCAACCCAAATCATGGGCATTGAAGACCGATCATGCGCAGCTTAATTCGATAAATATGCCTGCGTTTGATGTCGAGCCGTATAGAATTCAAGATTCTATAAATGACTCCCAGAAAATCGGACCATGGCGATTTGGTCATAAACACCAAGTAAATTACAATCTGGAAAATTCAGGTGTGTGGACTCAGCTTCAGAACGGAGATAGAATCTGGAGACTTCATGTCAAATCGAAAGACGCATTGAGCATAAACTTCATTTTCGAAGATCTGTTCTTGCCTCAAGGAGCTACAATTTATATTCATAAGCCAGATCGTTCAGCATACTTAGGTGCATATACAGCCATTAATAACAATGTCGAAAAAACATTGGGGACTGACCTTATTTCAGGTGAAGAGGCAATAATAGAATATTACGAGCCAGTAAACGTACTTGGGCAAGGAACCTTAACTGTTACGAATATTGTGCACGGATATCGCGATATATCGATACACGAGAATGAAGTAATGAAAGCATTAAATAGCTCTGGTGATTGTAATAGAGATATTAAATGTCTTACTGACCCTGAACCTTTATGGCTAAATGAATCTCATTCCGTAGCTATGATTGTGGTTGGAGGAAACGGTTCTTGTACAGGAACGCTCGTAAATAACACTGCACAAGACGGAACTCCTTACTTTCTGACAGCAAACCACTGTTTAGGAAACCCTGCAAACTGGGCATTCCGATTTAAATGGATTGCTCCTACTCCTGTTTGTGCCACAACTGCAAACTCACCTGACATGGCTAATAACACGCAATTTCAAACGGCAAATGGTGCAGTTTTACGAGCTTCAAATGCAGGATCTGATTTTGCCTTGGTAGAAATCACCAACTTGACTTTAGCAATGGCTCAATCATGGGGATTGTATTACGCAGGATGGGATCACACAGGGAATGCTGTGCCTGCTGCTATTGGAATTCACCACCCAAGTGGGGATATTATGAAATATGCACGTGAGAATAATGCCTTGACTCAAGTAAATTCAGGTGGAGCATTATGCTGGGAAGTAGCTAATTGGGACGAAGGTGTTACCGAACCGGGATCATCAGGGTCAGGACTTTGGGATTTGAACCATAGATTAGTGGGTCAATTATATGGTGGTGCTGCTGCGTGTAGTGGCACCAATGATAATGGTCAATATGATGTTTATGGTCGATTCGATGTATCTTGGAATGGTGCAAGTGCTGCCACAAGACTAAGAGATTGGTTAGATCCATCAAGTACTTCAACTGGAACAATTGATGGATGGGACCCAAATCAACCGACTGTTGCACTGGACGCAGGAATTCAAGGTATAAATTCGCCAAACGGTAATATTTGTGGAGGTGGAAACATCACTCCTGAAGTAATTCTAAGAAATTATGGTTCTACTACACTTACATCTGTTGATATCGAATATTCAGTAGATGGTGGAGCTGTTTCGACATACTCATGGACGGGTTCATTAGCAACAAATACTTCCGCTACTGTTACTTTGCCAATGATTACAGCTGGAAACGGGCCTCACACTTTCACAGCAGCAACAGTAGACCCTAATGGAGGTACTGATGAAAACGCAGCAAATGATGAACTAACATCAAATTTCACTGCAAATACTAACGGTCAATTAATCGACTTCTCACTTACTACGGATTGTTGGGGCAGCGAAACAACTTGGACATTGGAGGACGACTTAAATAATGAACTATACGCTGGTGGACCTTATACAAATGTTGCTGGAGGAGAAACAATCACGGAAGAATGGTGCTTAAACGTTGATTGTTATGTATTTACCATCGATGACGAATATGGTGATGGAATGTACGGTTCTCAATATGGCTCGTGTAATGTCGATGGTACATATACTATCTCACAAGACGGTACTGTATTAGCTGAAATTCAAGCTGCAGACTCAGATTTTGGTGATCAGGAAGTAAATAATTTCTGTGTAGCATCAGCTTTAACACCTGATTTCTCTGCTGACGTGACAAGTATTTGTGCAGGAGAACAAGTAACTTTCACTGATTTATCAGAAGGAACGCCAACTTCATGGGATTGGGCTTTTGAAGGAGGAAGTACAAGTACAGATCAAAACCCTGTCGTAACCTATAACACACCCGGTACTTACGATGTGACTTTGACAATTGGTGACGGTTCAAATACTGAAACAATCACATTTACAGATTACATTACCGTAAATGCATTACCAGTAGCTTCAATTTCTGCAAGTGGGACAACTACTTTTTGTGAAGGAGGAAGTGTAACGTTAACTTCATCATCTTCAACTGGAAACATGTGGTCGACAACCGAAACAACTCAGGCAATAACTGTAAACCAATCAGGAGATTACACTGTAACAGTAACTGATGGAAATGGATGTGTTGCAACTTCTGCGAATACAACAATAACAGTAAACCCTCTTCCTATTATTGGAATTGGAACTGTTATTAATCCTGCGAACTGTGGTGAATCAAGTGGTTCTATCCAAGTAACAGGAGCCTCTACAGGCACTTTGAACTGGACAGGCACTGCTTCAGGTTCACAAGGAGCAACATTGCCACATACTGTTTCTGGGTTAGCATCTGGTTCATACACATTCCAATTTACAGATGGAAATGGATGTGTTTCTACCCAAGTATCTCAATCTCTTAGTGACCCAGGAGCACCTGCAACACCTACTATTTCAACAAGTGGGGCAACTACTTTCTGTGAAGGTGAGTCAGTTACTTTAACCTCTTCTTCTCTAACAGGGAATACTTGGTCAAGTGGTGAAACTACGCAATCGATTATTGTGACAACGTCAAATAATTATTCTGTAACAGTAACTGATGGTACATGCTCTGCTACTTCCGCTGCTACTTCAGTTACAGTGAATCCAACACCAAGTACGCCGACAATATCTGCAAGTGGTTCAACCACTCTTTGTGATGGGGAAACAGTAACACTAACTTCATCATCTGCGAGTGGAAACCTTTGGTCAACAGGAGAGACAACACAATCTATTGTAGTAGGAAATGCTAACACTTATACAGTAAACGTAACTACAAGTGGATGTACTTCTGCAAATGGATCGGCTACAGTTACTGTTAATTCTAATCCAGCCGCACCTGTTATCACAAGTGATGAAACAGTTATTTGTCACGAAGGTAGTATGGAATTAACATCTTCATATGCAACAGGAAACTTGTGGTCTACAGGATCTGTAAATCAATCAATAACTGTTACTACAGGTGGAAATTATTCAACTACATATACTGATGGTAATGGATGTACTAGTTCAGCTTCAATTTCTATTACGTTAAACTCAGAAATTGTTGTAACTCCAACTGTAGTTCATGAAACAACAGGAAATGATGGTAGCATTACTTTAGCTGTTTCAGGTGGCAATGGACCTTACTCTTACGACTGGTCTAATGGCTCTACTACACAAAATCAAAGTGGATTAAGTGAAGGTAATTATACTGTTACCGTTACAGATTCAGATGGATGTGAAACTAATTTGACAGTTACTGTAAGTAGTACTGTTGGGATAGCTGGAAATACTGAAAAACTATTCTCTATTTACCCTAATCCAACCAACGGAAATGTCACTGTTTCACTTACAAGTAAAGATCAATTTGAAAAAATTATCTTAACAGATGCGCTTGGTAAAGTCGTTGGATATTACGAAATAACTAACTCAGAAATTTCTCTTGACATGACTAATTTGGAAAGAGGACTTTATTTTATCAGACTTATTGACGGTAAGAGCAACTCACATACTGAGAGAATTATCTTGCAATAATTAAGTTCATTTTACTTTATTGAAATAGGTCGCACATCACAGTGCGACCTATTTTTTTCATATATTTGGTAATCCCTTCTAGTCAATTTTTAAATTTCGGTATACAAATTGCACTAAATTTGCATCTCTCAAAATTCTAAAATGAAAATGAAATTCACACGAAAATTCTGGAAACGCACAATACTAGTTGTGCTAATAATACCTGTGTTGTTATTTTCAATTACTGTTGGGATTTTATATTGGAAGCAAGACCAAATAGTTCAGCATTTTATTGAAGTTTTAAATGAAGATTTTGAGGGAGAAATTACACTAACAGATAGTCACATCTCCCCTTTTGCAAATTTCCCTTACTTATCAATAGACTTAGAAAACCTCAAGATTCTAACTGATAAAACAGACAGTGCTAAAGTCATTGTATCTGTAGATGACGCTTATATCGGGTTTGATATTTGGACACTCGTTTCAGGTGATTTTGAAATTAAATCAGTTAAATTGAGCGAAGGCAACATCAATATAGTTCAAAATAAAGATGGTGAATTCAACATAGTTAAAGCATTTAACACAACAAAAGAAATCGAAGACCCTTCAGAAGAATTTCACATGGATTTGAAGAAAATCTCATTGATTAATGTGGATATCTCAAAATTGAATGAAGAAAATGGTGTCTTAGTTGATTCATACGTAACAGATGGCACATTGCGTTTCAAAACTTCTGATGATCATTTGATGATTAGTGCAGATGTCGATTTTTTGCTAAATGTATTGGATAACGGAGATTCAACTTATATCAAAAACAAACACTTCTCACTCTTTACTTCATTGGATTTTGATAAAATTACGCATATAGTAAAATTTGAACCATCCGAAATCATCATGGAAGGCGCATTGTTCGGTATGACTGGAGAGGTTGATATTGATGACGACCTATTGCTTGACCTCGAGTTTCATGGAAACAAACCAAACTTCGACTTGTTTATTGCTTTTGCACCTGAAGAACTGATCCCGACACTCAGAAGATATGAAAATGAAGGAAAGGTATACTTTGACGCCTCTATACAAGGCAACGCAGCAAACGGAAAATCCCCAAAAGTGGATGCAAAATTCGGTTGTGAAAACGCATACTTCTCCAATAATTTTAATCACACCAAATTAGACGAATTACAATTTAAAGGGCACTTTTTTGCAGAGAGCATTAACGACATATCCACAATGGAGTTTTCCATCACAGATATCACTGCTAGACCAGAAGCAGGGATTTTCAAAGGTAATATTGTCGTGAAAAATTTTGCTGCACCTGATATTGATATGCAAATAGAATCTGATTTTGACTTGGCATTTTTAGCAAAATTTTTGGAGATTAAGGATTTGAAAAGCCTAAAAGGAAAAGTCCAATTGGCAATGAATTTTCATGATATAATTGATCTTGAGCATCCTGAACGTAGCTTGGAAGAAATTAATCAAGCCTATTTTACAGAATTAAAGGTGACAAATTTGAGTTTTATCTCCCCCGATTTTCACCTGCCAGTTAAAGACATTGATATCCACGCAACAATGAAAGGCTCTGTAGCACAAATTCACTACATAAATGCGCAAATTGGAGAGTCTGATATTCACATCAAAGGTCAGGTAAGTGATTTACCTGCAATTATCCATCATACAGATGATCAAGTAACCACGACTCTTTCAATTGCCTCAAATTGGTTGGATTTAGAAGAAATAACTAAAACGAAAAGAAATCCAGACCAGTTTATCAATGAGCAGATTGAAAAATTTTCAGTCGACTTTAAGTTCAAAAGTTCTGCCAAAGCTTTAACCGAATCTCCAAGTCTGCCAATAGGTGAATTTTTTATCGATAATCTCTATGCTAAATTCAAACATTATCCTCACACGCTGCACGACTTCCATGCGGATGTCTTTGTAGATGATCATGATTTTAGAGTAATTGATTTCAGTGGTGAAATAGACAAAAGTGATTTCCATTTTACGGGTAAACTCGCCAATTATGATTTGTGGTTTGAAGAACATCCAAAAGGTGATACTAAAATTGATTTTAATGTAACTTCCGACAAACTAATTCTTCACAATTTACTGAGCTACAATGGCGTCAACTATGTTCCTGAAGATTATCAGCATGAAGAACTTACTCAACTCAAACTGAAAGGTCATGCCGATTTACATTTCAAAGAAACACTCTATTCTGCCGATATTTACTTGGATAATTTAGATGCTAAGATGAAAATTCACCCATTGAAAATGGAGAAATTCAAAGGGCGTTTTCATGTAGAAGACGAACATCTTCTTGTAGAAAATTTTGCTGGAAAAATGGGACACAGTTCTTTCAATATGAACTTAAATTACTATTACGGTGATGACAAAAAAATCAGAAAACGCGACAATTACTTCAGCATTGTTGCACCAAGATTGGATCTTGACGAATTGACAAACTACACTCCTCCAGCTAAAGGCGAAGTAGTGAACCACGACTCCGTTTTCAATATTTATGATTTGCCATTTACGGACATGAAATTTGACTTAAACATCGGACAGTTAAATTACCACAATTACAAATTGGCAAATGTAAATGGATCGTTAAGAACAACTGAAAAACACTATATCTACATCGATAAAATGGATTTGGATGTAGCTGCAGGGCATATAAAAGTCAAAGGTTATTTGAATGGCGAAAATAGTAAGGCTATTTACTTTTCACCCGACATTACATTCAAAAAGCTTGATATTGACAAGTTGATGCTCAAATTCGATAATTTCGGGCAAGACGAATTCGTTTCAGACAATCTTCATGGGTTTATCTCAGGTCGATTGACAGGCAAAATCCACATGCATACAGACATGGTTCCAATTATCGATGATTCAGAGATTCACCTCGACTTTGAAGTACTTGAGGGGCGTTTGGATAATTACGGGCCTATGCATGCCATGGCAGACTTTTTCCAAGATAAAAACCTTGATCGAATTGCGTTTGACACACTCCGAAATAAAATTGACCTTACCAATGGCAACATGACCATTCCTGCAATGACGATCAACACCACTCTCGGTTTTCTCGAAGTTTCAGGAAAACAGGACAAAGAGATGAACATGGAATACTATGTTCGAGTACCACTTAAAATGGTGACGTCTGTTGCCGCAAGTAAATTATTCGGCAAAAAGAAAGAAGAAATCGACCCTGAACAGGAAGATGAAATAATTCGAAGAGACCCGAATAAAAACACGAGGTTTATCAATATAAAAATCACTGGTACACCTGACTCTTATAAAATTGCGCTGGGGAAGGATAAGGCTCGGTAATATGCATACTAGGTGATTAGGTGAAATATTGAATTAAAATCTAATCATTTACTTTAATTTTTTAATGGCCTTACTTTCAACTAAAGATTTCATTTGGGTTATAGCAACTTTATTAAGTTGAATCATTCTCTCCCTTTGAGTTAGTTCTTGTTGAATTAATAAAGCGTTTATGCTTTCCATATTACTCAATACGACTAACTGTTCTAAATTTGCAAAATCTCTAATGTTACCCTTTTTATCAGGATTATTTTCACGCCATTCTTTTGCTGTCATTCCAAATAGAGCAACATTTAACAAATCAGCTTCATTGGCATAAACTAATACAGCTTGCTCTTTGGTGACTATTTGAGGTATTAGGTTTTCTTTAATTGCATCCGTGTGAATTTGATAATTTACTTTTGCTAAGGTTCTTTGTAAATTCCATTCTACTTGAAGTCGATTCGTTTCATCATCTTTTAACCTCTGGAATTCATTAATCAAATATATTTGAAATTCAGGACTCAACCACATAGCAAAATGGAATGCTATATCTTTGTGAGCATAAGTTCCTCCATACCGTCCTGCTCTCACTAACATTCCAATTGATCCTGTTCTTTGAATCCATTGTCCAACAGACATAATGAACCTATTTGTTCCAGCTTCTTGTCCAATTACCCCGAATTCGGGGTAATTAAAATTGTGATTATGTATTCTCTCCCAAACACCTAAATATTCCAAAGTATTTTTAGTAGTTATCCATTTCCCAATTAGTCCACTTCCTTCTCTAAAAGAAGTTGCCATGTCAGTCAAACTGATATAATCTTTTTCGTCAAAAGTTATAACTGATATTTTTGACTCTTTAACTTGTAATGTCTTTCCTTTTGCCATTTCAATGTTTTCAGTAGTTAATTAAAAATACAAAGTTTAGTCACAATAATTTCGTGTCAACTAGACTTTTTCCTTTTTTTAGTACCCCACTTAGACCCCACATAAATCTGAACCTTGCAATTTTAAACTTACCTCACGACCTAATAAACTCAATCGCCTTTCTCACCGAGCCGTGTTCTTCTAACATCTTTGCTGCATATTCAGAATCGACATTAGTCTCCGCAACAATCATCCTCACTCCTCTTTCCACAAGTTTATTATTGGACAATTGCATATCCACCATTTTATTTCCTTTTACTCTCCCTAATTTTATCATTAGAGTGGTTGAAATCATGTTCAGCACCAATTTTTGCGCTGTACCAGACTTCATTCGCGTGCTTCCCGTTACAAATTCAGGTCCAACAACAGGCACAATAGGAAATTGGGCTAATGCTGCGAGTAAACTATCAGGATTACAACTAATTCCTCCTGTAACGGCTCCTATGTCATTTGCTTTCTCAATCGCGCCAAGTACGTAAGGTGTAGAACCTGAAGCAGCAATCCCTACAAGTACATCACTCGAACTAAATTCATGTTCTGCTAAATCCTTCCATGCCTGATTCAAATCATCTTCAGCAAACTCAACCGCTTTTCGAATAGCAGCGTCTCCTCCTGCAATCAACCCAACAACCAATCCGTGTGGTACACCAAATGTCGGAGGACACTCAGAAGCATCTACAATTCCCAAACGCCCGCTTGTTCCTGCACCTATATAAAACAATCTGCCACCCTTTTTCATCTTTTCAAAAGCGGCATCAACAAAAGCTTCAATTGCAGGAATCTCTTTTGCTACAGCCTCATGTACTTTTGCGTCCTCTTTGTTTATTCCTACCAACAAATCGCGTGTGGATTGTTTTTCCAAGTCATCATGTAAACTGTCTGATTCTGTTACTCGCATGGCGTAATGTTTTATTGCTTTATAAAGTTAATGCTTGAAAATGATTTTTGGCAGAATTTTGCGATTGGAATTAGAAAAAAAGCTGATTTCATATTTTGTAGTAACTTTATAGACCAATATTTCGATAAAAATGGAACAAAAACGCGCATCTGAATTGGTTTTATCCGAAGGAAAAGTTTATCATCTTGACTTAGGACCCGAACAAATAAGTGAAACCATCATTCTTGTTGGCGATCAATTTCGTGTGGAACTTGTTTCAAGTTTTTTCGACTCGGTAGAACACAAAATTCAAAAACGCGAATTCATTTGTCACACGGGCATTTTCAAAGGGAAAAGACTTTCCGTAATTTCCACTGGAATTGGGACAGATAATGTTGACATAGTTCTAAATGAATTGGACGCAGTAATCAATATTGACTTAGAAAAACGAAAAGAAAAGGCAGAGAAAAAATCACTGAGTTTTATACGAATTGGCACGTGCGGCTCTCTTCAGTCTGAAGTTCCAATTGGCAGCTACATCTTGTCTGAAGGTGCTATTGGATTGGATAATGTGGCTCATTTTTACAACATCAAATACTCAAATCACGAGGTTGAGTTACTTAAATCATTAGAGGCTCAATTGAAATTGCCCGACACCATTAGACCATATTATTGTGATTCTGACAAGTCACTAACCGCAAAACTCGAAAACCACCCGAAGGTGAAAAAAGGAATAACGGTTACCGCAAGTGGATTCTACGGTCCGCAAGGTCGTCAACTTCGCTTACCGCTTCAAACGCCTGATTTGAATGAACGATTAATGGCTTTCCGTTTTCAAGAAAACCGTATTGCCAATTTCGAAATGGAAAGTTCTGCTCTTTTTGCGCTATCAAAGGCGCTAGGTCATAGAGCTACCACAATTTGTCTAGCGTTGGCTAATCGCCCGAATGGCGACTTCATGAGTGAGTATAATGAGGAAATGAAAGAACTCATCAAATATGTACTAAACGAAATCTAATTGGTGTTAAAAACGGCTTACTTTTTAACTAAAATTAAGGTATTCAACAATTCACTATTCAAAAGTTTGATTCACAAGCCCAAAACCCTTGGTTGTATAGCGTAATTTTGTAACCATGGTGAAAACCGAATCTATAGAAGCTTTAGTTCGACTTTTAGATGATCCGGACGAATTTGTATTTGCGCACGTTCGTTCAAAGATCTTGCAAGCTGGACCTGAAGCCTTGGCTTTTATGCAGGACTCAATTGATGTCTTATGTGTTGAACACGAAACATATGACAGAATTGATGGGCTAATTCGTGAATTGCAATTTCTTATTGTAAAGAACGAATTAATCCAGTGGATTGAAAGTCCAGGCAAAGACCTTCTCAAAGGAATCTGCATTCTTGCTAAATATCAATTCCCTGAACTGGATTACAAAATAATTGAGGAACAAATATCGACTATAGAAAAAGCTGTGTGGCTTGAACTAAACGGAAAGTTGACTTGTTTTGAAATAGTTAAAACCATCAACAAAGTTCTTTTTGAAATTTACGATTTTAAAGGTGTTGATGCGGTAAATTACACACCTTATCACTCCTTTTTTAATACCGTTCTTGAAGAACGCGAGGGAACACCTTTAAGTCTTTCGATAGTTTATAGCATCATAGCTCAACGGTTAGGAATTCCAATTTACGGAGTGAGCTTTCCAAATCATTTCGTCATGGCTTATATGGACGAATATAAACTCCATAAACTTCTAAATTCTTCAGGAAATGGCGGTGTACTTTTCTACATTGACGCTTTTGCTAAAGGAGAATTCTTGTCAAAAGAAAACTTGGAAGAGGCTTTGCAACAATATAAACTTGAACCAAAACGCGAATTTTTCGAACCGTGTTCTCATTCAGATATTCTTATCAGAACACTAAACAATCTTATTGTTAGCTATTCAAAAATGAAGCGTACGGAGAAAGTTGAGGAATTGAAAGAATTGCGAACATTATTCTCTTTCAATTTCGAAAAATAAAAGCGAGAACCAAAGTCCTCGCTCTCATTAGGCACATAGCTCAAGATGGTCGTTCAATGATTGAATCACCGAATCAGCTATCAATTCTATAAACGAATCTTTATTGTTGTTCACTTGACTATTTTCAAGACAAGTGTAGTAATTCAATCGAGACACATTATCGCCTTTCAAATTGGCAATAGTATATCCATGCGACAACAAAATAAGGTTCATCACCAATCTTGAAGTTCGACCATTTCCATCTATAAATGGATGCACTGTTACAATTCGCTCATGCATTTCAGCAGCTAATACAACAGGATGCATGATGTTTTTTTGTTCTTCGTAAAACGCAAATACATCTTCCATTAATTTTGGAACAAGATATGGTTGTGCTGGAACAAATTCAGAACCCCCAATTCGAACAGGCACATTTCTGTATCGTCCTGCATTTTCTCTATCTATGCCTTTAAGCACAAGGTTGTGCAGCTCTTTCAAAACACGCTCATTCAAATCAACTTGACGCCCTACTAAATCATAGAGGTAGTCGATGGCTTCTGAGTGATTGATAGCCTCTAAGTGTTCACGCATTGATTTCCCACCAATGGTTATACCTTGGTTAACTACCAAATGTGTTTCTTGCATTGTTAGTGTATTGCCTTCTATACGGTTACTTTCATAAGTGTAATTCACGCGAAAGTATTCTTCCATCTTGCGAATTTGCGTAATATTCAATGGGCGATTTGACTTCCATTTCATTAAAAGCTTATCGCAATCGGAAAGTTTATCTTTCAATTTGTCAGAAAGTCCTTGTATGTGTTCTTTCTTTTGTGAAATGCGGTATTTTATCGCACTTTCAGCCAAAGTCAATGCTTCCAGACCTACATTCTCATATTGTACTTCTCTGAGTACTTTATCGCTAAGCCAATGTGTCAATGTCGTATCAAGTGGAATGCTGAGAGCAACAGAGAGATCAACCACGTTTTTGCGTGTAGCAATACGCTCACCTCTTTCGATTTTACTCAAAATAGCTGAATCAATACCTGTACGCATAGACAATTCGGAAAGTGTCCAACGAACATTTTCACGGTAAGTGCGGATGATTTCTCCAAATGCTTTCATTTTGACATATTTTATCTTGACAAATTTAGTCAAATTTATTGGAAAAAAAAATATTAACCAATTTTTTCCCTTAACAAACGCACTTAAATTTCGCTTTTTACGGCGGATACACTCCACCGCTACGATTCTTTACTTCAGTGCATAAGTTAAATCATCCCAAATATCTTCCACATGTTCTAAGCCTAAAGAAAGGCGTATCAAACCGTCTGTGATACCTGTTGCCTCTCTGTCTTCAACTGATAACTTAGAATGTGTTGTTGACGCAGGATGTGTGGCAATACTTCGTGTATCTCCCAAATTGGCGGTAACGGAAAACATGCGCAATTCATCCAAAAACTTCTTGCCATTTGCCAATCCTCCTTTAATTTGAAAAGTGACTATAGCTCCTCCCATATCCATTTGTTCTTTAGCCAATTCATAATTTGGATGTGACTCTAAAAAAGGATACCTCACCCACTCCACATTTGCATGCGCTTCGAGTCGTTTGGCTATTTCAAAAGCTGTATTGCATTGACGTTCAAAACGCACGTATAAGGTCTCAATCGATTTTGACAACAACCAAGCGTTAAATGGTGAAATACAAGGTCCAGAATGACGTGCAAAGGCTTCAATTTTATCCATCAAATCATTGTTTCCCACTATAATTCCACCTAGCGACCGACCCTGACCGTCAATGAATTTTGTGGCAGAATGAATTGAAATATCAGCGCCAAAACGAAGTGGTTGTTGACCATAAGGTGTCGCAAAACAATTATCCACCACAAACAAAATCTCTTTCTCAGCCAACAATGCGGAGATTTTAGTCATGTCAATTATCTCAAGCGCAGGATTGCTAGGCGTCTCTAAATACACAATTTTAGTATTATCCTGAATTGCGTTTCGATATCCCTCATAATCGTTTGCGTCAACGTAGGTGCATGTGATTCCCCATTTGGGTAAAATCTCAGTCAGCAGTTTGTGAGTAGATCCGAAAACCGAACGTGAACTCACGATATGATCTCCCGTTTTCAACAAAGCAGCAAAAGTGGTAAAAACTGCCGCCATTCCCGATGCCGTTGCCCACCCCGACTCAGCGCCTTCCAAGGCAGCCATTTTCTCAATTAGCTCTGACACATTCGGATTTGAATAGCGCGAATAGATGTTTCCATCTTCTTCATCCGAAAAACGTCGACTCATTTGGTCTGAATCTTCAAAAACATACGAACTTGTCATGTACAATGGTACAGAATGCTCTTGAAATGAAGACCGCTCAGCTTGATGACGAATGGCTATGGTTTGTTTTTTCATTACACAATTTTATATGAATACGTTATTTCACACGTCTTTGCTAACATGACAGAAACAGAACAATATTTGTCAAAAGTCAACTTTAACGCTTGTTCGATATCTCCCTCCGTTGCATCACCACCGATTTGAAAGGACAAATGAATGAGCTCAAAAACTGCAGGAATAGCGTCTGTTCGTTTTGCATCCACCTCTACTCTAAAGGTATGAATTGTTCTCCTCTTCTTACGCAAAATGCTCAACACATCAATCGAACCACAACCAGCCAATCCTGCTGCTACAAGTTCCATCGGACGAAAAGCGGAATTCTTCCCTCCTATATCAGTTGCTGCATCAATATCAATAAGTTGACTTCGCTCATTTGACACTTTCATTCCGTAAGCATCATCCACTAAATTCAATTCTAATTTCATGCAATTAATTCTTTATGCTCGAAATTACGAATTGATTTTGGATTTTTTGACAGTTGAATCTTGTCTTCAGGTAAAATGGCGTAAAACAATTCTTTAGATTTATTGAAATCAATCTTAGCCAATTCTGAAAACTTTACTCTCCCTGTCTTGTATGTATGATTGCTAGATTTATAAAAAGTAAACTCCTCTTCAAACTCGATACGCTTCAAACTTTCCTCATTGACTGCGCCAAGATAAATGTCAAGAGAAAAATCATTGGTGAAACTAGTTTCATTTACATTTTGAGCTTTTTTATACTCATAATTATAATCGTATAACAATGCCGAAACATCCGACAACACAGCACTAGCCGTAGGATGACTGCCTGCCCCCTTCCCTAAAAATAATTGTTTATCTGAAAAAAGTGCTTCCACTACAACAGCGTTAAACTCATTCTCGACATTATACGCAAAATGATCTTTTGGTATAAAATGAGGCGCAACAAATCCAATCACGTGTTTTCCGACTTTCTGCGCTCTAGAAAATAATTTCACTCTATACCCTTTCTCAGCAGCAAAGTTCAAATCTTCTGGCTGGATATTTCGTATTCCTGTATTCACGATATCCTCAGGCTGAACGGTAATCCCAAAAGCGTGTTTGATTAATAGCAGTAACTTGAATTTTGAATCAAACCCATCTATATCCATAGTTGGGTCACTTTCGGCAAAGCCCAACTGCTGTGCTTTTTGCAGAGCTTGGTCAAATGACAAACCCAAATTAGTTTGAGTTAGAATGTAGTTTGTTGTGCCATTACAAATCCCCACAACTGATGATAAACTATCGTTATTGTAGTATTCTTCTAAATTCCGAATAATAGGAATACTCCCACAAACAGATGCCTCATAAAGAAATGACACGCCATTGTTTTTGGACAACTCAATTAGCTCATCCAAATGCTCAGCAACCATTTTCTTATTAGCTGTTACAACGTGTTTACCTCTTTTCATTGCTTCACTTACAATTTCATAAGCAGCTTGCGCATCGTCAATTAACTCTACAACTACGTTGATTTCCTCATCATCGAGAATATCGTAACGATTTGGCGTTAATATATAGTCTGAGATTTGGCGTTTCTTGTTGGGATCTTTTATACAAATAGTTTTAATCGACGCGTTCAATAACGAGCTACGGTTTAATACCTCATACAAACCTCCTCCTACGCATCCAAATCCAAATAATCCAATGTTTAATTTTTGTTTCATCATATTCTATTTAATCAAACCGTTACGGCTGAACGTTTAAAAATTGTTTTCTTGTGATTAGCGAAATCGTTTTCCAAAAAATCGAAAATCAGTTCATCTACCAAAGCTGTTTCGGTCAAAAATCCATCATGACCGTAATGTGAAGAGATGGTTTCGAAAAAGCTTGTTGAAATATGATCTGCTAAAAATACTTGTTCGTGAATGGGGAATAACAAGTCAGAATCAACTCCTAAAACCAATGTCCGTGCTGAAATCCGCTCTAAAACAGCGATTATTCCACCTTTCCCTCTCCCCACATTGTGAGAATCCATTGCTTTAGTCAAAGTCCAGTATGCGTATGCATCAAATCGCTTCACAAACTTGTCTCCTTGATACTGTTGATAGGAAGCCGAACGAAATTTGTCGCATTTATAAGGGAAATCTTCTTTTTGCGGAATTCCATATCCATTGTAACTTCTATAACTCAACATGGCAATTGAACGAGCAGTTTTCAAACCAAACTTGCCTCCTCCTTGAAGATTTGCACGAAAAGTTTCATCTGACAAGAGCGCCAATCGTTGCGATTCATTAAATGCAATTCCCCATGGAGAATGTTGCGCATTTGTAGCAATTAAAATCAAGTTCTCAAATCGACTTGGCTCTTGTGCTGCCCATTCCAACGCTTGTTGCCCTCCAAGCGAAGGACCAATTAATGATTTAATTGTTTGAATCCCCAATATATCTGCAAGCACCTGATGTGCTTTCACCATATCTTCAATAGTTATTAACGGAAACTTAATGCCTTTTTGGTAACTTGCCACATTCTCATTAGAAGGTCCTGTAGTACCGTAACATGAACCCAGTGCGTTTGCACAGACAATAAAATATTTGGTTGGGTCTAATGCTTTTCCTTCACCAAACACTCCTGCCCACCAATCGTGAATCTCAGAATTTACAGAAAGTGCATGGCACACCCAAATCACGTTACTTTTATCTTTATTTAGCTCTCCATAAGTGGAATAAGCTATTTCTAAACTATTTAATCGCTCTCCGCATATTAAATCAAAAGGGGTATTTATTGTTATGTGTTTCATTTTCTTTATTTTTTGCTGAATATCTTTTTTTGAAAGTAAACAGAAACTAAATTTTTGTCAGTTCCGACGAGAATTCAATCCTATTAACCTAAATGTGTGTAATGGGAATTAACAGCACATTCGATAAACACAATACGACATATTGTGTGCAAAATAAAAGTTGTGTGAAACACTTGCCTCAAAAAGGCAAATACCAAACCAGACAGAATCTTTTGAATTTTTCATTTTATTTCAATTTATATTCTCCGAACATTCGGAATCTGGAATTGGCACCGGTTTTCCAATCTCGATTTTCATCTCGACTTAAAGTTGGTTGCCAGAGGGTCAACGAGCCAGTCTCTCACCTCTTCTTTATAAATCATTATTCTAATGAACTTTGATGGTGCAAATATATTGCTTATTTT
>CAYUQU010000039.1:0-28446 GCA_964447015.1 uncultured Flavobacteriales bacterium
TATACTTATTATAAGTCTGTTGATACTTTCTTCTTGTAAAAAAAACAATTTACATCCTGTTCCGAGTATAGCCTTTAATATAAACATCAATATTAATTTGCCTAGCTATTCAGGTTTACAAAACATAGGTGGGTACGCTTATGTTAACAATGTAGGATCAAAGGGCGTAGTCGTATATCGACGATCAATAAATGAGTTTGTTGCTTTTGATAGGCAATCAACAGCTGATGGGGGACTTGATTGTGGTGGAGTTGAGATAGACGAAGACAATACCTTGTTAGTAAATGACGTGTGCGGCCCCTCACAGTTCTCTCTATATGATGGTTCTGTTATAACAGGTCCTGCCGAATTTGGTCTTAGAGGATACCAAGCCATTTTTGATGGCGCTTACACACTTAATGTTTCAAATTAAGTGCTCATTATGTTGTTTCAGATAAAAATCAACTGAGTTTCACTTAGCAATGCTCTTAACTGCGGGTCGCTAGGTCCTAAATACGTATCTCGAAAATCATCCAACTCTTCTCGCGTTTCAGGCGACAATTTTTCCTGAATGGCTTCAAGAATTTCACCGTTAATAGCCAATGGAGGTAGTTGCGTTATTTTTTTTCCGTTCACAAAATTGCCGATCAAGTTATATTCCTTTACCGAATCTATAGACTTTCCGGTTACCAAACATTTATCTTTCCACGTGCTATTCCATGACTCGTCATTCATGACCGCCATACGTTTTTGAGGCAACTCAATTTCTAAAAAATATTCTTCCATTACTTTTCTAGAGCTAGGAGATAACTTTTCATGCATCTGTTGACCACAATTCATACAAATTGCCATTTCAAACAAGGTCACCACACGCCCATCATCTAAACGCTTCATTGCTTTTTCAATAGCATACGGCACATTAGACTGGGTCAAGTCGATATTACACATGATACAATGAGTGAAAGCTTCACCTGTCTCATCTGAAAAAAACTCTGTTGGAATTTGATCATCCATCAACTAATCCTCCATTAATTTGAGATAGTCCTTTAGCTTTTGCTCATCTTTCGTACTTAAGATAAGTAGTTTTCCATTTGCTTCAACTATAATATAGTCATTCAATCCTTGAATCAAAGCAGAACGCGTATGGGGAATATTTACAATACAGTTGTGTGAATCAACTAACTGCGCTTTACCTCCGACTAAAGCATTGCCATTAAAATCTTTGTCTAGATGTGCATAAACAGAGCCCCAAGTACCTAAGTCAGACCAATCAAAATCAGAAAGCACAACTTTTACATTCTTTGCATTTTCCATTACCGCAAAATCAATTGAGATATCTTCACACACTTCGAAGCAATGATTTACAAATTCCTGCTCCTTTTCAGTGCCGTATACTTCAGGTTTAGAATTAAAAAGTTCGTACAAATCTGGCTTAAACTTTTTCAGCGCCTCCAATATTGTCGATGCTTTCCAAACAAAAATTCCTGAATTCCAATAATAATTTCCACTTTTCAAAAAAAGTTCAGCCACTTCCCTGTTCGGTTTTTCTGTAAATTGTTTCACATCACAAACAGAGCCTGCAATCAAATCTCCATTTTCATGAAACTGGATATATCCATATCCTGTATCAGGTCTATTGGGTTTTATTCCTAACGTAACCAAACAATCCTCATTAGAAGATTCTTCAAGTGCAATATTTACAATTCTTTCAAATTTTTGTTCTTGAAGAATTAGATGGTCAGAAGGAGCAACTATTAAATTCGCTTGATTGTTCTCCTGAAAAATTCTAGAAGCTGCATATGCGATGCAAGGAGCTGTGTTTTTACGTTGTGGTTCAGTAAGAATGTTTTCTTCTTTAATATGAGGCAGTTGATTTATCACCAACTCTTTATAAGTACTGTTAGTTACCACATAAATATTCTCACTCGGCGCTATCATAGTCAAGCGTTCAAATGTCATTTGTATTAATGTCTTTCCAACTCCTAATACATCTAAAAATTGTTTCGGTTGCTCTGGTGTTGATAAAGGCCAAAACCTACTCCCTACTCCACCAGCCATTATAATGGCATAATTATTTTTATTCATACTCATAAAGTAACTTTTTGAACTTCTGCTATTGCGTTAACAAGGTATAACTTCCCAGAACGTACCTCCATACACTGGATTCTCTTTCGCAGAATATCTCCTCTTTCGAATATACGTCCAGAAAGGATAAAACGTTCGCCTTTTTCCAAATCTTTTGCTACTAAAATTGAATTTTTCTTGTCAAACATCCTTAGTCCCATAAATAAATCGTGATCTGAAGCAGAGGAAGCTTTAGGATTTTTAATATATTTAATTAACGGTTTTTTGAGTTCTATTGGAAACCACTCGGGGGACTTTCCAGTTATCAACAATTGAGAAAACACCATTTTCCACTCTTTACCATGAGGCAAAATTGTTCTGCCGTATTCTGCAAAAGCTATAAGGTGAGCAAATTCATGAATAGTTGTAAGATAGAAAGCAAAGGGATTTAAATTTCCGTTTACAGAAATATGGTGATACCCATCTTTGTCTTGACTTTTGTAATCGCCAAATTTGGTTTTTCTGGGATGAGTGATGCGAAATTTGACACGATTGGCAGCAATAAGACTGACAACTTGCTCAAGTCCTTCTTCGGGAAGAAATCGTTTTAACTTCTCTGAAATACGTGATTTAGCATCATCCATTGCGTACAAAAATAATGGAATATAGCTTTAGTCTTATTAATGGTGCAAAGAGTTTATCAAAAAATGTCGTTATTTTCGTTAAAACACCTAAATTAGCAACGGAAAATGAAGGTAATATTTAACATAGGTCAATATTTTATTATGCTGAGGTACGTATTCTCCAGACCGGAGAAATTTCGTATTTACAAGAATAGAATTTTTGACGAGATCGAAATAATTGGAATAAACTCTATTCCGATTGTTGCGTTGTTGTCTGTATTTATGGGTGCTGTAATTACATTACAAACTGCCGCAAATATGGACAGCCCTTTGTTACCTGTCGAAACTGTGGGTTACATTACTCGTCAATCAACCATTCTTGAGTTCTCCCCAACCATCATCTCTTTAATTCTAGCCGGCAAGATTGGATCCAATATAGCATCTGAAGTAGGCACCATGCGTGTAACTGAACAAATTGATGCACTTGAAATAATGGGTGTAAACTCTTTAGGTTACTTAGTTCTTCCAAAAGTTGTTGCTGCACTAATTACTTTTCCTGTAATAGTTATTCTTTCTATGCTGTTAAGTATTTTAGGAGGATTATTAGCTGCGGTTCAATCTGGATTGTGCTCACAAAATGATTATATAAAAGGATTGCGTTATTATTTCTACGAATCAGACGTGAATTATGGTTTAATCAAAACCTTTTTCTTTGCGTTTATCATCACTACTGTTGCGTCATTCTATGGCTATTACACAAAAGGAGGCGCATTGGATGTAGGTCGTTCAAGTACACAAGCTGTAGTGTACAGTAGTATTGCAATACTTTTGACCAATTATTTCTTAACTCAACTTATCTTAATGTAATTATGATTGAGGTTAAAGGAGTAAATAAAAGCTTTGGGGACTTAGATGTATTAAAAGACATCAATGCCACTTTCGAACCTGGGAGGGTAAATTTAATTATTGGGCAAAGTGGTTCGGGAAAATCAGTTTTAGCTAAATGTATTGTTGGCTTACACGAAGTTGATTCGGGTGAGATTTTATATGATGGTCGAGAGTTTACCAAGATGGATCGCGGTGAACGAAAAGAAGTGCGAAAAGAAATTGGCATGTTATTTCAAGGCTCGGCATTATTTGATTCACTCACAGTTGAAGAAAATGTAATGTTTCCACTTACTATGTTCACCAAAATGTCGAAAGAAGAAATGCGTGAACGAGCAAATGTGTGCTTAGACCGTGTAAACCTCAATGACAGAAATCATCTTCTTCCAGCTGAATGTAGTGGTGGAATGCAAAAACGAATCGGAATTGCAAGAGCGATAGCCATGAATCCAAAGTATTTGTTTTGTGATGAACCTAATTCAGGATTAGACCCGCTAACCTCCATTGTGATTGACAACTTAATTAAAGAAATTACCTACGAATACAACATGACCACCATTGTGATTACCCATGACATGAATTCTGTAATTGAAATTGGCGATCACATTTTGTTTATTTATGACGGAAAAAAATGGTGGGAAGGAAGTAGGGAAGAAATTTTGCGCACAGATAATAAAGAGATTAATGACTTTGTTTATGCCGCAGAATTTATGAAACAGCTTAAAGGTAAGCTAAGTACGTAGAGCGTTAAAAAATCACAATATTCCCAATTACAGGGATATTTTTCCTTATTTTGTATTAAAAACAAATAGTTATGTCTGATTCAGCGAAAGAAACACCGAAAAAAAGGGATGGAGTTTACATCTTTATCATTCTATTATTGATTGCCAGTATGGGTGCATTAGGATTTTTAATCTCAAATAAAAATAAAGCTTTAGAAGTATGCTCCATGGATAAGAGTGAACTTGAAGCTGACATGGCAGGTATGGAAGGTATGCTTTCTGAATTTGTCGATGAACAACAAGGAGATATAAAGAAAGACCTTCGCAACATGTTAGCAATGTATGAAGATGCATTGGCTACGAATGATGTGCATGAAGACAGCATCCGCATTCAACAAGAAAAAATTCAAACCTTATTGGAGGATTTAGAAAGCTCTAAGAAAAGAAGTGCTAGAGAAATCTATAAATTGAAAAAAGAGACGGAAACTTTGCGTTCGATAATGAAAGATTATGTGCGTCAAATTGACTCTTTGAATACGGTGAATATTGGCTTGAGAGGAGAGCTAACAGAAACCACGACTCAACTTACATCTGTAACTGGAGAACGTGATGCACTTCATGAAAAAGCTTCTACTCTTGAATCTAAAGTTGCAGTAGGTGCACGTCTTAATGCTTACAACATTTATTCAACTGGTATGAAATACAAGTTGGATGGATCACTTAAAGAGAATTCAAGAGCTGGAAAAATTGATAAGGTTCGCTCATGTTTTACTATTGCAGAAAACACTTTAGCAAAATCTGGTTCCAAATACATTTATATGCAGGTAATTACTCCAGACGGCAAAGTGTTGCATCAACGTTCAAGTAACGTAATCAATATTGATGGTGTCAACGTGTTGTATTCTGACAGAAAAGAAATTGACTACCAAAATCAAAGCATCGATGTCTGTGTGTATTACGAAGCAAACAACGAGGATTTAGCTAAAGGAAATTACATAGTAAAACTTTATGCTGACGGAACTTTAATTGGTAAAGACAGTTTTACACTGAAATAAATTATCTGAAAAGAGACTTGTGAGGGAGGCAAATTTGTCTCCCTTTTTTGTTACTTTCGCGATGTAAAAAATGAATAACACACAAATGGAAGCTATTAATCAAGGAGATGTAAGTTTTGAAATTGACTCAAACGGTATTGCGTCTATAGAATTTTTTCACCCACTCTCTAATTCACTCCCAGGAAAAGTATTGGCGAAGCTTGCACAAACCATTACAGAGCTTGGTCAAAATGAGCAAGTAAACGTAATTATACTCAAATCTCAAGGTGAACGAGCGTTTTGTGGCGGAGCTAGTTTTGATGAGCTAATTTCTATTCAAGATTTAGAAACAGGAAAGAAATTTTTCTCTGGCTTTGCAAATGTGATTAATGCTTGTAGAAAGTGCCCGAAACTGATAATTGGTCGAATTCAAGGTAAAGCTGTAGGTGGTGGAGTTGGCTTAGCTTCCGCTGTTGATTATTGTTTTGCTACAAGATATGCAGATGTGAAATTAAGTGAATTAGCAGTTGGAATAGGTCCTTTCGTTGTAGGGCCAGCTGTAGCGCGCAAAATTGGACTTTCGGCTATGAGTCAACTCGCTATAAATGCGACAGAATGGCGATCTGCTGATTGGGCAAGAGAGAAAGGATTGTATACTGATATTTTTGACACAGCCGAAGATATGGATAGCGCTATCCAAACTTTAGCATTGAAGTTGTCAAAATCAAATCCTGAGGCTATGTCTATGCTCAAAAAAGTATTTTGGGAAGGTACAGAAAATTGGGATGAATTATTGTCTGACAGGGCAGCAATGAGTGGTAAACTCGTGCTTTCTGATTTTACAGTGAATGCCATCCAATCGTTTAAGGCGAAGTAAATGCTCTTTTGAATTACGAATTGCAGAATCAAAATTCGTAATTCGTAATTCTATTAAAAGTTATACTTCATTTCCCGTTCATCCATCAATGAGAAACTGATTTTGAACTCGCCTTTGGGTGGAGTGAAGTTGGTATCCGAAAAAACGCCATACATTCCTATGCGCAATCTTCGCTTGAATAACTTGAAGTCTCTTTCTAATCCAGCAAAAAACTCCCAATATTGATATTTGTGTTCGGGAACATACAAGTACCCTGCACCAATTACAGATTTGATTCGGGTTTTCTTCATAAACGGAATCTTGTTTAGGAGAGCTCCGTTAAAATGGTGCACGATATGTGTTTCTAAATAGAAATTGAGTGTGGGCAACGAAGTGTCAAGTCCTTGGTATGAATAGAGCGGGTTAGAAAACCAAATTGGATCTGAACGACGGTGATATTTGTAATCCGGGTCACGAAGAATTTTAGCATTTAAGAATTTACCCGTTTTAGCATGATAATTTGTTGTTCCAAACGTTCCAATTTTAAACGATTGAATGATGCCCAAATCAATATAATCGTGATCTACATCACTTCCTAAAAATCCAGGAATACCTTTTTCATAACCTACGTAGAAAGTTGGCCATTTTGACCCAAGAATCACTTTTCGCTTAGGTTCTCTCATGAATTTTTGTCCTGGGGTATATTCTAATCGAGCTTTAAAAAGCAGTGCTTGGTAAGTTTGAAATACTGGAGGCGAAGTATTATTTATAGCACTGTCTAATATCGTAACAAATCGATAGTCTTCAATTGATCGCCTCTCATTAAACTCCAATTCAGTATTCAGGTACAAACCATTCAGCAACTCTGTGTAGAGCCCACCTTCCAACCTCGTTGTTTCGATAAAATTATCTCTTAAAAGGATTTGTGAAAATGCATCCTGCTGTCGAATCAAATCAAAATCCTCTCTGAATCTAACAAAAACCGCAGACTGTTTAAAAGGGTCGTACAAAAACCTAATTCGAGCAGAACCTTTGATATCTCCATTCAAAATTCCAACTGAAAATTTAGAATATGTATCGATATACATCTCATTCTCCCATTTCTTAAAATAATCGAAGTTGGGAGAAATCCTCGGTCCCGCGATATAAATAGGCTCAATCATTCCAGCTAATGAAGAAAGTGACCACTGTGATTTTTTCGCTCGATTCCTGTGGTCGATTCCAAACCAAACAACTTTCCAGAAAGTGACACGATTAAATTCTTTGTCTACTGAATCTAAATATTCTTTTTTGTTTAAAATTGCGTGAATGCTATCTTGAACACGAATTAATTTCAGTTCTTCAGGAGTTAACTGTACTTTTCTATTTGATTCCCAAAAGGCGGAGTCTTTATCATACGCATCCTCTGTCGTAACAGCTACTTCATTGGAGAAATACTTTTTGCTAAACTCTTTTCCGAAGCGGTAGTTATCGTATGAAACGGTTGTTGTTGCGTTAGATATATCTCGTTTGAAATTAACGCCATAATTCATCACCTGCTTATTCATCACACAAAGTGTGTCACCCCAATTGTCAAACGTTTGAGTAATTTCAAAGTAATCAAACTTGAGCAAATCCCCTTTTTCCATTCTAAATGACAACTCTTTAACCATCCAAACAGAGTCTTGAATAATCAAATAACCAGAAAGTGTCGAAGTAGCCGAACTTCGTGCATCAATTTCAATTTTGTGGTACTTAACTCCTTCTTCTACGTACTGTTTAACCAATTTATATTTATACGACAAGATTCCAGCCCAACTAATAGGTGAAGTCACAGGAGATTCATTTAAATCATCCACAAAAAGGATATTGGAAAAGAAATTAAAATTCGATTTCGCCGTAGTAGTATAATACAGGCGAT
The DNA here is from genome assembly GCA_964447015.1 of uncultured Flavobacteriales bacterium. Lineage (GTDB taxonomy): Bacteria > Bacteroidota > Bacteroidia > Flavobacteriales_D > Crocinitomicaceae > Wandonia. Next base: position 8,064 of record CAYUQU010000039.1, read on the forward strand.
CATCTTTACCCCTTTTAGAATATGCTGTTCTGATTTCCTTTACTTTATTGGGCGGTTGAAAATGACGTTCCATTTCAATTTCAACAATATTGAGATTGTCAGACTCACTAAATTTCAGTTCCTTTTCCTTTTCTTCACGTTCAAAAGGATCGGTAATTTTATCAAGTTCTTCCTGAATTTCATCTTTAGAACGCTTTTCACTAAGCACTCTTTTTTCAGACGCCTTCAAATATAAATCAACCGAATAAGCGTATTGCTCAGGATTTATTGTATCCTTTCGAGCCATTACTTTCTTTATAATCTCATGACCGGGATTAGTTCGCTTGGTCACAATTTCCACTTCATTTAATTCTTTAGAAGAAGGTAAAAGGTGAAAGTCGAGAATGTTTTCTCCTTGATAAATGGTAACAAAACGTTCCATTGTCTCGAAACCAAGGTAAGTAACAACCACATCGTAAGAACCCACATCAAGATATAAAACATAAGCCCCTTTATTTGAAGAAACAGTTCGTAAATCAGGGCGGTTTTTTACAAAAATTGTGGCGTAGGGAATTGGAATACCAAGTTCATCAGTTATGGTTCCTTTTAGAGATTGTGAAAACGAAAAGCTATTGCCAAAGAACAGCAATAAAATAAATAGCACCCATTTGATTCTTTTTTTCACCATATATATTGCTAAGGGAACGAATCAAAGGAAAATATGTTTAATTTTCTTTGTTTTTTTGTTCTTCTAAAAATTTGATATGCTTTTCCATTCTCTTGCGCATTACTCTTCGCATTAACCACGCGAAAAAAGCAAGTACAGGGAAAACATAGTAAGGATACCATCTATCAAAGCCTTCTTTAAACCCAAGTACTGTAATAAACAACAACATGGCTATTCCTGCAAACAGCCAAAATTTCTCCATTATACTATTATACGTTTTCATATCTAATCATTAATATATTTCTCACCCGTAGGTTTGATTATTGTAAATTTCTCAAAAGACTGATCCGCTACGATACCCTTTCCCCAAAGAATAGCATCTGCTGTTTTAACTACTACAGCTTTATTGCTAAATACACTATCATTTCGCCAGTATAATTCTTCCGTTTCCAATTGTTGCTGTTTGGCAATATTCTTCAAAACTACGCTATCTCTAACAAACATCCTATCATTTTCGGCTTCTCTTTCTCCGTAATAAGCTGTAAGTACCGCCTCTACTTCGTTGGTTTCTTTATTGTAGAAAGTAATCTCCAATCCATCTTTAATCACCGTACGTGGTGAAGGCAATCTGTATGATTCAACTATTGTGCCGCGCAACTCAAATGTAACAGCACCACTATCTGTAGAAACCATATGCAAATCTGTAGAAACCTCGTCTGGAATATTCTCGAATTGAGTTACTTGTTGGATTTTATCTAGATCATTCGCACAAGAAACAAGAATTCCCATAAGCAATATGCTTACAGGAATTCTGTTTATATATTTGCGATTATATTTCAATCTCTAATTATAGCCAATCATTTTAACTGAAACACCCCAACAGCTAAGTGTAATTGAATCACCTTGAGTTTTATTTTCATCAAAAATCATATTGTTAGTTGGTGCATTTGCTTTGTAAGAAGATGAATTTAACCCACCGCGCTCAGCTAACTCAACTGCATACCAGTAATTCGCTTTTCTCTCAAAACTTGTGTCTCCACAGTTATTAGCAGATGCAGCTACACTTTTCGCAGCAATATCCAAGGCTTTGCTTCTAAACTCCCCACCTACATTAATGGCAGTATTGTGAGCAGATTTATAGTTTCCTTGAGTATAATATCCATAAGCTATCAAGTAACTGAGTTCATCACTTCTTTCACCCTTATCCATATCTTTTGCTTGCTTAAAAGCATCCATAGACTCACCATATCTTTTTTGAGCGAGCATATATTTACCTTTCGCAATCATTGCATCAACAGTTGGATCTAAACTAATCAATGTGTCCAATAACATTTCGTACTGCTTACTGTTTACACAATCTTTTTTCTCAAGAATCGACATGTAATTTTTTACAGCCTCTTTCTTTGATTCTGCATCAGCTGGTAACATATTTAGCACGTCTGCAATTACAGGAAGAACATCGTCACAAGACTTCGCTACACGGTCAAAAATTCCGGTGATATATTCTTGTATGCGTTCATTCCCTTCATTTAAAGAAAGTAATCTAGACAAGTTCAAATACTCATCCACAATTCTTTTACTGTAAACCTTTTTCATTTTTTCATCCTTCTCACCATACTGTAGAATATACAGGTTATAGTAATAAGTTGAAATTAAAGACGGGTTTGCTTTATCTTGAAGTCCATCAATTGCATATTTGAAAAGCTCATCAATTTTTTTGTACTCAACACTTTTGATGCTTGTCAAATAATACGCATGCCATATTGCCCACTCTGGTCGTTTGCCAATGTTTTTCTCGAAGCGTTCAAAAACACCTAAAAGAGTGTCTGTGTACAACTTCTTTGCATTTGCATCTTCTGTTGTAGATATCAACTGCTCGTAACCATATTTAAGGTTGATATAGATATTTGAGTCTATTGGACAAAGAGATTCTGCCTTAGTATAATAAGCTACAGCTTCTTGAAAGTTTTTGTTAGACATCGCGTCACCACCGATAACACGTGCTTCTTTACACTCTTTACTCATTTCATCTTGAGCAACAACTGGCAATCCAAAAGCCAACATCAATCCTAGTATGTACTTACCTATTTTCATTTTTGTTTTTATTTAATCGTACTTAAACTTTCTAAACCATCGGTCATTAAATCCGGGAGATAATATTATCCCGAAATGAATACCTACATATTGTTCCTTAATCGACTGCGGTCCTACTTCACCTTGTTGTCCTAATTTCACTCCAATGTTAAGTGAAGACAATGATCGATTAAATGGTATCGGGAATCCTAGACCAAAAGTTATGCCAAAGTCTTTAATATCCTGGTTTATGCTTGGTAATTGTGCATAATTAAATCCAGCTCGATATGTCATTTTCGAAAAGTAACTGATATTGGGAGCCTTATCATTAAATTTATAGTGCGGAGTATATTCTAATCCTAATCGAACAAATAGTGCATCTGACAATGATGTAGAATCAGTCAAACCTGGAACGTCCTTCTTGTAATTACTCCAGGCCATATGTTCTATATCCCCCATAAATCTCAATCGAAACAAATTCGTATTTGTAGCCAATGAATCCATTCTTGCTCTAAACTCATAATTCACCCCAAAACCAATGCGTTGCGGCATAGTTACTGTACCAGTTTGTATCCCTGTCGTGAAAATAGTGTCTTGATTAGCTGTACTTACACCATATTCTCCAGTAAAGCGGATTAAAGATTCAGAGTTTTTTGTTGTCCAGTTGTTCTGTGGTTGATAAACCGCGCCAAACGCAATTGAGCTTCGCTTGTTAATTTCACGTTGATAAGACAATCCTGCTCGCAAGTTCAATGTATTTACCTTATCGTTAATATGATAGACACTATTGAAGTAACTAGAAGAAGTAGTAAACTCAGTAACACGACTATTTGTTGTATTGCCAAAATTGTATCCCCCTTCAAGACCGAGAGATAAATAAGTTTTGTCATTCTTAATTATAGCTGACGAAAACGCTAAATAAACCTGTTGCACGCCACCAGAACCAATATAAGAGTGTCGTATTGAGTCGCCTTCTATCTCTTGATATGTTTTAAAATCGTATCCTCTACTTACAATCGGTTTAATTCCGGCTGCAACTGCAAATCTATGTGCGAAAGGAATTGTGATTTGTATTGATTTAAGATAAAAAAATCGAGCAGAAGATTTTTCAACGGAAGATTCAAAATTAGACAAGCGTCCCGCAATATCAAAAGAAAATATTGGTTGCCCCTTCGCCAAAAAAGAAAGAGTAGCTGGGTTGTACTCGTTTGCGTAAAGTGAATCATTAAAAGCAATTCTAGAACCTCCTCTTCCTAAGGAAATGCCATCCTGAGGCTCTTCCCAAAGACCGAGGCCAGAAACTGAATATGGTGAATTTGTTGTAACCTGTGACAATCCAACAAAACTGAAGCTAAATAACGCACCAAATACTACTAAATATTTAAACATTCTTGTCTAGAATTAATTTTAAACCCAGCAAAGTGAGATTTTCGTGCGCAAAGATGGGATTTTTTAGTTCGAAATCAAAGTATTTCAAGTCTCCACCCGTCATAAAAATCCTTAAATCCTTTTCTTGGCTTTGATAACGCTGAATTGTAGCAAAAATTTCATTCTCCATACCAATTAATGCTCCTGAAACCATAGATTCATCTGTAGTCTTACCAATTAGTTTTTTTTCTGACCATGTATCAATCAAAGGTAAATTCGCTGTGAATTCATGCATAGCCTTAAACCGCATTCTTAATCCAGGTGAAATACTTCCTCCTTGATAAGTTCCAAACGCATCAACAAAATCAAATTTTAGACAAGTTCCTGCATCTACTGCCAATGCTGGTGATGCTGGTGATAAATGTGCGATAGCTACAGCATTGGCTAATCTATCCATCCCAAGCGTCTGAGGTGTTTTATACTTATTTCCAATTGGGACAATCAATGAATTAGATGCGACAATAGCTGAATCTAGCATATCAAGAACTTTTTGTGTAGTGCTTTTATCGGAAACGGATGCTACAATGGCATTTGAGTATGCTCTCGCAGACAATGCATTCTCCAGATTTTCAATTCCAACCCCCTTAAACACAACAGAGTCGCCTTCAAAAAAAGCAAATTTAAGTTGCGTGTTTCCAATATCTACCACAAGTTTTTCTTGGCTCATGGCTCAAAGATAAGCGAAGTTTTTTCAAAAAAAAGATTCTAATACCTTGGAGAAATGAATTTATTTATATCTTTGCCCCCACCAAACAGGTTGGTGATGTAGCTCAGTTGGTAGAGCAAAGGACTGAAAATCCTTGTGTCGGCGGTTCGATTCCGTCCATCACCACAGAACGAAATCCTTGATAGCATTGCTGTTGAGGATTTTTTCGTTTTTGGTAGTTTTTAGCGGAGTGGACTTGGGATGGATTTGGAGTGGACTTTTTGATGTTTTTAAATGGGATTAAGACAAAAAAAGGAGCGTCTCCGCTCCTCTTCAAAATCTATCAAATACTATCCTTACTTCTTTATAAATGACTCGGAATATTTCTTTCCATCATTGGTTTCAATAATCAACACGTATAAACCGCTTGCCAATTTAGAGATATCAAACTTTGCATCATTTGTATTTAAGGTCTGTACTTTTGCTCCCAAATGAGATATAATTGAGAGGTTTTTCGCATTCATTAAATCTAAGTTTTCAATAGTTATATAATCAGAAGAAGGATTTGGGTAAAGATTAACTTTTTTCCCCTCTACTTCAAATAAACTAAGGGCATTTGTCGCTTCCACATCCAATATGGTTTGGTTTATTTCTGGGTCAATAATTATATCTACTACACCCGATGGCCATAGAATTCGAACAGAATCAATCTCTGTTGCTTGTCCTATTCCAAAATGAACATTAAGTGTATTCATATAGCGAAAGCCTACCCCACATTGAACATCGCGAATTTGTTTGCCCCATTCACCATAAAGCTCAACTCGCGCTCCAATTCCATTACTATTACTGTGAATTCCTTGTAAATTAATTTTAATCCAATTATTGTCATTACCATCGTTCATGTAAACTGTATTGCCATTTTGGATGTCTAAAAACCCATCGTTATTTAAATCGCCTATTGCGCCATTCGAAAACGCATATTCAACAGGCGAAAAAGTCATATCCCCATTATTAAACATGATTTTATTTCCACCACCCAATACATCTGCAAAACCATCATTATCAAAATCGTAAGAAACATGCTCAATATTCAAACTTGTGTTGTCATCCCATCCGCTACCTGCTGTCACATCAGAAAAAGTTCCGTCACCATTGTTGCGCATTAGTTTATGTGAGCCATTTGCAGTTGAGCTGGCACCAACAAGCGCATCCATAAACCCATCATTATCATAATCATTCCAAGCTGACGACCAAGTTTGAACAGGATCTGCCATGTTAGATGCAATTGACACATCAGTAAACACTCCATTTCCGTCATTTCTATGTAATTCATTTATATTTGCTGTAGAAGCTCCTCCTCTACATTTTGCAATAAACAAATCCTGGTCTCCGTCATTGTCATAATCAATCCAAACTGAACCGTAATTTCCTCCTTCAGGATGATCTCCGAGTCCTCCTTGATTGTACACAAGATTCCCTTCACCATCATTTAAGTAATATACATTTGGTTCAACATCATGACACACAAAAGCATCTAAATGTCCATCATTGTTAATGTCGACAAAATTACTGCGTTGCGAAAACACATATTCTGAACCTGAAATTTCTGTATATCCCGTACCTGTAGAATTTGCTTTCATAAATGTAACGCCACTTCCTCCACCATAGAGTAAATCGTTAAAGCCATTCTTGTCAAAATCAGCTACAGCCATACTCCAACTTGGTAAAAAATCAGCATTCTCAGTTACTATAGTTGTATTTGTAAATGCGCCTGAAATTTGTTGATAATGAATCTGTACGGAGTTTGATGAAACTGATACAATATCATCAAGATAATCACCATTCATATCTACAACACTTATTTTATAGTCCCCTGTAATTGAAGGGAAAAAATTTGGAGTAAAAGTTACAGGGAATACAACTGGCTCTTCAGCTGGAGCTTCACTCAAATTGAACTCAAACCCATTTGAAGACCATCTATTGTCAAATGCAATATAATATGATGTCCCAAATGTAACTTGAAAAGTAGCAAGAGATGTGAGTCCACTCCCTGAATCATCATCCCCCGCATGACAAACTAAAGCACCACAAGCACCTGTATACACATGAAATCGTGTGTCAACTCCAGAATTCACCACTAAATCGGTTGTAACAGTTACGGTATAATCGTCATCTGGAGTATATAAGTACCATTCCCCAGCCGTTGCTCCAGGTCCATTTGCTGCACAAATCGGATCAGGAACTTCAGTACCATCAATAGATGTAACAACGTGATTGCCGGCTGTAATTGTTAACGCAGTAGCACATGTATTTTGAGCGAAAATTGCAACGGGAAAACACATTGCTAAGAGTAAGAAATATTTGTTTTTCATAGTAAATAGAATAAATGAATTTTTACTAACTTAATCACATGTCTCTACAGAATTAATCCAATCCTCTAAGAGTTGAACGCCTTCTTCATGAACTAAAGAGCGACCAAGTAAGGGCATTCTGTTTGCCTCGTCAACTGAACTAAGACGGAAATGCATCATCGAACGTTGCACGTTACTTGGAGTAATAATATAGGTTAAAGAGGCATCTATAAATTCATCTGGCTCAACACAAAGCCCCATGTTCACATGACTAACTGTTTCGGAAAATCCTAAACGTATTGGTCTGTAATCACAGTGACTATTTTCACGATGACAATGTGCACAATTTATATCTAAATAAGAACGTAAACGCAATTCAATATCTGCGCTTTCGTCAGTATAATCTATTGTTGAAAGAATAGAACTTGGTAGATTATTCTCTAAATAGCCCTCTGAAATGAGCTTTTGAAGTTGATTCTTAATTCCATCTGGGTAATTGAAATTCAAATTCAAGTTTTGTGGTTTAATACCAATTGGAATAGGTTGCTCATTCATTTTGTGGCAAATCAAACACTCTGTTTCAGAAGGAATTCTATAATTCGTTGATTTTAAATTTCCTGATTCTAACCAACTGACTTCTGTATAACTTCCACTCATATCAAGATAGGCTTCAGTTTGATCTTCATTCCAGATGTACTCAGCAAAAATCCAACCCGTTGATTTGCGAATCATAATTCGGGTTTCAATAATTCGAGTTGTATTCTCTGGTTGAATATTGTTATAATAAAAATTCTTTATCAACGCAGATCCCACAGGGAGATTAATAATCTCACTATCTGATACATAAGACCCCTTCACTCCTTCTGGCATCCATATAAACCGCTTCTTCTTTGCGTAATCTGTAAATAATGAACTTGCGGGTTTATACTCAATCACTCCCTCAGCAGGCAGTTGATTTTTCATGTCCCCTTCAAAAAAATTATACTCCGACAATTTTTGATAAGGAACTTTTGTTAAGTCGACCGAAACTTTACTTACAACCATCGGTGTGTAAACTCCTACTTCCTTTTTACAAGAAAACAATGAAAGTATTGACACTAAAATAAGGCAAGTATAAAATGAAAATTTGTACATATCCACAGATTGAATTCACCAATTTATGAAAATAAAGCCGGAATTTACATTGTAAGTGTGAAAAATTATAATGACATATATCTCCTATCGGATTACTATGTTATATTTGTCGAAAAAAAATTTAAACTTGAGTATTACAATCACCATAATTGTTATTATCCTTTCAATAATACTCTTCGCTACAGAGCTTATCAGTATTGACTTAGTGGCAATTAGCGGAATAGTTGCTTTGATAATAACTGGTGTCATCACTCCGCAACAAGGTGTTGAAGGGTTTAGCAATAAAGCAACAATCACAGTAGCATTTATGTTTATACTCAGTGCAGCCTTATTAAAAACAGGAGCACTTCAGTATCTAGCGCATAAGTTATCAAAATCGTTTCAATCCAACTTCACACTCTCATTAATCATAATGATGGTACTAATAGCTGTTATCTCAGCGTTTATTAACAATACTCCCGTTGTTGCTGTGTTTATTCCAGTTGTCATTCAACTCGCACACTCTGCAGGATATAGTCCGCAAAAGATTTTGATTCCTCTCTCTTTCGCTTCAATCTTTGGAGGTACATGTACGCTCGTTGGAACTTCGACAAATATTCTGGTCAGTGGTATTGCTAAATCACATGGAATGGAAGAAATTTCTATGTTCTCCATGACACCATTTGGCTTAATTTTATTGGTGATTGGGATCCTGTATATGGTTTTTATCGGTGTTCCACTTTTGCCAAAACAATCTCCCAAAAAGAATATTGATTCAGAATACAATATCCAAGATTATATCATGGAAATTGAGCTTTTGAATAATTCGGCGTCAATAAATAAATCAATAGCTGAATCTGAATTTCTCACTGAAATTGGAGCGGAAATCATTACGATAAGTCGCAATGAAGAGTATTACCCCATGCCATCAGAAGAATTCATTTTGAGAACAAACGATATTCTCAGAATAAAGTGCAACGTCGAAAGAATAAAGCAATTTAAAGATAAAATTCGCGTCGTAAGTAGTGATAATTTCAAGATTAATGGAAATAGTATTCGAAGTAAAGAAATGTCCATAGTTGAGATTGTCGTGACTTCAGACTCCTCACTAGAAGGGAAAACGCTTCACCAAACTGATTTCAAAAAGCGATTTCGAGCAATACCTTTGGCCATCAAGCATCGCGAGAACATTCAGCACGAAAGACTTTATGATGTAATTCTGAAATCTGGCGACATTGTTTTATTCGAAGTCAGAACACGCTATCTAAATGATTTGAAAAAATTGGAGCGCGAGCAAAATTCTTCGATTGTTATCTTATCAGAAGAAAATATATTGGACTTCAATCAATCAAAGTTCTATATTGTCTTGTTCATTCTGCTTGGTGTTATCCTAACGGCTACAATCGGAATTTTTGACATTATGGTGTCAGCGATGCTTGGTGTTACCTTACTTAGCCTATTCAAAATTGTTTCAATGAAAGAGGCATATGAATCAATAAACTGGAAAGTTATTATGCTTTTGGCTGGAGCTCTATCACTAGGAACTGCCATGGCAAACACGGGATTAGACCAACTGATTGCAACCTCATTGGTATCCACTCTCGAACCTTGGGGACCTATTGCAATTCTCTCTGGACTATACTTAATCACCTCGCTTCTAACGGAACTCATGTCAAACCATGCAACAGCAGCACTATTAGCCCCAATCGCAATCGTCACGGCTAATAATCTCGATTTGAACCCTATGCCTTTCTTAATGGCTGTTACTTTTGCAGCCTCTGCAAGTTTCATGACGCCAACAGGATATCACGCTAACACTATGGTATATAGTGCGGGGCAGTATAAATATTTCGATTTTCTCAAAGTGGGCACTTTACTAAACATCCTTTTTTGGATTTTGGCCACGCTTTTAATCCCTGTGTTCTATCCACCATAATTTTATCAAAATTGTTGTTTTTTAAACAATTCTTGGTTTTAGATATTAATCTTTCTAAATTGTCATCATAAAACAAATGCTATGAAACACGTATTTAAGATTCTATTTCCTGAATGAAACCTGAAGTGATATTTTATATCCTACAACTGACTTGTAAACCAGTAAAATTAAATGAAACCGTATATTATGAAAAAAATAAATATTCTGCTTTTATTATGCATGTTATTTGTTGGAATTAACTCTACAGCGCAAAAGGTATATGAATGGTACCAAGATGGTATCGTTGTATTCCAACTAAAAACTACTACAAGTTATACAATCCCATCAAGAGATAAACAAGTTGATTTTAAACAAGTTGATTTTATTTCTTTAATTCAAGATCAATATGGGATTTACGAAATGACTCAACTTCATCCAAATGATAAAGATGAGTTACTCCGTCGCACTTACCAAATTAAATTCAATGCAGTTGACAAAGTGGATGCAATCATCCGTGATATTGCGCAAGTACCAGTGATAGAATATGCCGAGAAGAAAGAACTCCACGGTCACTTTTTAACACCTAATGATTTGGGGGCAAATACAACTACAGGTACAGGTATGTGGCATTTGTACAGAATGAACGCTCAACAAGCATGGGATTTGTCTACAGGAAGTGCAAACATTGTCGTAGCTGTTACAGATGATGCTATCTTATCCACACATCAGGATCTAACAAATAAGCTAGTTACAGGCTACGATGCACCGACAGGAGGCAGCAATACAAATCCCTGCGGTTCTAACGATGGAAATCACGGAACACACGTATCTGGAACTGTTGGAGCTGAATCAAACAATGGCATTGGAGTTGCTTCCATCGGATATAATGTAAGTGTGATGCCAGTAAAAATCGGAAACTGTAACGGTCAGTTAACTCATGGATACGAAGGGATAAATTGGGCCGCAAATAATGGTGCAGATGTCATTAACATGTCTTGGGGTGGCGGAGGCTCGTCCAATTACGGTCAAAATGTATGTAACGCAGCTTTTAATGCAGGTTCAATTTTAGTTGCCGCAGCAGGAAATGACGGTACTAATCAACAATTTTATCCAGCGGCATACAACAACGTAATTGCTGTAGCAAGCACCACTACGAATGATGCCAAGTCAGGCTTTTCTCAATATGGAACATGGATTACTGTTTCTGCTCCGGGATCAGCTATTAGAAGTACCTGGGCATCGGGTAATACAGCGTATAATCGTATACAAGGGACATCTATGGCATCACCAAATGTAGCAGGTTTGATAGGGCTAATGAAGTCTTATGTGCCTAACGTGAGTAATGCTAATATTATCAATTGCTTATTGAGTACTGCTGCGAATATAAACTCTGTTAATCCGAGTTACATAGGTCAATTAGGATCTGGGCGTATCGATGCACTTGCTGCTCTTCAATGCATGGGCTTATATAATGTAAATGTAGATGCAGGAATATCTGCTATTAGTTCTCCTTCTAGCACTATCTGTGGAGCCTCTTTTACTCCTCAAGTTACTTTACGCAATTTTGGAGCAAACACACTAACAAGTGTAATTATCAACTATGAATGGAACGGTAATCCGCAAACATATAACTGGTCAGGTAATTTAACAACTGGTCAAACTGTCCTTGTCACTCTTCCTGTTCAATCTGGAGGCGCAGGAAATTACACTTTTACTGCATCTACAAGTAATCCAAATAATTCAACAGATGAAAACCTCGGGAACAATGCATCATCAGTAAATTTCGCAATGGATCCAAACGGTCAAATTGTAGATTTGACTGTGATTACAGATTGCTATGGAGAAGAGATTACATGGAATATAACAGATGAAGATGGATTACAAGTAGCTACAGGAGGTCCATACACGAATGTAGCAGGGGGAGCTACAAATAATTATGCATTATGTTTACCTGTTGGTTGTTATACCTTTAATATTATTGACACATACGGAGATGGAATGTACGGAAGTCAATGGCAAAACTGTAGTGTAAATGGTAATTATTATATGACAGATGAAGGTGGTGCTACCTTATTTCAAATGACTGCAGCAAATGCTAATTTCGGATTTAGCACATCGCACAACTTCTGCGTTATAGCTCCAAATGTATTCAATGATGCTGGCATTGTTCAAATAAATTCTCCTGACGGGTTGGTTTGTTCTTCAACAATTAATCCTGAAATAGAATTGCGAAATTTCGGGTTAAATCCACTTACAACAGTAGACATTAACTATCAAACTTCAGGTGGTTTGCAAACATTCTCTTGGACAGGAAACTTGACTTCAGGTCAATCAACTAATGTAGTGTTACCCGCTATTGGTGTCACTTCTGGTTCGATTACGATTACAGCATATACATCGTCTCCAAATGGAGTAGCTGATGATAATTCTGCAAATGATCAAACTCAAAAAACATTGATGGTTTACAGCGGAGCAGGTTTGCCTCTTCCATTTACTGAAACCTTTGAAAACTCTCCTTTCACCACAAACTGGACAATCGACAATCCTGACAATGAAACGACTTGGGAAATAGCAACTGTTACTGGTACTGCCCCAGGAAATAAAGCAGCAAAAATAGACTTCTTTAATTATGCTCAAGCTTCTCGTAGAGATGGGATGATTAGTCCAAAACTCAATTTAGCAGGTTATTCATCTGTCGATCTAACTTTTGAACATGCCTATCGCCGATTTAATCAAACAGCAACTGACTCCTTAATTGTGTATGTCTCTACAGATTGCGGAAACACATATAACAGAGTCTTTGCTCGTGGAGAAAACGGGACAGGTACATTTGCGACTGCCACAACAACAACTGTAGCATTTAACCCTGCAAATTCAGATGAATGGTGTATGGGCACAGTTGGCTCAGATTGCTATTCTGTCAATTTAGATAGCTATATCGGCCAACAAATTTTAATCAAGTTTGAAGGGTTTAATGCAGGAACAGTGGGTAACAACTTATATATTGACAATATCAATGTGATAGGAGTCCCTACTGACAATATTCCTACCCCATCGTTTACAGAAAATACACAAATCGTTTGTGAGGGAGGTTCTATAACTTTCACAGATCAATCAACTGCAAACATCACAGGTTGGAATTGGAGTTTCCCAGGAGGGAGTCCAGCGACATCTACAAGTCAAAACCCAACCGTTACATACCCTAGCGCTGGGAACTATAATGTAACTTTAGAAGTGACCAACTCGTTTGGAACAGAATCTATTACATTAACAAACCACATCACGGTTAATACTCTTCCAAATGTCAGCATCAGTTCGCCTTCAACTACAATATGTGAAGGTTCATCTGTAAACTTGGTAGCTAGTGGAGCAAACACTTATACGTGGGATAATGGATTAGGAAGTGGTCCTTCAAAAACTGTTTCTCCAACCACAACCACAACTTATGAAGTGACTGGTTCTGCAGGACAAGGCTGTACAAATACAGAAACAATAACAATTACAGTTACTCCACAGCCAATTGTAAGTTCGACCGCAACAGAGACATCTATCTGTAATGGAGACAACACCACAATTAGTGCCTCAGGTGCAGATACTTATTCATGGAATAATGGATTGGGCGCAGGTGCATTACACACAGTGTCTCCAACCCAAACAACTACATATATTGTCACAGGAACGGTAGGAACATGTACAAATACATCTACAGTTACTATTACAGTGATTGAGGAAGCAGCATTACAAGTAAATGCAGGAAGCGCAAGTATTTGCGAAGGTAATAGCACGACAATTTCCGCAAATGGAGGGACAGGTTACACCTGGAGTCCACCATTAGGATTGAGTTCGACAACAGGAAATCCAGTTACCGCTAGTCCAACAGTTACTACAACGTACACTGTAGTTGGTAATACAACCTGTGGTACTGCAACAGCTAACATTACGATAACTGTTACCGCTGCTCCTCCAACGCCAATAATATATCAACAAGGCAATGTGCTTTCAACCACAGCGTCAGGGGGGGCTTCAATTCAATGGTACCTTAATGGGTCGCCAATTGCTGGAGCGACTAATGCAAATTATACAATCTCTGAAAATGGCACATACACTGTGGTAATAACAAATAACGATGGCTGTTCTTCTACATCAGAAGCGACAAATGCTGAATTGGACACCAGTGGATTGGCAGAAAATGACCTTGGATTTGGCTATGTAATATACCCTAATCCAACACATGGTGAATTTAAGCTTACTGTACATGGATTGACAGAGACTGTTAACTTCAAACTTTATGATGTGTTAGGAAAAGAAATTAACTTGAATAAGGAAACTAGTATTTCAACAAATTCTACTTTGAATTTTGACCTTACTGGTTATTCTGAAGGTGTTTATTTTATTTCATTTAGCACGGTAAAAGGAACTGTGATTGAAAAAATAGTTTTGCAAAAATAAAAATATCAAAACTTAGATTTAGAAGAGGTAGTTCAAAAGAATTACCTCTTTTTTTTCATTTTAATTAGTTTCTTAAAGAAAACAACTACCTTCATGTTCATCAAATTTTATAGAAAAGGTAAATGGACATTAATAATTTTATTGTTGTAGGTAGCGAAGAATGGTGCGCTTTGCCTGAATTGGGGATCCCTGCAATTAAAGCACGTATAGATTCAGGTGCAAAGACTTCTGCTATACACGCTTCTAACATCACCAAATTTTTAAAGGATGGTGAGCCATGGGTGTCTTACGAAATCCATCCCATTCAAAAAAACAGAAAAGTAGTCGTTAACTGTAGCTCGAAAGTTCACGACACACGAATGATAAAAAATACCAGTGGCGTTAGTGAAAAACGATATGTCATAAAGACACCTTTGTTAATTGATGACCAAACTTGGGATATTGAAATCACTTTGGCAAACCGTGACTCGATGGGGTTCAAAATGCTTTTGGGTCGCGAGGCTATGAATGCACGAATTTTAGTGAACCCAGGAGATGGAATGCGATTGAAGCAATATTCAAGAGAAGAAATTACTTCATTTTACGGTGACTTAAAAGACACCAAAAAAGGATTAAAAATTGGAGTATTAGCTAGCAATCCAGAACTTTATAGTAACAAGCGAATAATGGAAGCTGGTGAAGAGCGTGGACATGAAATGATCTTCCTCAATGCAGAACACTGTTACATGAAGCTTGATTCAGTTAATCCTGAAGTTCGCTATCGTGGTGGAACGATTTTGAATGACTTGGACGCTGTGATACCACGAATTAAACCAAGCATGACCTTTTATGGCTGTGCATTACTGCGTCAGTTTGAGTCAAAAGGGATTTTTTGCATGAATGATGCGGCCTCAATTGCGCAATCACGTGATAAACTCTTTGCTTCACAATTGTTGGCTAAACACGGTGTCTCGATACCGATTACAGGTTTTGCAAAATCTCCATCTGACACAAAAGACCTTATTCACATGGTCAATGATGCGCCCTTAATTATCAAATTGCTAGAAAGCACCCAAGGAAAAGGTGTTGTATTAGCAGAAACCAAGAAAGCAGCAGAATCGGTCATAAACGCATTCAAAAGTCTTCAAACCAATATCTTGGTTCAAGAGTTTATTAAAGAGTCAGATGGTAAAGACATCCGCTGTTTTGTTGTAGACGGCAAAGTGGTTGCATCGATGATGCGACAAGCACAAAAAGGTGAATTCCGCGCAAACATTCACCAAGGAGGTACAGCTTCAACTGTTCGCATTACTGCAGAGGAAAAACGAATGGCATTAAAGGCTTCAAAAGTATTGAATTTACACTGTGCAGGCGTTGATATTATCCGTTCACATCGCGGACCTTTATTATTAGAAGTGAATTCTTCTCCAGGTTTAGAGGGGATTGAAGGAGCTACAGGTAAGGATATTGCCGACAAAATGATTGCAGCTGTCGAAAGACGATTAGGTTTTATTAGAGATTAATTTGAAAAATGTGAATGACAAATCAGTATTTGTCATTCACATCTTATATTTCCTTAGAAATTTACCTGTAACTGAAGCCTCAACAAACTTCCCTTTTGGAAATTGTCTCTTAATTGAAAATCTTCGTAACGTCTACTTGAAAAAGTGTACATCGCAACTATCTCAAAATTCTTGTAAGGCAACCATTCTATACCAATTTCATATTCATTTACACGATAGCTTCTCGCATCTAACTCGTGCTTTTTACCACCATGATAATACTGCATTCTAACAAATGGGTAAAGAAACTGGTTTCCCATTTTGATTCGTGCATTCACTGTAATATAACCACCTTGTAAACTTCTTACTTCAATTGAGTCCGTTGCTTTATTAAACTCAGGTCCTCTTCCTATGTTATACTCAGCTTGAAAACCAATTGGTCGTGGGTATAAAACCGTTGTCAATGCGACCCGCTGATCTAAATAAGTCAAATCATCTTTGTGTCCAACACCTGCCGAAACATTGCTTCCTGGCATCGTGTAGTCTCCGGTATATGCCTGAATTCCTGGTTCAAAAATTTGACTTTTTATTTCAAAAGGATATGAAACTCTAGCTACAACATGCACATCATTATTCAACTCTGGCTTATTTGCCAACTGTCCATTGTAAACACCTAGTCCAACCACTCCATAATCTCCAGTTCCTTTATACCCTTCTCTTACAAGCATTGAAAAACGTTTGCGTATTTTCTTCGGCGCCCAATAGAAAAACACTCCCAAATCACGCTCATTGGATAACGCACTATTCAAACCATCATTACGATCTAAAGGCAAACGATTCTGACTCGACTGCATATTCTCAAAACCGAAAGGCACCTTACTTTGTCCTATTCTAAATCTGAATTGGTTGTCTTTATCAAGACCAACATCAAAATACGCATCCCTAATTTGAGCGAAATGAAGATTTGAAGAACTTGATGAACTAGCAAAATCGGGTTGGATATAAAAATAAACACGAGGGTGAATTTGACCGTAAAAAATAATACGAATACGTCTCAAGAAAAAACCTCCATTGTTACCCCAAGATTTATCACATTGGTCACAGCCCAAGTTAGGATTCGTTTCAAATAATCTATTATAACGCACCTGAGCATAACCTCTAATGCTAAATCTATTATACCATTTAGCATTTGGATCAAACTCAATTGGAGCTACAGGAGCAATCATTTCGCGCTCGTTCTTTTCCTTCATTACAGATACAGTGTCTTTTTGAGCATGCATAAACCCACTTGAAAAACAAACTATAGATGTAAAAACAATTACTCTTGCGATTTGAGCCACTTTATAAATTTCCATTATAATTATTTTGATGGCGCAAAGATGATTTTTTTAATATTCAATTAACACAACTTAACTCATCCGTAATTAATTCTTAACTTAGTCGTAACATAAAAAACACTTGACAAGAACCCAATGCCAGACTTATTTAACTATCTAACAGATCATTACGATCACCACCCCTCTTGAAGTAAAAGATTCACAAATCAACTAATTAACTTAACATTTTGATAACATTGAGGGAAATTGAGATTTGTTTCTGGAGTGTAACTTTGCTGATTAATATAATTTCATGTCATGACAAAAATTACTTGGTCGTTTGTTCTATTTTTCTTGATAACAACTACAAATTCTAGTTTTGCTCAAGACACTATTAAAGAAATTATTCCTTCATCTGAAAACTCAAAAGACATTGAATCTGATATACTAGTACAAGATGCCGATGTTTTTCACAACATCAATCTTCTTACGCATGAGGATATAATTAATGTCCAATGGACTTTGAACTATGAAATTTTAGATCAACTTAATGAATATGGTGTTATTGTTGCCCACAAAAAGGTAAGTCGCAACAAAGAGAACAAAGGTGCCGACTGGGTTTACAGTGAAACCCTACCTATTAACACATTAAATCATGAAATTAGTGGGTTATCAGGAGATCAAAAATATAAGGTTAAAATTGGATTAACTAAATTAGATAACTCATTGGCAGAGCCTATTTGGTCGTACCGAGCAAAAACAGAAACAGAGCGTTCGTGGGGTATTATTAGATTAATGATACTAATTGGAGCGCTCGGACTTTTTGTTTATGGAATGAAAATAATGTCTGAAGGCCTTCAACAAACAGCAGGTACAAAACTTCGAAATTGGCTTCGTTCAATTTCTTCCAATCGATTTAAAGGCGTTTTAACAGGATTCGGAATCACTTCTATCGTACAAAGTTCATCCATTACAACTGTCATGTCCGTGAGTTTTGTGAATGCAGGTCTTATGACTCTACGTGAATCAGTTGGGGTTATGATGGGAGCTAATATCGGAACAACTATTACGGCTTGGCTTGTACTTTTAGTTGGTTTCAAGGCTGGAATTGACAATGCTTCTCTTATACTTATTGCTCTGGTTTTTCCGTTGATATTCATCAATAGAGGTAAAACAAAAGCTATTGCACAAGCGGTTATTGGCTTCTCTATTATTTTCTTAGGACTGAGTTTCCTTAAAGGAGTTGTGCCTGAATTGAATGAAGGCTCCGAAATTGTTAAATTCTTTGATACATATAGAGACCCTTCCTTTATGAGTACAATCCTATTTGTCTTCATAGGAGCTCTTATTACAATTGTGGTTCAATCTTCAACTGCCGCAATGATTTTGACAATGACGCTTGTTGCAAAGGGGATTATTCCGTTTGAAGTTGCTGGAGCAATGGTTCTTGGAGAAAATATTGGGACAACAATTACTGCAGAGTTAGCATCTCTTGTGGGGAATGTTCATGCAAAACGTTCGGCTAGAGTTCACTCTATCTTTAATGTAATTGGTGTTGGTTGGGCAGTATTGATCTTTCCATTTTTTCTAGATTTTGTTGGTGCTTTGGTAAGCCTAATTAGTAATGAAGTGTGGGATTCTAAAAGTCCAGAATTAGGAATTATTGGAGTCGCTGTTCTTCATACTGTATTTAACACTATTAATGTTCTAGTTTTGATTTGGTTCGTACCTCAACTTGTTAAATTAGTTGAACGAACAGTGAAGTCAAAAGGAAAAATTGACGAAGAATTTAGACTTGAATTTATTGGAAATAACATCGTTGACACACCTGACATTTCGATTTATGAAGCGAAAAAAGAAGTGTCGAAATTTGGTGAGATAACAAGTAGAATGTCAAAATTCACTAGAACACTTCTCACAGACCCTGACAAAAAAGTATTTTATCGTCATTTAGAAAAAGTGCAGAAATACGAAGAAATAACTGACCGTGTTGAAATTGAAATAGCGCAATATCTGAATAAAGTGTCAGAAGGTGAATTGACGCAGGAAAACTCACAGGAAATTCGCGCGTTAAATAGTATGGCGAATGATTTGGAGAGAATTGGTGATATCTTCTATCAAATTTCAAAAACAATCGAACGTAAATCTGATGGAAAAATATGGTTTAGTCCTCAACAACGTCAAGGGTTATTGGAAATGCTAGACTTGCTTGATGAGGCATTTGAGGTTATGGTTAACAATCTACAGGTTGAAAAAAGTCAAGTTGACTTAAAATCAGCAGTAATGCTTGAAGAAAAAATTAATCTAAAACGAGACGAACTCCGCAGCATCCATTTAGAAAATATGGAAAGTGCAGATTACAACATAAAGTCAGGTATGATTTTTAACGACTTGTTTTCATCTTGCGAAAAAGTAGGTGACCATGTAATAAATGTTTCGGAAGCTCTGGCCGGAAAAATTTAATTTTGAGTACAGGCTGATTCTTAAGAATCAGCCTTTTTTATTTCACTCCCTTGCAACCTTTTAGGCTAGTTATTCGTCTGCCTTTTAAATTCTACAAAACTACTTATATTATGAAGTATCAATATGCTTTAACTTTAACAGTATTATTATCTTTTTTTTTGTTCAACAACACTTACGCTCAAAACACTACTGAGGAAATTAGAAAAGAGTATGAAATACTCAAGGAAGAACTAAAAGGTTATGTGCAAGTACAAATGATCAACACTAGAAGTAAACCATCTATTGGACTTGATTTATTGAAACAAATTAAAACTGTTCACGAAAGAATATCAGCTGAAGAGTTTATTCAAGTAAGCCCCTACATTAGGATTAAAGTAATGCCTAAAAACGCTATACAGATTAAAGAATCTGAAACCATAGTTTATCTTTCAGAATAAACTCATTACTAAAATCCAATTAATTTCTTTCAAAATACACTACTATGAAAACTTTATATAAGATT
>CAYUQU010000040.1:0-27892 GCA_964447015.1 uncultured Flavobacteriales bacterium
TCCTGATTACGTTCACGAAAACAAGCATTTGGGAAGTATCGATAATCAAGCTTGGGGGCGCCCTCTTTATACTGGAGCACTTGGTGCAAACGAAAAAATTCTTCAAAACTATTCTTATGGAATTCCTGAAGGATTAGAAATCGACAACATGCATTTCATTATTTATGTTTACGATGTCGACACTAAAGAAATTCTTCAAGCCACTAAACAAGTGATTGCGAACTAGTCTCACTAAAAGAAACATATAACACCGTTTGGAACACATTCTGAACGGTGTTTTTTTTACCTCCAAATAATCATTGACAAATTCTATAGCATTATAAAACAAATTGATGTAGACTATGCTTTTAATGTGACTATCTTTGTGTCGTTAATATAAAACAGAAGTAGTAATTAATAATAAATTAAAAACGATAAACTATGAGTTTAGTAGGTAAAAAATTCCCGACAATCGCAGTAAACGCAATGGATGAAATGGGAGATACATTCAAAATTGATGTATTAAAAAAAGCAGTTGAGAACAATAAAAAAGTGCTTCTATTCTGGTATCCTAAAGATTTCACATTTGTATGCCCAACTGAGATTCACGCATTCCAAGAAGCATCTGCAGAATTTGCAAAACGCAATACGCTTGTTATTGGTGCGTCTTGTGATTCAGCTGAGGTTCACTTTGCATGGTTGAATACGCCAAAAGACAATGGGGGAATTGAAGGAGTTAAGTTTCCAATCCTTGCTGACACAACTCGTGAACTTGCAATGGAACTTGATATTCTTGATTTCGATTTGTTTGATGAGAATGGAAGTGAGGGAGATAATGTAACTTACCGCGCTACTTACCTTATTGACGAGAAAGGAACTGTATTCCACGAGTCTATTAACCACATGCCGGTTGGTCGTAACGTAAATGAATATCTTCGTCTAGTTGATGCATACTCTCACGTTCAAACTCACGGTGAAGTATGTCCAGCAAACTGGGAAGAAGGAAAAGTAGCAATGAATGCTACGCGCAATGGAGTTGCAGAATATTTTAGCAAAAACTAAGAATTATGTTTACCGAATTAACAGAAGATACATTAGACCAAATTCTTTCGAGTAACAAGAAAGTTATGGTTCAATATGGTGCAGGTTGGTGTGGAAATTGTAAAATCACAAAACCAAAATTCAAAAGATTGGCAGATGAACATCTAGATATCGAATTTTTCTATGTTGATGCGGAAAAACTGCCAAACTCGAGAAAATTTGCTGATGTTTCTAATTTGCCAACTTTTGCAGGGTTTATTGATGGTAATTTGATAAAACAAGCGCAAGGAAATAAATTAGAAACCATTCAAGAAGTAGTCAATGAGGTTGCCAATAATTAAGCACATGGTCGAATTCATCGAGCAAAACGATGAGGATTATGTAAATGAAACAATGGAAACTTTGGAGTTTCTGATTGAAGCTCCGGGAATTAAAGACGAGGAATTAGATGTGATTGGAGAATTGTTATCAAACTTCTCTGGTGCTGTTGAAGTTCACCGTGAAATAGTAAACGGAAAGCCTAAAAAAGAAGCCCTCAACGAATTCATGAAACGAGTTGTCGGATCTATTGACTAGTATAATTAACTCGAATTTTATAAAGCTGTCTCAACTGAGGCAGCTTTTATTTTTGCAAAAAATTAAAATAGGTTTGTACATTTGCCTTAAAATTGATTTATGAGAATTATTGCTATAGCTGCGTTGATTTTACTTATTGCAAGTTGCACTGATGAAACTAAACAAACCCTCGAGAACAATGACAACTTGGCTTTTTTCTATCCGTTCAACAATGAACCAAAAATTTATGTCTATCAAGATAGTATAAACCCCATGTTTGAAGTTTTTGAACGCGTTTTTACAACTGAAGATACTTTGCTCGGAAAACACCTTTGGATTGAGCGCTACAATGGTAATTTCAAATTGACAGAAACGATAGAACTTGTGTACGAAAAGAACTTGAATGTATATAATCACTTAGTTGGTGTCCGTGGAGATTTATATAATGCAGAAGTTCGAGATTCTTCTTTCTTTCCTTTCTTTGGAACTAGCCATTTCTCATCTACTTTCCCATCCAATATTGATACAATTGCGTTTCATTTTGACAACAGACGAACGCTTACGGATGAAAAAGGTACGTTTGAATGGAATGACAATAAACTTAAAACTATAACTGTTTTAGACACTATTAAAACGTATGCGATTGACACGAAAAATAAAAAAGAAAAAATGAATTCATCAATCGCGAAATCAATTTACGCTGAAGGAATAGGAAAAGTACAAGTGAAAAGTGTAAACGGAAAAGTGAATTTAAAGCTTACTCGAATTCTTAGTGATCCCGAGTGGAAACATATTATAACGAAAGATTAAGGTTTTTCAAAATTCATTATATGAAAAAAAGGTCAATGTGAATTGACCTTTTTCTATTTTACGATAAATTTTTGTCTTTATATTTTCACCCCCTTCACAATACGATCTTGGCGTTGAGTTCGTTGAAGTTTCTTAATCTGAACCAAGAGATAAGCATTCCCACTCACACTTGTCGCCATATACAACTCATTTGCATAGTTAATCTCACCTTTTCCATCTTTCCAAATGGCGTCTAAATAATAGCGATTGTTGCCATTTGAACGTGTTTTGAATACTAAAAAGCGATTTGCTCCTGATTCAAATCGAATGGATAATTCTCCGTTCTCTCCCATTTTTTCTACCACACATTTTGTGCGAGGTGGAATGATAATTCGATCTTCTTTGCTATGGCTACTCTCAACTAAAACACCTCCATCTTGAGTGCCTTTAGATCCCGAACTTGACCCTCTGTACATAATTATTTCACTTGATGTAAAAAACTGAACCTTCTTGATTCGTTTTTCATCTAACTCAAACTCTTCACGAATTTTATCCGTGTAAGGAACTTTTGTTGCGCATGATACTAAAAGTAATGCCGAAATCGAAAGAAAAAACAAATTCTTCATCATTATACTATTTTAAAAACCTCTTTTGCAAATATCGTACCTTAATTGTTCACTAACAAATTACAGCCACGAATATCACTACTATCAAATCTACCAATTATTTCGAATCCATCAGCGGATATTTTGCCCAAATCTTGAGTATGGATAAATGAACAACTATATAAGTTTGCTAAATCTATTACAGAAATCCCACCTGTTTTTCCATTTTCCAACCAAGTGAAAGGATCCTCCGAGTCGCGAATCAATATTTTCATCCACGAAGGAGTCTGAAAAATGCCTTTTTCAAAAGAATATGCTTGAGAAAGTAATTCTGTCATCCCATATTCAGACGAAATTACTGGAACATTGAATTTTTCAGAAAGAACTTGGTGTAATTCTTCTTTAACCATTTCCTTTCGTCGCCCTTTCATTCCTCCAGTCTCAATGATACGAACTCCCGAAAATTCTACGTTCTTCTCAGCTAAATCCAATAAAGCGTATGATACACCAAATAAAATAACCTCTTGCTGCTGTGCTTTTGCTTCTGAGATTACTGAAATCAACTTATCTGTGTCATCTAAATAAAACCCTGAAAGTGGGTGATCACTTTTTTGAATCAATTCCGAAACCATATAAACCAAGCTTGAGGAGCCCTGCTGAAGATAATTCGGCAAAAGCGCAAGAATTACCTTTCCTTTAATTTTACCAAAAAATTGCTCAAAACACAGCGAAAAACTCTTAGAATATATCGAAAGGTCAGCAACATGATGTTCAGACCTTACCATTCCGGTTGTACCACTACTTAAAAAAGAAGTTTCCGCACTGTAATCATCATGAATTACTTTGTGTGTTTTAAATAACTGAATTGGCAAAAAAGGGATTTCTTCGAGCGTTTTTGGATTAGTTCGACCAATTAGCTCACAGTAATTTCGATATACAGAAACATGTTCAAATTGCAGTTTAAATATCTCCAATGCTACACTTTCAAACTCATCATTAGAAGAAATTTGAAAAATTCGATTTTGTATTTGAGTATATTCAGACATACATTAAAAATGATTATGTAAATTTAGGTATTCAAATTGTATTCATGCGAAGAAGTTCATACATTCTATTGGTTCTCATTCTGTCGGTAATGGTTTCCTGCTTTAAAGAGGAGGACTACCCAGTTATCCCAAACATTACTTATACTGATTTTCAGGTTTTAGGTGATTCTGCTCGTCTTATTTTTGAATTTACAGACGGAGATGGTGATATCGGGCTCAGAGACGAAGAAATCTCATCTCCGTACAATATTGAATCCTATTATTACTACAATCTCTACGTAGAATATTGGGAGAAAGACGATAATCTTGGATGGAAACCAGGTACAACCTTAAATGGCGACACCATACTTTTCACATACAGAATAAAACCTTTTACCAATCAACAAGAACCTAAATCTCTGAAAGGAACGATTGAAGTATTGCTGGAACCAAGTTATTTTAACCCCTTTTCTTCAGATAGCGATACTATTATGTATAAAATCAAATTGATTGATCGAGCATTGAACGAAAGTAATGTGATTGAAACACCTGAAATCTTACGATAGGAACTCCCTTAAAACAGAACAAGAGCTGAGGACGGGCGTCCTAGCTCTTGTTCAAATCAACCTAACCTACTACTACTGTGACAAAGATAAGTAGTTTTATTCTTTCTACAATGAATATTAACATTTTTTTACAAACTCTCTTAAATGAGAATTCAATTCTAACGACTTTTTTAACTATCTCAAAAATAGTTGTCTAACATTTATAGTATTTAGACGATTTCTAAGGCTTATTTATCGTCATTCTAAATAATAATCTGTTGAATTGAAAAAAATAGGATTATGATATTAGCCTAAAATTATGAACCAATTGACAGGTAATTTGAACAAAAATTGAAATCTAAAGCTCATATCCGAGTAATTAATATTCGTTAACTTCGCATAATAATTCTCAAATTTAGTTGAAACAGAATCATATTTTGACACAAAAAAAATCAAATCGTATTCACTTTATAGATTTTGCCAGAGGTATTGCAATCATTATGATGCTTCAAGGGCATTTTATATCACTTACACTTGAAGATTATGATCTTTTGACTAGTTCAACTCATTCAAATGAGAATCTTACTTTCTCAATTTGGCTTATGTTGAGAGGATTTACAGCTCCCTTGTTTTTCACAGTATCAGGAATGGTATTTGCATTTACATTGATGAAAATGCATGAAATGCCCTTCTACAAAAACATCAGGGTAATTAAAGGCTTAAAACGAGCTGTGGCATTAATAATTATTGGGTATCTACTCCAATTAAATGTGTCAAATATTGATTATTACTTAGCGGGCAAACTGAATGAGCGATTTTTTGCTTTTCATGTCTTAAATAGCATAGGATTGGGGCTTATCATACTAATTTTTATATATGTGTTATTTATCAAGACCCTTAAACTTAATTCGGTAATTTCCTATTTGTTTTTCGCCTTTTCATTTTTAATTTTAAGTGTATATATCACATCAATTGAGGGTTACTTCCCTTCTGAATCACCTGTCATCATTCAGAATGTACTTAAAGGCCCAAATTCAATTTTTCCTCTTGTACCTTGGGTGAGCTATATATTAGTTGGTGCAGCGCTTGGCTCGTTTTTATATCAAAAAAGAACTGTTATAAAAGGAAGGTGGTTTCCACTGCTTCTCGCAACGGCTTGTCTAATTATACTTCAATTCATGAAATGGGTGATGCAATTTGTAGAATACTTAACACACTCAGAATTGATGTATTTAAACAGTCAGTATGTACTTACACAGCTCATGTACATAACTCTATTTATTTCACTATTAATTTATCTAGAAAAACTCTTAAAGCCCGATATGATACTCTTGAAAATGGGACAAAACACATTGACAATATATGTGCTTCATGTCATTTTGCTTTATGGAGCTGTGATAGGAATTGGAATTCGAAGTTGGTTCGAACATAGTTTGAGTTTTACAGAAGCTATCTTTGGCGCAGTATTATTTATCGTATTTTTTGGTATATTGACTTACTTTCAAAAAGCGCTGAACGTCAAGTGGATGAGGTTGCGATAAATAAACATTATCAAAAATGAACAAGAGTTCGTATCTTTATAACACAAAAATGTAATCATGAACAAACCGAAAGTTTTAGTCATAGATGACGAACAAGACATCAGAGATATAATTTCATACAACCTAACTAAAGAAGATTTTGAAGTAGAAGTAGCTGAAGATGGAGAGAAAGGAATAGAAAAAACCATCTCTTTTAAACCTGACATTATTTTATTGGACGTCATGATGCCCAATATGGATGGAATAGAGGTTTGTGAGCGAATTCGAAACACTCCAGGTTTAGAGAACACATTAATCTGTTTTTTAACTGCGCGGAGCGAAGATTATAGTCAAATAGCAGGGCTAGAAGCTGGGGCAGATGATTATATTACAAAACCATTAAAACCAAAAGTTTTAATCAGTCGTATCAATGCAATTTTAAGACGAAAAATAACTGGTTTTAGCGAAAAAACAAAACAAGATGGTCTCGTAATTGATCGTGAACGCTATTTGGTTTTGTTAAATGGTGAAGAACTACAGTTGCCTAAAAAAGAATTTGAACTACTTGCTCTTTTACACTCCAAACCAGGGCGTGTGTTTGAACGCGATTTCATATTGGAATCTGTCTGGGGTACTGATATCGTTGTTGGTGATAGAACCATTGATGTACATGTTCGAAAATTACGCGAAAAAATTGGCGACCAGTATATCAAAACGGTAAAGGGAGTTGGGTATAAGTTTGAGGAGTAAAATAGTATTTAATTGACATAAAAAAACGGAAAGCATTAAGCTTTCCGTTTTTTGTTTCTATGAAGTTATGAATTTCAAAAACTAGAATGAATAAGTGTATTTGAGTCCTATTCCTACTCCTGGCTTATACGTTGTAAAAATTTGGCTTTCTGCACCATACGACTTGTACACCATCGTAATATCTTCATTTAGAATGTTTGATACAGTTAATGTCAACCTCGAACGGTCTTTCTTACCAAAGCTTCTATATGCATTGAAGTTTAAACTATGGAAAGGAACTGTGTAAACATCTGGTACACGTCCCGAACCAATAATATTCAATTGTTCTCCCTGAACATTATACGCCAATGATATACTCGTTTGACTTTCTGGAATTTCATACGAAATCCCTGCATTTATTGCATAAGGAGATTGTCCTGTCATTGCACGGTAACGACCCAAAGTCTCACCATCTCTCAAATTGTTTTCACGCAATTGATATTCAGTTATTTCACCATCAACTTCAACGCTATGTAGATCAACATAAGACTGCACTATTGAAGCATTCATGTTGAAGAAAAAGCGACTGAAAAACTTAGATCTTGACTCCTTTGCAAATGCCTTACGAAATTCTACTTCTGCACCTACTAATTGAGCATTACCCGAATTTCTAGGCTTGATGTTATCCGGTTGAGTAGGGAAAGACACCATTTCAATATGACCATCAAACTGCTTATAAAAAACAGAAACGGCAAACACTTCTAGTGGTGTCATAAAGTACTCGAAACGCAAATCGTAATTAGCTACATTTGTTTGTTCCAAATCGATATTACCAATAAATGTACGCTTTGTTATCGGGTCATAAATTTGAGCAATTGATTTTTCTCTGAAAGACGGACGAGCAACTGTTTGATTATAACCACCACGAAGATTAATTTTCTCTGTGACACCATACACAATGTTTACAGATGGTAAAATATTCAGCTCATTCATTGTATTCTCATCTCTGTAAACTACATCTCCTAGGTTGTTCTCTCCTGTATAGTACATATCCACTTTTTCAACTCTCACACCATATACTAACTTTAATTTTTTCCAAATTGAGTGTTGTCCCATCACATATCCACTAAATACATTCTGGCGTGCCGAATAATTGTTCGCTGGTTGATAGTTCCCTATTGTGTATGTACCATTTCGGTAATTATTTGATTCTGGGTCTGCAGACCAAATTTGATCATCTTGTAAGAACCAGTTAGGGTCTAATTCAATCTCATTCAAGTTGTTTCTTCTGTGTTTGAATGAATACACATTAAAGTCACGAAACTTCAAAGCAGCTAATACACCAGTTTTAATAAATGCTTTTTTATTTTTTCCGATTGGAATTTTAGCATCAATTTTCAAGTTCTCGTTGAATTCACTCAAGTTACGCCAAAAACGATCGATTCCTGAACCGTTTCCTGTACTCAATGTAGTATCACCATCTGTTATAGAAATCCGTGTTTCTCTAAAATCAGGATCATTTACACGTGAATATGAAAATGCGTTGTTCCATTCCAACTCAAATGCTTTAAACTTGTGGTTACCACCCAAAAGAAAAGAAGTTAATGTTCTTGATGTATAAGTCAACACGTCCTCAACTAACGTTGCTTGGTTTTGGTTAAAATCTTGATTAATACGTTGTGCAGCAGCAGACTCCCCACTTTGTACATTTAAAACTGTAGCTGTTATTGTACTTTTATCAGTCTTCATCGAACCAGAGATCAACGCACTAAGTAACACGTTGTTCTTACCTACATCTCCAAGTCGAGTAACATTTTTCACTAACTCATTTTGTGATAAATCATTATCCTTTAAATACTCGTTAGATTGAAAATCACGATAAAAAACATGCTCATTGGAGTAGTTCAACACTACATTGTATCCCAATGTTAAATTATCATTCTTGTTTACCTGATTACCATGATAAACTGAAAAAGAACCACTCGGCAATGCCGTTTTTGATACTGCACCTAATTGAGGATTAAATGAACGAGTAACTTCTTCCAATACAGGATCCGCCATTACCTCATCAGGAATCTTCATTGTTGGATTAAAACCTAATTTTCGTGAGCCATCATCAAATCCTGCCCAATCAAGGTTTCCTCGGTCATATAGAATGAAATCCTTGTTGAAAGTCATTCCAGGTGTAAAACCGATACCAACTCCAATTTGAGTTGTTTTTTTCTCTGGGAATTTTTTCGTCACTACGTTAACTAAACCACCTGTGAAATCTCCATAGAGATCAGGCGAAAACGTTTTGTAAACAGATACATTTTCAAGAACCGCTGTAGGAAAGATGTCCAATTGAACTGAATTCCCATCAGGATCAAGACCAGGAATCATCATCCCATTAAGTGTCGTCATTGTATAACGATCTCCAAGACCGCGAACATAAACATTCTTTCCATTTTGAACTGTTACACCCGTAACACGCTTGATTGCGCCTGATAAATCAGAATCACCTACTTTACGAAAAGATTGTGAAGACAGACCATCTGAAACAACAGCTGCATTTTTTCTCTCCATTAATACAGCTACGTCAGAATCTTGACGACGATTTTCGTAAACCACTTCGATTACCGCAAGTGTTTTACTAGTGAGCACGATATCAAGTACCGATGTTTCACCAGGTTTAATTTCTAATTCTTTAAATACTTGAGGTTGGTATGCCACAAATGACACCTCTACTGTATATTTTCCAGGATCCAATTGTAATGAAAAATTACCATCAAAATCGGATATGGCTCCAACTCCGGTCAATTCAATTACACGCACAGTAGCCCCATACAAAGGGCCTCCCTCTTCTCCATCCGCGATATTACCGCGTAAAAACCCTTTACCTTGACCGAATGACATTAATCCGATGCAAATAAATAAAATTGTTGAAAATGACTTTAACATAGCTAGCTAATTTTCTACGACATAACCCCGAGACCAAAAGTCTCGGGGTTTATACATAATTTTACTTTTTTATTCTAAAACACATTTCTTAGAGTTGACCTCTTTTTGCTGCACAAGTCCAAGCAAAAACAGATGTGTTTACTGTGTGACCTGTACCTGCACCATTAATTTTCATTTCTGCCGCAGCTTGATCAGCAGCCAACTCTGTTGGGCATACTCCAGCAGTACTTGGATAAACAGAAATCGTATTTGCAATTGCACAATTTGTGAAAACTAAATCATCATTCAATAATCTTGTCAATGCGTCTGCTTGTTGAGCACATGCAGCATCGTATTTTGCACGAATTTTAATTGCTTTTCCTCCAACCGAAGTGTAATCAAATGTTACATTTTCAATCGTTCCTTGTGCTTTATCTTTAAAGTCAGCAGGAGTACCGTCAGTTGATCCATCTGATTTTACAAGTCCGTTGCGAAGAGTAAACATTCCTGTTGTATATGTTGTTCCTTCTGGGCCATCGATTTCAAGACCTTCATCAGTTCCGATTCCGTCACCGTGAATTACAATGAAGTTCTCAATTGTACCTGAATAATTCATATCCAAATCAATTCCGTCATCACCTTGGTAATACACAAGTGCATTTGTAATATCTACAGTTCCTCCAAAACATTCAATTCCATCATCCAATGTCGCATAGATTTCGATGTTTGAAATTTCAGTTGCAGAACCTACTCCACCAAGAGTCAATCCATTTAACTCATTACCTTCACCGATAGAGATACCACCGTGGCGAATTGAGATATAAGCCAATTTTCCAGAATAATCAGCTGAATTAGTTCCACCATATAAACCTTGACCATCCCCAGCAGGAATTCCTTCAAGATTTGTTTCCGTATCACCTGACTGAGCTGAAATAGGTGCACGTCCTAAGATTGCAACTCCACCCCATTTCTCATTATCTGTTCTAGTTAAATTTGTCCCTTCAGTTTGACCAATTTGAATATTATCCAAAATTGAAGTGAAGATAATTGGAGCATCAGCAGTACCTTCTGCCAATAAAACCCCACCTCGTTGAACTACTAAAGCAGAAGCTAAAGATTCTTGGCCCTCTGCTCCTTTAATAATCGTTCCTGGTTGAATAGTCAATGTAATTCCATTTGGAACATACACTTTACCTTGAAGTACCCAAATCTTATCTGCAGTCCATGTTTCGTTTGCAGTTAAAGCTCCCGATTTGTTCACAGTACCTTCTGCTGCTTCATACTCACAAGATCCGTCATCTTTTTTCGCTTTCTCGCTGTAGTTAGTAGCTGTTGGATCTGTACACCCTTCTTTCTTACAAGAAGTAGTCGTAATTGCTGTCGCTCCGATTAAAAGTACAGCTGCAATAGTTTTAAATTCTAGTTTCATAACTTTCTTTAAATTGTTTAGTGCAAAGCTAGGGGCATGTTGTTATTTCACTATTTCATTAATGTTATGTTCTTATTAAACATTGTTTACACGAGCAAAATATCACGTAAAGCAAAACCCCCATCAGAACTGCATCTGACGGGGGTTTTATTATCAATAATGATGAATGATGGGGTTACTCCCAACCAAAATAAATAGAAAGTTCTTTTTGAATATTTGGATTTACTGCAATAGCTATAATTACTGAAACCAGCAATCCTATCGTCGCAAACATAATATCACGACCAATCATTTTAAGCGTACTCAATATACTTCGATTCGTTTCGGCATTTTTTGAAAACTGCATGGCAAGCTCTCGACCTCCAATTAGACCAAGGAAAACCCACGTGGTACTCATTGGAATGTTACTCCATTCTTTAAAAACGAACAATACTAACAAATAAACAATATCTATAATACTTGCCGATCGCACATCAGCCGTATCAGATTTCTCAGTGATTATCTTCTGAATTTTATCTCCTCTTAAATAGAATAAAAGTCCAAGTCCAAAAAAGATAAACGAGGCAAATATGACAAAATCAAGCGTTGTTAATTTTCTGTTTAAGAAAATGGCAATGTTTGCTGCATCATGAGTAATCCATATACTCCACAGCCATCCACTGATTAACCATTGTGAAATACGCCATGCTGGGTGCGGCGTTCCACTTGTGATGCGTTTTATCAATCCTGACAATGCATACCATACCACCATTGCCACAACAAAAGCCAACCCATATCCAAAGAGACTTTTTTGTGTCACACTAAAGATTCCTGAAGAACTTGCACTAAAGCAGCTAATAAGCATGAATGTGGTAGACACAGGCATTTTAAGCCTAGTCAAAAGCAACAAAACTATCGGTGCGGCTATTTGAAGGAAGTGAAAACTGGTTGGTGACTCAGAAAATTCTGGTGAACTAAGTCGTTGATAAGTCACGTCACCATCGTATACAATCCAACTATAAAGTACTGTTCCCACGAAGATCCCACCGATATACAACCACAATTTCCACCACTTCTGTTCTGAATTGGAAGAAATGAACGTTCCGATGGTTTGGATTGAATCATTTGCAATTGCAGAATATCCTGCAAGCATGAATCCTAGCCACATAGCTAATTTCGGATAAGGATAAAGTACCGCAGAAAGCACTAAGAAAAACGCTAAAAGTCGTAAAAAAGTACGCTCTTGAAGTCCAAAAAGAACTAATGATTGGTAGCGTCTTTCTCCTAGAATTACTGATCCTAAATTCAATTTACTCATATCACTATTTTAAATATCGTAATTCTTCATTATTTTCTCATTCAGCGGCATAACCTTATCTGTTTCTCCATTTTCTGATAACGAAGACTTTAATCTAAAGTAAACAAGTAGCGTTGCCGAAAGTGGGGCAATTACATGTACCAATATTGAATAATACCATGGTTGCTCAAAAAACGCTTTATCACTCAAAATATCGTTAAATAAAATCCCAAAAGGATTAAGTGCTGAGACTCCATCCATCAAACCTGTAATGGCGAAAATTACAGAAATCAATAAACCCATTAATATGGTTCCTGAAATTTTTCTTTTTCTAAAGAATACACGGATTATAAAGAATCCATAACACAGAATTCCTGCTGTAATAAAGTTTATAAATGCCGTCATCCATGGATTTGAATACTCGATAATATGTAAATCATGTACATCAACATGCGTAGTCTCAGCATTTACAAAAGAGAAAAGAAGTACCCCCACTAGTCCTCCTAAAATTTGTGCAGGAATCTTATACCAGAAGAATTTTAGTTGCTTCTTACGCAATGCCGTAATTATGGTAATAAAGGGAATGACGTGAATTCTATACGTGTGAAAAGGAATGTAAACCGCAGCAAAATAAGCTAAACCAACTCCATAAGAAAGTGTGAAATAGTCTATTTTAAAGTTAGGCGAAATATATCTGCTAATAAAGATAAAATAGAGAATAGAAAATAAAATTGAAGCGATAAACTCCGCAAAAATATTCAACACGATGGTACGTGTTTTAATCTTTCCTTTCAAGACAGAAAACTTGCCACCGGAATTAGTTACAACAGATTCTTCCATAAGAGACTATTTAGATTCAATTTTTTTCTGTTTTAAAAAGGTTCAAATTCAGAAGCAAAATTAATCTAAATTATTATTCATTGTCAATGATATGAACAATCGGAATGGCTTGAAATGTTTCTGTTAACTATTACCCAAAAAATACTGAAGTTACTTACTTCCATAAATCCTCTGAAAATCTATGTTTTACCAATTATCACTCAACAATATTAAGACTTAAAACTTCTTTTCAAAAGCAAAAACTTAATCATTTCTTAACATAAGGACAGATAACCTTAATAATACATTAACTGTATTGTAACCGCAAAGAAATCTGTCCAGTGTAGCTTCGTAGTGTCAAAAAGACGGTTATTTCTAAACCCCTTTTTACATTACTAAGAACGACAAAATGAAAGAGACAATTCTTTTAGTAGATGATGAGCCGGATATCCTCGAATTTTTAAAGTACAATTTAATTAAAGCAGGATATCAAGTTGAAACGGCAAAGAATGGTAGAGAAGGAATAGAGAAGGCTAAGTCTATCAAACCCGCTCTTATCCTTTTAGATGTAATGATGCCTGAAGTTGACGGCATTGAGGTGTGTCATGTATTGCGTAATGAAATGAAGAATGAACTTCCGTTAATTGCATTCTTGACTGCACGAACAGAAGATTATTCGCAGGTCGCTGGTTTTGAAGCGGGTGGAGATGATTACATCACTAAACCAATTCGACCAAGACTATTAATCAGCAAAGTGGAGGCTTTGTTGAGAAGAAAAAATCGGTCATTCTCTTCGGCATCTATCGACAACGAATATTTTAAATTAGATAGAGACCGATTTCTTTTGATTATAAATAACGAAGAATTGCAACTGCCCAGAAAAGAATTTGAACTACTATCTCTATTGACTTCCAAGCCTGGGTATGTCTTTACTCGCGATAAAATAATGTCTGATGTTTGGGGTAATGATACCATCGTTGGAGAAAGAACTATTGATGTTCACATCAGAAAATTGCGAGAAAAGATAGGAGATGATTATATTCGAACTATAAAAGGTGTCGGATATACGTTTAAAGGGTAGTTGAAAAATATAAAACCATATCAAATAATACTGGTAACCAGTACGATAATGACAATTATTGTATGGTTACTACTTTTTTTATTCAGCATTTTTTTTGAAGACCTTTCAACTCCATCCATTCTTATCATCGGGTTAATAGTAGGAGTCGTTTCATTTGTCATACATTTTATCAGTGTAGAAAGATTTATCCATAGTAGAATCAAGCTTATTTACCGTACTATTCGCAAAGGAAAAATCACAAAAGAAACCGATTTCAAGTTCAATATTAAAAAAGATGTTATTCAGAATGCTGCATTGGAAACATCCGAATTTTTGGATCAGCGGAACCGAGAAATTTCAAAATTAAAAGAGCAGGAAGCATTTCGACGCGAATTTTTGGGAAACCTAGCACATGAACTTAAAACACCCGTATTTTCTATTCAAGGATATGTTTTAACCTTGCTAGAAGGCGGTCTGGAAGACGAAACAGTTAACCGACTTTTTCTCGAGCGCGCATCTCGAGCTGTAGATAGAATGACAAGTATCTTGGATGATTTGGATCAAATTACAAAACTGGAAGCAGATCGCATCAATTTACTTATAAAACGTTTTGATATAGTTGACCTCGCAAAAGAAGTGATGGAAAGTCTAGACTTATTAGCGCAAGAAAAAAATATCAAATTAAATTTTGCCAAAAAGTACGATCCCATTTTTGTCAAAGCCGATCGAGGTAAAATTGCGCAAGTATTAAGTAACCTCATAAAGAATTCAATTAGTTACGGCAATGTGAACGGTGAAACATCTATCCGGTTTTTTGCGATGGAAGACTCAATCTTAATTGAAGTTGCAGACAATGGAGCTGGAATTGAAGAAGCCGAATTACCTAGACTATTCGAGCGTTTTTACCGTGTCGAAAAAAGTAGAAATAGAAATGAAGGGGGTTCAGGACTTGGTCTTTCTATCGTTAAACACATTATCGAATCTCACGGGCAAACTATTAATGTCCGTAGTACAATTGATATTGGCTCTACATTCTCGTTTACATTAGAAAAAGCTAAATAAAGTCAAAACTGACAAAAATCAGTCTGAAAACCAGCACTTATCAACTTTTATTTTAGTAAATTGATGGTTATTTGTGAATAACTTAAAATCAATTTATTATGAGTATTCTTGTAACAAACAAACATTCACTAGCTGAAATTCAGGCAGAATTTAACGAAAAATTCGGCAACCTCAAACTCGAATTTTACATCGGGAAACATGACGAAGGAGAGGGTACAGCTGATAACAAAAAGTTAGATCCATCATTGACTATTGGTGAATTACGTGAAGGTGATTCGGAAACCGAATTTAGCATTCACGGTAATCTCAAAACAAATTCGTTTGAAGAGTCGTGGCAAGAAGCATTTGGTTTCTCAGTGCAAGTATTCAGAAAGTCAGGTAATATTTGGTTACAAACAACCTCAACAGATGATTGGACTTTAAGTGAGCAACAAAAAGCTGCTGAGGCTTACTCTAAAGCATTTTAAGGTTATCAGACAAGGCACTAAGATAATAAACACTGTAAAAGTTTGTTGTTGCTTTCGCATCAACATTATAATTTCACTTGTCTTTAATCTAATGTCTAAACTAGACCTACCACATAAATAACTCTTTGATTGCGAATTTCCCCCAGGGGTTTCCTGCGAATTTCTCTGACAGTTCATCAATCATTTGCTGTTCTGTTCTTGTCTTATTCGTTTTAAATTTTGGCATTATCGCTGCAAAATCGGGCTCAAGAGGTTCAACTTGCGTTGCAAAATAGACAACGCCGCCATCTTCAGTTGCAAGACCTAAAATGGCCCCTGGTAAACCAAGATATGACTCAGGTCCAACAGAAGGTAAAATTGCGTCGGTATACCAAAGATAAACTCTCGTAGTATCATCCTTGTCCCACCTAACCATTTGACAACTATAGCCTGCTATTTCCCTTTTTTTAGACAAGACTTTATAAGTACGTACTTTCAATGTGTCCTCAACTACGACTTCTTCTCCCCATACATTTAACAAACTAAAACGTTTATTCTGTTTGTAATTCGAGATAACTTTGTTGCGAACTGTAGCCCAATTACTTCTGTCATTCATATCCTGCTCTTCAGGAATGAAGATACTCATCGTGTCATTGAAATAGAGGAAGTATTTATCTATTTTATACTTATCATCTCCTATCCAGCGACGCATTTCTTGATCCGGAAATTTTTTGTGCAAATTGGTTTTCCGCTCAAATGTTATCTTTCCAGCATGCATTTGACTAAAACCATTGAAAGCCCCTAATGCAACGATAAGTAATATGATTCTACTAAAACTCTTCATCTTTGTCTACTTTAATTTTGTTTTTGAAATTATAAATTAATTTCACAAGGAAATAACGGCTGATAATCTGAGTGCGATTATCTACAATCACATTTGTCTGGATATTCCTTGAAGCCGTAATGTTTTGGTTCAACAAGTCATTACCTGAAAGCTCCAGCACAAGACTTTCGTCTTTCAAAAAGTTCTTTCTGATTTTCACATCCCACAAGAAGTAATTGAGATTAAAGCCTTCTGCACGCTGGCTTTGGATTACATAACGACCATCTGTTTCTACTGTGATATTCCAAAAAATATCCCAAGAGAATGATGCCGTGTATACTTGGTTATAATAAGGCTGGTTAGCCCCCATGCTCAACGTACTTCTTGGTGAATTATAATCAATTTTTGCTCCAAGGCTAAAATAGAGCGAGTCTCGATCTAATTCGATTTCGGCCCCAACACCAACAGAATTATTGATTGTCGTATTATCCAATCCATTAATTAAGTTTTTGTATGACATTGTAGCTGCATTTCCATTCAAATTTAGTTTTAACATTTGCTTATAAAGAGGCAATCCTGTTCCCATATACAAACTACCGTTGTAGTTCCCATCCACATTGATTGTTTGGTTAATCGTGCGGCCAAACTGATCAAAAGTAACTGAATTTGAAAAGGCATTATCAGTGTGATTAAAGTATGCTCCAGTCCAAATATAAAATCCAGTCAACGGTTTAAACAGGTGATAATTCAACCTAAACGTATTGCTATAAGTCGGTTTTAAATCTGGGTTTCCTACTACAATACGGTTTGGGTTACTATTGTCTTGCAAAGGCTGGAGCTGATTAATCGAAGGCATTTGAGCATCTGTTGAATATGTAAAATTAATTCGACTGTTTTGCTTCATTTTGAAGTTATACGTTAATCGTGGCAATACATTATTCACATCCTGCTTGAATGATTCGCTTGTGAATAAATTAAAATTATCCAACTGAGTGTTACGAACACGTGTTCCAAATCGCACCATGTGTTTAGGGTTTTCAAAGCGAGCAAACAACCCACCATAATTTACAAACTGCGTGTTCTCAAAATCATTTGAAAATAGCGAATCTAACTCGGTGTACTCTCCTCCAACTAAGTTGAATGAAGAACGTGTTTGACGTGTCTTGTACTGATTGAATTGATACTCAAATTCAAGTCGCCACAGTTTTGACAAAGGCTCGTGATACGATGCTCTTGCCATGTGACCTGTTCCTTTTAATAATCCTTCCTTATGCTGATTCACACTTTGCAACGATACATTCCCATCTGATAAAACACTCTCAGATTCTAAAGTTCCTTCAAGTTGGTTATCCTTATAATCTAATTGGTAGATAAACTCCAATTTTCTAAATCGCTTCTTAAACAGTCGTGTCAATTTTGCCACATTTGAAAAAGATAGTTCCTGTGAATTATTAGAATTAATCACATCGGTTCGCATAAACTGCTCACGATTTTCATCAAAAAATTCAGTAGTTGACTCACTGTTTTGAGTGTTTGTACTCATTTGAAACCTTGGCTTTAGCTCTAAAGTTGTCAAAGAATCAAATGTTTGAGTGTATGAAATGTTCGCAACATGCTGTTGAACACGATTTTGGCTTGACGAAGCATCATCAGTAGTATACGATGTGTCGGTTAAGAAAAATTGAGAAGTTTGGTTTGAGTTTGCAATAACCTGATTATCGTTATAGGTGTAATTCACCCCAATTTTTGTTTTCTCTCCAATCTTATCTGTAAAATAAAACCCTCCTTTAAACGACTGAGGCAGGCCTTCTCTTGGTGCAGAACCTATAAAAGTCCAATTTCCATCTTCATCAATAATACTTTGTCTTTCATTGTCTAGACCATATTGATTGATATCATTCCAGTCAAAACCAGAATTTGGCGTATTGGTTGCCTGTCCAAAAACAGATATTTTCAAGTCCTTATTGAACACACTTCCCAATACTTCACCTTCATAGAACCTCTGGAAATCTGTTCCTGCAGCAACCCGTCCAAAATAACCTTTCTTTGCATCGTCTTTAAGTTTTAAATTCATGACCTGAATTGTTTCCGTACTTCCGTCAGAAGTATTTTCATTTTCCTTTTCATACACTTCAACAGTTTCAATGGAACGAGCTCCCAAATTTCGAGTCGCAATTAAGGGATCAGAACCAAAAAACTCATCACCATCAACAAGTACTTTCTCCACATTCTTTCCTTGGGATTTAATCT
Source organism: uncultured Flavobacteriales bacterium (assembly GCA_964447015.1). Taxonomy (GTDB): domain Bacteria; phylum Bacteroidota; class Bacteroidia; order Flavobacteriales_D; family Crocinitomicaceae; genus Wandonia. The sequence continues at coordinate 18,873 of CAYUQU010000040.1, forward strand.
TCCCATCTTTATCTACTTCAACTCCAGGCAATTTTTTAAGTAAATCTTCAACAACTGCATTTGGCTTTACATTGAATGAATCTGCGACGTAAACTAAGGTATCTCCTCGATAGTAAATTGGTTCTGAACTCGCAAAAATGACGACTTCCCTAATTTCATGCGTTTTTTCAAGCGGAATGATATTGGGGACGTGAAACTCATGAGCCTCTTTACTCCCAAACATATAAAAAGACTGATCTAAAAAGTTTTGATGTGTAATTAGCAATTCTACCGTATCAATCTCAAGATTATTGAACTCAAATCTTCCCTGCAAGTCAGTTCGCGTAAAATCAACTAAAACTGAATCTTTAATCCTGATTATAACTGCTGATGCATTGTAAAGTGGTTTGTTATTTAGCGTGTCATTAATTACACCAGAAATTTTCATTTTTTGACCAAACCCTGAACCTGAAATTAACAAAATTGTCAGAAGGAGGAGAAATCGTAAAGATGTCATGTTTGCGTTTTTAGTTTACTATAATGCGAAAGTAGTATAAAGTAACACCTTACATTCAAAAAAATATATAAACGGCAAAAATATGTGATAATTTAAACAATATGCATTATCTACTAATGAATGAGCCATTTTTATTAATTATACTAAAGTATTTTACCACTTATTAACAGAGCTACCAAAACAAACCATTCAACCAATAAAAAACACCTCTCATAATTAATTTTTGAAGGAAAATATACTATTCTTTAATTTTTTGGATTGATTCTTGTAATTTCGTAGAAATAAAATGAAAATTATGAAAAATTTATTTGCATTCGCATTTGCTGCGATGATAGGATTTACGGCCTTTGGACAAGAAGGACATATGAAATATACTATTGATGTCAAAGGAGATGATCCTCAGGTTGAAATGATGAAGAGCTTTTTTGCAGGTGCAACAATGGAGATGTATTTCACGGATAACTTTTCACGTGTAGACATGAATATGGGATCTATGATGACGACAAAGTCTATTACAGATTTGAAAAAAGAAGAAACGTTAACATTGATGTCTGGTATGATGGGCAAAATTGCAACGACCACAAAACTTGATAGTACTGAAGAAGGTGGAGAAGATTCAGAAATGCCTGAATTAGATATTGAATTAATCGATGAGTCAAAAGAAATCGCTGGATTAAAATGTAAGAAAGCTATTGTTACAACTGAAGAAGGCGAAGAACTTGAAATGTGGTATACTAATGATATTGAGATTAAAGACAAAAGAGGTCTTTCTATGGCAAATCAAAAAGGTCTTCCAGGATTTCCAGTAGAATTCAGCATGCAACAAGGACCAATGTTGATGTCTTTTACAATGACTGAGTACAACAAGAAAATTAGTGCGAAAAATCTATTTGATATGACAATTCCTGAAGGATATGTAGTGAAAACTGCAGAAGAACTTCAAGAAATGGGGCAATAGTCCAACATAATACGATATTGAAAAGGGGAGCTAAGAGTTCCCCTTTTTTAGCTAAAGACGTTATATTTGTCTATTATTGTCAGCAGTTTATTAAAACGTAAAAATCAAAATAGAAAGATGAAAAATATACTTATAACAGGTTTATTTACTTTAATTGCTCTATCAATTTCAGCTCAAAAAATTGATAAAAAGTCTCTGGAGCCAGGTATTTATGCGAATATTTCAACCAATAAAGGTGATATCCTTCTCAAACTCGAGCATGAAAAAACTCCACTCACAGTAGCTAACTTTGTAGGTCTTGCAGAAGGGAAATTTAAACCATTTGACACACTTGCGTTTAAAACACCTTTTTATGATGGAATTAAATTTCACCGTGTAATAGCTAACTTCATGATTCAAGGTGGAGATCCTAAAGGAAATGGAATGGGAGACCCAGGGTATAAATTCTTTGATGAATTCAGTGATGATTTAACACACTCTGGACCTGGAATATTGTCAATGGCAAACAGTGGGCCGAACACCAATGGGAGCCAATTTTTTATCACTCACAAAGAAACTCCATGGTTAAATGGGAAACATTCAGTTTTTGGCCATGTGGTAAAAGGGCAAGATGTAGTGGATAAAATTGCGCAGGATGATATAATGGAGAAAGTAACTATTATTCGAATTGGAAAATCTGCCAAAAAATTTAAACCAACTAAAGTTTTTCAAGAACTTTACAGCGCAAAAGCAGAGAAAATAGAAAAAGAACAAGCAGAATTAGATATGGTAAAGAAAATGAGTGAGGCTGAGTACAAAGTACACTTCAAAGAGCAAATGATAAAGGATTATCCAAACGCAATTCAAACCGAGTCGGGTTTAATGATTGCAATTCATGAGCCTGGAAGCGATGAAAAGCCTACTAAAGGAACAACAGTAAAAGTTCACTATACAGGAATGTTTACAAATGGTAAGAAATTCGACTCTTCAAGAGATCGCAACCAACCATTTTCATTTCCTGTAGGGCAGGGACGAGTTATTAAAGGTTGGGATGAAGGAATTCCAATGTTAGGAAAAGGTGGGCGCGCAACACTAATTATCCCTTATTTCTTAGGATATGGCCCACATGGACAAGCTGTAATTCCTCCATACTCTACTTTGATTTTTGATGTAGAAATGTTGGATTTTTAATTCAGAATTAGATTATATTAAAAACGGCGGTCAAGATTGACCGCCGTTTTTAATTTCCACTTAGACTGATTATTATTTTTTAATAATCTTCTCAGTCATTACAGTATTGTCGTTTTCCAAAACAATTGTGTACATTCCTGCTGGAAGTTCAGATATGTCAACATGTTGAAATGAAGAACTCATTTTCGCTGAGTAGTGTGTTTTTCCATCCAATCCAATTACAGTCAATTTAAAATCCGAAGTAAAATCACCAGTAAAGTTTACAGTTATCTCATTTGTAGTTGGGTTTGGAAAAACTTGAAGATTGCTATTCAACTCGTTTTCATTTAACGAAAGATTTGAAAACTGATTGATGACCCATCTTCTTGTCCAATCACCTGCTGGATTACCACCATTGAAATTAGTGTAATAATTATACGCTGTCACATAACACGATTCGTTGTAAGGTGTTGTTTCACCCACAAATATTGCTCCCCCATTTAATTGCCATCCTGTAGCGTTTATATATTCCTGACTTAACCTCCCCTCATATCCGTAACATTCATCAAATTGTTGAAGTTCTCTATCCGAAGGCTCATAAATTGCCCCATTCCAGTCTTCAATAGTAAACTCAGTTCTGTTATCATCCACATATGTACTATAGATATTCGCCTGATAAAGATATGAACCATCTACAAAATCATAACTAGTGTAATAAATAAAATCTGCTGGGTATACCATATCATAATCACTGATTTTATTTATTATATAATCAGTGATTTTAAAATCAAGTCTGTGCGAATTGAAATAAAAATCTGGTTTAAAGGGTCCAGGACCCCAATCACTAATCACCCATTTTTCATAAGGCAAGTAAGAAAGGTAATCTTCTTCCCAAACATTAATGGTTAGTTCTGAAGGAGTACTGCCCCCATCATACCCATAATCAAATCTGAAATACTCTTCCCATATTTCACCATCAGCAGATTGATTACCAGTAAAAACAGTTACATTTGAACCACTGTACTCATACTCAAATTGGTAAGCGCCATCATAGTCCCAATCACCCATGTTATATTGTTCATAAACGATTGAAGTAAGATAACCCTGAGAATTATATGAATATATCTCCCTGTAATCAAAATCCCAATTAGCACCGTTCCAAGTTTGATAAATAATTGAACTAATCTCCCCCACACCATCGTAGTTGAAAATAGTACGATTCTGGTTATTCAACAATCCATCCATTCTCGTTTGTGTGCGCAATTGTCCTCCTGGCATGTAAGTCAACTGATACACTCTGTCCAATGTTTGAATTTCCAATGCATCGACTGCATAGCGCTCAATTGTCATTGGCGTATCGTAACTTGAATTCTTAAACACAGTTTTAGGTGGCACAATTCTATCATACTCACTCAACCTTTCTTCAACATGCGTAGGAACTCTTTTAATCTTGTCCTCTAAATTCGAAAACTGTGCTGATAATTGCACTGTACATGAAACCATCAAGACAGTACTTAAAAGTATATTTCTCTTCATAACTATAAATTTTGCCGATTAATAATTAATTATATACGACAAAGATAAGTGAATGAGGTATCAAAAGTCAAGGATATTCTGATATTTAACATATTATCACAAATGAAAAATAGTGATAACACACGAGTGTGAAAACAAATTAAGGTTACTTAGATCCAGAAATTTTACCAAAAAAACGAAGCAGATTTTCATTTTCGGTAAGGTTGGCACCCCCGATTACTAATAATCTTTCAATCTTGTTTCGCTCCATCCAATGATAAAAATTTGATGAGGTAGCAACTAAAGTTCCATTTATATCCACTTTGTGAATTGGAAGGTTGTTCTTATCAAAAGTATTGAGAATGTCCCCTGCTTCTTTTGAAAAGTTGTGATTCTCATGAAACATCACAATTCCATTGCTCGTGTCAAGATAATTGGATTTTGAATCGAGAATCTCAACTCTAACACCATTTTCTTCACACCATTTCTGAACGAATTCTGAAAAACTGTTTTGCTCAATAAACAAAAATACACTTGTAATCATTCTAGCTGCAAATTCAATTAACATTCAAGAGAATATCAAAATTGGAGTGCAAAAATAGGCTTTTTAAAACAGACTCTACTTAAAAATGTTAATTAATTTGATTTACTTTAATCTTCTTTGGTTATTTATAATATCCTAAAAGATTTAGAAAATCAGAAGCATTCTGCTCTTCCGAAAAAATCTCGGTTTCTAATTGACCTTGTTCATTACGCGAAATGAGGATATGTCTAGGTTCTGGAATCAAACAGTGCTTCAAACCTCCAAAACCGCCTATTGTTTCCTGATATGCTCCTGTATTGAAAAAACCTAAATACAATGGCGAATTAGGATCAAATTGAGGTAAGTAGATTGCGTTAGAGTGTTGTTCCGAGTTATAATAATCATCGCTATCACATGTCAACCCTCCCAAAAGCACACGCTCATATTTTTCGTCCCACTTATTCACAGGGAGAAGAATAAATCGCTGATTTATAGCCCAAGTATCTGGTAGATTCGTCATAAATGAACTATCTATCAGATTCCATTTTTCTCTATCGTTCTGATGCTTTTGGTATAATACTTTAAATAAAGCTCCCGCACTTTCTCCAACAGTAAATGATCCAAACTCTGTAAAAATATGTGGTTCGGGAATATTTTCTTCTTCACACACATATTTAATCTGCTGAAGAATTTCTTGAACCATATAAAAGTAATCGTAATCAAATGCAAGCGATTTTTTGATTGGGAAACCTCCGCCAATGTTCAAAGAATCTAATGTTGGACAGACTTTTTTCAACTCGCAATACACGCGAAGACATTTTGTCAACTCATTCCAATAGTAAGCCGTATCTGTAATCCCTGTGTTAATGAAAAAATGCAACATTTTCACATCAACACGTGGGTTGTCTTTAATCAGTGTATTGTAAAACGGTAAAATATCTCGGTATCGAATCCCTAAACGAGATGTATAAAACTCAAATTTAGGTTCTTCCTCTGATGCAATGCGAATACCAATTGACAAATTCTTGTCTGTAGCCTCCAAAAGTTCGCTTACCTCCCGAAAGTTATCTACAATAGGAATCACTTTAAGATCACCTTGATCAATTAATTTGGCAATATTATCTATGTATTTGGGAAGTTTAAACCCATTACAAAGTACGTAATCATTAGGCTTTAATTTTCCTTTGTTCTTCAAGTTTTGAACGACATCAATATCAAACGCAGAGGAAGTTTCGATGTGAATATCGTTTCGAAGTGCTTCATCAAGTACGAATGAAAAATGTGACGATTTTGTACAATACGAATAATAATAATTTGCTGAATAACCCAAGTTACTCATTGCCTCACGAAACCATCCTTTGGCACGTTGAATATTATTACTGATTTGAGGAAGATAATGGAATTTTAAAGGTGTTCCATATTCTTTAATAAGATTCATCAAGTCTATCCCATGAAAGGTTAGATTTCCATCTTTTAACTTAAACTCATTCTGAGGAAAGTCAAAGGTTTGCTCAATCAGGTCCCTGTACTTTGTCTTCATTTATTAATTCATTCTGCGCTTGATTTTGTTATTCGCGCACACAAATTTCGTGAAAAAAAATTAGTTTGGTGCTGTTTTCCAAAAAGAACCTAAAAATGTCGAGTTTTTAATCGAAAAACGGACATCAATAAAATTCCGAAAAGGATACATGCAAACACTAGGTGCGCGGTCTGAACCAGCCCTGGCATATTGAAATAAGCCAGCATTATTCCTGAAGCTAATTCTATCACAAGTACATAAAATACCCAATGCAAAATGCGCAATTCTTTGTTCTTGCGTTGAAACCAATACATTCCCACAATAAGTATGAGCACAAGCCATGAAAAACTTCGATGGATGAAAAAGCTCATACTAAAATGATTGCTCCACTCATCTCTTGTGATACCTGACTTTCTCAAAAAGTCTATTTCTTCTCGAACTTGTGTACCAAGAAACATCTGAGCAAACGTAACTACAAAAATTCCGAACACCAACCAATAAAAAACTCGAGAAACAAGAATATTTTTCTGTTGAACAGGCGAAACCAACCGTATGATATAGAGCTGCAAACCGATAATAACAAGAGCTAAAAGGAGGTGAACAGTAATTGTCCACGGAACGAGATTTGTAGCGACAACTATAGATCCAAACCACGCTTGAAAAACGAGAATAACAAGGTTTAGTGTAGAAACCAGTACCAACCTTCGCTTTCTATATTTCAAAAGAATCCAAAAAAACGTAAGTAAAATTAAATTTCCTGCCACAAATCCGAACAATCTATTCACATACTCAGTCCATGTTTTTCGGGCATTAAAATCTTCTTCAATGAGAATTTCCGTCATGTTATTCTCAAGCTTTTTGGCCTCATTTTCTAATCCGACTGCGTTTAAAAGCTTGATGAACTTAACCACTTTTTTCTGGCGCTTTTCTGAATAAATTTCTTTGTAATCTTCAGGTAATACATCTGCTTCTGTAGGCGGAACCCATTGTCCAAAACACTTTGGCCAATCCGGACATCCCATTCCGCTGCCTGTAATTCGCACAAAGCTACCTGCAATTACCACAAGATAGATAAACACAAGTGTTATCCAACTCAAACGAACAAAAGCACGGGAAGTATTAATTGTCATGATTTAACATTTCATTTTTAACCAACAGACCACGTCAAAAATACCTAAGTTTTAACTTAATCTACCAAGTCAGCCAACTTTTTGTTCTTTTTTGCGTTAAGAAATTGGTATGATTTATGAATAGTCAATGTCAATTCATTCAATTACACTAATTTAGTAAAATGATTAAACGGTTACTCTTGCTTTTCATGATTATATGCTCTGCAAATGCAGCGTTTTCTTCCCATATAGTGGGAGGAGAAATATATTATGATTGCTTGGGAAACGACCAATATCGGGTTACAATTAAGGTGTACCGCGATTGTTTTTCTACTGGTGCTGACTTTGACTCACCTCTTCCACTTTCAATTTTCACAGGAAATAATCAATTCGTTAGAACTGAAGACGTCCAATTTCCCGGTTCCGTTCAGGTTCCTGTTACATTCAACAACCCTTGTGTAACTCCACCCAACAATATTTGTGTGCAGGAAGCAATCTATACTCGGGTTATATCTCTGCCTCCTTCTGCCTCTGGATATATTATCGCTTATCAACGTTGTTGCCGTGGACCGAACATACAGAATTTACTAAATCCAGATGCAACGGGGTTGACTTTGGTAGCAAGAATTCCACCAGCAGGAACAGCAGATTGCAATAGCAGCGCTCGGTTTTCAAATTACCCCCCGATAATGCTATGCAACAATGACCCTCTTGTGTTTGACCATAGTGCGACAGACCCAAACGGTGATGAACTAGTATACGAACTCTGTGCTCCATTTGACGGTGGAACTCAATTTGACCCTATGCCTATTCCAGCTTCAAACCCTCCATTCGCATTTGTTCAATGGGATGGTGGCTTTTCAGCAAATAACCCTCTAGGTCCTGGTGCTACAATTAGTATTGATCCAGTTACTGGAATATTAACTGCGTCACCAAACTTAGCAGGCTTGTATGCAGTGGGAATTTGTGTAAAAGAATACAGAAACGGTGTCTTAATTGGCACTACTGTGAGAGACTTTCTTTTCCGCGTTATAAACTGCCAAATCCAACTAACTGCAGATATCACTCCACAAGTAGATTTAGCAACTTTTCAATCTTTTTGTCAGGGACTTACCATTGAATTTGAAAATGAATCATACAACGGTAATTCCTATTTTTGGGATTTTGGTGTAGATGGAATTGATTCAGACACTAGTAATCTATTTGAGCCAACTTATACTTTTCCAGAAGAAGGTACCTACGATGTTATGCTTGTTGTAAATCCAGGTTGGCCTTGTACTGATACTAGTATTCAAACTTTTATTGTATATGAAAACTTCGATGCTTTCTTTACCCCCCCTGACCCTCAATGTATAACTGGTAATAGTTTTGATTTTGAGGCGCAAGGTCAGTTTGACCCAAATACCACTGATATTATTTGGAATTTTGGAAACTCAACAAACCCTGAAACATCCGAAGATTTAAACCCTCAGAACGTCGAATTTGGTGAAAATGGGTACAGACCAGTGAATTTAACTGTCTCCAACGGCACTTGCCAATATACTTATTTGGATTCTGTTTTTATCTATGGTATTCCCGAAATAGATTTTTATATCGATACTCACTTGATGTGCGCACCCTATCTAGCCCATTTTCAAAACAACTCGACTGCTGATGCGCCTATTGCATACGATTGGGACTTTGGTGATGGGTCTTCTTCTAACGAGGCAAAACCATCCCATTTATACTAAAATGTTGGTGTGTACTACATC
>CAYUQU010000041.1:0-27508 GCA_964447015.1 uncultured Flavobacteriales bacterium
TTTAAAAGCCCCAATTACGCTTGTAGTTGGGGCTTTTTTGTTTTTGTGTTTTTTGCGCTGATAGGATATTACTAGAATAACCAAAATAAATGTTCGGATTCACATTCTGGCCAGTAATCAAGAGCCAGTATAATCGGTGTGATGGGATTAGTTCTTTGATTAAAGTCAACTTATGAACTTTGAGACGTGTAAAAGCTTAAAGTTGATTGGTTCATTTTTAATAATTAATCTCTAATTTTACAAATCAAAGGGTATTTGGTTATTAGTGGCTTGTATTTATTATTATAATATGGTTGTTAATTATCTATTTGAACTATTCTTTAAAAACTACTAATACGCGGAATGTTATGTTCAACTATTTATTAAATAGATTCTCATTACTTTTTTTCTTATTTGTTGCCATTCAAGCGACTTCTCAAGTTAGCACTACTGAGTTCTTTTTTAATACGAATGATACCTTATTGACTCGTTATTCTCAACAAAAGTTAGATGTGTTTATTGAAAATGCAAAGAAAACACCCTTGTATATTACAAAACTACGCCTTTTCTCAGATACAATGGGGCCTCAAGAATACAATAGAGAGCTTTCTGAACGTCGTGCCAAAGCGATAAAACGCCAGCTTGGAGTTTTGGCTAGTCAGTTTTATACCGAAATTGCGATTTTTGGCAAAGAGTACGACTCTCTAAAGTACCCATTGGGTGAATTGCAAATGTGGAGAAGACTTGAAATATTTTATCAAACTACTCAACCCGAAATACCTAAGGATACAAGTTCTACAGAAATAGAATTGGTGGAAGATGATACAGCTATTGTAGAAACATTTGTATCTGATTTTATGTCTGAATATGAGAAACCAGTAAAGATATATACGTTTGACACATTAAGTCCTGATGCTGTGAATGAGGCGATTAATCTGAATATACAATTTTTTCAGAATACAGACAATTTATACGGCGCATCGTACTCAGAAATAAAGTCATTGGCAGAATTTCTTAAGAAATACCCTGAAATCTCAGTTTTAATAAGAGGTCATGTGTGTTGTGGTCCAAATAAGAAGTTATCAAAAAAGAGGGCTAAAAAAGTATTCAAATCACTCAAAGAAGTAGGGATAAGCAAAAAGAGAATTTCGTTTAAGGGTATGAGTAATAACGAACCTGCAGTTTCTCCCGAAGAAACAGAAAAAGACCGTCAAATGAACAGGAGGGTGGATGTTATTTTCTCTAAGTAAGAATTAGTCAAATTGACGTGTTTTTATTTCTTCACCGTTTTTGCGTAAGTATTCTTGAATAATTGAAAGGTCTTCAATATCTTCTGATTGACGATCAATTCGAGTTTTCCAATATGCTATGGTTCGCTTAAGTTCAGTGAAATGTAGATAGGCATAGCCGATGTAGGAATCATTTTCAATAAGAATTATTGATTTTTCGGTTCTATCTCTACCTTTATCTAAAATGAAAAAATTAGCATGCTCAAAATTCAACCCTTTAAATGCCATTTCTACCCGCTTATTATATGAATCCACATTCTCTTCTCCAATACAAGCTCCATTACATTCTTTTGTGTGATAGTGAAAACAACTGTGTGACGAAGCGTACAAACCATTCAATTTTTGACAAAGCCTATACTTATCTGTTACAGTATTAAGTATTGATCTAGCTTGTGTAACAGAATTAAATGCAGTAAGTGGAACTTCCGTTTTATTTTTGAGTTGATCTATTGTGAGATTTATATATCCGCGTTGGTCGTAAAAACTAAAAAGCCCATGTGTGAATTTTTTCTTTTTTAGAGGACTATTGTACTTGGGAGTATTGTTTTTTCTCAGTTTAGCTTCACGTAAAATAGCAATTAATTCACTTCCCGTAATATCGGTTTCAATTCGACAAATTTCACTGCGCATCTTCAATGCTTTTGCATTTCCTTTATTACGCAAGTGCTGTTCTACACGTTTTTTAATATTCTTACTTCTGCCAATGTATACCAATTGATTCATTTCGTCATAGAAGAAATAGAGACCCGTCTTTTCGGGTAATAAATCCAATGATTCTAAATCGAGATTAGGGTGAAGGATTTTGGGATTAATCTCTTCCTGAATATAATGTGTCAGATCTTGATTACTTGAACTATAAAGCATTGAAAAGATTTCCGCAGTTGCTAACGCATCGCCACCAGCTCTATGTCTACCATCAACTTTGATATTAAGTGATTTGGCTAATTTACCTAGACTATAAGATTCATGACCTGGGAGTAATTGTCTGGATGTTCTGACTGTGCAAAGTTGATTTCGTCTGTAATCATAGCCTAATGACTTATATTCACTGCGAATCATACTATAATCAAAACCGACATTGTGAGCTACAAAGACACAGTCTTCAGTTATTTCAATTACTTTCTTAGCAATTTCGTAGAATTTTGGAGCGGTAGAAACCATTTCCTGTGTAATCCCAGTTAGGTGAACTACAAACTTGGGAATTTCAGTCTCAGGGTTTACAAGTGAAGTAAATTCATCAATTATTTGCGTACCATCGTGGATGAAGATAGCTATTTCAGTAATTTTTGAAGAACCAGGACTTCCCCCAGTTGTTTCCACGTCAATAATGGCAAATTTTTTCATAATGAACATTGCAAAATTAATGCAATTATTGGATATTTCAATCAAAAAAATAGCCGCTAAATAGTAGCGGCTATCAATCTATTATAATTAAAAAAAGCTTAAACTTCTTCAGTTGGTGTTTCAGCAAGATCACTTCCAGAGTCTTTTTTCTTTGGAGATAATTTTGGTTTTGATTCACCCGATTTTTGTTCTGCAGGCTTATTTTCAGCACCTTTTAAGTAGGTCGGTAAATTCAGTCCTGCCATATTAAACAAATCGTTTAATGGTGGAACAGTTTTCATCATGCCCGATACAAAATTTGCCGTTGAAGAATTTCCATTGTCATTTTGCCCGTTACCCGAGTCCCAAACAGTAATTTTGTCAATCTTGATATTTTTAACTGCTTCAACTTGTGTGCGAACTAATTCAGGAAGTTTTTCAATTAACAAGAGTTGGAATGCTTTTGTTGGATCACCACCAGCAGCAGAAACTACTTGTTTGTAACCATCAGCTTGCTTGGTCAATATTTCATATAAACCACGTGCTTCAGCATCCATTTTAGCAAAAATAGCATCCGCTTCACCTTTGGCATTTTCACGAATACGTTCTGCTTCAGCTTGAGCATCAATAATCGCACGTTGCTTAGCAATTTCAGCAGGTACAACCACGTTCGCAATTTGTGTAGCGCGTTCTCTTTCAGAACGGGCTTTCTCTGCTTTTTGCTCAGCCACGTATGATTCCTCAAGTGCTTTCGCTTGCTGAACTTTCTCAGCAGCCATCGCAATTTTTTGTGCTTCCGCTTCTTTTTCTCTACGAATGGCATCAGATGCTGCAATTGCAATCTTAGCTTCGTTTTCCCCTTTTACAGCGAAGGCATTTGCTTCAGATGTCTTGATACGCGTATCTCTCTCTGCTTCAGCTTTACCGATCGATTCGTCTTTTACAGCAGAAGCAATACTTACTTCACGGTCTTTTTGTGTGATGGCAATCTTAACATCACGATCTCTGTGCGTTTCTGCAATCTGTACATCTTTTTCACGATCAGCTAGAGCTTTCCCCGTTGCACCAATTTTTTCTTGCTCAGCAACACTAATAATTGCTTCGTTAATTGCTTTTGCTGCAGCTTCTTTTCCAAGAGCCTCAATATAACCTGATTCGTCCTTGATATCCGTAACGTTTACGTTAATCAATTTCAAACCGATTTTTTTCAATTCTGTATCGACGTTTTTAGAAATGTTTTCTAGAAACTTATCGCGGTCAGAATTAATCTCCTCAATAGTCATAGTTGCAATAACTAAACGCAACTGACCGAAAAGGATATCTTTAGCTAATTCTTGAATTTGATCTTGAGTCAAGCCCAACAAACGTTCAGCTGCATTACCCATCGTGTCTACATCTGTTGAAATAGCGATGGTAAATCGACAAGGAACGTCTACACGAATGTTTTGACGAGAAAGGGCATTTGTAAGATTCGCTTCAATTGAAATTGGTTTCAAGTCGAGGTAAGCAAAATCTTGAATTACAGGCCAAATAAATGCACCACCACCGTGAATACATTTTGCAGAAGTACCGCCAGTGCGACCATAAACTACAAGTATTTTATCTGAGGGACATCGTTTGTAACGCGATATAAGTGCAGAAACTAATACAAAGAACACAATTACGGCAACAACAATCAGCGTAATTGGAGACATTAACACATTTGAATCCATAGGGTTTAAATTTTTTCTACTAACAATAAATTATCATCAACAAGAGCGTTGACACGAACTACTGTTCCTGAAGGAAGTCTTTCTCCATCAGTTACTGCGTTCAATTCCTGAACAGTGCCTTTAACACTTACTTGAATTTTACCAACTCCACTTTTACTTTCAGGAACGGGAATGTAAACGATACCTGTTTTGTTTACTACAGACTTAATATTAAATGTATTATCTTCTTGTAATTTTTGAATTTGTTTGATAATCAAAAAGAAAGAAAAGAAAAATACAACACCTATTAATGTAGCCACTATAATTACTACCGTCTTACTCTCAAACGAATTCCAAAATGAAACTCCTGCCCAACCAAATCCTAAAAGGAAATTGACCAAATTTCTCAATGAAAACAATTGAAAAGGACCGTCAGCATTCATATCACCATCAAAATCAGCATCAAGACCATCTGTTGCATCACTACCAATAAAAGTCATTATCGTTTGAATAATGAAAATAAGAGAAGCAGGTAATGCGATGAACCAAAAAATGCGAAGTAGCGGGTCAAACTGATTAAAAAATTCCATCATAATTCTAAAAGTTGACGGGAAAATTAATACATGTTGTTAACCTCTTGAATGAAATCCATTGCTTTTTGCTCGATTTCTGCACGAATAGGCTTGTAGTCTGCTTTAGATTTTGCCGTGTGAATTCGAGAAACGATATCCATTTGAAAATCGATCACCTCGTCAATGAATTTATCTGTAACTTCTTTTTTCGCAGGGTTTGAAAGTTGTACGTTGTAAGCTTCTTCAACTACATCAATTACTAAGAAGTTTAAATTCTTTTTTAAATCTTTTTTGTTAGCCATAATTATCGTTTTTACAAAGATATTCTAATTACTTAAATATAAAAGTGTTTATCTAAAAAGCGAAAAGATTAATTGAATAAAAGACAGTATTATCTCGTTTAGACCCAAGTTATCGATTATTTTTTTCATTTTTGTTGAAAATCTCGAAATGGTAAAAGGAGACAAACGCATAATTAAAGGTTGGGTTTTTTACGATTGGGCAAACTCAGTATACAACCTTGTTATCTCCTCTGCAATTTTCCCAATTTTCTACGATAACGTAACGACAGACTGTTTAGGGTCGATATGTGAGAATGGTGTCGATAATACTTATGTACATTTTTTTGGTTCGTATATTTCTAATTCAACGATATATTCATACGTGCTTTCTCTTTCCTTTTTAGTGGTTGCTTTCGCATCACCTTTTTTAAGTGGAATTGCAGATTATACAGGATCAAAGAAAAAATTCATGCAGTTCTTCTGCTACTTAGGATCTATTTCGAGTATGACTTTGTTTTTCTTTAATCCAGAATATATCTATCTATCTTTTATTTCAGTATTTTTTGCCAGTATCGGTTTCTGGAATAGCTTGGTGTTTTATAATGCATTCTTACCTGAAATAGCTGAGCCAAAAGATCAGGACAAAATTTCTGCCCGCGGATTTTCTATGGGGTATTTTGGCGCAATGATTTTGTTGATATTGGCTTTAGTTCTAATCAAAGGTTTTGATGTGCCAGCTAAATGGTCGTTTGTCTTTGTAGGGCTTTGGTGGATAGGTTTCAGCCAAATCACGTTTAGAGTGCTTCCTGACAATGTGTACAAACGTCCAAAAGTAAAAGGATATATCTGGAAAGGGTTTCAGGAGTTAAGATTGGTTTTTCAAGAATTTAGAAAGACAAAAGGTCTTAAACGTTTCCTATTATCTTTCTTCGCTTTCAATACGGGAGTTCAAACGGTAATGTTGATGGCTACATTATTTGCTAAAAAAGAAATTCACGACATGCCTGATTCGGGACTTATTATTGCTATTTTGTTAATACAGATTCTAGGCGCATTAGGCGCATTCTTAATGTCTCGTTTATCAGGAATTATTGGAAACATAAGAACACTTATGATTAGTGTAATAATATGGATAGCTGTTTGTGCAGCAGCGTTTGTAGTTACTACGGCGTTCCAATTCTACTTCCTAGCTGCAGCGGTTGGTTTGGTGATGGGTGGAGTGCAAGCATTGTCTCGTTCTACGTATTCTAAAATGTTACCTGAAACAAAAGATCACGCTTCATACTTCTCTTTCTTTGATGTAACCGAGAAAGTTGGAATTGTACTAGGGACATTCTTTTTTGGATTTATGGAGTACGCTACGGGATCCATTCGTTATTCGGTATTGGCAGTAGCGTTTTTCTTTGTACTTGGCCTGATCCTGATGTTCTTTATTCCAAAAAAGGAATGGAAAGTAACCAAGTAATTCATGAAGTGGGCAACTAGCTTAAAGTATACTTTTTTTCTGATTTTCTTCATTCAGATTATTGTGCTGTTGATTAATGGTTCGGGAACGTATGCTGATGCACTCCGTGGATATGAAGCAATGCGCCAATTTGAAGCAGGAGGGGAGTTAAATGTATTGAGCTATCCAATAGTTAATGGGGAATTCAACTTTTTCCTTTCGTGGTGGTCTCCAGGTCAATGGATGGTGCCTTATTTCATTCAAATACTGGGAATTGAAAATATCCAATACATTCAAGCTATTTTAATTTTACTTTGTACAAGTACTGGCTTGTTTGGCTTTTACAAGCTTTTCAAGTGTGTCGCATTTTCAGATCAAATTATTTGGGGAAGTTTAATTGCGATAGTAACAAATCAGCTGTTCTATTGGCATTTTTTCCTCTATTATGGTGGCGATTTACTTGTTTTTGCATTTCTACCGTATTTTGTTCTTTTTGTGCTCAAAATCGCAAAAAACGTTTCGATCAAGAATACCTTCTTCTTCATTATACTTGCTCTTGTAGGTTGTTTTCTGAAAAACTCTTGGTTGATAATCACTTTTGCTGCTTTAATTTATATTGGAGCGAATTATTTTAAACAAATTCTCTCAAAAACTACACTTCTCTTAGGTGTTTCAGGGGTGATTGTCTATGGTGTTGTGTATTTCCTCATTCTTCAACATGGAGAAACGCCAGGGAGTTCAGTTAGAACAGGTGAATACATGGGCTTGACACACGATGTGTTTGGCGATATATTCTATGCAATAGGAAGTCCTTTTGGGATTTTTTCTCGGATCTCTCCTTTAATTCAAAAAGCTGGAATTCATTCTTCTTTAAATCTAAATTTATTGGGGATTATTCCATTTTTGGGTTCATTGTACTTGTTTTATATCCTATTTAAGCGCTTAAGTAATCCTTATTACAAGTTTTTGTTTTATTTCGGTAGCGTTTTTCTTTTGGTTATGACCTTGCTCTATTTTCTTGATAAAGCGGTGTCTTATGAAATGCGTCATTTTGCTCCGATTGGATTTTTATTTTTCCCCGTAATTTTTCAGTGGATTGTTGAGTCAAGATTTATTAAGTTTTTTATAACTATTGTAGCACTAATCTGTTTATTAGACTTGGCACTTTTCGCTGTGCAAATTAAACGCATAGAATCTAGTCATTCGTTTGTTGGGGAATATAAAATGCTGAATCATGAAGTAGAATTGATAAATCTTGTCAAAGAGTGGGATGAAAACACTGAAAATGGGATACTAATTTCAGAAGAAGTTTGGTTTCCTGTTCATTTCGTGAAACACAATGCTAAAATAAGTTTGAATTCAACAAGTGATGATAGATGGGGAGTGAATTCTGGAATGGAACTAACTAAGAAAGCATTCGTCCGATTAGATAAAATAGGTGAAAATCAGGATAACATGTTGCTAGTAGTGACAACAAACAACTTGATGGGTTTAGAACATAATGAGAAGAGTAAAATTATCTACCAAAATAAATCGTTCACCATTATATCTTATATTAGAGAGGAGTAATCACTATTTGTTTTTCCACTTTTCCCTTTATTAATAGTGTGAATGACGTATTTGTGAAATCGAACTAAATATATTTATTTCATTTTATAGTAGAATACTTATATTTGGTCGTTCAAAAAAAGCAACACAATATGAATTCATTCAATAAAGACCAACGTTCAGCAAGAGAAGCCATAGAATATGCGCAATGGATAGCGTTTGGTCCAGTAGTTTTTCAAGTAGCTCGTTCGATGCGTAACCTTGGAATTATCGACTCACTCATCAAAGGAGGTAGAAAAGGAAAAACATTGGAAGAAATTTCAAATGAAACAGGAATTTCAAACTACGGAGTTCGCGTATTGCTTGAGGCGGGACTTGGAATGGGATTGGTACTTGAGAATGATGGAGTGTACACAGCTACAAAAACTTCATATTTGATAGTTAACGATGCAATGACAAAAGTAAACATGGACTTTACTCATGATGTTAATTATCAAGGAACTTACTATTTGGAAGATGCCATAAGAACAGGAAAGCCAGTGGGACTTCAGGTTTTTGGTGAGTGGAACACTGTATACGAGGGACTTTCTCAAATGCCTGAAAAAGCAAAGGAAAGCTGGTTAAATTTTGATCACTTGTATTCAGATGACGCTTTTCCAGAAGTTTTTGATCACGTATTCAAATACAATCCAAAAAGCATTCTTGACATAGGAGGAAATACGGGTAAAATTTCAATGAAATTTGCTAAACACAATCCCGATGTAGATATTACAATGGTTGATTTACCAGGTCAAATTGAAATGGCTAAGAAAAACATTGATTCACACGGTTTGTTGCACCGAATCAACTTCCACGCGACAAACTTGTTGAATCCGGATAACAAATTACCTGAAGGTAAAGAAGCCATTTGGATGAGTCAATTCTTGGATTGTTTTTCAGATGATGAAATTGTTTCAATCTTGGAAAGATGTCATGAAGCTGTTGCAGACAACGGGTATGTATACATTATGGAACCGTTCTGGGATAGACAACAACTTGAGGCATCTGCATTTGCACTACAGCAAACATCATTATACTTTACAGCGATAGCTAATGGTAATAGTCAAATGTACGATTCAAGAGTGTTTTTTAAATTGGTTGAGAAAGCAGGATTTGAAATCGTAGATGTGATGGACAATATCGGTATGTGTCAAACAGTATTAAGATTAAAGAAAAGATAGTCACTTCGTATGAATACATTCAATAAGGATAAAAAAACAGCAGCAGAGATTTTCGAATATGCACAATGGATTTCTTTTGGACCGCTAATCTTCCAATCAGCTCGCGCTATGCGTAATTTGGGCATATTAGAAGCACTAATTAAAGGCGGAAAAAAAGGGATATCCTTATCTGAAATAGCTGAGAAAACCAATCTTCAAGAGTATGGTGTTCGCGTGTTGCTTGAAGCTGGAATTGGAATGGGACTTGTACACGAAGTTGACGGAATTTACACCGCATCTAAAGTCTCTTATTTGTTGCTAAATCACGAGCTTACGCGAGTGAATATGGATTTTACACACGATGTGAATTACTTAGGTGCTTATTATTTAGAAGATGCCATTCGAACTGGTAAACCTGAAGGATTAAAAGTATTTGGCGATTGGGCAACTGTTTACGAAGGATTAGCTCATTTACCAGAAAAAATAAAGGAAAGTTGGTTCAATTTTGACCATATTTATTCGGATGACGCTTTTCCAGCTGCGTATAGACATATTTTTAAATATGAGCCTAAGCGTTTAATGGATATTGGTTGTAATACGGGTAAGATCTCAACAAAGTTCTTGCAATATCATCCCGATGTTCGAATTACAATGGTTGATTTACCAGGGCAAATCGCAATGGCGAAGAAGAATATTGAAAAGACTGGACATTCTGATCGTGTTGAATATTTCCCTACAAACATGCTTGATTCAACAATCAAACTTCCAAAAGGTCATGATACCATTTGGATGAGTCAATTCTTGGATTGTTTTTCAGATGATGAAATTGTGTCAATCTTGGAAAGATGCCATGAAGCACTGGATGATGACGGATATGTGTATATCATGGAGCCTTTTTGGGATCGTCAAGAATTTGCCGCATCTGCATTTGCACTACAACAAACATCGTTGTATTTCACCGCAATAGCAAACGGTAATAGCCAAATGTATGATTCTCGGGTTTTCCTCAAGTTAATAGATAAAGCAGGTTTTAAAACTGAGGAAGTTATCGATGGAATTGGTTTGTGTCAGACTATTTTGAGGTTGCAGAAGAAGTAGTACTCTGTGATACGACATTGCACATTAATTATTGTAGAGACGCGATTAATCACGACTCTACAATAATTAATGTGCAACCGAAATCTAATGAAAATACATATCTAGTTCCTCTACATTTTCTGGATCAACGTAAAACGCCCTAAACATTACATCTAATTTGTCTAGGGGTTTATAGATGTGAATCAAAAAAATATTATCAGGCAATTCTGTTAATTCAACGGATATTTGATCGGCTGCAATGTAAAAATAAGTAGTTCTATAACCTTGCTCGTCATCTTTTATTTTGACTCCGCGAATTGTGCCACGTGCGTAAAGTGAAAAGAGACTTGCTCGCTCGTTGGTTGAAATGGTTGCCATACCGTCTTGAATCCATAAATAGTTACTGTATGGATGCAGTCCATAACGATGACGTTCACCCGGAGCCCAAACAGAGTCGAGTGAGAAAAAAGCGTCTTGTAGTGTGATTTCATTTTTTTGAACTTGCTCCTTATTCGTTTGTGCAAAAGAGAAACTCAAAAGAAAAAAATAAGATAGAATGAATAATGTAACTTTGTTTCCCATAGCGTAGAGGATTAACTAGCTACAATTTACGAATTATTTTTTATTTTTTTTCGGTTTTTCTTTAAATCGATAGCCTGCAACTATACGTACGTCAAAAAAATACTCTTGAAACCTTATGTTTTTAATGTTGATGCGACGAAATTGAAATTCTCCCGATAGATTTAAGAACCATTTAGTTTTCTGTACTCCCACAACCATCATTAAATCGGTTCGTGTGCTTAGTCCCAAAAAACTTCTTGAATTGGTAGGCGTTTCATACGATTTCACTTGTAGTAAAGGACCAAAGCCTGCTAGTATCGCTCCTTGAAACCAGTCTTTTCTGTATACATAAGCTAGCCCCGGAATAGTTCCCAATTCAAAAGAACCTAACTGTATGGCGTTTGAGTTGTCAATAGAGTCTGTTCGTTGGAAGTCGGCTAATAAAAAATCCCGGTCATTATTTACGGAAATTCCTCCTAGATAACCATAAATATAAGGACTGAAAGTCGATCTCTTAAAATCACCTACTATTCCTTGTGCAGCTTTGAGATTAAAATTTTTCTTGAGAAAATAACGCATGTGTAATCCTGTTGTTGCAGTAGCATAGTTTGGGTGAATGCCATGTTTTGTCGGAATAAATGCCGTGTCCACACTTTGTTGGTCGAGATATGCAAAACCCTGAAAGTATTTGATGTCAAAAGCAAAGTTGACGCGCTTTATAGCAAAACCAAGGTCAAGATTAAAGTAGTTTGATTTTCCGTATTCATTTACATTCAAAGTGTTGACGGGTAGTTTGAAAGTTAACCCTAAGCGAACGCCTAAAAAGTGAATTCCAGTTTGTAACACAAAAGGGGTGTTAGGAATCATATTCACTTTCCCCATATTGTCATAATTAAGTCTATACGACAAATGTGTACTATTAAAACCTGTTGCCACATCAATTATCCAACGGCGTTTATAAAGTTCATAAGCAGCGGAAGTGTCAGTCGAATTAAAAAGGTTTGTTTTCCTATTATTTTGAGAATAAGCGGACGGCATCAACATCAAAATGGTAATCGCAATTAGAATAATGTGAACAAAATACTTCAAAATACCTTTTATTTGTAACGAAATTAATGGTTTTTTGGTACAGGAAAACTAACTTTACCGCGAATACATGAACATACCATTGTTGAATGAAGAAATTATATAAATATTTACTCAATAAATTACCGAGACCACTTTTAATTCGATTAAGTTACGTATTCAAACGTATCGCACCCGTTGTGTACAAAGGGGATAATGTAGAATGTCCTGTTTGTGGTCGTTCGTTTCGCAAGTTTTTGTCATACGGCTCTGCTGTGGCGCATCGTGAGAATGTACTTTGTCCGTATGATTTGACTTTGGAACGCCATCGATTGATGTGGTTATATCTTACAAATAAGTCGTCTTTTTTCACAGACGACAATTTGGATGTATTGCATATAGCTCCAGAACAGTGTTTTTTACCTTACTTCAAAAAGCAAGCAAACTTAAATTACCTTACTGGAGATTTAGAGTCGCCAATTGCAGATCTTCACTTTGATTTGCACCACATTCCTTTAGATGATAACAAGTTTGATGTGATTTTCTGCAACCATGTATTGGAACATGTAGAGGATGACCGCCAATGTATGAGCGAATTATTCCGTGTAATGAAACCAGGCGGGTGGGGAATTTTTCAAGTACCATTGGACACAACTAGAGAGGTCACATATGAAGATAAAAGCATTGTGTCTCCAGAGGAAAGAGAGAAGCATTTTTGGCAAAAAGATCACGTACGCCTTTTTGGATTAGATTACCCGAAAAAATTGCAAGCAGTTGGATTTGATGTAGAAGAGTACAATCCAAAGATCGAAATTGAAGCAAAAAATCTAGAGCGTTACAGATTAAACCCCAACGAAATTTTGTATATTTTGAGAAAGCCTGAGGCTATCAATTGATGAGAAATGAAAAGTAAACAATTGACATGGTGGTGTATAAATCTTCCCGCTTTGTGTGTATGTTTACTCGTTGTTATAGGCTGCAATCAGCAATCAATTAAATATCCCGTAGTTGTTCATCCAGACGATAATCCACTGACTCCTGAGAAAGTAGAGTTAGGCAGAAAACTGTTTTTTGATACGCGACTCAGCACCGACAATTCCGTGTCATGTGCAACATGTCATCAGCCTGACAGAGCTTTTACAGATAATTTGCCTTTTTCAGACGGAGTGCATGGGCGAAAATCACTGCGAAATGCTCCGACACTGATTAATGTGGCATATCAACCGCATTTTATGTTTGAAGCGGAACTTAAAACCCTCGAAATGCAGGTCGTTGTGCCCATTACCGATTTGAATGAAATGGGATTTGAGAAAATCAGTGAGTTGGTTGATAAGTTGAGTGAAATCCCTGATTATCAAGAACTGGCACAGGCTGCATTTAATCGCCCGTTTGATGTGTGGGTACTCACGCGTTCCTTATCTGCTTTTCAACGCACATTAACTGCTTGGGATAGCGAGTTTGACCGTTTTTATTTTGAAAATAAACCGATGAACCCCTCAGCGGAGCGTGGATATAAGATTTTTTCCGAAAAACTTTACTGTGTTGAATGTCATCCTGCACCATTTTTCACCACGTTTGAGTTAGCGTCAAATGGGTTAGGAGATACCTTGGACGGAGGAAGATACCGTGTAACAGGAAAAATGGAAGATTTCGGTTCGTTTAAAACACCATCACTTAAAAATATAACCAAAACTTCCCCATACATGCACAATGGCTCGATTTCTGATCTTGAAAAGGCGATTGAATATTATGCGAAAGGTGGAGATGGCGGCAAGAATCAATCCCCTATTATTGTGCCGTTTACATTGAGTGGGGAGGAGAAAAAGGATTTGCTTGCTTTTTTTGAGGCGCTTAGTACTGGTTTGGTGGAGTAGGTTTTTAAATTTATATGATAAATTAAGCTAGATGATTTCTCTCATAAGAATATGCGCGATTTTACTGATTACTGTATTAATCACTCCGATTAATGCTCAGACATTTAATTGCGAAGAATATTACAACGAATACTGTTCGCAATTAGTCAATAAGAAAGACCAAGAATTTAGGGTGTTGGATTTTAATGGTAAGAAAGCAATTAGCCATGGTTGCCTAAATGATTTGGTTGCATTTTGTGAAGGAGTAGAAGAAGCATTAATGAGAGAAAAATTGGTTATCAAATCTATTGGTGACCCTAATCTTGCCAGTCAATGTTTGATTTATTCTTATGAACGTTTTGGAGTAAGTTTAGTTTTTACGGGGGATATAATAGATGATCAAGGTATAAAAGATGAAAATGCAGGATTTAATTTCATTATGAGAAAGCGAATTCTAACTGAATTAGGAGAAGATGTTTACAACGAAATGGGAGTAATTGATTCAACTTGGTTAGAAATTGATGAAGAACAAATTAATGAAGTATTCAAAGATGTTAAATATGTACTATTAAACGATTCAACGGCTTTTGTCAGCTTCAATATTGAGAACATTGAAAAGTCTAAATATGGCCATTTGAGAGGGGTTAAATTGATGGATGGACGGGGTAGGGTAGATTCAGAAAATGGGGATTTTTACAATGGAGTACAAATTTCATTGAGAGGAGACAGAGAAAAAAAAGGTTATGTCAGAATTGTTTTTGCTGACTACGACAACCCGAATTTTTGTCAAACTAGATTCAAACAAATCTATACGGTTCCAATTAATGTCAAGTAGCTCGAATGTGGTTGATTAATTTCTATTTTTTAATGCATCGAACTGAGAATCCATGACCTGCGGTGCTAACGTTCATATATAACTCACTGCTATTATAACTAATCCCAGGATTCCATATATACATCTCATCTCGATAAGTGGCACTCCAAAAATTAGTGCTGGCACCAATCATTTCGAATAAACCAAATCCATAACGGTATCCACAAGGTAATGCTGTGAAGCCCACTTCGTTTGTGCCATTTTTATCATTTTTCCATCCTTCGATGCTTTTCAATTTATCTCCAGCAACAGCTAAACCACCTAAATAGTTAGCTAGTTCTAACCAATCTTTTTCATAAGGAATGCGCCAACCTTTTGGTGCTAGACCTCTAGGGTCGCTAAGGGCGTGGTAGTTATAAAGCTTCCCATACTTCTCACCATTGGCGGGGTCATTATTGTAATAACACCAACCTGGTTTATAAGTTAAAAAAGCGTTGAGCCATTCTTCGTCAGACTCAAGATAGGGTATAGGTTCGCCGTTGAGGAAGTTCTCTACGTTCAAGTTCTCTGCCATCCATACTTGTTTTCCTATTTGAACTTCTTGATATATATTCGGTTGTGAGTCATCCAAAAGGGAGTTATTGTTTTCTTCGTCAGTATTCGAAGTTATTTTATTATTCTCTGTGTAATTCCATGCTGTCATTACCATAAAGGAAGTTAGTAGTGTCACGAAAATTAAGCTTACTTTTTTCATAATTGTTGATTTTTTGTAATTATGGTCTTATCTCATTGTCTCCTAGACTAATTAAGTCTAATGTTTTGATAGTATGTATACTTACGGAGAATTTAGAGTCTCATAATCAAATATAAATAATTATATGAAAAAATTGATAAATAGGGAGTAGGTATTTGTTGTTATTCGAGAAAGGGAATATGATTTCAATTATTGTGTCATTAGAATACCTCAACCATAGTATGTATACATTGCTGTCCGATAAAAGTCGGATAGATCTCCCTCTGTGGTCGAGATGAGAGGGGGGGGGATTAGCGATATGATATTGTCTAAATTCAACGATAGTCACCTGGAATACCTGTCTGACTGACGCAGAACAGTCAGGAAATGAGAGGTCCCATATTTTATAGAACAATATTGATTTAATGCCTAAAGAAAACCCCACACAGTTTGCTAATTCCAAAACATTCACTATCTTTGCACCCTTAAATAAATTTTTATTATTAACCGGAGTTTCGTACTCCAACCAATAAACAGTATGGCAACAAAAATTAGATTGCAAAGACACGGTAAGAAGGGAAAACCTTTTTTCCATATCGTAATCGCTGATTCACGATCAAAAAGAGACGGTAAATTTATCGAGAAAATCGGTACTTACAATCCAAACACAAATCCTGCAACAATCGAAATCAATTTTGATAGTGCATTGAATTGGGTACAAACAGGTGCTGAAATGACAGACACTGCGCGTGCAATTCTTTCTTACAAAGGTGTGATGTACAAAAATCACCTTGTTAAAGGAATGGCAAAAGGTGCGTTGACTGAAGCACAAGTTGAAGCAAAATTCAACGAATGGCAAGCTGCACAAGATGCAAAAGTTGCTGCGAAGAAAGACAACCTTTCTAAAGCAGAACAAGATGCATTGGCTAAGCGTATCGCTGCTGAAGCTGCAGTAAATACTGCTCGTGCGAAAGCAATTGAAGCTAAGAATGCTCCAGAGCCAGAAGTTGTAGCTGAAGAAGTAGCTCCTGAAACAACTGAGGAAGTTGTAGCTGAAGCAACTGAAGAAGTAGCTGCTGAAGCTGCTCCAGAAGTTGTTGAGGAAACTCCTGCTGCTGAGGCAACAGAAGAAGCTCCTGCAGCTGAAGAAACTCCTGCTGAAGGAGAAGAAGAAACAAAAGCAGCTGAGTAAGCTCTTTTAACATGACTAAAGAGGAATGTTATTTATTAGGTAGTATAGCCAAACTTCACGGTTTCAAAGGCGAAGTTTCTATTTATCTTGATGTAACAAATCCTTATGAATATCAGGAATTGGGGTCAGTGTTTGTGGATATCCACGGTCAACTGACCCCTTTTTTTATTGAATCAATTCAGATTCAACAAAAGAATTTTGCTAGAGTGAAATTCGAAGGTGTAGACACCGAAGACGATGCCAAGGCTATTGTCAAAAAAGAACTTTATCTCCCCCTTTCATTTTTACCAGAACTTACCGGAACATCTTTCTATGACCACGAAGTGGAAGGCTTTAAGGCAATAGACGAAGTGCACGGTGAAATTGGCGTAGTACAATCGATACTTGATTTTTCTGTCAATCCGCTAATTCAAGTTGATCACAACGGAACCGAAATTCTCATTCCTCTTCTAAAAAACACGGTGACTAAGGTCGATAGAGAGAACAAGTCATTCCACTTCAACTCTCCAGAAGGACTTGTCGATGTTTACCTCAACCCTTCAGACGACGATAAAGACAGCTGATGTCCTTGTTTAAGTTCAAACATTTTTCCGTAGACCAAACTGGATGTGCCATGAAAATCGGTACCGATTCACTTGTATTTGGTGCGTGGATAAATCCAGATTTCATTCCTAAACGTATTTTGGATATTGGAACGGGCACAGGAGTATTGTCACTTATGATGGCGCAAAAATTTCCTGAAGCTGAAATTGTTTCACTTGAAATTGATGCACAAGCTGCTCTTACAGCAAAATTGAATTTCCAACACAATGAGTTGGGAAAAAACTGTACTGCTTTACACCAGGATTTTTTGACCTATGAAGATGCCAAATTCTTTGATTTAATCATTTCAAATCCACCATATTTTGAAAATTCAACCAAATCAGGACAGAAAAACCGTGATTTAGCAAGACACACAGATGATTTACCGCTTTCGGACTTGTTTCACAAATCCAACACATTATTATCTGAGAATGGCTGTTTAGGCTTGATTTTACCTCAGGAAACAATGGTAAAATGTTTAACTGAGAACAATGACCTAAATTTAATTAAACGACTTGACGTCCACGGCAAAGAGGGACAACATAATCGAACTTGTGCGCTGTTTTCAAAAGAACAAGTAGACCTAGAAGAAGCCAAATTGGTCATTCGAAATACTGACGGAAGCTATACAAACGAATATAAAATGTTGACAGTTGAGTTTCATGGGGTGCAACTGTAACTAATTTTCCAATTTTTTTTCGCATACTTGTAAGATGGATATCAGCCTTGTTTTTACAATAATTGTTGCAGTAATACTAATCAGTATTGTTTATCGCCGTCGTATAATTAGCGGAATAGACAAAGACAAGAGTTGGATTTACCACAATAAGGTACTGGTTCTGTTATTGGGAATGACGATTCTCCCACTTTTTTTATTGAATGTTTTTTACCCAGAACGCCACATCTATACTCCTGAAGATGCAGTCTATATGGGAGAGAAGTATAGTGATGACAAACTTTACCTTAAAGGGCTAAAAGAACTGGCAGAGCGAGACTCAACAGACATTCGAAAGCAAATTGAGTATATCCATGAATATCTTCGCTTTCCTAGTCAAAACCAGGGTGATAAGTGTTGGTACATTGTAGATTTTTACGATCATTCTGAAGAGTTCCACAAGCGAATGGCTCATGCGTATGCGGAATATTACTGCAAAGGATTGGAGATGAATATTGCGTACATGAACAATTTCCCAGATACGGTTCAGTACATCAATTTCATGAAGGCTATCTACTACCTACAAAATAAGAATTTGGGTAAAGTCGAGGAACATGTTTTTAAAGAATTGGAAGTAAATCCTACTTTTGATTTGAATATCCAATTAATCTATACACTTTACTCAGAATCGAATGAAGACTCACTAAGTTCATTGATGGAGGATCGTTCAAAGAGCAAGTATTTGCCTTATTATTTGCAGAATAATTATCATTTTTTACACGGCAATTGGGGACTTTATTTCGCGAATGAGATTGATAATCGGTTATTTAATGTTGGATTTTTTACTTTGTTTGCTGCTTTTTCCGTGTCCTTTATCTGGATCCTCTTTCTTCGTGCTATGGATATGTATAATAGGGAAAAGTGGCGCGACATATTGATTGTATTCCTATTAGGTTCCGTATTTACATTCTTTTGCTTGCCGATATATGATTATGCACAACTTGTTGCTGGGTGGCACATAAATGGCGATGCTATCAATGATTTTTTCTACTGCACGGTTGTAATTGGGGGGAGTGAGGAACTAGTAAAAATGCTGCCCTGGCTGATTTTTGGATTTTTCAGCAGGAAATTAAGAGAACCGTTTGACTATATCTTGTATGCTTCAGTTGCTGCATTGGGTTTTGCCTTTGTAGAGAATCTGATGTATTTGGAAAATTACCACAATATTGTCGTGCGCTCAATTATGTCAACTGTAGGGCATATGTTTGATGCTGCAATAATAGCTTATGCTTTTATTATCGCTCGCTTCAGAATGAAAAAGGGTTCTCCGTGGAAATGGCTTGTGATTCTCCTTGGTTTTGCACTAGCAATGCTCGCACACGGGTTCTATGATTATTGGTTAATCAGTCCTTCAGCTCAAGGCTATCAATTAGTCACGGTGCTATTTTTCATTGCTT
The DNA here is from genome assembly GCA_964447015.1 of uncultured Flavobacteriales bacterium. GTDB lineage: Bacteria > Bacteroidota > Bacteroidia > Flavobacteriales_D > Crocinitomicaceae > Wandonia. The sequence continues at coordinate 19,316 of CAYUQU010000041.1, forward strand.
CACTTAGTGTATGGTTCTATTTTAAGAATAATGCAATGAACCATTCTCCCTATTTCGTAGGTAATCAAAAATTCAGAGTTGGATATCAACAAGATTTGATGACCTTTTCAATGATTGGTGTATTGATGTTAGAATACATATTAATGAGCCTTGAAATTGGCGCAGAGAATGCTCAATCTATTTTTATAGGAAGTTCTGTATATGTGGGAGCATTTGTATTGTTTATATCTTCGGAGTTGGATAATTTCTCATTAGAGAAAGGTGTGTGGAAAAAACTTTCGTTTGCTCATAAGTTCAAATTCAAACGACTTCGCTCACTATTTGATTTTGTTAGTCATGGAGGATATGAAACGAATCAAGCAGTTCCAGAAGAAGCTAATCTAATTGGAACTGAACTGCGTCTTTTTGCTCCAAAAACGAATCTGTATGTGGGCAATAAACTACCCGTTTCGGGAGTGTGTATCCAAAAAATTGAAGTAGGAGGGAACCCCAATTGGTATGTATTCAAGCTAAATACACCTATCGCATACAGTACTTATGTATCGGATCGAATTATCATTAAGAACAAAGATTTGAAAGACTCACTCCTCGATGACAAAATTGAGATTTACTTTATGTTTGTTCCCAACGAGAGTGTGTTTAGGCAACATATTATTTCAGTGGAGGACTTGAGGTATGTGGGGAGGGTTTATTCGCGACCGGTTGGTAAGGTCTAGATTACTCCTCGACGGGTTCTTCAGTGAAGGACTCGATTTCTTCAACTTCAGTGTTTTCCTGAACAATCTTCCGAAAAACAAGCTCCAAATAAACCTCCTCAGGTCTCTTAGCCTTCAATTCACTTTTCAGTTCTACAGGTGGGTAATCAAAATACACATCTTCGGGTCTTTTAGGACGCAATTCGATAAGCCAGACAAAATTCTCCGTTTTCATTTCTTTAGACGGAATTTTATCCATTCCATAAAACACACCATCGGGGCTATCAAGGTTTGTAAGTCCTACAACTTCGCCACTGTCGAGGTAGAGTTTTAGTTCGCTACTTACAAGACGATTCATTCCGCTTCTTGTTACTACAACTGAGCTGTCGGTTTCCTTTTCTTCTTCGGGGTAATAGATTGTTTTGGCATTGCCCTGAACGTGGAGTAGATGCAGGTCGCCCTCTTTAAAATATCCGTCCATTGTGCGTCCTGACAATTGGTTGTAGTAAAGTCCTGAATCGACTTCGGAGACGGCGAGGGCTTTACCGAGAATTTGCGTGTGTTTTACTTCTTTTTTCTCTCGTTTTATTGTCATGAAATCACCTGTCAACTGATTGTTTTGATTCCAGAGAATGGGGTCGCGGTAAAGTTTCATGAGCGAATCTTCATTTGAATAGGTCAGCGAATCACAGACAGCCTGGTATTTTGTGGAGAAAATATTGACTTTAAAATTAGCCCGCATAAACTCCATTTCATTTAGCGAGTCAGAAATGGCAAATAAAGTATCGGCATTGATGTAAGTTGTGTCATCTTCTTGAAAGAAAATAGCGTAGGCACATTCTGTAATCAACTTCGTTCTGTTTTTTTCGTCAGAATATAGGTAGTCACCTCTAAATTCGACATTCTCAACAGAATCGCGAGCTATTACATTTCCTAAACCAATGGAAATTTCAGTAACTGAGCTATATCTGAGTGTGTCACCTGAAACTGTTTGTCCTGGCTTCTCAATTCTCGCCGAGTCAATAAATTCTCCAGAATTTTCTTTCAGGTTGAAAAAACCTCGTTTACAATAGATATCTGTACTGTCCTCCTTTTGATAGATGTGCGTTTGTCCGTAAAAGAATAATTCTTCGTTAAAACTATGAAACTGCATCGTATCAGTTGTGACATGATACTTATCATCGTCAAACACGACATCTTTTTTAAAGAAGAAGTTTTTTGATTTGGGGTAATAATACCCAACCTTAGATGTGAGCCTGTCATTCCGTTGGATGTGAGTGATTACGCCCCCATGTCTATAAATAGCTGCTCCTGCTTTTGCGTCGTAGTCCAACGTGTCAGTTTGGAGTTTGTACTCCCTGTCTCTAACTCGTACATTACCCCACAACTTTGCCATGCGCGTTTTGGAGTTGTAGTAAAGCGAATCACAGAAAAGATTCAGTGTGTCTTGTTTGTTGATGTGGACTCGACTATAGGCATAAACTTCACCCTTTTCATCATAGAACAATGCAGAATCACAATACATCAAGTGGCCTTGGTATTTGAATTTTACATTGCCAATAAGTTTTTGATAGCCTTTATCCTTATCGATTTCAAGTCTATCTGAACCTGGAAGGAGTTCAATAAGGCTTTGGCTCACGACATTTGTAAGCAAAAAAATTGCGCCTATGAGAAGCGCAATTTTATGTATTATGTCTTTGAAATTATTCAATTTCTTTTTTTATAATCCAATGTTTGTGCGCGATCGGGACCAACGCTGATGACAGTAATAGGAACTTCAAGATGTTCCTCAAGATACGCTACGTAGTCTTTCAACTCTTTTGGCGCATCCTTCATACTACTCAACTTTGTCAAGTCACAATTCCAGCCTGGAACCTCTTCGTAAACAGGTTTAACCTCAATGCTGTCTATATCAAACGGAAGATAATCAATTTTCTTGCCATCCATCATATAGTGAGTACAAACTTTTATTTTCTCAAAGATGCTCAACACGTCAGCTTTCATCATAATTAGTTCGGTAACACCGTTCACCATGATCGCATATCTCAATGCAGGTAAATCAATCCATCCGCATCTTCTAGGGCGACCTGTTGTAGCGCCAAATTCACGACCTTCAGCGCGAATTTTTTCTCCATCATCATCATTTAATTCAGTTGGGAAAGGGCCTGAACCAACACGTGTACAATAAGCTTTAAAAATACCGTAGATATTACCAATTCTGTTCGGAGCAACACCTAAACCAGTACAAGTGCCTGCAGAAATGGTGTTAGACGAAGTGACATAAGGATACGTACCAAAGTCGATGTCAAGTAAAGTTCCTTGCGCACCCTCTGCCAATACCGAACGACCTTCTCTAAGGCAGTTATTGATAAACATTTCACTGTCTACACAAGTAAGTGCTTTAAGAATATCTATTGCTTCGAACCAATCTTTTTCAAGTTCAGCCAAATCATATTCAAAACCTTCGTGGTGCTTTAGGATACCTTCATGTTTTTCAACCAAGGCATTGTACTTCTCTTTAAAGTTAGGCAAGAAAATGTCACCAACGCGAAGACCGTTGCGCCCTGTTTTATCCATATAAGTTGGACCTATACCTTTAAGCGTCGAACCAATTTTCATTTTCCCTTTAGCTGTTTCTGATGCAGCATCTAAAAGTCGGTGAGTTGGTAAAATTAAATGTGCTTTCTTTGAAATAAGTAAACGATTTTTAATATCGATATTAAAAGGAGCTAACTTCTCTAATTCTTTACGGAAAATTACAGGATCGATTACAACCCCATTTCCTACTAAGTTAAGTACATTTTCTCTGAAAATTCCTGATGGAATGGTATGTAGCACATGCTTGATTCCTTCAAATTCAAGCGTATGACCAGCATTAGGTCCACCCTGAAATCGAGCAATGACATTGTACTTTGGTGTAAGTACATCTACAATTTTTCCTTTTCCCTCGTCTCCCCATTGAAGACCTAACAAAACGTCTACTTTCATGCGTCTTGTGTTTTAAATTTAGCTAACGCTGATTCTACATCTGCGCTAATGGTGAATATTGAATTTAACTTGGTAACGACTAACAGTTGTTCTATACTTTTTGGGATAGAACAAAAATACAGTTCGCCGCCTACATTTCTTATTTTGGTGAATAATTTCAAGAACAAATTGATTCCTGAACTATTCATTGCTTCGAGTTTCGATAAATCAAACACGAATTTTTTAAAAGACTCTAAATTTTCATCTACAGAAACAAAAAGTGGATGTTCGTCTATATTTTCAAGGATTTTTCCTGAAATAGAATACACTAACACATCATTGTGTTTCGTTATGAGAGGAGCTTCAATCATGATTTTTTATCCTTAGATTGATCCTTCTTAATTCCGTAAAAATAGAGTGAGTGGTGTTGAATGTGTACACCAAAAAGCTCTTCTACAGTTTGTTTGATTGTTTGTATTCGAGGATCGCAAAATTCGATAACCTCTCCTGTATCAGTGCAAATCATGTGGTCATGTTGTTTTGATCCATGTGATTTCTCAAACTGAGCAAGATTTTTCCCAAACTGATGTTTGCGCACAAGATTACAAGCCAAAAGCAAGTCTATCGTATTATAAAGCGTTGCTCTACTCACACGATAGTTTTGATTTTTCATTTCGATGTACAACGTTTCGATGTCAAAATGGCCATCATAGTTGTAGATTTCAGAGAGTATAGCAAAGCGTTCGGGTGTCTTTCGATGCCCATTTTTCTCCAAATAAGCGGAGAAAATATTGCGAACTGTCTCTTGTAATTCTTCCTTCTGCATAGGTGCAAAATTAAGGGGTAAAACTAATCATTTATTATGGATTGAACTATTTTTTGTTAAAAAAACGGTCAACTTATTTTATGAAATGGTACATAGAACGATCAACTCTATACAAGATGGTAGAACTGAGTGGAGTGGTGTTTTTAGCACATTAGCACATAGGTTTTTCTTTAATTTCTTTTGTCTTGAATCTTATAGTCCCCGACAATATCATCGGGACACGCTTGAATCTTGCAGTCTTGCCTTATTCTTTTTCAGTAGTGTAACGCTCAACAGACTTTACCCCCTCAACTAACTCGAATTTTGAGATAAGTTGCTCTAAGTGTTCTTTGTCGTAAACCAAGACCTGAATAACACCTTCAAAAATTCCATCGTGTGCTTTAAATGAAATCGATTTCATGTTTACGCGTTGTTGTTTCGAAATGATATCAGTGATGTTGTGAACAATTCCGATATCATCGTGGCCAATTAGTTTCAACGTAGCCTCACGTTCTTGCGTATATTGGTTTTTCCAACGTGCCTTAATGATTCGATAAGCATATTTCGACATCATTTGTGTGGCATTTGGGCAGTTGTCACGGTGAATTTTAATTCCGTCACCGATCGTGATAAAGCCAAAGATGTCATCTCCAGGTAATGGGTTACAGCATTTAGCCATTTTGTAATCCATGTTCTTGAAGTCCTCGCCAATAATGAGTGTGTCTTCTTTAAGATTTACTTCCTTGATTGAATTTTTCTTTTGAACTGAATCTTGAATGGTTTCCATTGGTAGTTGAAGTATACCACTTTTCAATTCCAATTCTTTTAATTTTTTCAAATCAATTTTACCTTTGGCTAACAAGAAGTACAAATCATTCGCAGTAGGAACATTGTAGAATTTCTCCATAAAAGTGATATTCTCACTACTGAATGGAATGTTGTATTGTTTTAACTTACGCTCTAAAATTTCTTTTCCATCTCCACCAATTAACCTTCTTTCTTCTTTAAGTGCTATTTTGATTTTCTGTTTCGCACGAGCTGTGGTGACCATTTTAAGCCACTCATCTTTAGGTTTTTGCTTAGAAGATGTGATTATTTCAACTTGGTCACCGCTTTTTAGTTGGTGACTTAGGGGTACCAACTTGTTGTTAACTTTCGCTCCCAAACATTTTTCGCCAATATGAGTGTGAATGTCAAAAGCAAAGTCGAGAGTGGTGGAGCCGTTTGGAAGTACACGTAGATCACCTTTGGGGGTAAAGACATAGATTTCGTCCGCAAATAGATTTAATTTGAATTCATCAATGAAGTCCAACGCACTTCCGCCTTCGGTACTTTCTAGTAAATCACGAATTTCCGTTATCCATCTATCAAATTTTGTTTCACCCGCATTCGCTTCTTTATATCGGTAGTGTGCTGCAAAGCCTTTTTCGGCTATTTCATCCATTCTTTTTGAGCGAATCTGAATTTCAACCCATTTTCCTGTCGGACTCATGACTGTAGTGTGCAGTGATTCGTATCCATTAGCGCGAGGAGTTGAAATCCAATCTCGCAAACGATCCGGGTTTGGTTGGTAGAAATCGGTAACGAGGGAGTAGATTCTCCAAACCGCTGCTTTTTCTGCATCTTCTGGCACATCTACTATTAGGCGAACGGCAAAAACATCATAGATTTCTTCGAAAGGAATTCCTTTCTTTTGCATTTTACGCCAAATCGAAGAAATGGATTTCGTTCTCGCTTTGATTTCGTAATTGTATCCTTCGTTTTCTAAAGCAACTTTTATAGGGTTGATGAATCTTCTGATAAAACGATTTCGAATGTCTTTTGTTTTCTCTAATTTCTCTTCAAGTTCCCCATAAATTTGAGGTTCTTTGTAGCGAAGAGCTAAGTCTTCTAGTTCACTTTTAATAGAATATAGCCCAAGTCGGTGAGCTAGGGGAGCGTATAGGAAAAGCGTTTCACTTGCAATTTTGAGACGCTTATCATAACGCATACTTCCCAATGTTCGCATGTTGTGCAGGCGATCAGCAAGCTTAATCATTACCACACGAAGGTCATCAGAGATGGTGAGAATCATTTTTCTGAAGTTCTCTGCTTGGATTGACAGATTCTCATCAAAAACCTCTGGGATTTTAGTTAAACCATCAATAATCATTCTGACTTTAGGACCAAATAAGTCCTCGACATCCTCTAGTGTTATGTGTGTATCCTCTACAGTATCGTGAAGTAAGGCGCAAACAATAGCTGTAGCACCCAATCCCATTTCTTCGGCACAAATTCGAGCAACAGTGATTGGATGATATATGTAAGGTTCGCCACTTTTGCGACGCATATCTTTGTGTGCGTCTACGGCAACGTCAAAAGCTTTTCTGATTAAACGTGTATCCTCTTTGCTTCTGCGTTCTTTTGAAGCGCGTAAAAGACCTTTGAAAGCATTTAAGATTTCTTTGCGTTCTTTTTCTAAATCTATATTCTCTAATGCGTTACTCATTGGGGGTGATGCCTTATTAACTGTAAGATACAAATATGCTAAAAATTATTCTGACAAATTGATGTAGGTTAGAATTTCTCATTGTGATATTTTTAAGTTTAAACTTAGATTATAAAGTGATCAATAAAACTCAACTCACGGGCTATTAATCCCGCTTTTGAATAATATTTTCAATTACTATTGCCAAAAGACTAAAAAAAACATTCAAAATTCTATATTTGTACAGTTTTGAATTCAATGGAAACACAAGTTATTCTCAATAGCCGTCATTTTGAACTCACGTTAAACCGTTTGTGTCATCAGCTTATTGAAAATCATGGAGATTTTTCTGATACAATTTTGATAGGCTTACAGCCTCGAGGTGTGAATGTTGTAACGCGACTGAAACAACTCCTTGAAAAGACTTTGTCAAAAGAAATTCAGTGTGGTACATTGGACATCACGTTTTATAGAGATGATTTCCGCAGACGCGAAAAGCCTTTAATTCCGAGCGCAACCAATATAGATTTTGTAATTGAAAAGAAGCGAGTTGTACTTGTCGATGACGTGCTTTATACTGGTAGAACGATTAGAGCAGGTCTGGATGCAATGTTGGCGTTTGGCCGCCCTTCGGGGGTTGAATTACTGACTCTTGTGGACAGGAGATTCAAGCGCGAACTACCAATTCAAGCTGATTACGTAGGAAAAGCGGTTGATACCTTGAGTGAAGAACGCGTTTCTGTAGAGTGGAAAGAAATGGAAGGAGAGGATAAAGTAGTATTGTTTACCCCAACCAAGTCGAATGGATAATTTAAGTGTAGAGCATCTAATAGGGATTAAGGATCTGACCAAGGAAGATATTGAAACAATCTTCAAGACGGCGGATAGTTTCAAAGAAGTCATTAATAGACCGATTAAAAAAGTTCCTTCTTTGCGCGACATAACTATTGCGAATTTATTTTTTGAAAATTCTACACGAACCCGACTTTCTTTTGAATTAGCCGAAAAAAGATTATCGGCTGATGTAATCAACTTCAGTGCAGCATCTTCTTCAGTTAAAAAAGGCGAAACACTTGTAGATACAGTGAACAATATTCTGTCAATGAAAGTTGACATGGTGATCATGAGACACCCGAATCCTGGAGCGGCGAAGTTTCTTTCGGAGCGGGTTTCAGCAAAGATCATCAATGCTGGAGATGGAACACACGAACACCCAACTCAAGCTCTGTTAGATGCTTACTCAATTCGCGAAAAACTCG
>CAYUQU010000042.1:0-27386 GCA_964447015.1 uncultured Flavobacteriales bacterium
GGTAGCGTATAAAAATGTGGTATCAAACGGATTGGTTCTCGATAGAAACGGACAGAAAATGTCGAAGCGTTTGGGGAATGCCGTAGATCCATTTGAAACATTACCAAAATACGGTCCTGATGCGACACGCTGGTACATGATTACCAATGCGCAGCCTTGGGACAACTTGAAATTTGACGAAGACGGAATTGTAGAAGTACAGCGCAAATTCTTCGGAACGCTTTACAATACGTACAATTTCTTTGCTCTATATGCGAATATCGACGGGTTTACATACAGCGAACCTAACATCGAGTTGGCAAAACGCCCTGAAATTGACCGATGGATTTTATCGAAATTAAATTCACTAATCAAAGACGTGGAGGCATCTTACGAACAGTATGAGCCAACTCGCGCAGGTCGTTTGATTCAAGATTTTGTGAACGACCAACTTTCGAACTGGTATGTACGTCTTTGCCGTCGCCGTTTCTGGAAGGGAGATTACTCTGCCGATAAAATTTCAGCTTATCAAACGCTTTACACGTGTTTGGAGACAGTGACGATTCTTTCTTCACCAATTGCACCATTTTTCATGGATCAATTGTTCTGTGATTTGAACAAAGTTTCAGGTAAACATGAAGCTGAATCTGTACACTTAGCGTATTTCCCAAAAGCTGACGAATCTATCATCGATTTGAATCTCGAGGGACAAATGGATGTGGCGCAACGCGTTTCATCGTTAGTGTTGAGCTTGCGTAAAAAAGAGAAAATCAAAGTGCGTCAACCTTTGCAAAAAATCATGGTGCCTATTTTAGACCCGACCTTTAAGTCGCGCATTGAGCACGTAAAGGAGTTGATTTTGGCAGAAGTGAACGTGAAAGAGATGGAGTTGTTGGAAGACACAACTGGCGTTTTAGTGAAAAAAATCAAGCCAAATTTCAAAACTATTGGGCCAAAATACGGCAAGCAAATGAAGGCAATCGCCGCACTTGTGGGCGCATGGGATCAACAAGCTATCGCTGAAGTTGAGGCCAAAGGCGGATGGAACGGAGAAGTGGACGGCACAGCTATCGAACTTACACTGGAAGATTTAGATATCCAAGCAGAAGATATTCCAGGCTGGATGGTCGCTTCAGAAGGCGGTTTGACAGTGGCTTTAGATATCACTATAAACGAAGCACTTCGCAGTGAAGGCATTGCACGTGAATTGATTAATCGCATCCAAAACTTCCGTAAAGACAGCGGTTTGGAAGTGACCGATAAAATTAAATTAACGATTGCGTCCACAACTGAAATTCAACAAGCTGTAGAAGCCAACAAAACATACATCTGTGAAGAAGTGCTCGCAACGGAAGTTAATTTCGGAAACGGGCTACAAAACGCATTAGTGACGGATATTGAAGTGGAGGGAGATACGCAGATTTTGTTGGAGAAGGCGTAGGGTTGTTTGAAGTTATCGCACAATTCAATTTTAATGATTAGATGAAAAAAGTGTCTTGGCAAATTCTGTACGGTTTAGTAGGCATCATATTGTTTGTTATAGGTGTAGTTTCAACAGAGTCGATTGATATCGCTATTCATGACACGTATTTTGTTGTTGGAAACAGTCAAGTGTTTTTTGTGTTGACTTTCTTTTTTTTCATTTTTGCCCTGACAATCTGGCTTTTTCAAAAAATTAAACGTCCGTTGAGTGTAAGATTAATGCAGATACATTTTTTCGTTAGTGTGATTTCGATATTAGTGGCAATTGTGTTATTTCAGTATACAAATTCATTATCCAACACTCAAATTTATACGGATTTTTCAGTAGCTGATAATTCAAATGATTCGTTTGCTATACTGGGATGGATAACTATAGTTTTACTCGTTGGATTATTTGCGCAATTCATTTTTGTTTTTAATGTCATTCGTGCTTTAGTTAGAAGGTTCTAAAACCCCAATAATCCTCAGCTCAACTCTCCTATTTATTTGATGCCTTCGCTCATATTCAGGCAAGTCAGTTTCTTTTAAAAGGTAAACTAAATCGTCAGGAATGATCAGTATTGCATCCTCATAGCCTTTGTAGCGTATTTGAGTAGAATCTATATCGTATTTCTCAACTAAGAGATTGTATATTGTTTCAGCTCTTTTGTGACTTAACCTCCTTGAAGAATATGCAGAACCTCTACTGTCCGTATGCACACCTATTTCCACAATTAATCTGGGGTTGTTTTTCAAAAATTGTGCGACCAGTTGAATGGAATCGAGTGATTCTTCTATTAAATTGTAGTGAGCCAATTGGAATCTTATTCCTGGGCATTTAATTCTGTCGTCTTTGATGAACACACTATCTGAAAGCGTTTTAGAATAATTCAATTGTACAAGAGTATCAGCTATATTCGATATACGGTTAATTACCTTTAACTCTGTTCGCCTATTTAGTTGATGAAGGCGTTCAAACATCACTTTATCAACTTGTCTGTATGGTTGGATTAAACTATCATGAATTAGTGGGTCGTTTTCACCATATCCTCTATATCTCAATCGAAGTGAGTCTATTCCATACTCTTTGATAAACATTAAATAAAGTGTTTTTGCCCTGTTTTCAGACAGGATTTCGTTTCCTTCTTTCGTTCCTCGGCTATCTGTATGACAGCCTATTTCGAAAATTAAATTTGGTCGTTCTGCTAAAAAAGTTGCGATAAGATTAAATGTATCTCTGTTTATCTCATCCAACGCAGCGTGTGGTCCAAATACAAACCTGATTTCGGGACACAAAATTCTATCATTAGTCTTGAAATATTTATCTGAGAAAGTTTTAGAATATCGCTGTTTTTTGAGTTCAAAAATAAGAGAAGAATATTGCTCCTCCTGTCCTTTACAAGGATGAAAGCAAAAAATAATTAATCCGATGCATAGTAGATGCTTCATATTCGATATATAAATATAGTGTTTTCCGTTGAACCTTAAAATTGAGATTCTCGAATGTTCTATCTTAAAACAAAACCACAACTTAATGATTCTTAATTCCTTAATTAACTTAATGTTAAAAGCATTTACTTACTTAGGCGCTATTAAGTTTTATTTTATTCACCATTGAGCGCATTAAGTTAATAAGACATTAAGAATAGCACCGTGGATTATGGAAAGCATCATTTATCCTGAGACTCTACTTCCTCTATCAAATCAGGATAATCCGTAATCATCCCATCAATCCCCATGTCAATCAAATTGCGCATGACATCAAGGTCATTCACTGTCCAAGGAATTATTTTCATGCCTTTTTCGTGAACTTGTTTTACAAGATCTTCTGAGACAAGGATAAAATTCGGTGCATAGATGTCGGGAAGCTGTTCCAATAAAGAAAGTGCGGAGTCCATATCACGCTCCATAAAAACTAATAATGCAGTTTTAACTAATGTTTTAGTTTTATATAATTCATTCAATACACGGGGGTCAAATGATTGAATAATAGTTCGTTCTTCAATTTTCAATTCTCGTATAGCCTGTAAAACTATTTCAACAAATTCTTTTGGTTCGGGAGTGTATTTATTATCCCATCCAGGCACAGATTTAAGCTCAATATTGAATTTAGGATATGGGATTTTCAATTTATCGCAGTGCGCATTAACTGCGAGTACGACTTCAGAAAGTGTGGGTTTATGAGCAAAGAGTTTTTCTTGATTCGGGAAGAGTGGATGTGCTTTACGTCCACAATCAATTTTTGCTATTTCTTCGGCTGTCATATGGAAGATTAACAATGAATCTTTCTCCGAAACATCACAAATTTGCGCAGACATCCAAGGTTCATGAGAAACAATAACTTGATGATCCGCAGATATTACCACGTCGAGTTCGATGGTTTGAATAGGATACTCAACTACCTTCAAAAATCCTGGAATAGTATTCTCAGGCATCAATCCTCGTGCTCCGCGGTGACCTTGCCAGTCGAAATCTTTAGGGAGTTTTGAGTTTTTCATGTCAGATTCATTATGTGAATCTTGCTCGCATCCTATAAATAATAACAAGGAAGCGATAAGCAAAACGATTAATTTCATACTTGAAAGGTACAATATATTGTCTATTCAGCAATACTGCTTAGACGCTCTTTCTTCTTTCTCGCATTGCGCGAACTCACAGAAATAAGATAAACGCCAAGAGCTATTAGAACAGAACAAAAGACTTTTGTAAGCGTGATATCCTGCACATAATCCGCTTTAATCCAACTTAAGAAAAGCCACGCGAACACACCCGCGAAAACGGGCTGGAGATAGATATAACTGCTCGAAACCGAAGGACTAACCGTTTTGAGCGCAAAAATATTGAGCAAATAAGCCAAAAAAGTCACTCCAACAATCACAAAACCGATTTCCCAATAGATAAAAGTTGGAATATTTTTGAAATCTACAAGTGCCAACTCTGTCCAAACAGGTGGGTAAAGCATGATATAAGATAGCCCAAAGGTAAAGACGATAGTAATTACAGTAATCGGTCGATATTTTGCCATTAATGGCTTTACAAGTACTAAAAAGAGCGCATAGGTTAGTGAGTTAATGAGAATGTAAATATCCCCAACCATCGACGCATTTGTTGTGGGTTGATTTCCAGCAAGCACAATCAACCAAACCGCTCCGATAGTACCGACTACAATGCCCACTATTTTAAGCGGTAGAATTCGCTCTTTCAGAATAAAAAATGCAAGTATGACAACCATAATGGGATTGGAAGTCATAATTATCGAAGAGTTGATGGGGGAAGTGAGATTCAACCCATTAAAAAAGAATAGTTGATTCAATGTAACGCCAAAAAGCGCACAAATTGCCATTAAACCGAGGTCTTTCCATTTCACCTTTTCCCAAATAAAGAAGCGGACGATCCAAAAAAGTATAGTTGCTCCAGCTACACGAATTAAAATCAAACCATTGGGGAGAATATAATCGGGCATGATGTCCTTTGCCAAAACATAATTAGCGCCATAAATCAGATTTACCGCAAGTAAAGCGAGATGTGCCCAAAGTTGATTAAATCCTTTCATAAAACAGCTCTAAATTTATACGTAGTGAATAGAAAACGACCCTCTTCTTAATGTTCTTTCAATCTTCATGTACTTAATGGTTAAAAAAATTACAATAAAGATCTGTTTTTCAATTGTGTATATTACTCAGTTTTAACATTGAGAAATTTAAGTATAGATTAAGCACCATTAAGTCTTGCAGCCCGTCCCGATAATATTGTCGGGGTCTTGAGTCTTGCGGTCTTGAATCTTAACTCCTTTGATCAACTACAAAGATGCTAAAAAGACCTTTGCTTCTTCCACAATTTTTTTACTATTTCCTGCAAAAAGGGTGTCGCCATAAACCAGTATGGGTCGCTTTAAGAATGTATAGTCTTTGAGCAGAAACTCGCGGTAATCGTCATCTGATTTAACTTTGTCTTTCACGTTCCACTCATTGTACTTCATGGCGCGTTTGGAGAAAATAGCTTCGTATGAACCAGCTAATTTTCTCATTTCGTCCAATTCTTTTTCTGTATACAAAGTTGATTTAATGTCCTGCAACTCAATTTCAGATGGTGTGTTCCATTCCTTCAAAATTTTCTGACAAGTGGAACAAGTAGAAAGGTGAAATATTTTTCTCATAATCTTATAATTTCTTTGTGTTCTTAGCGCCTTCTTAGCGTTGCTTTGCGGTTAAAAAAGAACCACAAAATACAAAAAAATCCGTCCCGAGTTTGAGTCGAGACGGAAATCATATTTTGTGTATTTTAATTCTTTGGTTAACTAAGCACCCATTTCGCGAGTGAACGCTGGAATTCCAGTTACATCCATACCTGTAATAAGTAAGTGGATATCGTGTGTTCCTTCGTAAGTAATCACAGACTCTAAGTTCGCCATGTGGCGCATCATTGAGTACTCAGAGGTGATACCCATAGCACCATGAATTTGACGTGCTTCTCGAGCAATGTTAAGAGCTATCTCTACATTGTTACGTTTTGCCATAGAAATTTGAGCAGAAGTTGCTTTTCCTTCATTTCTCAATTGACCCAAACGCAATGTCAACAATTGTGCTTTTGTAATTTCAGTAATCATTTCTGCCAACTTCTTTTGAATTAACTGAAACGAACCGATGGGCACATTGAACTGTGTGCGTTCTTTAGAATAGCGAAGAGCTTGATCGTAACAATCCATAGCTGCACCAAGAGCTCCCCACGCAATTCCGTAGCGAGCAGAATCTAAACAGCCCAGAGGAGCACCAAGACCGCTTTTTCCTGGAAGAAGATTTTCTTTAGGAACTTTTACGTTCTCAAAAATCAACTCACCCGTGATAGAAGCACGAAGAGAAAGTTTACCGTGCATTTCTGGAGTAGAGAAACCTTCCATTCCGCGTTCTACAACCATTCCGTGGATACGTCCTTCTTCATTCTTTGCCCAAACTACAGCGATATCAGCAAATGGTGCGTTAGAAATCCACATTTTAGCCCCATTCAACAAGTAATGGTCGCCCATATCCTTGAAGTTGGTAATCATTCCACCTGGATTTGATCCGTGATCAGGTTCAGTTAAACCGAAACACCCCATCATTTCACCCGTAGCCAATTTTGGCAAATATTTTTGTTTTTGTTCTTCCGACCCGTATTTCCAAATAGGATACATCACTAACGAACTTTGAACTGATGCAGTTGAGCGCAAACCAGAATCACAACGCTCTAATTCTTGCATAATCAAACCGTAAGAAATCTGATCTAGTCCAGGCCCACCATATTCTTCAGGAATATAAGGTCCGAATGCACCGATTTCACCAAGTCCTTTAAGTACATGAGTTGGGAAAGTTGCATTTTCGTAATGCTCATCAATAATTGGAGACATTTCTTTTTTCACCCATGCGCGTGCAGCGTCACGAATCATTTTATGTTCCTCTGTAAGCAAATCATCCATGTTATAATAATCTGGATGCGTATATAAATCAGTTTTCATTTCTGTAATTTTGAAATTTCACGACAAATGTAACTTATTGTAAAGAAAAAGTCATCATGTCGAATACAAGAATATGCTACCTTTGTTCCGAATGAATGATATTTTGACATATAATCATGATTTTTGGCCGTTATTTGAAGCATTACCGCGAAGTGCTTTTTCAAATTCGCTCGTTAATTACGGTGTATTTGCTTCATTTTTTATAATTGCACTTACCAAATCGTTTAATCCAACAATTTTTCAGACTTTATTGAAAGTCAGCTTAAGAAACAACTCACTCAGCCAAATAGTCAGAGAAAGCTACAATTCGCTTCGTTTTTCGGACTTTCTTCTTTTGATTAACTTTTGGTGGACCTGTAGTATGGGGAGTATTTTGTTTTATGATGTGAATAGTATTCCTTTAGTTGTTCACCTCATTTGGCCGATTCTCCTTCATTTATTTCTTGTTTTTCCGCTTAGCGGAATTTCATTTATCACTGGAAGTCGCTCAATAGTTAAAGAGAATGTGTACAATCTTTTCTTGTTGCCACAGTTTTTCGGAATCATTTTCCTTCCCATTATAGTGATAGGTCATTTGAATGGGGAGTTAATGATACCAATGGGATGGTTGTTTTTGAGTTTACTAGGGCTCTTGTTTTTATACATCAACTTACGTGGAATTCTGTTTGCATTTCAACAAGGTATTTCATTGTATTATATTATTTTGTACATTTGCACCCTCGAAATTTTGCCTTTGACCGTGTTATTTTATGCGTTCGTAGCAATTCGATAAAAAATTTATATTGTTGAATATTTAAAACCAGGGAACTTTGAGTATCAAAACAATTTTGGTTTCTCAGCCCAAACCAGAGGGTGAAAAATCGCCATATTTTGATTTAGCTGAAAAGTATAAGCTAAAGATAGATTTCAGACCATTCATTCATGTTGAAGGTATTGGCGGGCAGGAGTTTAGACAACAGCGAATCAACCTTGCTGATTTTAGTGCAGTTATTTTAACCAGTAAAACGGCAGTAGATCACTATTTTCGAATTGCAGAGGAGACGCGTTTTACCGTTCCTGATTCAATGAAGTATTTTTGTATTTCTGAAGCCGTTGCTTACTATTTACAGAAGTATGTGACTTACAGAAAACGCAAAATATTTTTTGGTAAACAGACCATAAATGATTTGCTAGATTTGTTCAAGAAGCACAAAGATGAAAAATATCTTTTACCCTCTTCGGATATATTGCGTGAGCGAATTCCAGAAACATTGGATGAGCATGGAGTGAAGTACACTCGTGCTATGTTGTACAGAACTGTTGCATCAGATTTATCTGATTTAGTTGAAGTGAAGTATGACATGTTGGTATTTTTCAGCCCGTCGGGAATTGAGTCATTATTTAAGAACTTCCCGAATTTTAAGCAGAATGATACGTGTATAGCTGCATTTGGACCAACAACTGCAAGTGCGGTGGTGAAACACAATTTGCGTTTAGATGTGCACGCTCCACAACCAGAATCACCTTCGATGACGATGGCAATTGAGCGTTTTGTAGAGAGTTTAAAGAAGAAAAAGAAATAATCAATTTAATTTTACTACTATGAAAAAGTCTGTTTTTTACTTAATGTTCATCGGTCTTGTTGTAACTTCATGTTCATCAGGAGGTTCTGATAATCAAGATATAATCGATGTTCAAGAAGAGGAAGTGAGTCAAGACCTCAACTCTACTTGGATTGATTTTGAAAATGAAGATGGTAAGTTTAAAGTAAAACTTCCTGGTCAGCCAACACAATCAAGTACGAAAGAACCTACAGTTGTTGGAGATATCTTAGTTGAGATGTTTTTGTATGAAGAAAGTTCAACAATGGCTTATATTGTTGGATACAACGATTATCCTTCAGGATTGTTTGAAGGTGCTGATGATGAGGTTTATCAAAATATGTTAGACGGAGGTGTTGAAGGATTTACTAGTAACGTAGGACTTGACAAAATTGAGTCTAAAGAAGATTTCACTATGGGAGAAGGGAAAGGCATTTTTGTGAAAGCAAAATCTACAATTAATACTTTTCACGTATTCTATAAAGCTATAATAGTTGGAAATCGTTTGTATCAGGTTGGTATTCTCCGTGATGGAAGTTACCCAGCTCAAGACAAAAGCGATGCCTTTTTCGATAGCTTTGAAATCTTAAAGTAGTTTCTTACAACCAGTCTGCTCCTTTGTAGATAATAATGATTTGCACGGTATTATTTATCATGTGCAAAGCTATTGGCACCCATATTGATCGTGTGTAGTGGTATGCAGCGGCTAGCATCATGCCCAATATGAAAATAGGGAGAAATTGTGTGAACTGAAAATGAACTCCAGCAAAGAAAATTGAACTCAGTATGGCAGAATGCCAAAAGGAGCCTGTTTTTTGTTCTAAATACCCAAAAACACCTGCTCTAAAGAAGAATTCTTCGCATACTGCTGGAATTACTCCTACTACTATAATGCTTAACCAGAGGAGGTGTTTATGCTGAAATAGATTGGTGTACAATGTGGCTTGCTCTACAAGGTTCTGATATAAATCAGGATAATATTTAATAAGAATATTCTCCGTTATTGAATTGATAATATTGGCTACAACATAGACAGCAATAAAGAGTAAGGCAGCTTTCAACGTTCTGATCAGTGACGTTTTTATAGGATCAAATAAGTGAACTTTTAAGTCAATATGCTTTAACCAGATTAACGCAGGAAGCAAAAAAGTTAAGATTTGAAAAATGCCCAGTGAAATGAGGTAAATACCTGGTTTTAGATTTACAGAATCTTCTTGAGATTGAACTCCTGTGATATTGTGTTGAATTAGAGAAGAAAGAACGATTCCCAATAGGAGTAGCGCAAAAAGTCTCAACAAAGGAAATCCAATATTTGGTTTATTTTCATCCATTAGCGAAGCACGTCTTTTCGTTCACTATCGAGTTTAAGAAGGAGGAAAACCATCACAGAGAAAGACATCAAAGAAGAACCTCCATAGCTAAAGAATGGTAGGGGAATCCCGATGACTGGAACCAAACCTATATTCATACCGATATTGATAGCAAAATGGTAGAAAAAGATGAGAGCAACACAGTATGCATAGATTCTATTGTAGACTGATCGCTGTCTTTCTGCAATCAAAACAGTTTTGATCAAAAATGCCATAAAGAGAATAACCACAACCATACTGCCGAGGAAACCCCATTCTTCTGATAATGTACAAAAAATAAAATCCGTTTCTTGTTCAGGAACGTGTTTGGAAACTGGAGAAGCTAGAGTAGCTTCTTTGTATCCCTTTCCTGAGAATCCACCTGATCCTACAGCAGACATCGCTCGAAACCTGTTGTAGTCTTTGCCGTGAGGGTCTTCTTTTAGTCCCAGAACCAATTCAATTCGGTCTTTTTGATGTTCTTTAAGTTTTTCAAAGCTATAATCAACAAAAAATACAAGGACTCCCAAAAAAAATGCACTTACAATTCCGAGTGCAATTAACTTAGACCGTTCTCTTTTTTGAATAAATCGCTGAACAAGCAGCACAAACAAAATAGTAAGAATAACCAAAGTAAATAGGATGATTTCAACACCTTGTAATGGGATATAAGTGAAAGGAATCATCACTTCATTTTCATTAATCAACAGCGTGATAATCGAAAGAAATATAATGATGAAGAGAATGGGAATGAAGTTACTTCCTATTAGTGTTTTCTTAATTCGAACCCCCGGAAATTGGTTAATTACAAATACAATTAAAGGATCGTAAGTAATTCCTTCGCGATACAATACAAAGAGAAATGAGGTAAAAACGACAAGAGTTCCTGCATCAGGTTGGAGAGCGATGAGCACCATGGGAACAAGAATCAGTAGATTGGAGATAAATACAGATTTTTTGTCTTGAAGCTTTATGTTTACGGTGCTTACGTAAGCACTCAAGGCCAGAGAGGTACTTATTTTTGCAAATTCTGAGGGCTGAATTCCGAACCCACCAAAGCCGAACCAACTTCGGGCTCCGTTGATGGGAGGAGTAAAAAGAACGAGAATAAGCATGATGAGCACCACAGTGAATATAACACCGGTTGATTTTCGGATAAATTCAGAGTCGAGTAAGAAGATTATGAACCCTAAAAACAAGGAGATTCCAAACCAAATGATCTGTTTCCCGTAATTTTGTGTGTAGTCAAATAGAAATGGAGCATCTTCGTTAAAAGAGGCGGAGTAGATGTTGCCAACACCCAAAACGACCATGACAATGTATATTCCAAACAATGTCCAATCCATTTCCTTTGTCAACGAATAATCTCTACTCATTTTTCTTTTTTGGTAATATGACAGCGTCTAAAATTCGCTGTTCTTTTGCTTTATCCTTGATTTCTCCTTTTTTGAGATGAAATTCCATCATCAAACTGGCAATTGGTGCAGACCAAGTTCCACCAAAACCGGCATTTTCAACAAATACAGCAATAGCAATTTTGGGGTTATCCATGGGGGCAAAACCAATGAATACAGAGTGATCTTCACCATGAGGATTTTGAGCAGTACCTGTTTTTCCGCACACGGTTACCCCTTCGATTTTAGCGCGTCGAGCTGTACCTCCAGCCTCTTCAGTTACTTTTCGCATTCCTTCTACAATTTGAATGTAGTGAATGGAGTCGACCATGGTATAGTGTTTTTCTTTAAATTTATCTAAAGGACCACCTTCACCAATTGAGCGCACAAAATGGGGCGTGTAAAACCAGCCTCTGTTTGCCATGATTACAGCGAGATTTGCCATTTGGAGTGGAGTGAGTTTTACTTCACCTTGCCCAATAGAATTACTTCGAATAGTAGAAAAGGCCCAACGATGCTTACCGTACCATTTGTCGTAGAATGCTACATCAGGAATTAGGCCTGCGCGCACTCCCGAAATATCTGTTTCCAATTTAATTCCCATACCAAAACTGTGAAGGTATTTTACCCAAAGGTTTTGTCCAATTTCTGCATCTACAAACAAACTTTTTGATTTTCCTTGCTCAATAATTCGTTTGGTAACTTGATAAAAATAGGGATTGCAAGAGAACTGAACCGCTTTATCTACACTTGTTGCCGTAGGGTGATTGTGACAACCAACTAGGCTTTTATTACAAGCAAACGTGCTATTCTCATTGATCACGCCTTCCTGCAATCCAATCAGTGCTTGTGTTAGCTTGAATATTGAGCCAGGAGGGTATTCGGCTTGTAGTGGGCGAGGATATAGCGGTTTTAGTTCGTCTAAAATTAATTTTGGGTAATTCTCAGAAATTTTTCTCTTTCCAACAAGAATATTTGGGTCGTAGGAAGGTGACGAAACGAGAGCTAAAATTTCACCTGTTTCAGGCTCAATTGCCACAATACAGCCCAATTTATTTGCCATCAATTTTTCACCATACGCCTGTAAATCTATATCTACTCCAAGCGTGAGGTTTTGTCCTTGTTCGGCTATAGTATCTAGTCTTCCTCCTTCGTATGGTTGAGTAGCGTTATTTTGGGCATCTTGAAGGAGATATTTTACTCCTTTTTTACCTCGAAGTTCTTTTTCATAATAGCGCTCTATCCCAGCTTTCCCGATGTGATCTCCACGTTTGTAAAAACCATCAGCTTTAATTTCTTCTTCGCTTACTTCTGCTAAATAACCGACAATGTTGGCTCCATTAGCAAAGGGATAAGCACGCATGGAAGTAGGGCTTTCAAAGAAACCTGGAAAGCGGTAAAGTTCAGGTGCGATACGAGCGATTTCTTCTTTTGATAAATCTTGAATGAAAGAATACACTCTATTTTTTCGGTAATTCGATTTGCCTTTATATTCACCTTCGATTCGAACGATTTCATTGAACCTGTAGCGGATAAAAGTGTCTTCAACCTCAAGAAGTTTAGCTAAAGCGTGGGTATCAAGTTTGGTGATATTGTTTTCAATAAAGTTTAGATTGTAGTAAGGTCGATTGGCTATTATTTTCTTGCCATTTCGATCATATACGACACCTCTTGGTGGAGTGATTTCTCTTCGTTTTTCAGAGATTTGTTCTGCGTTGAGTTTCCAGGTGTCATCAAGAACCTGCATGTAAAACAGCTTGAAAGAATAAATAATTCCAACCCCAATGAAAAGTGCCAGAATGATATATTTTCTTCCTTCAAAATTCATATTTCCTTTTGTTTATTGAAGAAGATTACCTGAATCAATAGAATAACTATGAACGAAACTGCAGTACTTAGCAACGTTTTCTGTATGATGAAGAATATTTCAGAAAATTTGAAAATCTCGAATAGGAAAAACCAAAAGTGGTGCAAAGCAAGAGCTGCAAGATAAATTGTCATAAACCATTTTCTCCCCATGTCTCGGATTAGCGGTTTTTTTAATGCATCATAACCATCTCGAGGTTCAAGAATGCTAAATAATCGAGGTCTGATATACGCGAGAAATACAGCAGATGAGGTGTGTAACCCAAAACTATTTGTATACCAATCGACAGCAAGTCCTGTAACAAATGCAATAAACATTAAGCTTACTGGGCGCGAATCAAATGGCAATAGAAGAATAAACATGGGATAAACCATGATGTGAATTCCCAAACCCAGTTCAAGTTGGTTAAACACCAAAATTTGACTCGTGACAAGAGTGAGAAACAGGATGATATAAAATAGAATTCCGTTTTTCATTTATTCTTTTGATATTTCCAGATTATCAAATTCTGCTTTGTATAAATTTTTGATGACGTAGGCATCAGCTATTTTGCGGAAGTCAACAGCAAGTTTAATTCTCAAATCCCATAGCGGATCTCCTTCGACAACTTCGAATGATGAAACAGTTCCCACTAGAATTCCACGTGGAAATAAACCCCTTGTCCCTCGTGTTCTAACTTCGTCACCAACATTGAGGTCGATGTCATTTGCTATTCCGGTAATGTAGACTTCAGTAGAAGATTTACCATTCCATTTTAGCAAACCGAAAGCACCATTTGGTAAGAAAACATCGAGATTGACGTTGTCACTGAGCAGTGTTTTTACTAAACAGAAGTGTTCAGAAACCTCAAAAATATAACCTACGGCTCCTTCGCCATTGAAAACTCCCATGCCTATCTCTACACCCTGAAAACCACCTACGTTAAGTGTAAGAAAGTTGTTTTGTTTATCATATGTAGAGTTAAGTACGGTAGCTGGAACGTATTCAAATTGTTGACGGTAGAGCGTATCGTTAATTTTTACCATTCCCGACTGTAATGGAATAAAGCTCATCGGTAATTGTCTACGCAATTCAATATTTTCTTCTTGAAGTCGAATATTGGCTTCGCTCAAATTAAAGTGCTTAGTGAAGGCGTGTTTAAACTCCATGGCTTTGCCTGTAATTTGGCCAGCAGAATTCATAAATCGCGCTCGAGGATAGTTTTGAAACGTAAAATGGATGGTTAGTGCAATGATTTGTAACATCGCAAAAACCAAAAAAATTTGGAATCGTTTCAGAAAGGCTATTAAGTTACGCATAGCTATTTACGAAAAAACCGCCTTGTGGCGGTATACTGTTAATCTCGGATAAGGAACTGAAACTTATCAATGTTTTTCAATGCAATGCTTGTTCCTCGAGCAACAGCTCTTAACGGATCTTCAGCAATATGCACTGGAAGTTTTGTTTTCATTGAGATACGTTTATCCAAACCGCGAAGCATTGATCCACCACCAGCAAGATAAATTCCAGTTTTGTATATATCAGCTGAAAGTTCAGGTGGAGTCATTTCAAGTGCACTTAAAATCGCTTCTTCAATTTTAGATATCGATTTGTCAAGTGCATGTGCGATTTCTGTATAAGATACCACAATTTCTTTCGGAATCCCTGTCATTAAGTCGCGTCCACGTACAGCGTAATCAGCAGGAGGATTGTCCAATTCAGGCAATGCTGCACCTACTTCAATTTTAATTTGCTCTGCAGTGCGTTCACCTACAAGAATGTTGTGTTGACGACGCATATAATCTTCGATGTCACTTGTGAAATCATCTCCCGCAACGCGAATAGACTTGTCACATACAATTCCACCAAGTGCGATAACGGCAATTTCTGAAGTACCACCACCTATATCGATAATCATATTACCCATTGGCTCTTCCACATCGATACCAATACCGATTGCTGCAGCCATTGGCTCGTGAATTAAATATACTTCCTTCGCTCCAGCGTGTTCTGCTGAATCGCGAACTGCTCGCTTTTCTACTTCTGTAATTCCAGAAGGGATACAAATCACCATTCTGAGTGTGGGATTGAACATACGTGACCCTGGTTTGATCATTTTAATCATTCCGCGAATCATCTGTTCGGCACTTTGGAAATCGGCAATCACACCATCTTTAAGCGGACGGATAGTCTCGATAAGTTTGTGTGTTTTACCGTGCATCTGTTGCGCCTTCTTTCCGATAGCCACAATTTTTCCTGTTTGGATATCGCGCGCAACGATAGAAGGCTCGTCAACGACAACTTTGTCGTTCATGATAATCAGGGTGTTAGCTGTCCCCAAATCAATCGCAATTTCTTGTATTAAAAAGTCAAATAATCCCATTTGCAGAAGTGTATAAAAGCTTGTGATTCAATAATCTCAATGTTAATCAAATAATTTAACAAATCACTCATTTTTTTTAAAATTTCGATGAATGACCTTTTTTAGTGTTTAAAATGGCGATTTCCGGTGAAGACCATTGCTATACCGTTTGCGTTGCAATAATCTATCGAAAGTTCATCTTTAATCGATCCACCTGGTTGTACTACCGCATTTATTCCTTCGTTGCCTGCAATTTCCACACAATCAGGGAAAGGGAAAAATGCATCTGAAGCCATCACAGCATCTTGCAAGTCAAAATTAAACGACTTAGCTTTGTGGATTGCTTGCGATAACGCATCAACTCTTGAGGTTTGTCCAGTTCCACTTGCCAAA
This sequence comes from uncultured Flavobacteriales bacterium, assembly GCA_964447015.1. Taxonomy (GTDB): domain Bacteria; phylum Bacteroidota; class Bacteroidia; order Flavobacteriales_D; family Crocinitomicaceae; genus Wandonia. The sequence goes on from CAYUQU010000042.1 coordinate 15,856, forward strand.
AGTTGTTTGTTTTTAGCTAGAACGATGGTATTCGATTTTGTGTGTTTTACTAATTTGTTTGCAAATTCCAAATCTTCCATTTGTGAAGCAGTAGGAACGGTCTTTGTTTTTGAAACGAAATCTTCTTTCTTGTCAGAAATAAAATCTTTGTCTTGTTCCAATACTCCATTCAAAATTGTTCTGAATTGGCGAGCAGGAAGTGCCACAGGTTTTTGTCTAAGGATAATTCGATTTTTCTTGCTTTGAAGCATTTCTACTGCTTCTGCATCGTATTCTGGTGCAATAACTACTTCACAAAACAAGTCGTTAATTTCAGTTGCAGTTGCTAAATCAATTTTAGTGTTCGCAATTAAAATTCCACCAAATGCCGAAACAGGATCTCCTGCCAATGCATCAGTGTATGCTTGCTTGATTGTAGAGCGTGTAGCTAAGCCACATGCGTTGTTGTGTTTTAAAATAGCAAATGTAGGATCTTCGTTTGCAAACTCGTTCATCAAGTTTACAGCTGCATCTACATCCAATAAGTTGTTGTAAGACAATTCTTTTCCGTGAAGCTTATCAAAAATGGCATCCATGTCTCCGTGGAAAATTCCTTTTTGATGTGGGTTTTCACCATAACGCAACACTTGTGACTGCTGAATGCTTTGTTTGAAAAGTTCTTTTTCTCCTGCATTAAAATAATGGAAGATATGCGTATCGTAGTGAGATGAAACGTTGAATGCATCTCTCGCAAATGATTTACGTTGATTCAATGTAGTTCCACCGTCTCCATTTTGTAGAATTTCTAAAAACTCAGCGTATTGTTCTACAGAAGGAATGATAACCACATCCGAATAGTTTTTTGCTGCAGCGCGAATAAGTGAAATTCCTCCAATATCGATTTTCTCAATTATCGAATCGTGATCAGCTCCCGAAGCTACAGTTTGCTCAAACGGATATAAATCCACTATTACTAAGTCAATTTCAGGAATTTCAAATTCTGCAATTTGAGCTTGGTCATCTGCTAACGCACGACGGTTCAAAATACCACCAAAAACTTTTGGGTGAAGTGTTTTTACACGACCACCTAAAATGGATGGATACGATGTCAATTCTTCAACAGGAATGACATCTACTCCTAAAGATTCGATAAACGATTGAGTTCCTCCCGTAGAGTAAATAACTACTTGATTTTTAGCTAATTCTTTGATAATAGGTTCTAAACCTGTTTTGTCAAATACCGATATAAGTGCGCTTTTGATTTGCTTTGTTCCCGTCATTCTAATGGATTCTGAAATAAGGTCACGAAATTAGCACATTTTGAGCGTATTTGAAAGGAAAGGGAGAAATTAAATTAGGAAATAATTTAGACTGGAGTTTTCCTTCTTTGGCGTGTTGATACTAGGAGAATTATTGTGGTACAAACACCAGTTATCCCAACAAATGCTCAGCCAACTTCAAATCCTTCTGCGTAGTGATTTTCACATTCTCTTCATTCCCCTCTACCATGTGAATGGCATAACCTCTTTTTTCGACCACTGATGCGTCGTCTGTGAACGATTTGTCGTACAGTTGGTTATACGATTCAATTAAGATTTTGCGTGTAAAAACCTGTGGAGTTTGCGCTAGAAAGTAGCTTTTACGGTCTACACTCATGTTGCCGTCATCAGTCAGTTTTCGAATGGATTGGCTTACGGGAATTACAGGAATTGCGGCGTGGTGAATTTGTGCACTCTCTATACAGCGCTGTATCGTCTCTGCACTCACCAAAGGCCGCACACCATCGTGAATTGCAACAAGCTCTCCTGTGGCGTGGTTAATGGCATTTTTCACCGAATGAAAGCGTTCTTCTCCACCTGTTACTACGCGATGTTTGATAGTGAAACTGTGTTCTTTGCACAGTTGATTCCAATGTGCTTCCCATTCTTCGGGTAGCGTGAGAATTAACTCAAACTCATTGTCGTAGTCGTAGAATACCTGAATAGTGTGCATAAGTACTGGACGTCCGTGGATGAGCAGGAACTGTTTGGGTACTTGACTCCCCATTCGCTTTCCAATACCTCCGGCAGTAATAATTACTGAATTTGTCATGATTTGTGTACTTATTTCAAGTGAATTTACAAAAAAAAAGCGACCCGCCTCAGGCGGACCGCGTATAAATTTTTGATATGTTGACTGTTACAAGATCAGCATTGCGTCTCCGTACGAGTAGAATCTATATTTTTCTTTTATAGCTTCTTTGTACGCTTTCATCATCAATTCGTGACCTGCAAAAGCAGAAATCATCATTAACAATGTCGAAAGTGGAGTATGGAAATTTGTAATTAAACTATCTGCGATACTAAAGTCATAAGGAGGGAAAATGAACTTGTTTGTCCAACCATCGTATGGCTTAAGAAGACCTTCAGTTGAAACAGAAGTTTCAATTGTACGCATAGACGTAGTTCCTACCGCACACACTTTCTTTTTGTCCAGTTTTGCTTTGTTGACAATATCCGCACATTTTTCAGAAATAATGACTTGTTCTGAGTCCATTTTGTGCTTTGTCAAATCTTCAACCTCCACTGTGCGGAAAGTTCCCAAACCGATGTGAAGCGTAATTTCAGCAAAGTTAATTCCCTTGATTTCAAGTCGCTTTAACAATTCGCGTGAAAAGTGCAGTCCCGCTGTTGGTGCAGCCACAGCACCTTCTTCTTTAGCGTAAATTGTTTGGTAACGGTCTTCGTCTTGAGGAACGACATCGCGTTTGATGTATTTTGGAAGAGGAGTTTCTCCTAATTCAGTGATTTTCTTTTTAAAATCTTCGTAAGGACCGTCGAATAAAAAGCGAAGTGTACGTCCACGCGAAGTAGTGTTGTCGATAACCTCTGCCACAAGAGATTCGTCATCTCCGAAATACAATTTATTACCGATACGAATTTTACGAGCTGGATCTACCAATACATCCCAAAGTAAACTTTCGCGGTTGAGTTCTCTTAAAAGGAAAACTTCAATTTTAGCTCCAGTTTTTTCTTTATTGCCATACATTCGAGCTGGAAAAACCTTGGTGTTATTCATAATCATCACATCACCTTCGTTGAAATATTCAAGCACATCTTTAAATAATTTGTGCTCAATTTTTCCTGTGTCACGGTGTAGAACCATCAAGCGAGACTCATCTCTGTTTTCTACTGGATGTTCTGCGATTAACTCTTCAGGTAAATCGAACTTGAATTCGGACAGTTTCATTTTCATGAATCGCGTATTTTTTGTTAATTAAAACAACCTCAAATCAAAGAGGTCAAAAAAGTCTGCAAAGATAGTAAAAATTAGGATTAGTTGTTTGATAAAATTACATGTTTGTGGATAATGCGATTTTTATGTCATTCGTTATTTGTGGAGATTTAAATATTGCGTGGTCTTTTATGTCACCCCTCTGGGGTTTTGGTTATTTTGTGTGGTTTTTCTACTATGATGTCGCCCCGCTGGGGCTATTGGTGAAAAAGCATTGTACTGTCAGATGTCAGAAATGCATAAAATTCAGAGGCAACTATGTAAATCCCAAGGAAATTGTAAAGCTCCAGAGGAGCGACATCATAGCCCCAGCGGGGCGACATCATAATAGAAAAGAGAGACACCCCGCCATCCAAGCTCCGTAGGAGCGACATAAAAATTACACCCGATAATGCGTGTTGTTGTGTGGTTTTATATCAACCCGATTGGGTTATTTTGATATCGCTTTGTTGGAGCTATAAATCAATCCATTCAAAAAGATATTTCTCATCATATTCGATGCCATATTTTTCCAAAAGCTGTATGTATTCATCTTTAAAGGACTTATTCTGATGATGTTTCTCTTGGTTGTTGATGTATGTGATTACCTGATCTAATTGCGATTTTGAATAAGAAAATGCGCCAAAGCCCTCTTGCCATTGAAACTTTCCTGCTACGGATCGGTTTTCATTTATCCATTTTGATGAATTTGCTTTAATATCTCGAACCAAATCAGAAATTGAAATGTTTGGCTTGATGCTAATGAGTATATGTATGTGATCTGCCATACCACCAATTGCATAAACTTTCTGCTGATTTGCGTTGACAATGCCACAAATGTATTTGTGTAGTTCGTCTTTCCAATTGGCATTGATGAGGTTTTGCCTGCCTTTTACTGAAAACACAATCTGAATATAAATTTGTGAAAATGTGTTTGCCATAATTTTTGGGTTTTATTTAGCACTAATTATTGTATCATATTCGTTTTCACTTTGGTCGAAACGTTCAATTGGTTCCCATTTATTGATAATTTCATTCACATCATTACCGATTGAATCAAGTGAAGTTTTAGATTTCTTAGTCAGATTGTCTAATTTCTCAGTGGTTGAGATTAATTCGTTTGTTGAACTATCCACGCTTTGAATGTGTGTTTTTTCTGAGGTTTTTGGCTTTTCGGGCTCTTTGTTGGGGGTGCAGGAGAATAGTGTAAATCCTATTGAGATGTATATGATGATGGTTGTTGGTTTCATTATTTTATTTCAAAATCAATGAACTTAAAAATACAAAAAATGTTGTTTGAACAAGACTATTTTTCCTATTTCACAACACCGCTCTCTTCAATAAATAGTTTTTTAACTGTGCTGTTTTTCAATTCTAAACTATCACCAAAACAATCCCCTGAATACTCGTTTGTGAGTATCGATAGATCTAAGCGTTTTGATATTTCACAAGTTGTTATGGTTTCATAAGCGCATTCACTTGTGTATTCAGCGATAGTTGTTTTACTCAGCAAGATTCCATCATTTGAAAATATATACAAAATGTAATAGTCTTCAATGCCACCAGCTAACCCCTGTTCCTTTACTACAAGACCAATTTTAGATTCGGAAACATTGAATTTCATTATTGCAAAGTGTGTGTATGGGTAGTCCATTTGTGTATTTTCAATTATTTCTTTATCAATAAAAGGGTTGTAAATACTATCTAATTTAGTGTCGATTATCACGTTTTCAGTTAAGAAATCTTTGTTAATTGAAAACGGCAATTGAGTAGACTTGAACTCATCTAGATAGGTATGAAACAAATTTATGTCAATTGGATTAACAACTTTTTTAAAAACACCTGGTGCTAAGTCGGTATTAGTAATTTTAAGCACACAGTTGTTTTCTAAAATCGATAAATGTGGAATAATTTCAATATCTGAATCAACTCTAATTATATTTTTATTTTCAAAATGACACGGATTCATAGAGTTAAAATGGCCGTTAAAATAATACGCCTCATATGTATAGTTGGTATCTTTTCCTTCTATTGTACTGATAAAAAAGCAAAGCCATTTCTTTTCCCCTTTGAAATGTGAATAGGGGTTGTTACTAACTTTTGGGATGAATGAAATTCCTCGAATCAAAGAATCATTATGACTCCAAATAATATCTAGAAGTGATTCTTTGAATGTTAACAGACACTCATTATCCAAAACTTGTACTTCGTTGTCAAAATCTATAAAAGAAGATATTTTGCTTTTTTTGAAATGTGAAATTGTGTCCTCTTTCTCATTGATAGAATTAGTACAGCCCAACGATAAAATTAAAATGAGACTAATAAATACAGTTGCTTTGTTTTTCATCAAATGATTATTTAACCATCACTTAACAGCTTCCTTCACCCCCTCACAACCATCAATAACCTCAATCCATTCTTCCACACTTTTCGCTACATCCACATTGTTTTCACCTGAACGCGTTCTGCGGAGTTCAATTAGTGTGCCTAGGGAGTTTACGGCTTTTCCGAAGTCGGAGGCGATGCTGCGGATGTAGGTGCCTTTTGAGCAGACAATTCGGAAATGAATGTTTGGGAAATTTGTGGCATCGATGTCAAATTCATCGATAGTGACGGTGTTTTGCTTCATCTCTACGTCTTTTCCAGCGCGAGCTAAATCGTAGGCTTTTTTTCCGTCAATTTTTTTTGCGCTGAAAATGGGGGGAGTTTGGAGCTGTTCTCCTATGAAGGTTTTACGTGCTTCTTCCATCATTTCGGGAGTGATGTGCTCGGTTGGGGTGGTTTGGTCAAACTCGGTTTCGAGGTCAAAAGAAGGGGTGGACTTGCCTAAGAGAATGGTTCCCGTGTATTCTTTCTTGTCGGCCATTAATTCATCAATTCTCTTGGTGAATTTGCCTGTACAGATGATCAGCAAACCTGTGGCTAAAGGATCTAACGTACCAGCATGTCCAACTTTAATTTTTTTAACGCCAAGCTTGTTTTTTATGTGCCAGCGGAGTTTGTTAACCACATCAAATGATGTCCAGTTAAGTGGTTTGTCTACAAGCAGAATTTCTCCTTTTTGGAAATCGAAAGATGTGTTTGTTTCCGTCAAAATACTAAATAATACTCAAAATGATACTTAATATTCCAACTGCAAAACAGTAGTAACTGAAATATTTTAATTTACTTTTCTTTACCAAGCTAATCATCCAAGTGCAAGCGAAAATACCCACTACAAATGCGGCAATAAATCCTGCGATTAGCGGAGTGATAGATGTGGTTTCTTCTGCAAATTTGGGGTCAATCATATCTTTCGCCATTTTGCCTAGAATAAGTGGGATGACCATGAGGAAAGAAAAGCGCGCTGCTTTTGATTTATCAATTCCCAATAACACTGAAGTTGCAATTGTAGCTCCTGATCTTGAAATTCCAGGAAGGATGGCAATAGCTTGTGCAATACCAATTACAATTGAAGATTTGAATGAAACTTCTTTTGTTGTACTAGTGGCCCTGTCGGCTAAAAAAAGCAGAAGACCTGTCATTGCCAACATCGCTCCAACAAGTAATATCTGTCCACTAAAAAGGGACTCGATTTCTTCGTTAAAGAGCACACCGATTACAGCAGCAGGAATCATTGACAAAACTATTTTCACGGAATATAAAAACTGTTCATTAATTTTGAACTGAAAAAGTCCACGAAAAATTTCAGCTAAATCTTTTCTAAAAACAACGATAGTGCTCAAAGCCGTTGCAGCGTGAACAACCACAGTGAATTTCATACTTTCCGAAGCAGACGTTTCACTGCCAAATAACGCTTTTCCAATTTCGAGATGTCCTGAACTACTTACGGGTAAAAACTCCGTCAGACCTTGAATGATTCCAAGGATGATCGCTTCAATTAATGACATGGGGGGTCGTTATTTTTTGTGACTGGACTTCATTATCGCATAGATCATAATGATATAACCAGCCACAATGACAATAGGAGCTAAGGTAATACGTCGCGTACTGAATAGTTCGTCTGCATTAAACTCTGCGTAGTCAGGTGAAGCACCACCAATCATAAGTAAAAACCCAATTACATTGATTACAATTCCGATAATTAACCAAATGTAATTTTGTTTAGTAAACGCAAATTCTATCGATTGTTTGTCCTTCATATTATCTGTTTTTATTGCAATGACGCTACTAATTTAGTACAAATCATCCAATTTCATTCGCAAATATTTGTTAAGAGCGATTACTGTGGAAAGTACACTGATGAAAATTCCCATGATAATTATCGCTCCAAACACTTGAAGAAGCACGAAGAAATCTAGTAGATTACCTATGTCCATTAGGAACTGATTGGTCAATTGTATAATTGCCATAAGCAAAGCCATTCCTAAAATCGCAGCGAAAATTCCTTGGAAAAGAGACTGAACGATAAAAGGTTTGCGAATAAATCCTGATGTCGCTCCAACGAGCTGCATGGTTTTGATGATAAATCGTTTTGAATATAATGCAAGACGAATTGTATTATTAATCATCGCAAAGGCTATTAAGAGAAGAAGTGCCGCAATTACCAATATGATATAAGCAATTCTATCAAAACCTAAGTTAACATCCTGTAAAGACTCGCGATTTAAGTTAAAATCAGTAATTTGGGGATAGTCACTCATTAATTTCTTTTGCAATTCATCCATCGAATCTTCGTTTGCGTAACTTGAAATAGGATGGAAGCTAATGCTAGGTGGAATTGGAATTTCGCCATCAATTACAGATAGATCGAAACCTGAAGTTGAAAGTGAATCTCCTGTAGAGGCCGTGATTTTTTCGAACTCTTCCCATGCGCGTTCTGAGGACACATATTCCACAGTCCTGATTCCCTCAATTGATTGCATTTCTTGTGCAATTAGTTTGATATCATCTTGAGTTAAGTCAGCTGAAAAGAATAAATCAACTTGAATTTGTTCTTTTACGGTTTCTTTTAGACCCGCAAGACCCATAATAATGGTAAGCACGACACCCAACATGGTTAATACAAGTGAGATCCCTACTACAGTCGATACGTAACTTGTTTGTAGACCTCTTCTGCTATATTTTTTACCTACTTGTGACATTGACTACGAAAGTATAAATTTCATTTCATATGTAGAGAATAAATTCGTTAAATATCCTGTAAATTGACAGAGGCCATGAACAATTTGCATTTGAGCAGATTGATTGCACAAACCATTAGGAGCATGTCGTTACCCGCCCCTAATGGTTTGTTTTTTCAGAATGGGTTTCTCCTTGAAAAATAAAAATAAGTAATTACCATGGTAGATATGTGAAATATTTTCTTATATTTGTCGAATAATCAAAAAAGTGAAAAGATGAAAAAGGTATTTTTAAGCATGTTTGTTCTTGCGGGATTAGCAGTAAGTTCTTGTTCAGGAGAAACTGGAGCAGATGAAACGAATGGGGAAGTTGAGAATGTAACGTATTCTGTAGATTCAGATGCTACATCGTTAGAATGGACAGGTCATTACCTTGTAGGAGAAACGGTTGACCATTCGCATACAGGAACAGTTCAAGTTAGTGAAGGAACATTAGTGATGAGTGGAGATGAGTTTGTAGAAGGAGTATTTACCTTAGACATGACTACATTAGACGAGCCAAATCCAATGAGTGAAGAAATGGGACAAAAATTTGTCGGTCACATGCATGCTGAAGATTTCTTTAATACAGCTAAATTTCCAAAAGCTACATTCACGGTAACAGCTATGGATGGTAAAGGAATGAAAGGAACAGTTTCTATCCTTGATTCCAAAATGGATGTTGAATTTCCAGTTAAAGTAGAAAAAACTGAAAGCGGAATGACGGCGAATGGAACATTTGCATTAGATATTGCAGTATTGAATCTTCCTGGAATGGGAGTTGATCCTGAAAATCCAGAGCAACGTATTTCTCCATCAGTTGATTTCAAGTTGAATTTGGTGATGAAGAAGTAGTAAGTTTTATGTTGTGATTATAAGTAAACAGGCGGTTGAATATTTCAACCGCCCGTTTTTTTTATAGTATGATATAACTATTATTCTACCGTTACAGACTTGGCGAGATTTCGTGGTTGATCCACATTGCAACCACGCATTACTGCTACATAATAAGACAATAATTGAAGAGGTACTGTTGCAAGTAAAGGCACTAGATTCTCATCCGTATCCGGAATTTCGATATAGTGATCAGACATTTCTTTCACTTGCGTATCGCCTTCAGTGATTATTGAAATAATTTTGCCTTTTCGTGCTTTAACTTCTTGAATATTCGAAACTACTTTTTCGTAAGAAGTTCCCTTAGTTGCAATAACAATTACCGGCATTTCTTCATCGATAAGTGCGATGGGGCCGTGTTTCATTTCTGCTGCAGGGTAACCCTCAGCGTGGATGTAAGAAATTTCTTTCAGTTTTAAAGCACCTTCTAAAGCCACAGGAAAACAATTTCCGCGACCAAGGTAAAGTGCATTCGTTGCATTTTTGTATACAGCTGCGATTTCTTCAATAATGGCACTTTTCTGTAATACTTTTTCCACTTTAGCTGGAATTGCTTCGAGGTCACTTAAGAGAGTGCGCAATTTAGATTCACTTAGTGTACCTTTTTTACGTGCAATAGCTAGAGCCATTAATGTAAGTACCGTTACTTGAGCAGTAAATGCTTTTGTAGATGCTACTCCAATCTCAGGACCCGCGTGGGTATATGACCCCGCATCAGTTACACGAGAAATTGAAGAACCGACAACATTACAAATTCCTAAAATCGTTGCCCCTTTGGATTTTGCCAACCCAATTGCAGCTAGTGTATCAGCAGTTTCACCTGATTGAGAAATAGCGATTACGACATCATTTTCGTTTATAATAGGATTTCTGTAGCGGAATTCGCTTGCGTATTCTACTTCAACAGGAATTCGAGCTAAGTCTTCAATTAGATATTCTCCAACTTGAGCAGCGTGCCAAGAAGTACCACAAGCGACCATGATAATTCGATTGGCATTTACCAATTTGCGTTCATAATCTTTAATTCCACCAAGTCCGACCCAACCTTCAGACACATTTAAACGACCGCGGAAGCAATCGTAAATTGAGCGAGGTTGTTCGTAAATTTCTTTTAACATGAAATGCTCGTAACCACCTTTTTCAAGTGCCTCAAGTTCCATTTCAAGTTGTTGTACATAAGGCGTTTGAACTTGATTTCGGATATCAATTATCTTAAGGCCTGCTTCGCGATCAATTATTGCAATTTCTTCGTCTTCTAGATAGACTACATTTTTTGTATATTCTACTATTGGCGTTGCATCTGAAGCAAGGTAGAACTCACCATTTTCTGCAATTCCAACAACTAGGGGACTTGATTTACGCGCAGCAATAATGCGATTAGGTTCTTTTTTGGAGAACACCACAATTGCATAGGCACCAATAACACTTGATAGAGCTAAGCGTACGGCTTCCTCCAAATCCACATTTTCGTGTCGTTTAATGTCCTCGATGAGGTGAACGAGCACTTCGGTGTCTGTTTCACTTTTGAAAACATGACCACGCGCTTTAAGTCCTTCTTTCAGTACATCATAATTTTCGATAATTCCGTTGTGAACTAATGCCAGTTCTTCGTCACCTGACATGTGAGGGTGAGCATTCTCATCATTTGGTTCACCGTGAGTTGCCCAACGTGTATGTCCAATTCCTATTGTACCTGTAATATTATTTTGTTCTGCGAATTCTTCAAGGTTGATTACTTTCCCTTTTTTCTTATAAGTTCGGATTACACCATTGTCCATTAATGCAACACCTGCACTATCATATCCGCGGTATTCTAGTCTTTTTAATCCTTTTATAAGAATAGGATAAGCTTCTTTACTTCCAATATATGCTACAATTCCACACATAATTTTAGTATTCTGTATAAGTGATAACTAATCTAGGTTTTTCTTTGTTGTTTGTCAGTGGGCCGTTGAAAACAATGCGTTCGGTTGTTGCACCGAAAGGTGTAGGAGCAATTTTTATTCCTACATTTTCAAAACTACCACCTGATTTCACAATATCTTGAAGATACGATGTCAATAAGAAAGAATAGCGTTTAAACGTATTGTTATATTGATTTGATCCAAGTGCAATTTCTCCATTAATACCTTCCACGTTTGTTGTGGCTAATGTTACAAAGCTAGGGAAGAACTCTCCACCAGTAAAATAACTGATGGGTAAATAAAGCATAGCACGGTGAATTACTGTTTTGTTACTCAAGTTTGTCAACGTTGGAAATTCAACTTTTGCGCGAATCAACCCTGCTTGGGCATAAAATTCATA
>CAYUQU010000043.1:0-26665 GCA_964447015.1 uncultured Flavobacteriales bacterium
TCGACATCACAGTTGCAATAGATAAGCTAGATAAAATCGGGCAAGAAGGAGTGGAGAAGGAGTTGCGTGAGAAAGGCGTTTCTGAAAATGCCATTTCAATTATTGCACCTTTATTCGATTTGTCGGGTTCTAACCAAGAGAATTTGGCAAGAATGCGCGAATTCCTGAAAGACAGCGAAGAAGGACAAAAAGGATTGGACGAAATGTCCTTTATTTTTGATCAAATCGCAATACTTGGCTTGAACAAAGCAAAGTTAGAGTTTGACGTCACGCTTGCACGAGGATTGAACTATTACACAGGAGCTATCTTTGAAGTGAAAGCGAACGGTGTAAATATGGGGAGTATCTGTGGAGGTGGTCGCTATGACGATTTGACGGGGCTTTTCGGTATGCCGGGTATGTCGGGAGTGGGTATTTCGTTTGGTGCAGATCGTATTTACGATGTATTGGCTGAATTGAACCTTTTCCCAGCTGAACTTGAGCGTGGATTGACTTTGCTTTTCGTGAATTTTGGGGAGAAAGAACAAGCGTATTGTTTGCCTTTGCTTAAAGAAGTTCGCGCAAACGGAATTGACGCAGAATTGTACCCTTCATTTGATGCCAAAATGAAAAAACAAATGAAATATGCCGATGACAAGCGCGTCGCATTTGTAGCGATAGTGGGCGAGTCAGAAATGGCAGAAAACCTCATTCAAGTCAAAAACATGACCACAGGTGAGCAAGAAGAAATGAGTTTGGAAGAAATGATAGATTTCTTGCTTAAAAATAAGTAAGATTCAGATTTAAAGAAAGATACACACAGCATGAACACATTCACAATCACAAAAAATCATATTTCTCTTGATGACTTAAGAGCGATAATTGAAGAGAATAAACGCGTTACACTAGGGAATGACTGTAAAGAAGCAGTTCTCAAATGCCGTGCGTATCTCGATAAGGCCGTGGCGAAAAAGGGAGAGCTGATTTACGGTATTAACACAGGTTTCGGTTCCTTATGCAATACAGCGATTGACGAAGATCAACTAGGTCAATTACAAGTGAACTTAGTTCGCTCTCACGCTTGTGGTGCTGGAGAAGAAGTGAATTCTGAGATTGTACGCATCATGTTACTGTTAAAGGCGATTGGGTTGTCTAAAGGACATTCTGGTGTGCAATTGGAAACAGTGGAACGTTTACTTTACTTCTACAATAACAACATCATTCCTGTAGTTTACGAACTTGGTTCACTAGGTGCGTCAGGAGATTTAGCGCCATTGGCTCATTTGTCGCTTCCTCTTATTGGGGAAGGTGAAGTTCGAGTGAATGGACAAAAGAAGTCGGCTTCAGAAATTCTAAAAGAACACAATTTAGAGCCTATTTCCCTACAAAGTAAGGAAGGTTTGGCTTTACTGAACGGTACGCAGTTTATGAGTTCGTTTGGTTTGTGGTCAGTTCTCAAAGGTCAGGAAATACTTAAATCAGCTAACGCAATTGCGGCTATTTCACTTGAAGCTTATGACGGTCGCATTAATCCGTTCTACGAAAATGTAAATGTAGTTCGCAAGCAAGCAGGTCAGATTGAAGTTGCACGTCAGATGCGTAGTTTACTTGAAGGGAGTGAATTGATTAATTTACCAAAAGTAAATGTACAAGATCCTTATTCATTTAGATGTATTCCACAAGTGCATGGAGCTTCACTTGATGCTTTAATTTATGTGAGTCATGTAATTGAAAATGAGATAAATGCTGTAACAGATAATCCAACAATTTTCCCTAATGAAGATCAAGTGATTTCAGCAGGTAATTTCCATGGACAGCCCTTGGCATTGAGTATGGACTTCTTAGCAATAGCGATGGCAGAGTTAGGCAGTATTTCTGAGCGCAGAACCTACAAATTGATTGGTGGGATGCGCAATCTACCTGCATTTTTAGTTGGTAATCCTGGATTAAATTCAGGTTACATGATTCCGCAGTATGCACAAGCGAGTATCGTAAGTCAAAACAAACAATTATGCACACCTGCAAGCGTGGACACTATTGACTCAAGCAACGGACAAGAAGATCACGTGAGCATGGGAGCAAATGCCGCAACAAAATTGTATCGCGTTATTGAAAACGTATATCAAATTTTCGGAATAGAACTTATGAATGCCAGTCAGGCTATAGAATTTAGACGTCCGAATAAAAGCTCTGTTTTGTTGGAGAACATTTTAATGGATTACAGAAAAACAGTACCTGTAACCACTAACGACACATATATGCACCCACGTATGGTGGCAAGTAAAACCTTTGTAAAAGAACAATTATGGAAGAAATTGAAGTAGGAACAAGTCAACCAAGTAATAAGCGACCGACTTTTTTAACCGTGTTAATAGTGTTGACGTGGATTTGGACAGCAATAATGATTATGAATACATTTTCAGCATTTACATCCGGTCCTTTAAGTGAAGAACAATTAGCCGAACAAGATCTTGCAGCAGCTGAGAACATCAAACAGATGAAAGAAGAGGGGCAGGGAGAATTTACCTATTTGATTCAAATGGGGCAAGACAGAATGCACTATATTCATGAAGAGGCGTTTATGAAAAACTATGTCATCATTCTCCTTATCTCACTTCTAGGTGCTGTATCAGGTTACATGATGTGGAATAGACGAAAAATAGGATTCCATTTATATATCCTCTACAGTCTTTTGTACATAGTTATGCCTTACTTGATTTACCCCGTTAGCATGGTTATTAATTTTGAGATTTATTTTAATCTTGCTATTGGAGGTTTGTTTGTGTTGCTTTATTCGCGGAATTTGCATGTGTTAGAGTAGATAAAAACCTGCGCACTATCAAGCCAACCCCATCGGGCCTGTCTCGATGAATTGTCGGCGAGTGGCATCATAATAGCGGCGGATGTTAATCCGCCGCAAAGAATAGCAATGACGTTAGTTTTTGGCGTGCGTTTTTGACTCAAAAACCATGACAAAAACGATATTAGATGGATAATCTTCTCTAGCACCACAAAGACTAGACAATTTTTCCTAATCAATCATTTGGATCATTTGCAATAACATCTACACTTCATCACTAGCAAGTCTGTCCGTCCTTTGACGGGTCTTTTAATCTTGAATCTTATAGTCTTGAGTCTTTTAGTCTATTTCGTGTAAATTCACTACCTTTGCACAAATTTTGAGAATAAGATGTTAACAGTAAATAATTTATCCCTTCAATTTGGAAAGCGCATATTGTTTGATGACGTGAACCTAAAGTTTCAAAACGGAAACTGTTATGGTGTTATCGGAGCTAATGGTGCGGGGAAATCTACCTTTTTAAAAATCCTTTCGGGAGAGCAAGACGCCACACGTGGTTCAATTGATTTAGAGCCTGGTAAGCGTATGGCTGTGTTGAAGCAGGAGCATAACGTATTTGATGAGTACGAAGTACTTAAAACCGTTATCATGGGTCACAAGCGTCTGTATGAAATCATGGAAGAGAAGGATGCATTGTATGCAAAGCCTGATTTTTCGGATGCAGACGGTATGCGTGCTTCAGAATTAGAAGGTGAATTTGCAGACATGGAAGGGTGGAATGCTGAAACTGACGCAGCGAGTTTACTTTCGAACTTAGGAATCAACGAGTCATACCACTACATGAAAATGGTGGATGTGCCTGCGGAACTTAAAGTGAGAATCTTGTTGGCTCAAGCATTATTCGGCAACCCAGATGTATTGGTTCTTGATGAGCCTACAAACGACTTGGATGCGCGAACTATCGCGTGGTTGGAAGACTTTATCATGGATTTCAAAAACATGGTAATTGTTGTTTCTCACGACCGTCACTTCTTAGATGTCGTTTGTACGCATATTTGCGATATAGATTACAGTAAAATTCAGTTGTTTACTGGTAACTACTCGTTCTGGTACCAATCTTCTCAATTGGCTTCACGTCAACGTTCGGATAAGAATAAGAAGAACGAAGAGAAGAAAAAAGAACTTCAGGAATTTATCGCACGTTTCTCTGCAAATGCTTCGAAATCAAAGCAAGCTACGAGTAGACGTAAATTGTTGGATAAACTTGATATCGATGAAATTCAACCTTCATCAAGACGTTATCCTGGAATTAACTTCATTCAAGAGCGTGAGGCTGGGAATCAAATATTGAATATCACAAATTTGAGCAAGCGCGGTGAAGAAGGAGAAATCCTTTTCCGTGACTTGAATATTGTAGTGAACCAAGGAGATAAAATTGCGTTTGTTTCTAAGAATTCACAAGCAATTACCGCATTATTTGAAATCTTAAACGGAAACATGAAACCTGACACAGGTGAATTTACGTTTGGAACGACCATTTCAACAGCATATATGCCTAGTGATAACAGCCCGTTCTTCAAAGACGACATGAATTTGATCGATTGGCTTCGTCAATATGCACAAACGGATGAAGAACGTGAAGATGTGAATTTACGCGGTTTTCTGGGACGTATGTTATTTACAGGTGAAGAAGCATTGAAAAGCGCTAAAGTACTCTCAGGAGGCGAGAAAATGCGTTGTATGTTATCGCGAACGATGCTAGCTAAAGCAAATTTGTTGATGTTGGACGAACCAACGAATCACTTGGATCTAGAATCGATTACTGCATTGAATAATGGAATGCGCGATTTTGAAGGCCAGATTTTGTTCAGCTCGTATGACTTTGAGCTAGCAAACACTGTAGCAAATCGTATCATTGAATTGACACCAAACGGTTTCATTGATAAAATGATGCCTTACGAGGATTTCATAAAAGACGAAAAAGTAATTAGTCAGAAAGAAGAATTGTACGCGTAGGGTTTTATACCGGATGAAAATATATACCGTAGAGGCATTAGTGCTTCTACGGTTTTTTTATGTCTTGAAATAAATAAAGACGCATGATTATTTGATGCTACAAAGTAACGGCGAATGATTATTCGCCCCTGTCCAATAAAAAACTAAATTTGTACTAAATATCTCGATAATGAACAGCCTAGAACAAAAGAAAGATGCCTTTGCCAGACTGCTAACAATCATGGATGAATTGCGTGAAAAATGTCCTTGGGATAAAAAGCAGACTTTAGAATCGCTAAGACATTTGACCATTGAAGAAACCTACGAGTTGGGGGATGCTATTTTGTCGAATGATTTGCAAGAACTTAAGGGCGAAATAGGAGATCTTATGCTCCATATGGTATTTTACGCCAAAATCGGTTCAGAACAACAAGCGTTTGATATTGCTGATGTGCTCAATGCTGTTTGTGACAAGTTGGTTCATCGTCACCCACATATTTATGGGGATGTAACGGCAGATACTGAGGAAGAAGTAAAAGCAAATTGGGAAAAGCTTAAACTAAAAGAAGGGAAAAAATCTGTTCTCGAGGGCGTTCCAAAAGGACTCCCGGCATTAGTTAAAGCATCTCGAATTCAGGAAAAGGTAAGGGGAGTAGGATTTGATTGGGACAATAAAGAACAGGTTTTTGAAAAAGTAAAAGAGGAATTAGCAGAACTGAAGGTCGAAATTGATGCGAAATCGGATAAAATTGAAGATGAATTTGGCGATGTGTTGTTTTCATTGATCAATTATGCACGATTTGTGGGAGTAAACCCTGAAAATGCGTTGGAAAAAACAAACTCAAAATTCATCAAGCGTTTTCAATTGATGGAGAGGTTTTTAGAACAGGATGGTAAAACTTTTGATGAGATGAATTTAGCGCAAATGGACGTATATTGGGACAAAGCTAAAATGCATTGTGAATAAAGAGTTTGTAATGTTAATGAAACAACCTTGTGTTATTATTTGAATTCTTATATATTTACACAAATTAAAATAACTATACGATGAAAAAGAATTTATTTGTATTGGGAGCAATGACAGCTCTATTGGTTTCATGTGGTGGACCTGGTGAAGAAGTATACAATGCAGCAGCACAAGATATGTGTGATTGTGTAGAGAAAAAACGTGCAGAAGCAGATCCAGAAGATATTTTTGCTTCAGACGATATGCATTTTGCTTTTTGTGCATTAGACGTTGCAGTTGATCATGGTGTAAGTGCTTCTGACGAAGATTTCGCAAAAGCATTGGATGCTAAATGTTCTGATTTGAACGAGCTTCAAAAAGAATACGCTAAAACAGCACAATAGTATTAAATGAAATTTGTCTTAGTTTCCTTAGTCACTTTTACATTTATCACAGCTTGTGGTTACTCTAAAGAGGAGGAGCAAGCAGCTTTGGTAGCATGTGATTGCGCTCAAGATAAATCTATTTTTGGTATTGCAAGTTGTATTTCTAATGCTGCAGATAGTCTGAATATAGACGCTTCTTCGTTAGGCTATGATAGAGCTGTTAAGGATAACTGTCCTGAAGTATACCAAAGACTAATGGATTTTTCGAAAGGAAAATAATAAGACGAGTAGAAAATATAAAAAAACCGCAAAACTAGATTTTGCGGTTTTTTTGTTTGGACTCAAGACCCCGACAGCATCATCGGGACATGCTTGATTCTTTTAGTCTTTTTCCAGAAGCATTTCAGCTAGCATCAAATACGCCTCAAACAGGTGATGTGTAAAAATTTTACCTCCTGAGTCTTTTGGGAATTCTTTATAATACTCCGCATTCGGCTTTAATACAATATAATTTCCCGCTCGAGTGTAATGCATACTATTCTTAAAGTCAGGTTCTTCATACTGCGGTCTGCTTTTTTGCACAATTTTCCCAGCTCGATATCCCAATTGTTTCTGTACTTTTTTTCTCGCTTTTTTCGTGGATTTATCCATACCATTGTAAGCGCTTTTTAGAGCCATTCTAACAAGCAGTTTTTGTTGTTTTATCATCGGTTTTGCCTGTTTGAAAGGATTTGTGGTGTTGAAGTCATCTGCAGTTTGCACAGAGACAGGTGTTTCAGGCACCCAATCTTCTGGATTGATTACATTGTAACTCCATCCTTCAAAAGTAATCTGCTCGTAGTCATAAGCATAGTAGAGATTTCCTGGTTTTGGAGCGGCACTTGCGTAAGTTTTAAAAATGATATCCTGACTTAGTTTTCCATCTATCTGTAAATAGTGAAGATAGGATGTGGTCAAATAGGCGAGTGCACCACCTTGACTATGTCCTACGATGTATACATTTTTAATTCCAGCATTTGAACACGAATCAATTTTTGCGACTATATCGTGCGCCATAGATCCCAAGCCGTATGTCCAACCTAAATGTACCCCCGCATCTGGATTTTCAGCAAGTTTATACTTAAATGTGAGGCTATCATTAATTTTAATTTCGCCAATAGCAGGAATCATAGCAGCATAAAAGTTACCTATCCAACTTAACGCATCTGAGGTTGTGCCTCGTAAGCTAATTCCAATTGTCGTATTGTCTTTACTAACCCACAAATCCCATCGATTCATGAGTCCTGAAACAGGTGAACGGTAAATTCGATCAAACGTTGCAGGTCTGAAAATAGCATCAGGATGGAGCGTGTCTGGCTGAGCTGCATTCATTTTAAGCAACTCAATATATTCAGATTTGTTAAAACCAGGTTTCAATTCTTGTGTCAAACACAAATTTGAAAAAAATAATACTAGAAAAACGACTTGGTACTTCATAAGAATATTTCAAATTCACGTAAAAATAAGAAATATTCTAGCGAAAACTACTATGATTGCATAGTTAAATTTAGACCCCAATAAAAATCGGGAGAGGCTAAAATATTCAAGAAGCTAGTGGAATCTTTCTGTGAAATTGATCGATATGTTAATGAAACCAGTACAGTCGAATAGTCGTCCGTCCGTACTGGATTCCACATTTTTTCGTCTAATTTCTATTGCCTAAAGGCCTGTCCCGATATTGTCGGGGCCTTTTGTCTATAAAATTTAAACCGTTTGTGCAGCAATCAACTGATCACTATAATCAAACTTATTGTTTGTTTCTTCAGTATAGACACATGTCGCATTTCCACGCTGATTGTAGTTCAATCGCATCGATTCTGCATAAGCTCCACATGAATGGATAGCTACATATTCTCCAGTTTCTAGAAATGGAAGACTAAAGTTTTTTCCAAAAGTATCTGTTGATTCACAACTTGGTCCTGCCACAGTATATATAGTTTCTTTGTTTGTATTACTGAGGTCATTGTGAAGCGTAACTAAGTGCCTAGCCTCGTATAGTGCTGGTCGCATCAAATCATTCATTCCCGCATCAAGAATTGCAATTTTCTCTCCTGGTCTATCTTTGATATATAACACTTCCGAAATGATTTTTCCGCACTGAGCAACTAGACTGCGTCCAGGTTCCAAGTAAATAGTGGGAAAATGTTCTGTAGGGAAATAAGGGCGGATAGCACGCATCCAGCCTAGGAAATTAGGCATGCTATCGTGTTCAGGATTTTCATAATTTACACCAAGACCACCGCCCAAATTCAGATAATCAAACTTAAATTCTGTTGGGAGAGTAGATAAGAATCTTTTAACTGCGCGACTCATGTCTTCAAAAAAGTCCATTTGCGTAATTTGTGAACCTACATGAAAATGAAAACCACACGGCATAATCTGTGATTCTTCTAAAATTAATCGATCAATTAACTCCTGTGCTTCGCGAATTGAAATCCCGAATTTGTGATTTTCGCCACCGGTTTGAATATTAGCGTGCGTATCCACGTTTACATTTGGATTAATACGAAGTGCAATACGAGTAGGGCAGTTTTCAGAAATAGTTGAGGAGATATAATCCCATTCTTGGATAGACTCACAGTGAATTACAGCAATTCTGTACTCCAAAGCTCGAGTAATTTCTCTCTTTGTTTTTCCAGAACCCGCAAAAACTATTTGATAAGGTTGAAAGCCATTGTCTAAAGCAAGTTCAATTTCACCAATTGAAACGGCATCAATTCCAAATCCGTAAGATCTGATTTTATTTAAGATGCGCTTATTTGTATTAGCCTTGATTGCATACATCAACTTCATGTTGTATAAGTCTGCAGCTGTTTGTGCTTGAATCAGTGTAGATTCAAGTAAATTCATGTCATACAAATAATAAGGCGTTTCCATTTTTGTTTATTTAATTTTCTACAAATATAGATAGAAATATTAAATAATAACATAATGTTAAAATAATAACACAAAAGTGTTTTTACGAACAATCTTTATATATTAATCATCACTTCTTGCCAAAATTCTCAACTTCAAGGAGAATATTATAGTGAATTTCAAACCATGATGAAGATGATTTTCCCTGATAATCATAATCAATTCGCGCTGATTGAGTGTAGCCAGTAAGTGGGGGAGGTACCTTACTAATTCGATCCTGAATACATTTAATTAACTTGCTTTCCTTTTTCGTATAATGCTGACCTCTTGATATTCCCTTTACTATGACTTGTTTTAATTTTTTATAGTTTTTAGCAATTTTAGAATCCAAGTCAGCATAATTAAGTTCGTCAAAATATTTTTCACGGTACAAAAATGCAGCGTAGTACTCGTCTTTATCATTGTAGAGCTCAGGGTAAACTAGTGAAGTAATTTCGTTTGGGTAATCTCGTTTTTCCTTTAGGTTAGAGAAATTGCTCAAAACATAACTATCGGTGCGCACTTCTTTCTTGAGAATGCTATCCATGAACACGCGAAAATTATTTTCGGCACGCAAGCTCATTGAATCAATTTGACTATAGGCAATGTGAGTTGTTAAAAACAACAGCAAAAAGAATCTGAATCTAATCTTCAATTTTAGCTATGTATTGTATGACATAAGCTGCGGCGTGCAATCCAAACAAAGCGGGGATATAGCTTATCGTACCGTAAAAAGATTTTTTAAAATTACTTCCGTCCGTCATTTTGAGTGAATCCTTACGTTGAAGTTCAGAAGAGAATACTGCTTTAATGCCTTTGTTGATTTTCTCTTTCTTCAATCTTTTTCGAATGTGTGTAGCCATTTTACAATTAACTACTTTCGAAATGTCTTTAACTTCGATACGAGAAGGGTTTAATTTTCCACCCGCGCCCATAGAACTAATAACCTTGAATTTATGTCGTTTGCAGGCAATTAGCCAAGTTAGTTTTGGCGTGATGGAATCAATACAATCCATTACAAAGTCGGGGTTATATTGTTTTAGAATTTCACCAACACGTTCTGGTTGAACGAACTCCTTCAGTACATTCAACTTAATCTCAGGATTGATATCTAAGATCCGTTCTGCTAGCACTTCAGCCTTCGAACGACCGATTGTGGAATCGAGAGCAGTGAGTTGCCTATTTTTATTTGTAGGGTCAAATGCATCACCGTCAATAATCGTAATCGTTCCTACACCAGCACGAGCGATAAACTCACCTGCATACGAACCAACGCCTCCAAGTCCACAAATTAATACGTGACTTTTCTTTAGGCGTTCTATTGCCTCTGTTCCTATAAGTAATTCTGTACGTTCTAACCAATCGACCATAAACTATACTAAATTGAAAGTTTGATTTATATTGTTCTGTAAAATTTGCTTAAAAGCATCCAAAGATACATTTTTCAGGTCAGCCGCGTGTTCCATTAATTTGTAAATATCACTTGGATCTTGTTCATCTGTTTCTAAAAAAACGTTTTGCATATTCAATGCACAAAAAGCTTCCTGTACTTGAGCATCGCGTAGAAGGTGCGTTCCAAAACTGAGCTTAATGTTATTTCGTTCTAAAGACAGTGCTAGATCCTTTTTACCTCTAAAACCATGCGAAATCCATATTCCGTTTCTGAATTCTTTTCTCAATGTGATTAATTCATTAAAAGCCTTTACACAGTGAATGATTATGGGCTTATTGAATTTGTATGCCAAGTCAAGTTGAAGTTTAAATAACTCAATTTGTCTGTTTATTTCAGCACCTCTTATTTTATCCAAGCCACATTCTCCTAAAGCAACACAATTTTTCTGACTCAAATGAAATTCAATAGTTTCAGCTATTTCTTTGTCTGACAATTTTAAAGAATCAGTACTCCATGGGTGAATGCCGATAGAGT
This sequence comes from uncultured Flavobacteriales bacterium, assembly GCA_964447015.1. GTDB lineage: Bacteria > Bacteroidota > Bacteroidia > Flavobacteriales_D > Crocinitomicaceae > Wandonia. Next base: position 10,968 of record CAYUQU010000043.1, read on the forward strand.
AGAGGTTCTCTATTTTGTCAGCGCTCGAAAATAAATCGAAACTTTGGATGCTATCAGCTGAACTAATGTGACTATGGATGTTTAGAATCATATTACTATTTGTGAACATAAAGGAATAAAAAAATCCGCATTTACCCTAGAGTAAATGCGGATTAAGCTTGTTAAATTAAATTCTACTGAACAATTATTTTCTCCACGTGAGTTCCAATTGCAGATTGAATATGTAAGAAGTAAACACCATTTGAAAGGTTACTTACATCCAATTTCTCTTCAAACTGTGTCATTGGAGAAGCAGTGTGTGAAACAACTGTTTTACCATCAGCAGTCAACATTCTTACTCCAACTTCAATATTTTGGTTATTGAAGAAAGATACTGTCAAAACAGAAGAAGTTGGATTTGGGAATACTGATAAGTCAGCAAAGAAGTTGTTGTCAATTCCAGCACAACCATCAACTTCAATTGATTCTTGAGCTTGTCCTGAACATCCCTCTGCATCAACGAATGTGTAAGTAATTGTGTGTGTACCAATTCCAGCTGTAGCAGGATTGAACATCCCACCACTCACACCAGTACCAGTATAAGTACCACCCGCAGGCATACCACCAGTTAATGCAACTTGTGCACCACCTTCACAAACCATAGCTAATGCAGACATTGTTACAGTTGGATTTTCATTTACAGTAACTGTAACACTAGCAGAATTCTCACAACCATTACCATCTGTTCCAATAACAGTATATGTTACCACTCCTGGCGCTTGAGTAAATGGCACATCATCCTCAACAGAATTGTCCCAGTCGTAAGTAGCGGCACCTGTACCATTCAATGTGATTTGAGTTCCTTCACATACTTCTACGTCACTTCCTGCGCCAACAGTTGGAGCAGCGTTAATAACAACAATTGCAGAACCAGCACCAGTGTTCGCGCAATTTGCGTCTGAAACACTTGAAACCGTATACGTTCCAGCAGCAGTTACAACTACAGTTGAAGGACTTGAAGCAGCTCCTGATACATTCACAGGTGTTACTCCATCAGTATACGTAAAGTTCCAAGGACCTTCACCAGAAAGAGCAACCATTAATTCAATTGGAGTTGCATCATTATCACAATAAGATCCACCACCAGTGATAACAGCAGTAGGAAGAGCATGAACAGTTACGTTAACTGTAGCCGCATCCATTGGGCAAGCTCCAGAAGCTGCAATTGTATTTGTTACTTGATAATCACCAGGTGTACTAGCAGATATATTGATAACACCTGTTGATGTACCAATTGATAGTCCGGCAACATCTACAGAAAATACTCCTGAACTTGCTCCCATTCCGAAAATCGGAGATTGATTTGCATCAGAAGCACAATATTCAGCTTGAGAATAAGTAAAATCAGCATCAGGTGTACTTGTAATTGTGATGTTTTGAGAAGACATATTTGGACAAAGTCCACTTGTTGTAAATGTAACCGAGTAAGTAGTTTCATTACTATTTGTCATATCAATTTCACCCGTTGCGTTGTCAATAAATACTAATCCTGCAGGAGTTGCACTAAATGTTCCCGTTTCATTGATTGACGGAGTTTCATTTCCACCACCCAAACAAAGAGTATTTGAAGAGTAAGCGAACGATGCATCATCCATAGGGTTAACATTTACCATTACAGTAGCTGTGTTCGAACAACCAACAGTTGTACCTGTTACTTCGTATGTTGTGTTAGCAGTTGGTGAAACCGTGTGATTCGCTCCTGCACCCAATCCATTATCCCAAGTATAACTTGCAGCTCCAGAAGCTGAAATATTTGTCGATTCACCATTACAAATTGTAGCGTCATCTACAGAAGCAACAATTGTTGGAGTTGTCGTCAAAGTCATTGTCGTTGATGTCATTGCTGGACAGATCCCTGCAGTTTGGAAAGTTACTTCGTATACTCCAGGAGTACTCGCTGCAATATTGATTTCTCCAGTTGCTGTGTTAGCAAAAACTAATCCTGGTAGATCCGCAGAGAACACTCCAGTTGCATTAATAGTTGGAGTAGGGTTTGCATCTGTTGTACAAAGCGCTGTTGAAGGATATGTAAACGTTGCATCATCCACCGCATTAATCGTTACGGGATTTATTGCGAAATCTACGCACGAATTCCATAATCCACCAAACGTGATTAATGCAGGATCAAATGCACCCGAAGAAGCATAAGTATATGAATGGCTTGATTGCCAAACAACGTTCGCATCATCCATGTCCCAAAGATAAGTTGAATCACTCACCGCTAATCCAAAATATGTATTGAATCCTTGGTAGTTATACATTCTGCTTGATAAAATACTTGCTGGAGTAGTAGTATTTGTGAACGTAATTGGATCCCCTTCACAAACAGTACTTGGAAGTGCTGTAAATGATGTATTGATATCGTATGATACAATAGGGCTGATTAAACCTTCAAAGTCGTATGGACCTCCAGGGAAGTTTGCAGCATCACCAGTAGTTAGAGTAGGTATGTTAACCCAGTTATTATTAGAGTTTGGATACCAAGCAGATTTGAAACGTGAAAAGTTTTCATCATAAGTTTGTCCTGGTGTAGCATCACTTACAAACATTCTCAAAATCCCATTTGCAGAAGTAGGTGTTAAAACAACAGCATAGTTATTAGATACAACAACTGGCGTAGCCAAAGTTACATAACGATAAGTGTTATTTGTGTCATTAATTGTTACTGTACCGCTACCAAGGAGAGCTAAAGGGTTATTTGCTCCATCTACTGAATAAATAGCTGCTTGTACAGTTACACTAGCCGCTCCACCTGGATTGTCACCACCAAAAAATTCAACTCTACTGATTGTCATTGACGAGCCAGATAAGGTATATGTTTGAGAAATAGACTCTGCATCAGCTTGCCATACAGTAAAATTATAGAATGCGCTAGTACCGATTAATTGCTCTTTTATTTGTGGATAGCGAATTGTATCCAAACAAGTAGAAGCTCTTGACCCTCCCAAGTTAAATGAATTGTCATGAACTTTCTGTGTTTCAAGCTGGATAGGAGAACCTGAAAGCTGATTTTGCTTCTGGCCATATAAACTGATGGTAGAAACAACTAAAGCACTTAAAAAAAGTATTTGTTTTTTCATAGTATAAGATTAATTATTTACGCAAATATATGCTTAAAACACTGAAGTTAATACAGTTGTTGATATCTTTAAAATGCTTGTTAATAACTGATTACATCTCAATCAAAACGCCATTTCCACTCTGCATTTCGAAAAAAGATACAGTGAAATGAAATATATTTCACAATGCTATACTAAATATGACTAGTCCTGAAATAGCGATACACAATTTTTATCGTTATGAAAAAAGGAGAAAAAAGTGTTTATGAAAGAGGGAAGATCTATTGACCTCTCTGTAAAATAGAACCTGGGGCTTTCTTTTTACCTTTCGGTCCTGAATAATTAGGACTGATTTCACCAGGCTGTTTATTCGTAAGTTTAACCTTTTTAGGTGATTTTACATTCGCATCTGTATCAGGTAGGACAGCAGTATGCTTTCCATTGTCTACAGGAGCATTTTCGTTAACTGGGTTAATCCACGTTTCTTTGACTTCACGTTTTTCAGCTTTTCCTTTCTGATCGTTGTACGTGTAGATAGTCATTTTTTTGTTCTTATTCTCTTTGTTGGTAGAGATAATGTCGCTACGGTGAACCCAATAATCATTTACATATTCGTACGCATCGTAAGACATATCGGGTACGTAATAAGCGTAAAAACCTTTTAAAGCTGGAGATTCAGGAGATAAATGGTCATACACAATTAAATCGCGTTGAGATTCAAAACGCATAGTCATAATTGCTTGTTCCTTGTGTTCAAAGAAGAGTCTCTTATGTGTACCTTCTTCGTTCTTGAACAGCGAATAACCCAGTTTAGGTTTGCTCCCCGTAAAGTAAAGCACATCCATTAATTTTATATTCGAACTTGCCGTATTTCCATCCCACCCAAGAAGAGTGTAGAATGTTCTACCTTTTCTTTTCTTAGGAATAATAGAATAATACAACGCACCATACCAATTGTCAGATGTTAATGTCTCATCTGGCCTTGCAGGTAACATCGCTGAATTATCCACTAATTCTGTAACTTCAATTTTTTTCTTTCTAGTATTGTTGTGGAGAACATAACAAAAATATTCGTGTGTAAAATCTTCTTTCTCGATATTCCAATTGAATAAACGAACTAAATTATCATCAGATTTAATAGTACCAATGCTCTTTAAGCGTGAGAAAGGGTAGTCCATTACGCCTTCCAATTCAAATGTTTTCTCAAGCTCAGCCTTAAGTTCAGCGTTTAATCGAGTAAGTTCATTCGGGTTTTTAGACTCACGAAGTGCGTTAAGTTTCACTGAGATTCTGTACTCCGCATCAGACAAAGCAGAGTCATCTTGGCTGAAAGAGTAGCCAAAGAGGATTAAAAATAAACATGTTATTGCCTGCTTCATACGCTTATGTAACGGAGATCTTAGTTTTTTGTTACAAAAAAAAGACACCCGAAAGTGCCTAAAATTACAATTATTTTCAATAGCTACCTAATTACAGGTGCATAAAGTCTTTTTTTGCCAGAAGTTCATCTTCTGTTTCGCGGTATTCTGGATCATCTACACAACAATCTACAGGGCATACAGCAGCACATTGTGGTTCATCGTGAAAACCTACACATTCGGTACACTTATCAGTAACAATGTAGTATACATCCATATCTTTAGGTTCAAAAGTTTGCTCAGCATCTACTTCAGTTCCGTCAAGTGTGTCAATTATTCCTTTTAATGATGTTCCGTCAGCATAGCGCCATTCAGCTCCACCTTCATAAATCGCGTTGTTTGGGCATTCTGGTTCGCATGCACCGCAATTTATGCATTCGTCTGTTATCATTATTGCCATTAGTCCTTATTTATTACGGTTCGTTTAATTAGCTTTGCAAATATACAAAATCGTTTACATTCAGTTGTTGGTTATGGAAAGAAATGAGTTAATTGTGTTGATGGAAAAATTGGGAGGAATTTTTAGTAATCTGGGAGACATGAAAGAATATCCTGGTTATGATTCTGGACTTTCCAAGAGTGAATACGACGAGTTAGTGAATCTCATAGAGCGCGTACATGTTTTCAACCCATGGTTTACTCCTCTTTTTGTTCGAAAATCATTGTTGGGAATTTCTTCATGGTTAACAGAAGAGAAACTTTCAGCATGGTTAAATGATTATACGTATTCAGCAAACCCGAAACGGGTAGGGTTGATAATGGCAGGAAACATTCCTTTGGTTGGTTTTCACGACTTTTTGTGTGTACTTATGAGTGGAAATATTGCGGTTTGTAAATTCTCCTCAAATGACAATAAACTGTGGCCCGCTGTTTTAAAAGTTTTGTCTACAATCGATGAGCGAATTTCTTCGCGCTACGAGGTTAAAGAGAATAAATTGGGCGAGATTGATGCGATAATAGCTACTGGAAGTGATAATTCTTCGAGATACTTTGAATACTATTTCAGCAAATACCCTCATATAATTCGAAAAAACCGTACATCAGTGGCTATAATTGACGGAACAGAGAGTGAAGAGGATTTTGATAAATTGGGGGATGATATTTTTAGTTACTTCGGTCTAGGCTGCAGAAATGTATCTCAACTTTTGGTACCCGAATCTTTTGATTTTGATTTGTATTTCAACGGGATCTATAAATACAATGAGATTATAATGAATCATCACAAGTACATCAACAACTTTGATTACAACCGTGCAATATATTTGCTAAATCAAGAGGACGTGCTTGAAAATGGATTTACATTACTGCGTTTTTCTGACGATTTAATTTCTCCCTTGTCTGTGGTAAATTGTTTGCGATATAAAGATGAAACTGAGATAGGGGAGTTTATAGAGAAGAATAAAGAGAAAATTCAAGTTGTGGTTGGAAAGAAATACATGCCATTTGGCGAAGCTCAAACTCCATCACTGACTGATTACGCAGACAATATAGATACAATGAAATTCATGACTAGTTTGTGAAATGAATTGAGCTAGAAATTCTAAATAAAAAAAATCCCGTCCTATAATAGATAGAACGGGATTTTTGTTTTTACTAATCAGTTTTATTTTTGAAACTTTTTATCATCAATTGGCTTATTGATTTCGATAGAATTAACCACAACTGTTAACGACATCGAACCAACAACTTGAGACATTTCATGTGGGAACAACAATCCATTTACCTCTTTGAAATCTCTGTACTCTACATTTGAAGAACTCGTTTCGCCTCCTTCTGTAGTTGTAGTATAAGAGCGTTCTTTTTGGAATGTAGTCATGTTGAAATAATCATGTGTGATTGAGTTTGGTCCATTCACCTCAACTACATAATAGTCTTGACCCATTTCACTTTTCGTTCCCAACAAAGTATATTCTACTTTATTCTTCGCGTAATTCAATTCAGGAATTAAGCCTACAGTTTTTGCTTTCTCTGCAACTTCTTCAGCGGTATATTCTATAATTTTCCCGCCTGCCATTGGAGATGATGCCGATCCACCACTTTTTCCATCAAAGTATGTGCGCTGCATCATTTGTCCATTGAATAAAATCTCCATTCCTTCGTTTAATGGTGCTTTATAGAATGAAGTCATTTCAAACGTAACGGGCATTCCTGAAGGTGTAGCAGTCATAGACTGAGTCATGCTTTTGATCTTAGCAATCTTTGAAGCGGCTTCTTTTAGGTTCTTTGATTTTGTAACCATTAATACGTAATTATCTAAAACTGTACTTACAGCTACATCTGTTTTTTTGAAACCTGTTTCAGGATTTCCAAACGCATCAAAAAATTCAATTTTACCGTCTGAGTCAAACGCCAAGAGATTTGATGCAATTTTCTCATTGCCTACAACCACAATATTCATATTATTAACATCAAGATATTTTTTTGCCATAGCTTGAATATCTTCAACTGTAGTTTCGTCAATCATTTTAAGGTAATTCTTGTAATAATCCTTATCTAATTTGTTGCGAATGATTGAAAGTGCAAAGTTTGCAATAGTCTGTGGACGCTCAAGTGAACGCACAAATGAACCTGTCATAGATGCTTTTGCTAACGCTAATTCCTCAGCAGAAACAGGAGCACTAATCATACCTTTAAGTTCCTTGATAATCTCAACTACAGCGCTATCTGAAACTTCGTTTCTGAAATTTCCAGATGTAGTAAAGTAACTTCCCAAACGATCTATAGATAGAGAAGAGTAGCAACCATAAGTAAAAGCTTTGTCTTCTCTAAGGTTTTGCATCAATCGTGCTTCAAAAGTTCCACCACCAAGAATTTGATTCATGATTTTCAGTTTCACTTCATCTTTATGTCCTGGAACCATGTCAATTGGAAATGTAATTTGAATTACAGATTGAACAGCGCCTGGCTTCTTACCAAAAATCACTCGATTTCCATTTTCAAGAATTGGGTTTTCGTATTTATAATCTACTGCTTCTTTTGCTTGCCATTTCGCAATGCTAGAATACATCAAGTTTTTTAGTTCATCAATTGAAATGTCTCCAACTACAATTAAGTAAGCTTTAGAAGGAGTAAACTTTTGATTGAAGTACGCCACCACATCATCTCTTGTGATATTGTTTAAGGTTTCTTCAGTCATTATCTCTCCGTAAGGGTGTTTTTTGCCGAAGTTTACTGTACTCACAATGTTTGAAGCCATTGTATTTGCATCTGTTTTCGACATGCTCAATGCTGATGAACTTTGTGTTTTCAGTCTTTTAAACTCACTTTCAGGAAAATTGGCATTCATTAAAATGTGCGTCATAAACTCCATCAGTTTACCACTGTATTTGGATAAGCCCGAAGCGTAAATTGAGCTTGAACTTGCTGAGATAGAGGCACCCATTTGGTCAATAGATACATCAATCTCATCTTTGCTCATGGATGTCGTTCCGGTTAGAATCATGTTACCCGCAAATTCAGCTAACCCAGCTTTGTCTTTCTCCAAAGAAGGTTCTGTACCCATTACCAAACTAAATGACACGCGTGGAGTTTTGTCATTTTGTGAAAGGATAACCGTGATGCCATTATCTAAAGTAAATACAGTAGATTCAGGGATATTAAATGCGGGTGCTTCACCAGCTTTAGGGCGAATAGATCGATCTATCTGAGCTGTCACTGACAACCCAAAGAGAATACTAGATATGATAAATATTTTTTTCATGATGTTTCGTTAATTAGTTCTTTTCAGTTTCCTCTTTTGGTAAATAATAAAGTAGAACACGTTTTTTAGGACTGAAATACTTTTTTGCGGCAGCTTGAATATCTTCCTTAGTTACCTTTTTGTATTTTTCAATTTCACTATTAATCAAATTCGTGTTTCCAAAATAAACGTAGTTATTAGCTAATGCTTCTGCTATTCCAGCCATTGTAGAGTTGGATGAGTAGAACGAAGTTTCGAATGAATTTTGAATTTTCATATATTCTTCATCTGTAATCAATTCACTTTGAAGTTTCTCTATTTCAATATCCATTGCATTTTGGAGGTCAAGTAGACTCACTCCCGAATTTGCAATACCTAAAACTACTGCAATTCCTGGGTGTTCTAATGGAAAAGGGAAAGAGAACATTGTCATGGCAAGTTCTTGCTTTTCTACAATTGATTTGTTTAATCTCGAGCTACTTCCTCCTGATAAAATCTCATTCATCATTTGTACAGAGTAAAAATCATCTGAATTCTGAGCTGGCATTCTGTAGCAAGCAAACAAAGCAGGAAGGGTGATATTGTCGTATACAGTGTCACTCAATACGCCAGTCAGTTCGGGCTCAACAATTGTAGGTTGTACAATTGGAATTTGTTCTCCCGAAACCTTTTTAAATAATTTGAGATAAGCTTCAGTAGCTGGAGCTTTCCCTAAAGCTTTAGTGATTTTCTTTTCTTTTAGATTATATCTTTCAGCCACTTCCGAAGGAGGAAGGTTTACAAGGTCGCGGTATGCGTTTAGTTTGTTTCCTGCAGGAATACTTCCAAAATACTTTGCAATCAATACCTTAGCATCTTCAATATTTATGTCTCCAGCAATCGATAAGGTAGCGTTGTTAGGTACATAGAATTTTTTGTAGAAATTCACATAATCCTCTTCCTGTGCTGCATCAAGATGTTCCATGCTTCCAATTGGTACCCAGTTGTATGGATGTTCTGTAAACATCAAAGCAAAAGCCTTTTCCATAAATGTACCATAAGGCTGATTGTCCACTCGTTGGCGCTTTTCTTCTTTTACAACTTGACGTTGTGTTTCAATTCCAATTGCATCAACTTTAGCATGAAGAAGACGCTCAGACTCTAGCCACAAACCAAGCTCCAATTGATTTGAAGGTAAAATTTCATAATAATATGTTCTATCCTGAGATGTGTTCGCGTTTAAAACTCCACCATTCATTTCAACTAAACGGGAATATTCACCTCGTTCAATATTCTGAGTTCCCTCAAACATTAAATGTTCAAAAAAATGGGCAAATCCAGTTCTTTCAGGATTCTCATTTTTTGATCCTACATGATACATTATAGAAACCGCTACTATGGGGTTACTATTATCTTGATGCAAAATAACGTGCATACCGTTATCAAGATCATACTCGATAAAGGGGATTTGTTTCTCTTGCCCTAATGCTAAAGCAGAAAGCCCAGAGAACATAAGAATTGAACTTAATCTTTTCATGAGTTGTTAATTATGGATTTTTGAATTTTAAATATTTGAATTATGAATTGTGAATTTTGTGTAAGTATAACAGTGCATACGGTATTCTAGATTGGTTCGAAAGGAGTTTTCTTGCCATCTACGAGGCTATAACAAGACATTTTGTCTCCAAACACAGATGCTTTAAACACAGATCGTTTCAACAACATCCGAACACATTCTTGAATTCCTTCAACAATAGAAGGGTGGGGGTGAATAAGTTCAGCTAGTGTTTCAATCGGTTCCTGCATTTTTATCAATAAACCGATAGCTTGTATGGCAGAAGAAGCATGCTCTCCGATTACACGCATTCCCAAAATACGCATGTCGTCATCGTTTGTTACTATAATCTTAATGAATCCTTGCGTGCGCCTCATGGCAATAGCTCTGGAAATTAATGAATAATCGAGTTTTACCACTTTTACAGGGATATTTTTCTCGATACATTGTTGTTCATTCATTCCAACTAATGCCACTTCGGGGCGAAGAAACATAATTGTACAAACATTGTCGTAATTGATTTTCTTGGTTGAGTTGCCAAAAATGCGTTCTACAGTATGTCGAGCTTCGATTTCACCCATGTTTACCAATGCAATTCGACCAATTAAATCACCGACAGCATAGATATTTGGCACATTGGTTTGCGTATCGTTATCTTCTACGTGAACTCCGCGTGTGGAGAGCATAACACCCGCATTTTCCAAACCTAAGTTCTCCAAATTTGGGGTACGACCAATGGAAAGGAGTGCTTTTTCCACTCTAATGACTTCGCGTGATCCATCCGGATACGAAAGCTCATATTCGACCTGGCCATCAATTTTCTCCAATCGTTCAAGTTGGGCGCTGTTGTGAATGGTTACTCCTTTTTTAGCCAGATTTTCGGAAACCATTGATGAAATATCTTCGTCTTCAAATGGCAAAATGCGATCCTGACGATCAATAATGTGAACTTTTGTTTTACCGAAGTTGGAAAAGATAGTTGCGTACTCACAACCAATTACCCCAGCACCGACAATAACCATACTTTTTGGGTAATCTTCTATTGTTTCAATTCCATCCGACGTCAGAATTGTTTTTTCATCTACTTCTATGTGTGGTAGTTTTCGTGGAGAACTTCCCGTAGCGAGAATGATATGATCTCCATGGACGATTTTTACATCATCACTATTGTTACGTGAAATTTCAATTTCATTTGTGTTGAGCAAACGAGCACTTCCACGTTCGTATGAAAAAAATTGATTTATCGTAGCGCTTTGCAAGAGTTTGATGTGGCAAGAGTAGTGGAATTTTCGTTCAAATAAAGCTTCTTCGAGGGTCTTTTTTACTTCACTCCAAGTAAATTCGAATTTTTCCTTTCTCAGATGTTCCGTTGCTTCATTAACTTCATAGACTCTTTGAGACATTTCCCAAAGAGTTTTTGACGAAAGTGCACCATTGTATAAGCCAGCTCCACCAACACGATCACGTTCTATCAAACAAACTGTTTTACCGTAGTCTACAGCGCGCATTGCAGCAGCATATCCTGCAGGCCCACCACCAATAACTACCAAATCATATTTATCCATTTAACCGTGTACCAATTTTTAAAGGGCTAAATATACAAACCTAATCGCAATTAGCGTATGATTTTGGATAACTTTGCGACTTAGATAGAAAAAAATGAAATACAAAGCAGATCTTGATACCGCAATTACCCAGAAAATTGTTTTCAATACGGCAGCAAAGAAATTAAGGAAGAAGAGAAATAAGGAAGTGGATGAGATCTTTCACGAATTGCATGATGAAGTATTTGAAAAGATTGATTGCCTTGAGTGTGCTAATTGTTGCAAAACGACCAGTCCAATTTTCAGGGATGTGGATATAGAAAGACTTTCGAAACATTTGCGAATGCCGATATTAGAATTTCAGCGCACTTATCTGTTTATGGATAAGGACAGAGATTGGGTGCTTAAATCTGCTCCATGTCCGTTTCTTGGAGATGACAATTATTGTAGTGTGTACGAATGGCGCCCTAAGGCCTGTCGCGAATATCCGCATACGGATAGAAAAAATATGACGCAAATTTTAAATCTTTCGCTCCAAAATTCTGTAATCTGTCCCGCTGTTTCGAAAATATTTTCAAAAATAAGCCAACGCTTAGCATAATTCCTTCGTTATAGGTTAGACAAGGAATGAAACTAGGTAACCCGTGAATGAATCTTCACATATTAAGTCTGTGCTTGATGGTCTCGTATTGGGAGAACCACTTTCTTTGTTGTATTCATACTCTGGTGCATTTAACACCGCTCGCGTAGATCAAATTTTGGTTGAACTGGAAGAGTTAGTCGATTCTCTCGGGCTGATTAAAACCACGCGAAAACGAATTTTCAACCTTGCTGTAGAAGGTTTGCAAAACATAGAAAGACACGGAATTACATGCCCTACAACTTCTTTAGTTTCATTTTTCCTACTATATAGAACTAGTAATTACTACGGATTGGTTTTTGCTAATCTTGTCGATGATAATGCCAAAAAATCCTTGCAGGAAACACTGACTTTGTTTGAAAAAATGAGCAAGGAGGAGATTAAACAAAATTATTTAGCCCATCTCAATAATGGTGAAATCTCGCACAAGGGTGGTGGTGGACTGGGACTTATGACTATCGCACTTAAGTCTAGCTCTCCTATTAAATCAATCTTTACTCCATTTGAAGAAGGACTTTTGTATTTGTTCTCGACAAGAGCTACGGTAGATTTAGAGTAACTTTCTTATTCAACTCGTTCAACTTTCCATTTCTTTTCAAGTGTGTGCAATAGGAAACTAACCAAATGAAGGGTTTGATTTCGCGCTTTTCGTTGACCAAGCTTTGAGATGACAAATAAAACGGCAAGTACAAGTAAGCCAATTGGCCAAATCCACAAAAAGTACGATGATTTTTCGATGCTATATTGCACTAATCCAAACATACCTCCAAAAAGTGTGATGAGAATGGTGAACGAATAGATAAACATAAACATCATCCAAACGGATTGGGCTGGACCTACAACACAGCGCAGTAAAGTATGATTTTCTTTTTCATAATCAGGTGAAGCCTGAATCTGAAGTTCGGGCGACCAGTAATTTCGCTCCCACGAAGGAATTCGAATGATAATATACTTGTCTGCATACGTGCCCGAAACTGTGGGTTCAGGAATAGCCACATTCTTAATTTCTTCAAAAATAGAGTCGGGGAGTGTAGCCTCAACACGAAGTCGAAAACGCGGAGTGATCTCTCCCGTAATAGTATGGTCGAATTTATTAAATGGCATTTCGGACGGAAGGTACGAGAATGTTTAGAGCTAGAAAATGACTTTTGTCAGGAGAAGGGGGATTACAAATTACAGATTGGGTGAATTGTGAAAAATATGAAATTTGAAATTGTTTGGCTTTTAATTGCAAAAAGTCTTGAGTCTTGCAGTCTTGAATCTTATAGTCTTATTAAAATAACAAAGGAGAGTCAACAGGCGTCAACTCTCCAATGTAACCTAACCTACCTTTTACAACTAAACCTGAGGCTAAATTAGAGTAAGTATTACTTCTGAGCAAGAAAAATTATAACTATTTGTTGTTTTTTAGACAAGCATGTGTTTTTGATAAATAAAACAAGGAAATATTTCGACGAAAACACACCTGTGGTTTGCAGCAAATCCTATTGAATATTTAACTCAATTGTTTGATTATTAGATTTCTGAAGTCTGAAAAAAAACAGAAACCTACTCTAACTAAATGAGAAAAGTTATAACATGGTCAATTCAATTATTATGACTATCTTTGCGCCGCGGTAATAGTTAATATGCCGTTCGAGTAATTTTCCCGGTCACATAGTCAGTTAGGCTCTTTTGTTCGGATTTTGCAGAACGAATTAGTATTTCCACTTTGAGATGAATACGATTTTTCATCCGGGATAAATTTTTAAATCAATTATTTTTTATGGCGAGATCGCAAGAAACATTTAGTAAGAAAGAAAAAGAGAAGAAACGCTTGAAGAAGCGTCAGGATAAACTTTTGAAAAAAGAAGAGCGCAAAACAAATGCGCCAGGTGGTGATTTTGACAGTATGCTTGCATACGTAGATGAAAACGGTCACATCGTTGACACTCCACCAGATATCACTAAGAAGAAGAAGGTTGATGCAGAAAGTATCGAATTAGGTGTTCCTAAACGTGAAGAGGTTGAATACGATCCTATCATGAAAGGAAAAATTGCTTATTTCAACGACCAAAAAGGATATGGTTTTATCAAACACCTTGATTCTGAAGAAAAATACTTCGTACACATCAACGGTATGGTTGATGATTTAGTAGAAAATGACAACGTAACTTTCGAACTCGAACGCGGTCCTAAGGGAATGAATGCGGTGAATGTGAGAAAGGCGTAGAACAAGAATACTTTATTTAAAGGAGCTTCAATTGGAGCTCCTTTTTTTTGTTGCAATTTTCTCATTTTGTTAAAAAAGTTAGATTTGTGCCAACCTTTTAATTTAACTAAGCGTCTAGTCAGTAAATAATATATTCGTCTTACATAATTAAAAAAAACAATTACATTATGAAAACAAAATTACATCTTTTAGGAATGTTGCTTTTAACAGGAAGTTTCTCATTAACAGCACAAACAACCCATCCGATTGATTGGGGGATGTCTACAGGGGCTGCAGCTACAATTACAATTAATGTAGGCGATGCAATTGAGTGGACTAATATTGACGCGATGAATCATAATGTAGTAAGCATAGATGTAGATGCCCCAAGTGGTTTCGGTAGTGGAACAATGGGACAAAACGATACTTATCTATTTACGTTCAATTCTGCTGTGGTATTTGATTACCGATGCGGTTTTCACCCAGGGTCAATGCTCGGAACGATTACTGTATTAGGCGGCCCTTCTTGTGAGGCACCTACAGCTTTAAGTTTGGTTGGTGTGACAACTGTTTCAGCTGAAGTATCTTGGACAGCTTCGCTTGACGAAACAGAAGGTTATGCATGGGTTTTAATGAATTTGGGTGACACTCCAGATATTGGCGTTCCTGTGACAAGTGGAAGTGTAGCAACAGGTTTGACTACAGCTGAAGCAACAGGACTTAACGATAACACACAGTACGATTTTTTCGTAGCAACTGAGTGTGCAGGTGATGAAACAAGTGATTACGCTGGCCCGTTTACGGTTACAACAGCACAAATCCTCGGTATTGCAGATAAAGACTTAACCTCGTTTAGTTTTTATCCAAATCCAGCTGCTGACGCAGTGTTTATCGAAGCTAATTACACTATCGAAAGTGTAAGTGTGCTTAATTCACTTGGACAACGTGTTATCCATATTGATCAATTAAATAACAAGAACACAAAAATTGATGTGTCAAACCTAGAAAATGGAGCGTACTTCATCAAAGTAAACGCGAAAGACAATTCTGGTGTGTACAAATTATTGAAGAAATAGAAAACTGATTCAGTAGAATTCGTTTTATATGTGAAGGAAGAGAGCTTGACTTAGGTTGAGCTCTTTTTTTGTGTTTCAAAACATGCTTTTGCAGAATTTATGAGTATTTTTCATCGTCTAACGCACAAGAAACTATTATGTCAGCAGAAATTGGAAAAGAGGTAAGCGACTCATCTTCCGGAAATATCGGAGGGTATAACTTTGTTCTCAGTCAGGAGTGCTTAGTGATTGAGGGCAAAAAATGGTTTCCTTTATGGGGAAATTTGCTTCTTATCGCTTTTATTGCCTGCATCTTTTTTCTAGCTACACCCGAATTATTCGAAATCTACAAAGAGGAGGGAGGATCAGCGAATTTGATTAGTTCTGTGCTGATTTTAACTTTTGTCCAACTGGTGTTTATTCTTCTCCTCTTTTCGCGCTATCTTTTTAAACAACTCTTGTGCTTTACTACAGATGAGCTTAAAATTGAAAGAAAAGTAGGGCGCACGCTTGTATTTCAAAAGTAAGAAGTGCAAAAC
>CAYUQU010000044.1:0-26655 GCA_964447015.1 uncultured Flavobacteriales bacterium
CAGAAGATATTGACTACATTGTTTGGGGTCCTTTTACCGATGTAGCTGATGGTTGTAATGGAGGTATAGATAATGCTGGAAATATAGTAGATTGTTCTTTCTCTGCTCAAGATGAAGAGTATGTCGACATACTCGGAGCGCAAGCAGGTGAAACATACATCATGTTGGTAACCAATTTTTCGGGTAATGATACAGAAATAACAGCGTCACAAACAGGAGGTGCTGGAAGTACTGATTGCGCAATTCTACTTCCAATTGAATTACTCAATTTTAAAGCAACCTCACTTAAACAGAATAACGTAATTGAATGGGCTACACTCTCAGAGCGCAACAATGAATCATTTAGCTTAGAATACTCTGCAGATGGTTTTGATTGGAAGGAAATTCACACACAAGCAGGAAGCGGTAATAGTAACTCATTGAAAAACTATTCATTTACGCATAAAAATGTAACTCAAGGAATAAATTATTACCGACTTACTCAATTCGATTTTGACGGTAAAAGTGAGTTATTTGAAACGATTTCAGTTAACAACGATTACACTTTAGAATTAATAAAAACCGTTAATATGTACGGTCAAGAAGTGAATGATCAATACAAAGGTTTAGTAATCGAATATTACAGCGATGGCTCGGTTATCAAAATGATTCGATAAAAGGCCTTTCAGAAACTATTTAAATAAAAGGCTGGCTTTGACAAGACAGCCTTTTATTTTTCTCACCTTTGCACATATCCCCTTAAGCGCTACTAAGTATAAACCACTAGATTCCTGAATGATCAAGGTTATTTTTAGTGGCTCAAAGAAAAAATTCCCGTAGTTAGTTGATAAATACTTCTCATGAAGATAAGGCTAACTATAATAATACTGATTTTGGCTTGCTCCAGAATAATGGCACAAGAAATAATTTGCCCTACAATTCTGAACACCAATCCAAACAATTCATCAAATACAAGTACTATTATTTTCTTTGATATGGATAATATGGTTTTAGATACATGTATCTGTACAAGAGCTGGAGTAGGCTCAGGAACTGAAGGACAATACAATTGTGGAACATGTATGCCTTTTGAATGGTCTCACGCCATGATTGATGACGAGGGTCCGTGTTACAACGATTATGATTTACCCGTTGAGTTAAAATCAATCGATTACACAATCGCTTCAAACTTCAATGTAATCAATTGGGCTACTGCTTCAGAAAAAGATAACGCCTTTTTCAATTTGGAACATTCTGCAAACGGAATAAATTTCTACCAAGTTGCACAAATTCAAGGAGCAGGAAGCACATCAAATCCACAATACTACAGCCAAATTCACCATTTCTCAGAAAAAGGAATAAACTATTATCGTTTAACTCAATTAGACTTCAATGGGGACTTCAAAACAATTGCAATTATCTCTATAGACAATAGCCAACAAGATCAAACACTCATCAAAACTTTAAATCTACTTGGCCAAGAAGTTGATGAAACATATTCTGGTTTAGTGATTGAATATTTCAGTGATGATTCGGTTATCAAAGTGATTCAATAGATTAGATATGATATTCTTCAAAAATTCAGAAGTTATTTATATTTCAAGATAAAGAAAGTCCTTAATTTCTATAAGTCATCTGCAAAGTTTTCATCACTTAATTTTAGCGCGAAGTATACTTCTAAGTAATTTTACCTAGTATAAAATAAACATTTATCACTAATTAGTTGCTTTAAAACTTAAAAAGCAGCCTACTCATTTTGAATAAAGTATCTTACAAAAGACTGTCATCTATAAATATTCATCATATATAAAAAGTAACCTGTCGAAAACATCAGTAATATCAGATGTTTTAATTTGTTTTCTGAAAAAAAATGATCTAAATTAATGAACAAAAACTACGCTATTAAATTATAATACCCGCAAAATGAAAAAATATCAAATTTTAGCTTTCGCACTTTTCGTTGCTTTTTATTCTTTCTCGCAGAAAAGTGAAATCGAAAATTGGCAAAAAAAGAACAGCCAAGTAGAGTTCATCTCTCAGGAGCGATTTAATTCTCTATCATCAGAAGAAATGGAGATTTTAAAAAAGCAAGAATACATTATCTTCTACGAGCAAATCACAGTAAGTGACATTAACAATTATGCTATACAAAAAGGAATCAGTGGAATAAATTCCAAGCCTAATCAAACTGTGGTAAAATCAAATAAAGATGCCGCATTCATTAAAGAGTGGATTGATCAAAATCGCGATGTCAAAATCATGAAACGCAGTGATTTCGACAATCTCCAATCCAGTGAACAAGAATTTATTCTAAACAACAGCAAACATTTAGTTCTTGCCACTGATGAAATAACGAAGGAAGACATCACCAATTTCAAGAAATAGATAGCTAATCTTAAAACTACGATTATGAAAAAAATATATACAAAAAAACAAATTCTTGGAATTACATTTATGCTCTTGACAATGCCATTGTTGTCTCAAACATATAATATGCCTGGAGGAACTATAAACACGTGCTCGGGTACATTTTATGACACAGGCGGAGCTGGAGGAGACTATACAAATAACCAAAATATTACGACAACATTCTGTTCAGATATTCCTGGTGAAGCTATTCAACTCGCTTTTTCAGCTTTCAGTACAGAAAGTTGTTGTGACCACATGACGATCTACGATGGTCCTTCAACGGCATCTCCAGCAATTGGCACATATAATGGCACGAACTCACCTGGAACAGTTATTGGATCTGGAACATGCATTACGATACGATTCACTTCGGATGGCTCTGTTTTTTCATCAGGATGGGCAGCAGCCATAAGCTGTGTCACCCCACTCCCTCCTGGCACAAACTACAACATGCCTGGAGGCACAATAAATACATGTGTTGGTATGTTTTATGATACTGGTGGAGCCGGAGGACAATACGGGAATAATCAGAATATCACCACCACTTTCTGTTCAGACACTCCTGGTGAGGCTGTAATCCTCAACTTTACTCAATTTGCTACAGAAGCATGTTGTGATCAAATGATTATCTATGATGGACCAAATACAGGTTCTCCTTTATGGGGTGCTTATGCAGGGACGAATTCCCCTGGAACAATAACAGGCTCAGGAGACTGTCTTACAATTGTTTTCACATCAGATGGGACAGCTACTGCTGCTGGATGGACAGCCAGTATTTCATGCGGCACTCCTGGTCCACCTCCGCCGCCTCCTACACCACAGGAATGTGCTGGAGCAATTCAAATTTGTAATGATCAAGCCTTTTCTGGTAACAGTTTGGGGCCTGGTGATGTACAAGAGTTAAATTCTTCAAATCAAGGATGCTTGTCTACTGAACACCAATCATCTTGGTATTATTTTACCCCAACAGTGAATGGTACACTTGAATTTACAATTAATACAACTGTCGATTATGATTTTGCTGTCTGGAATAGTGCTAATTGTGGAAACTTAGGGCTTCCTGTTAGATGCTCATGGTCTGCACAGGATGGCCCAACAGGTTTAGGTAATGGTGCCACTGATAATAGTGAAGGTGCTGGTGGTGACGCTTGGGTAGCTCCTTTAGATGTGGTTGTTGGTGAATTTTATGTGCTTTTAATTGATAACTTCACAGCTGACAACACTTCTTTCTCAATTGACTTTAATTTCTCAAGCCCTGATTTGTTGGATTGTACTCCAATTGTGTTGCCAATTGTGCTTGTGAGTTTTGATGCTACCCCCGTTGCAGATCATGTTGTATTAGATTGGGTTACTAAATCTGAACGCGAAAATGATTACTTTATCCTTCAGCGGTCAAAAGATGGAGCGGTTTGGGAAATGATTGGAGTAGTTGATGGAAATGGAACCACAAACGAAACAAGTATCTACCAATTCATTGATGAAAGTCCACTTAGTGGGATTTCCTACTACCGATTCAAGCAAGTAGACTTCGACGGAAAAGTAGACTTCAGTCCGATACGTACCGTAAACTACCACAATGTGGATATGATTAAGGTTTATCCAATTCCATCAGGTAATGAATTCTTTGTAGACTTAAACGGCTATGATTATAATCGAGCAGAGCTTATCGATTTATCTGGACGCCTTGTTCAAACGGAAATTAATAGACTTGAAGAAAATAAACTTGAAGTAACCGTGTTGAATAACTCAGCTGGTGTTTATACAATCAGACTTTATGGCAATCACGGTGAAGTAATTTCCAAAAAAGTAGTGCTTAAATAGTTGATTTGGCTGGACGATAATCAATTTCGAAGCCCAACAACTTAGCGACACAAAGCTTCAGGTGACTCTAGATAATAAAAGTAATGGAGTTTATACCCTAAGACTTTATGCTATTGATGGAACGATGGTAACGAAAAAAGTTTTGTTGAGATAATTATTTAGATATTAGACTTCTAGATAAAAGACAAAAGACTAGAAAACCCTCAGTATGGTGAGTCCTGACTCTTCATACTGAGGGTTTTCTCTTTAGGAAGTACATAAGTCTAACTTCTTTTGTCAAATGGTCTTTTGTCTCTTCTATCACATTTCCAACAACTGCAAGTCTCCTTCAAACGGCTCTGAAAACTCAACTAGTTTATCGATAAACTGCTTCCCGTGTTGCAAATAAAAGGGAATAAAATTGTCATATCTCTCCTGTAATCCATTATTTGGATACAATTTTGATCTCATTTTTTCAATGCGATTCAAATCTTGTTCGAACTTTTGCTTTTCGGCTTTGATTAAGCGTCCGCGAATCGAATCTACGGATTTTTTGAATCGTGCGATCTCTCCACCAACCATACCCACTAACGATCCGTCAGTTTGTTCTGCTTTATATTTTAAACTTTGCTCCAATTGATCAAGTAAAACCTCGACATCCAGAAAATCAAGTTCACTGCCAGATTTTGACAACACAAAATTCTTTTTAATCTCTTCTAAATCTGCCGATAAACTACTAAAAGTCAATCCTAAATCTGATAATTTAGCCGCAGTATTAGAATCCATCAATTGAAACGAATTTCGGAGATTTAAAAGTGGGAATTGTAGCTCTACTTCATCAAACACACCTTTCAACTGCAACCAGTAAGCTAACTCCCCTGCTCCACCCACATACGCTAAGTTTGGCAAAATTGTCTCCTGATAAAGCGGTCTAAGTACGACGTTGGGCGAAAACAGCTCGGGGCGAGTTTCAATTAAATCGAGCATTTCGATTGGCGAAAATTCACCCTTCCCTTCAATTACAATTTTGCCATCAGTTGGAATGAGTCTTTCGCGTTTTCCCTTTTCTATAAAAAATAAATTAATCGGTCTTGGAGTTACTTGTTGCTTTATACCAGCCTTTTCCAATTCCGCATTTGTTTTGTCAACCTGATTAAAAGAAAATGACGACATCACATCTTTAGCCATCGTCTTGCGGAAAAGTTTTTTAAGTGTCGGATGATTGCCATCCACAATTACTAATCCATGTGATTTGAAAAGAAAATGAACCAGATTTCGCGTAGCATCGGCTAAATCAACTCCTTTATAATGAGCAAAAATTTCGCTCAGCTCTTTTTCTGCATTTGGCATTATGGATAACAAGTCTGCCTGCCACTCACCCCAATTCTCCAACTCAAACAACCCAACAGGACCTTCTTGCGCTGACTTCCACTCCACTTTCTGACCAAATAAATTAAAGTGATTGATTTCCTCAAAATCGTGATCTTCTGTAGCCATCCAGTAAACTGGTACAAAATTTTGCTCAGGATAAATCTCCTTCAGCTGTTTCGCCAGTTTGATTGTATGTGCTATTTTATAAATAAAGTACAAGGGGCCTGTAAATAAATTTAGCTGATGACCAGTGGTAACCGTAAATGTATTGGCCTGTTTTAGCAATGACAATTGTTCTTCAATATCAATTGCTTTACTTCCATACTGCTCTTTGATTACATCGACAAGGTAATCTCTGTTTTGCTGAGGAAAGTGTTCTGAACGACCTTCAATCACATTCTCAAAAGCTGTTTTGGAGAATGGTTTATTAATAAAATCACTCAATTCTTCCTGCGAATAGGCAAGCTTACATAGTAAATCTGAAAATGCCGTAATCTCTCGTCTCTTGATGAACTGTCTTTGCATATTGCAAAAATAACGAATATAGAACACGAAAAGACAAAAGACTGTTAGACGTTAGACAAAAGACAAATTAAAACTTGAATTTCAGACAGTCTTTTGTCTATTATCTTTTGTCTATTGTCTTATTTCACTCCTATCACACACCTCATTTCAGATAAAATAGCGACCTTTGTATCCAAATTTAAATAACATGGAAAAAGCAAAAATAACCACAAACAAAGGAGTGATGGTCGTTGAGTTCTTTGAGAATGATGCGCCAAATACAGTAGCTAACTTTAAAAAATTAGCTAAACAAGGATATTATAACGGACTAACATGGCACCGCGTAATTCCAAACTTTGTCATTCAAGGTGGATGCCCTGATGGAACAGGTGCAGGTGGACCAGGCTATAAAATTGATTGTGAACTGGATGGTGACAACCAATATCATGATAGAGGTGTGCTTTCTATGGCACATGCAGGGAGAAATACTGGCGGTTCACAATTTTTTGTTTGCCACAGCAGAGATAACACATCGCATCTAGATAGAAATCACACTGTTTTCGGTAAAGTTGTTGAAGGTCTTGATACCATTGACGATATCCGTCAAGGTGATGATATTGAAAGTATTGAAATTTTTGAAGCATAGTTATTGATATGGTAGGGACGCACGACCGTACGTCCCCACCATGTCACTCTATCGAATTTTTCCCCTCCATTTAATCTATCAGTATATAATATATTTAAACGAATTTCGTTATTTTTGAGAACCAACTGTTAAGATTATGAAAACATCATCCTTCTTTAAAAGCGTACTGCTACTTGTCGTCTTGGCTTTTGTCATCATTTCTTGTAAGAAAAAAGATGATGATCCTATTGATGAAAATACGGCAAAAACGTATACTAATTTAGCCTATGGTCCTGATAGTAGGAATCGAATGGATGTTTATTTGCCGGCAAATAGAGATGCTGAGAACACAAAATTATTTATTTGGATCCACGGTGGAGCTTGGATGGAAGGAGATAAATCTGAATTTGTAAATATTAAACCTTCTCTTGATAATAACCTATCTAATTATGCTTATGTTTCATTAAACTACAGGTTGTATAACAGTGACACTCAAGCAAATCGTTTTCCTACTCAAGAAGAAGATATTCAATTAGCTATAGCGTTCATTAAAAGTAAATTGGCCGAATGGAAAGTATCTGATAAAGTAGTAATTGCAGGAGCTAGCGCAGGTGGACATTTAGCTTTATTGCAATCATATAAACATAATAGTGATGGATTCATCAAATCAGCTGTTTCCTATTTCGGCCCAACTGAACTGGAGTCTTTCTATCCATACAACTGGTTTTCTATCCTAGTATTATCAGGGGTAACAGGAGGGACACCTGAGCAATATCCAGACTTGTACTACTCTTCAAGTCCACTTAATTATATAAATGCCAACTCTGTGCCCACAATTTTCTTTCACGGCACCACGGATGATGTCGTTCCTATCTCACAGTCTTATTTGTTGCGCGACTCATTAGCATCTAAAGGTGTAGCGAATGATTATTTGTTTATCGAAGGGCAAGGACACGGTTTTACAGCGGTAACAACCGTGCAAACAATACAACAAGCTGCTAATTTTATTAACCAACATAATCCTTAGTTCTTAAATGGACCAAATAGTTGATTTCGATAATACGTGGTCTGTATTAAGATTTATTCTCGTTACTTTTTTTGTAATTTTCATCCGTTATGTGATGATTTCAGCAGTTTTTATTGGCGTATTTGACATCGTTCTTAAAGATAGATTTGCGACAAGAAAAATTAGTGATGCGCTTCGTCAAAAAAATCAAACAAAACGAGAGGTTTATTGGTCACTTTTTACTTCATTTATTTTTACCATTTCAGGAACTGTAATGCTTTACTTCTATTTAAATGGAAACACTGCGCTTTACACTGAATTGACTGTACATGATTTTTGGTATATTCCATTAAGTATTCTCATCACACTAATTCTGCACGAAACTTACTATTATTTTCTTCACCGCTGGATGCATACCCCGAAAGTATTCAAGCATTTTCATAAAATTCATCACGACAGCCATGTCACATCTGCGTGGACAGCTTTCTCGTTTCATCCATACGAGTCTGTTATTCAAGCATTAGTCATTCCTCTTATCGTACTTTTTCTA
This sequence comes from uncultured Flavobacteriales bacterium, assembly GCA_964447015.1. Classification (GTDB taxonomy): domain Bacteria; phylum Bacteroidota; class Bacteroidia; order Flavobacteriales_D; family Crocinitomicaceae; genus Wandonia. The sequence goes on from CAYUQU010000044.1 coordinate 8,245, forward strand.
CCTCTCCACGTATTCGCTTTATTCTTCCTTTTGTTGGTTATGACAATTTCGGCTACAATTAACCATCTAAATATCGAAATCTATCCTAAGTGGATGGCCACAACTGGAATTGGGAAATGGGTAATTGGAGCGTCTCATCACAGTCAGCACCACAAATATTACAACAAGAATTTTGGCTTGTATTTCACTTTCTTCGATAAATGGTTTAATACAGAAAGTGAGGACTTTGAAGAACTTTTTAATGAAAAAACGAAAGAGAAAATTTAAGTCGCCGAATGTTGTTGAATTAATTCTTCAATAAAATCCTTCTCCTCCAATTCTATTCCTGCCAAATTCAAGTCCAACATATCTTTAATCCTCAACATTTCAGGATATTGTGTGGCTTTAATTTGATGTACAAACACTTTCTTCCCCACAAACTGCAATTCTATAAAATTGCGTTCATCTATAATTTTAAAATAAGATGATCGTGTAGAATAGCGACGATATTGCGGAAAGTCCATACTTTTGTAGGAATATTAATTAAAATACAAATGTACTTAAACAAAAAACATGGTCATGCGATATATTTACTCAAAAAAGGGGAATATGAAAATGCCTTGACTTTACTTACAGATTGTATTTTAGAATTTCCTGAAAGTCCTGAGCTGTTTTCAGAAAGAGGAACTGTTTACCTTCACATGCAAAAAAAGACCGAAGCTTTAGCTGACATGGACGAGTCCGTTAGGTTGGAACCTGAATATTCATACCGCTACGCCAGTCGCGCTTTTGTTAAGGATCATTTTGGTGATACCCAAGGAGCCATTACAGATTATGAAATTGCTATAAAATTAGATCCTGAAGATGTTATTGCCATCAATAATTTGGGATTGTTAATGGAAAAAATGGGATACAAAGAAGCAGCTAAGAAAAAGTTTGAGCAAGCAGATTCTTTACTGAACAACCAGCCTTCAATGAAGCAAAAGCTAAGTGAATTAGAGCATGGTGAACCAAAAAATCACCCTGAAGGGATTGAGCTTAAAGCGAAAAAGTTAGACGTAAATAAGAAAGAGACAAAAAAAGAAAAGTCTACACTTAAATTGATTTTATCTATTTTCACCAAAAAGAGTGCGTTTAAAGAATTCATATGCTTCATTCGAAACGGATTTAAACTAAAATCAAATGACTAAGGCAGAAAAAGCAACTTATATTATTCACGAACTCGAAAGACTCTATCCTGAAACTCCTGTTCCACTAGACCATAAAGATCCTTATACTTTGCTAATCGCAGTGCTACTTTCTGCACAATGTACCGATGCTCGCGTAAATACGATCACTCCTACTCTGTTCAGACGTGCTGACAATCCATTTGACATGGTTAAGCTCGACGTAGAGGACATCAAAGCGATAATTCGACCATGTGGACTCTCTCCACGTAAATCTCAAGCCATATACGATCTTTCACAGATTTTGATTGACAAATACAATGGAGAAGTTCCTGCTGACATGGAAAAACTGGAAGAATTGCCAGGTGTGGGTCATAAAACAGCTTCTGTAGTGATGGCACAAGCTTTTGGAGTCCCTGCTTTTCCTGTTGATACACATATTCATAGATTGTTGACTCGCTGGGGAATAACTAACGGAAAAAATGTAGTTCAGACGGAAAAAGATGCGAAAAAGTGCTTTCCAAAAGAAAAATGGAACAAACTGCATCTTCAAATCATCTTTTACGGTAGAGAATACTCCCCCGCTCGATCTCCAAAACTGGAAACAGATTTTATTTCTGCCAAATTGAGCAGCGATAAGATTTTAAAGGAATTTAAATGAGACCAAAGTCTTTTGCAAATCAATTTGTAATCCAAAACATTTAAACCTTTTCTATCCAACCAAATTTATCTTCAGCTTTTCCGCTTTTGATATCGTTTAGTTGCTTGTAAACTCTATTAGAGAATTCACGTGTCTCAATAGCTGGCAACTTATAATCAGTACCTTGGTGATTAAGAATGTCTATGTGTGCAATTGTAGCTGCTGTTCCTGCACCAAAAGCCTCTTTTAGACGACCTTCTTTAATTGCGTCAATAATTTCATCCACACTTACTCTGCGTTCTTCAACATCATATCCCCAATCTCTTGCTAAGTCTAGCACTGATCGCTTTGTAATTCCACGAAGAATAGTATCAGCATCTTCAGATGGAGATATAATTTTTCCGTCAATTACGAACACAATGTTCATGGTACCGCTTTCCTCAATATACTTGTGCTCTACAGCATCAGTCCAAATAAGTTGGTGATAACCTTCTTTTTGAGCTTTTCGAGCGGGGTATAGCGAAGCTGCATAATTACCCGCTGTTTTAGCACGCCCTACTCCACCTTGAGCTGCACGAGTGTAATATTCTTCAATTTTCACACGCAATGGCTCAGCGTAATACTGACCTACGGGACAAGTGAAAATCATAAATTTGTAATTATCTGAAGGCTTAATCCCTATAAATTCATCTGTTGCAAAAAGATACGGACGAAGGTAGAGAGCTGAATCAGGAGAATTTGGAATCCATTGCTGATCCAATTTCACTAATTCACTTACCATTTTAACAAACAAGTCTTCTGGAATTACAGGCATGCAAAGACGTTCTGCAGATTCCTTAAAGCGCTTTGCGTTCTCTAACGGGCGAAAGATAGCTACTTCTCCGTTATCCATGCGATAAGCTTTCAACCCTTCAAATATAGATTGCCCATAATGGATAACAGATGATGCAGGGTGAATTTTGAAAGACTCAAACGGAACAATTTCAGGTGTTTGCCATTGTCCGTCTTTATAATCCATTATCAACATGTGATCAGAAAATACTCGACCAAATGGTAAATTATTAAAATCAACCTGACTGATTTTAGATTCAGCTACTCGATTAATCTTAATATTAGAAATGTCAGTTATCATATCTCAAAATTTGCGAGGACGAATATAGCGAATATTTCTGAGTCTTTGCGTCAATCTTCGGCTATAGTATGCTTAATTTAGTAAATTTGATGAAATTAATAGCCAAAAGAATCATAATTATTTGAGCAAGAGTCTTGAAATATTGGAATGCTATTGGGGGTTTAGTGCCTTTCGAGAACTGCAACAAGAGATTGTAGAATCTGCTATTTATGGACATGATACACTTGCTTTACTCCCTACTGGAGGTGGAAAATCTATCTGTTTTCAAGTACCAGGAATTGCTCGAGAGGGTGTTTGTTTAGTTATTTCGCCTCTTATTGCATTAATGGAAGATCAAGTGGCAAACCTGAAGAAAAAAGGGATTAAAGCAGAGTTAATTGTCAGTGGCATGAGCATCAAAGAGATTGACATCATTCTCGACAACGTACGCTTCGGCAATGTAAAATTTTTATACACTTCTCCTGAACGACTCAAAAGCAGGTTGTTTATCGATCGTGTTAAGCAAATGCAAGTCGGCTTGATTGCCATTGATGAAGCACACTGTATCTCGCAATGGGGTTATGATTTTCGCCCAGCCTATTTAGATATTGCAAATTTGAGGGAAATTCACCCTGAAGTTCCGGTTATTGCGGTAACAGCTACAGCAACAGATCGTGTTAAAGAGGATATTGTCAATTTCCTAAAACTTAAAAAACACAATTACTTTGAAGGTGATTTTGCTAGAAAAAACCTCTCTTACGAAGTCTATCATGTGGAAAACAAAGAGAAAGCTATTTTGCACATTGCCAATAAATTCAAAGATTACACAGGGATTGTCTATTGCCAAACGAGAAAAAGCACCAAACATATTGCCCAACTACTTCTTGCTAACAAAATTTCGGCAAGTTTTTATCACGGTGGTTTAACAAGAGAAAAGCGAACACAAAAGCAAGAACAGTGGATTAAAGACGAAATTAAAGTCATTGTGGCAACGAATGCTTTTGGGATGGGAATTGACAAACCGGATGTGCGCTATGTCTTGCACTATGAATTTCCCGACTCACTTGAAGCTTTTTATCAAGAAGCAGGACGTGCGGGAAGAGATGGTTTGCCTGCCAGAACAATGTGTTTCATAGAAGAGGGTGATATTGACGAAATAGAACGCAAAGTGCAAATGCGTTTTCCGCCCGTGGAAGAAGTGAAGCGAATTTACCGTGCATTGTGCAATTATCTGCAAATAGCTATAGGTTCAGGTAATGAATAATCCTTAGCTTTTAATATGAATGAATTCATTTCACGCTATGATTTTGATGTAATTACAGTCTTTAACTCGCTGAAAATACTTGAATTAAATCAAACTTTAGTATTCTCCGAGAATGCACTGTACCAAACCCGTATGCGTTTCATAGTCGGTAACAAACAGGTGTACAACTTTCAAGTCAAACACGAAAACTACGATCGACTTATCTCGATGATTTGCCGCACGCATCCAGGTGTTTTTGATCAGTATGTTGAATTAGATGAAAAGGGATTGTTAAAGCAACTTGGACTAAGCAAAAAGAACTTCACTGAGCAACTTAAATTTCTCGAAGTAAATGGCATTGCTGAATTCAATTGGAAAACAGAGCATCCTCAAGTTACTTTTCTCCACGAAAGATTGCCTGACGACTATTTGACGATCTCGCCAAAAGTGCTTGTTACACGCCAAAAAGTTGCCGAAGAAAAATTCGCAAAAGTAAAAGACTACCTCACAAAACCCTTGTGCAGAAGTATCCAACTTGTCAACTATTTCGGGCAAGAAGGGAAAATGTGTGGCGTATGCGATGTATGTAGAGATGCGAAGAAAAAACCGATGACTGAGAATGAAATTCGCTCTATAGTTTTGGAACAAACCTCTACTCCTAAAACATTTCTCGATTTAAAACAAATTGCTGGTTCAAGACACGAAGAATTGCTCAAAAAAGTGGTGCTGGAATTAACCGACACAGGAGAAATAAAAGTTGAGGAAGGAAAAATGATTAATAGAAAAAATACACTTTAATAGCCTCTGTTTTAAGCCTCTTTCTCACCCATTGTCGAATTTGAGTTTTTTGCTCATCTGTGTACACACCTTTATATGAGTGAAATACAATTAGATTTAATTTAGTCTCTACTTTGGTCGTATCTGTAAACAGATTGGCTTCGGAATAAATACATAAATCTGTTTGGGGATAAATTGTTTTGATCTCTGCTAACAACTCATTTCCAACATTATTTCTAGTTTGCAAATCAGTAATTTGCAAATCTTTAGTTGCAACTAGTTCCTTCAATCTGGCTAACTCAATCTTAAGTCGCTCAATTTGCAACATACTTCCATTCTCCTCATCAAATGAAATTCCTTGATGCACATTTATCGAAGCGCTTGAAAGGTTAAAATCAGATGCTTTTGAAATAATTTGCTTCTTCTGCTCTTTCGTTAATGTATTTCCACCGTAAACCAACACGATTTCGCGCTTCTGTCCTTTTATATCGTGCTTCAACAAGTAATTACCTTCAAAAACTACTACATTATTTACGTAGTTTGTCGCGTTGTCAATAAATTTCTCAGTCTGCACTAAGCCATACCCAAAGTAGATACTTGGTATAATTGTAATCACAATCACTGCTGAGATCCATCTGTTTACAACTGCTTTTCGAGAATTATCAATCAAGGTAATAATCGGGAATTTAAGCACTTGAGAAACAACTAAAGCTGAAATAGCAATGAATACTGAGTTAATAGTAAAAAGGTATAATGCTCCAAAAAAATAATTGAATTGTCCTGTTGCTAAACCATAACCAGCTGTACAAAGTGGTGGCATCAGGGCTGTTGCTATTGCTACACCTGGTATGACATTCCCTTTTTGCTTACTACTTATGGCTACAATTCCTGCTAATCCACCAAAAAGTGCAATTAATACATCATATATTGTGGGACTTGTACGTGCTAACAATTCTGAATGTGCTGTAGAAATAGGACTAATTGTAAAATATAATGTCGAAGCAACTAAACTGGCAGCCACGGCAAACGAGAAGTTCTTTAGCGCTTTTCTAAATAAAGGAAAGTTGTATGTAGCAATACTATAGCCCACTCCGTTTATAGGCCCCATTAGTGGAGAGATAAGCATGGCACCGATAATCACTGCGGTTGAATTCATGTTCAACCCTACAGATGCAACAATTATCGCAAAAACTAGAATCCAGAGATTTGTTCCTTTAAAAATAATATCCTTCTCAATAGTTGCGTGGATTTTTTCAAAATCATCCACCTCACCATCTAACTTAAGATAATCGAGTAACTCTTTAATTTTAGACATAAGCTGAGAATTGTAACTATTGAAATACTAAAATAGAATTTTTCTTACACAAAATACTATTTACTATTGAAAGGATATAAAAAAAGCTGCACATTAAGTACAGCTTTTAAAACTATTTTGATTGGAATTAACCTCCAAAATCATCAAATCGAACATTCTCATCAGGAACACCCCAATCCGAACACATTTTTGTTACCGCATTGTTCATCAAAGGAGGCCCACAGAAATAGAACTCAATATCCTCTGGTGCTTCGTGTTTTGTTAAATATTGGTCAATCACTACTTGGTGAATGAATCCAACAAAACCATCACCTTCAGCATCTGTATTTTCTTTTACTTTCCAGTTGTCCTCAGGAAGAGGTTCTGAAAGTGCAATATAGAATTTAAAGTTAGGGAAATCACGTTCTAAGGCTCTGAAGTGCTCAAGATAGAACAACTCACGTTTCGAACGACCTCCATACCAATACGTCACTTTTCTACCTGTCTTCAATGTTCTAAACAACTCGTACAAGTGAGAACGCATAGGTGCCATTCCTGCTCCACCACCAACATAAAGCATTTCTGCATCAGAAGGGTTGATAAAGAACTCTCCATAAGGTCCTGAAATCACCACTTTGTCACCTTGTTTTCTTGAGAAGATGTAAGAAGACGCAACTCCTGGATTTACATTCATCCATCCATTTTTATTACGATCCCATGGTGGAGTAGCGATACGCACGTTAAGCATAATACGACGTCCTTCCGCAGGGTAAGAAGCCATAGAATACGCACGAACGATATCTTCGTCATTTTTCATTACCAATGGCCACAGATTGAATGTATCCCATTCCTTTTTAAACTTGTCAGGTTCTCCTGGATGCTCTTCAGGGTGAGCCGTGATGTCGATCATCGAATATGGAATTTCGCAATTTGGAATACGAATTTGGATGTATCCACCTGCTTTGTAGTCCATATCTTCTGGAATTTCAACAATAAATTCCTTGATAAACGAAGCCACGCTATAGTTTGAAACGACTACTGCTTCCCACTCTTTAACTCCAAGTACTTCTTCCTCAACATGAATCTCCATGTTTTCTTTTACTTTCACTTGACATCCTAGACGCCAGTTGTCTGCAATTTCTTTACGTGAGAAGTGAGGTGCTTCTGTCGGTAGAATATTTCCACCACCAGATAAAACCTGACATGTACACTGAATACACGTTCCACCACCACCACAAGCAGATGGCAAGAAAATACCGTTATTACTAAGTGTACTTAGCAATGTATCTCCACCGTCTACTTCAAGCGTAGTATCTCCGTTAATCGTAATCTTAATTTTTCCTGACGGTGAAAGTTTGGCTTTAGCAAATAATAATACACTTACTAACAAGAGTACTACCATCAAAAAGACAACTACCGTAATTCCTACTGTTAATCCCATGACTAATTCGTTGTTCTATTAATATTCAATTCCCATAAAACTCATGAACGCTATCCCCATCAATCCAGTGATGATGAACGTAATTCCCAAACCACGCAAAGGAGCTGGAACATGCGAGTATTTGATTTTTTCACGAATAGCTGCAATAGCTACAATTGCGATAAACCAACCAATACCTGAACCTAAACCAAATGCAGTAGCATCAGTGATTGTAGAATATTGACGATCTTGCATAAATAATGCACCACCCAAAATCGAACAGTTCACCGCAATCAATGGTAAGAAAATTCCAAGTGCACCGTAAAGCGCAGGAGCAAACTTCTCTACAATCATTTCAACCAATTGAACCATTGAGGCAATTACCGCAATAAACATGATGAATGAAAGGAAGGATAGATCGATTGTGTTTGCACCACCTATCGCCCACTCTGGGTTTAACCAACCCAAAGCACCCTCTTTCAATACATAATTCTCCAATAAATAGTTAATCGGAACAGTAATCCCTAATACGAAGATTACCGCAGCACCTAAACCAACAGCCGTATTTACAGTTTTAGAAACTGCAAGGTAAGAACACATTCCAAGAAAATATGCGAAAATCATATTCTCCGAGAAAATTGCCTTTACAAATATATCTAATGTACTTTCCATGATAATATTAGTTTAGAGCTTAGTGCTGCTCGATTAATGATTTGTTTTTAGAACGCTGTACCCAAATAATGATTCCCACCACAACCAAGGCCATTGGAGGCAAAATCATCATGTTGTTATTTACGTATCCTACCGAATACAATCCATCCCCTTTTATATAGTCTCCGAAAACCGGAACTCCATATAAGGTACCTGAACCAAACAATTCGCGGAAAAACGCTACTACAATCAGAATCCAAGCATAACCAAATGAGTTACCCATTGCATCCATAAACGAAGGCCAAGGTTTATTTGCCATAGCAAACGCCTCAAAACGTCCCATGATAATACAGTTTGTAATAATCAAACCAACGAATACCGAGAGTTTTTCAGATACATCTGGTACAAAGGCTTTCAATACTTCGTTTACGATAATTACCAACGAAGCCACAACTACCAACTGAACGATGATACGGATTCGCGAAGGAATCATATTACGCAACAAAGAAATAATAACGTTTCCTGCACCCAATACAAATAGTACCGAAGCAGACATTACAACTGCTTGTTCTACTTGCACTGTAATTGCCAAAGCAGAACAGATTCCAAGTACCTGAATGGTAATCGGGTTATTATCTGACAAAGGCTCAGTAACCAATTTTCTGTTTTTCTTTGAAAAAAGCGGTTCTTTTGGCGCCTTGATCTTTTTTTCTACTACCTCACTCATAATATAATTAGTTAAGGGTTTTCAAATAGTTCATATAAATCTCCATCGTACGGTTCACCATTTCTTCTACACCTTTCGATGTGATTGTACCACCAGTAATACCGTCAACTTTCAATGGTTCTTGCCCTGATCCGTCTTTCACTACTTTAATAGGGTTGTAGCTTAAGCTTTCGTCAGCAACTGTTTCACCTACATAGCGATCGGTGAAGAATTGTTGTTTAATCTCAGCACCCAAACCTGGAGTTTCTGTTTTGTGGTCAAAACTAGCACCGTAAATAGTACGTTTGTCATCCTTTAAAGCAATATAACCCCATACTGGCCCCCAAAGACCTTTACCTACTACAGGAATGATGTACAACTGCATTCCATCCTTTTCAGCAATGAATAGAGGGTACTTTTTCATTTCCTCAGTCAAGGTCTTATCGCGGTGTTGCTTTTTGATGTCAATTGCATTAGCATCTTCACCTTCCAACACTTTTCCATTCATGTCTATCACAAGACTAGATTTAATGAAATCTGGGTACATATCAGCCGCATTTCTACGTGTACTTTCAACTTTAATCGCAGCCAAGATGTCAATCTGCTTCTTAATCTTATCATTCTCGTTTTGCTTATCTTTCAATCCCATTGAAACAGAAGCCAATATCGTTCCTACAACAGCAATCAATACAATTGTAAATCCGAAAATATAACCGTTATTTTCTTTATTAAATGTCATAATTATGCAGTTTTAAGACGTTTCAAACGACGTGAGATATTTGACTGAACTACATAGTGATCAATCAAAGGTGCCATTACATTCATAAATAAAATTGCCAACATCACACCTTCTGGGTATGCAGGATTTAGTACGCGAATCATCACAGCTAAAATACCGCCAAATACACCATACCAAATTTTCCCGACTGGAGTTTGTGAAGCAGTAACCGGATCGGTAGCCATAAATATTGCTCCAAACGCAAAACCACCAACAAGTAAGTGCATGTAAGAAGGAATCTGCATGTACTCGTTTCCAAGTCCAGGACCGATTAGGTTAAATACATATCCCATTAATAAACCACCAATTGTGAAAGATAACATGATACGTAAACTTCCTACTCCTGTTGCAATAAGAAGAGCTGCACCAATTAAACAAGCAACAACAGACGTTTCACCAATTGACCCTGGTATCATTCCGAAGAACGCATCCGAGGCGGTGAATTTATCCATTAAGCCGGCGGCTCCATCCACAGTGGGGTCATCAGAGATTAGCGAAGCTGCATCTCCAAGGAAAGTAGCTCCAGAAAAACCGTCAGCCTCTTGACCGCCCATCCATACTTTGTCACCTGACATAGATGTCGGGTAAGCAAAGAATAAGAATGCACGAGCTGTTAAAGCGACATTCAAAATATTCATTCCTGTTCCACCAAATACCTCTTTACCTATTACTACAGCAAATATTGTAGCTGTCGCTACCATCCAAAGTGGTACTTCAACTGGCATAACTAGTGGAATTAGCATCCCTGAAACCAAGAATCCTTCGTGAATTGGGTGTCCTTTTATAGTACAGAAGATAAATTCAACTCCTAAACCTACGGCGTATGAGACTACGACCATTGGTAAGACTTTAATCAATCCATAAATGAATTTAGCGCTAAAATCATCCCAGTATGGCAGACTCATATTACCAGACTCTGCAACCATGTGCCAGTGTCCAGTATTGTACATACCAAACAAAAGAGCTGGAATTAAAGCCATAACGACAATAAACATCGTACGTTTTAAGTCTACCCCATCGCGAATATGTGCACCTTTTTTGGTGGTAGTATCCGGAGTGAATAAGAAGGTCGCAAGACCATCGTATACGTAATGAAGCTTTCCTAACTTTCCACCTTTAGCGAAAAGCGGCTCCATACCCTTTATTTTCTTTTCAAGAAATTTCACGTTCTACGTCTTTATTAGTTCAACAATTATTTAGAAACACTCTTTTTGAATCAAGTCCAACCCTCTTCGGATTTCATCTTGAATTTCAATTTTCGATGTGCATACATATTCACATAAAGCAAAATCTTCAGGAGCTACTTCGTAAATCCCCAAATTCTCCATCAAATCAATGTCATTAGTCATTGACGCTTTGATTAATTGCATTGGGTAAATATTGAAAGGAAATACCTTGTCCATTTCACCAGTAACTACAAAGCCTCTTTCCTCACCATTCGTATTCGTATCCAAACGGAATTTTTTATTCGGAGTTAAGAATGTAGGGAATAAACGAGATGCAGAGAATTTATCAAATCCAAGTCCTAACCAACCTGTAGTTAAGAAGAACTTCATTTGGTTTCCTTCTGGAATTACTGTAATTTGATTGTCGTAAAAACCGATAAATCCATCCATGTCTACTTTAGAACCAGTAAGCACATTTCCTGAAATGATTCTATTCTCACCATCATTTAATAAACCATTAACGATACTCTTAACTGAAGCACCATTGATAGTTCTATAATATTTTGGAGATTTAACTTCTGAACCTGTAAGGGCAATTAGCTTAGTCAAATCAAATTTACCTTCAGCAAAATAACGACCAATAATCATTACATCCTGAGGATTAACAACCCAAACAAACTCGTTTTTATTGATCGGATTTGTGTGGTGAATTTGCGTTCCCACATTTCCCACTGGGTGTTTACCCGAAAAATGATTAATTACAGCACCTTTTACATTCGCAAATGCATCATCAGGTCGTACTTTACCATTTAATCCTAAATAAACTTTTCCTTCTGTCAGTTTAGCTAAAGCATCAATACCTTTTTGAAAGTATTCTCCTTGTCCATGTACTACAAAATCGTAATCTGGAGCTAGAGGAGCTGAATCAAAAGCAGAAATAAAAATTGCTTTCGGTGAATTATCAGGATTAGCTACTACATCCAATGGACGTTGTTTAATCATTGGCCAAAGACCTGAATCAAGAATAGCTTTCTTCACCTCATCAGAAGACATCGATGAAGGGTCAATAGAAGCAACTGATTCATAAGCAATTTGCTCATCAGCTCTTATCCTAACTTCTAAGATTCTTCTTTTGTCTCCACGTACAATTTCAGTAATCTCCCCACTAACTGGAGAAGCATACTTTATTTGTTCATTGTACTTATCGAAGAAAATTACCGTTCCGGCTTTCACCTTGTCACCGGCTTTAACAACCATTTTTGGAGTCATACCGTGAAAATCAGCTGGCTTCACGGCATAAAAATCAGATAATGGAGCATTCACTGTTACTTTCTCAGCGTCCCCTACCAATCTGATATCCAAACCTTTTTTAAGTTTTACAGTCATGGACATGCGAATTACTTGTTAAAATTCGAAAGGCAAATTTATAAATTTGTTTTGTTTCAAATGTGCTTTATGCTACTAAGAATTAAGTTATCTTCAATTTAGAATAATTCTAAATTAGAGAAGCTCATTATCAGTCTTTCTCAAAAAAAGAATTGAAAATCTAAAATAAATTGAAAATATTGCGTTATATTTAAATGCTGTTTCTAAAAACTGAAACTATGAAATTACATACCGCCATAACTGAAGGAGTTAAGATAAGTGTAACTACACAATTTCGTCCAGATTTTTCAAAAGTCAACGAATCGTTATATTATTTTCACTATCGTATTGAAATAGAGAATAGAAATAATTTTGCGGTAAAATTAAAGTTAAGATGTTGGCACATTTATGACTCGCTAAATCCTTTTCGCACGATTGAGGGCGAAGGCGTTGTAGGAAATCAACCCGAATTACAACCAGGAGAGATTTTCAACTACACTTCAGGATGTGATTTGCATTCAGAAATTGGCTACATGGAAGGTTTTTATGTTTTTGAAAACCTCTTAACCAATGAAGAATTTCGCGTAACAGTTCCTAAATTCGATTTGATTTTCCCTGGGAAGAATAACTAGACTTACAGATTTGAAATTGGGTGTTGTTGTATTTGAATAGCCGATTTGATACTATAAGAATTAAAAGATCCAGTCTATATTATTTAGTCTAAGCCGTTTCTTTCTTGTTATTGACCATAAAAAGCACATGCTTTTCCAGAACATCTGTTTTTGCAAATGTATCTTTTGTCAGTTTGTTTATCATATCGACAGAAAATACGGATAGCGTTCTAAGGTCAACTTCTAAACTTTTCAGATGCGCATCAAATTCAACCGGAAGTTCGTTATGCAAAATTAATGCATCATCGACTTCATCAATTGCTTGCTCTTCTCTATTTCCATCTAAGAAGAACTGCAGTCCCGATTTTGAAACAATACGTGAACTTATCTTATCAAAGATAAACCATTGAACTTTGAAGTCTTCAATAACCCGTTGTTTAGACAATAATTCGTCAATCTGATCTCCTGCTCTCAACTTGTCCTTATTAACTATCAAATAATGTCTCAATAACAGCGATTCTGTTACTCCCAATGGCGCATCCCAACAAAATAATAAATCATCTTTTAATTTAATTATTCTTGTCAGACGCAAATCATTCAATCCAAGAGAAACTATTGAATTTACATCATCACTATTGTCAATTGAGGTTGGCAATAAATCAATTAACAGCTGCTTGGTTCGCTCTTCGCGTTTTTGATTAGTTGACTCAATACTTTCAATATTCTTTTTCAACTCTTCGTAAGACTTCTCTTTATAAAAAAGCTCCTTTTCATGTTTCTTTCGCTCATTAATAAGGCGAAATAATATTAGAATAATAATTAAACAGAGTATAAATACAGCTGCAATAATCAGCCATATATTTCTTGATGCAGATATGCTCAGTCTACTCTCCGTTAACTTTTCTTTATTTAGAAAGACTTTGCTTCTCTTTGATTCAGCCATTTGTCGGTCAAATTCTAGTTCAGCTATATCTTCTTTGTTTGAATTCAACAATTGTTTTTCTTTTAATTCAACATACTCTTCATAAAGATCTAGCGCTTTTAAATACCCTCCTCTTTTCTTTTCTAATTCAGTCATGGCCATAAGGGCATCAGCCATCAAGCTATAAGAGTCACCTTCTTTAGCTACATCATAAGACAATTGATAGTAGTAGGATGCACTATCGAGGTAATCTTGAAAGAAAAACCAATCTCCAATATTGTAATAGCTTTCGGAAATATGGAATTTATTACCTATCTCCAATCGGTTTTTTAATGCTTTAAAAAAATAAATTTTGGACATATCGAGCTTATCTTGAAAGAAATAACTGATAGCTAGATTATTATAACAGTGTGCTACGCTTTTCTTATCCCCCTCTTCCATACTAATGACCAACGCTTCGTTAAAATAATGATCTGCCAATGCAAAATCCCCAATTCCCTGGTAATAACCACCAATCATATTATATCCGTTGGCTAAGTCTTTTTGTTTATTTAGTTTTCGAGCTTGATCTATATAATCCAATACAGTTGCTTCACCCTTTATCGTATCTTTTAGTGCAATATAGCTCCGTCCTAAGTTTATTCTTGCTAAATTTTCAAATGCAGGGTTATCCAAGTCTTTCCCCTTAGCCATCGACTTTAAATACCAAAGTACAGCTTCTTTATACTCTCCCCTTCTATAATGTACATTACCTATTCCGTTGTACACTTCAACTAACTCCAATCCTGCATCAATTTTCTCGTAATAATCTTTAGCTCGATGCAGATTTTGAAATGCGAGGGTGCTACTCCCCCTTTCACTGTAATAATCTGCTAGATAAAAATAGGCTGTCATTTCTGCCAACTCATTATCATCATCAATAGATCTTTCAAGTAACTCCTTAGCCTTTACGAAAAGTAAATCAGGGTCGTTTTTTGCGTAGTGATCAAATAATTTTTGGTGGGCAATAATATCAATCTCTCCTGGTTGATCACACACTTTCTGTAAACTGTCTACATTGACTCTATTTGCATAGCTTGAATTCACAAATGAAAAGACTGTAAATAGTGTGATTAGTAGATTTATTCTATACATTGCAAAGTTGTTTGTCCCAAACATACATTATTTTTTTGAAAATAAAAATTTTAGCTGAACCAAAAATTTCTTTTACTTTCTCTTTTTCAAAAAAGAAAGTAAAACAACTAAAGGGTCTATTTTCATCTCAAAACCAACAAACTAAATAACAAAAATTACTTACTTTTTTCCTTCTGTAACATAAGTAACTTGTTTATTAGCTGAATACCCTTATTTTTGTCAAAAATCAGAATTATGGCAAACGGAATATTTAATGTACCAATAGCAAAAAATGAGCCTGTAAAGGATTATGCACAAGGCATTGCAGAACGCGAAGAGCTTTTGGCTACTTATCGTGAAATGTACAATCAAGAGCCTATCCATGTGCCTATGTATATTGGCGGTAAAGAAGTTAGTACAGAAAATAAGAAGCAAATAAACCCTCCTCACGAGCACGAAAAAGTGTTGGGATACGCAAGCTTAGGAGACGGATCTCACGTTGAAATGGCTATCGATGCAGCAATGGCTGCGCGCAAAGAATGGGCTGATTTGCCTTGGGAAGAACGCGCTGCAATCTTTTTACGTGCGGCAGATCTATTAGCAGGACCTTTCCGTGCAAAATTGAATGCGGCAACGATGCTTGCACAATCAAAAAATGTGTTTCAAGCAGAAATTGACGCAGCTTGCGAATTAATTGATTTCTTTAGATTCAACGTTCAATACATGACGCAAATCTATCGCGACCAACCCGAATCATTACCTGGAACATGGAACAGATTACAATACAGACCTCTTGAAGGATTTGTGTTCGCTATCACTCCTTTTAACTTTACTTCAATCGCGGCAAACCTTTCCGCTGCACCTGCTCTAATGGGCAATGTGGTTGTATGGAAACCTGCTGAATCACAAATATATTCTGCAAAAGTCATTATGGACTTGTTTAAAGCCGCTGGTTTACCAGACGGTGTAATCAATATGGTTACGACTCGTGGTTCTGTTGCTGGAGAAGTTGTTTTCAGTCACAGAGATTTCGGTGGACTTCACTTCACGGGTTCTACTTCTGTATTCCAAAGTTTATGGAAAACAATTGGGGCAAATGTACATTTGTACAAGTCTTATCCAAGAATTGTAGGAGAAACTGGAGGTAAAGATTTCATTGTCGCTCATAAATCAGCAAATGCAAAAGAAGTAGCTACAGCTATGTCGCGCGGGGCTTTCGAATTCCAAGGGCAAAAATGTTCTGCTGCATCTCGCGCTTACATTCCTTCTAACCTTTGGGAAGAAGTACGTGAAGTATTGACTGCTCAAGTGAATTCATTCAAAATGGGTACTCCAGAAGACACTTCGAATTTTGTCAATGCGGTTATAGACGAAAAAGCATTTAGCAGTATTACGTCGTACATTGATTATGTGAAAGATCAACCAGATGCAGAAATCATTATCGGTGGTAACTACGACAAGTCAAAAGGGTATTTCATTGAACCAACAGTAATTTTGACTTCAAATCCAAAATTCCGTACGATGTGTGAGGAGATTTTTGGACCTGTGCTAACAGTACATGTATACGATGCAGAGAAATTTGAAGAAACACTTAAAATTGTGGATCAAACTTCTGATTATGCCCTAACAGGTGCGATTTTCTCAAACGACCGTTACGCTACCAATTTGGCGACAAAGTTGTTGGAGAATGCCGCAGGTAACTTCTACATCAACGACAAGCCAACTGGAGCAGTAGTAGGACAACAACCTTTTGGTGGTGCGCGTGGTTCAGGTACAAACGACAAAGCGGGAGCTCCATTGAATCTTTTGAGATGGGTTTCAGCAAGAACAATCAAAGAAACGTTTGTTCCAGCAGCGGATTATCGCTATCCATTTTTAGGTTAATCAAAACGATACAATAATATAGAAGACGGGTGATAAATCATCCGTCTTTTTTTATGCCCTCAAGTTTTTCAAAAAATGGATGTGTATAAGAATGTGCCTTGCCCTCAAATCAGTTACTGCCTAACCTTATCTTTACACTATGAAAAGATTCATCAAACCATTTAGAAACAAATATATTCTGGTAGGCAGTCTATTTGTCCTATACGTGGTTTTCCTTGATGATGTTGATATTTTCATGCTCTACTCCAAACACAAGAAACTAAATCAAGTCTCGATAGAAAAATCCGAAATGGAGACCAAACTAATCGAAATCGAAGACATGCAATCCATTCTCCGCAATTCGGAGTCTCTAGAGCGTTTTGCTCGAGAAGAAAGACTTTTCCGCAAGCCGAATGAGGATATTTATGTGATTTCGGAGGAGTAGAGTTTTATTCAAGACACATTTAGTCTTCACCTTTTAGTTTTCTTCAAAAATCAGAATTTAGATTCAATTCTTACACTACTTTTAGTTATGATCCATAAAACGTAACAAAAAAAACGACCACGATAACGACCACGATACAAAAACAAACCCCCTGACATTTGATACTGGTTTGGTTGATTTGACAAAACTTGAGTTATGAAAGTTTATACGATTTTGAAAATTGGATATTGTCCAATATAATACTTATCAAATTTGGAAGAGTAAAGTATATAAACAGTGAATATTTCCATTCAAGAAATTTTTACAAAAAAACAAAAACCCTGAGATATTTGATACATCTCAGGGTTTTCTATTCCTCCAGCCATAGAGGCGTGTGTTTTCTCTTAACGAGAAGAGCGGTCTGGACGGGACTGTCCCTAATCCAATATTTTATTGATAGTCAAACACTTAAAATTAACGTTTTTTAAAAGGAGACCTTTTAGGTTACCTTACACGTTGGTTTGTTTTATACAGTTTTGAAAAGAACTGGTACAAAGATACAGATTGTTTTTGGGTAAATAACAAAAGAGGACAAAATAAATCAAAATGAATGGTTGAATTTGCGAAGGAATTGAATATCTGTTTCAGTCTTTCAGATACTCCTGGACATCCGTTTTATCGATTCCAGTGAAGTCGCAGAATTCATCAATGGTTATAAATTGATGTTGCTCTTTGTTTAATTGGTTCTTAATCTTCTCCAATAACTTTCTGCCATACCTTTCACTCCTTCCTGTAATTCGCTGGACATCCTTTGGATATATGCAAATTCGGGTCATTTTCATTTTAAAGATCGTTGGTCAAAATTAGGGATTTTGTTTTTATTATCTGCTCAGATGCTTTTTTAAATATACACTATTTGTAAAATAGTTTTAACATAAAAACTATATTTGTAAATAGTATTTAGCATTATGGGGAGAAAAAAACCAATATTATTAAAGAAACATCTTCAAATTTTATCTGAATTAGGCGAGAACATAAAACTCGCAAGGTTAAGAAGAAAATTGAGTACTGAACAAGTGTCTCAACGCGCAAATATTAGTAGACCAACACTCAATTCTATTGAAAAAGGATCTGAGAGTGTTAGTGTAGGATTATATCTTCAAGTACTTGTAATTTTAGGAT
>CAYUQU010000045.1:0-24932 GCA_964447015.1 uncultured Flavobacteriales bacterium
CAAGAGTTAGAGCAAGAGTTCAGAGGGACAAAACACTTTTTCGCAAGAGTATTTTTGCCTCTATGCTCAATACTCTTGCTCAAAACTGTTATTCGAACATGGGTAGTATAATTAGCAAGAGTTAGAGCAAGAGTTCAGAGGGACAAAACACTTTTTCGCAAGAGTATTTTCGCCTCTATGCTCAATACTCTTGCTCAAAACTGTTTTGTGGAGCCGGAGGGGTTCGAACCCTCGTCCTAACAAAGAGTGCAACAGCTTTCTACATGCTTATTTTGCGATTGGTTTTCGACTGAAGATTGGACACAAACACCCATTTCCTCAGCTTATCTTCTGTTTCTCGTGTAGCTATCGAAGTGCTAACTACACCAGCCTTATTTTGATGATGTCTCAGATTCCTATCCAATAAGGCGATGGACGTGGTGAGACAACTCGTTCCTCTTACTATGCTTCAGATGGAATTAAGCTAATCTGTCATGGACGGATTAAGCAGCGAGAGCGTATGACGTATTGTCAATTAAAGTTTGAGCCATGATATTAACGAGCCACAACACAATGCTCGGCATGCTGACACTATCTCACCGCATTTGCAGTCAAATCCAAGTCGGCCCCCAAAGAACTTTTACAAAAATACGGTATTAATTCATCAATAATCGCTTATTAAGAATAATTTAATTGCATTTTTAGGAGTAATTAACATTGGATTTTGGAAAAAACAAAGTTAAAAATATAGAAACGGTTGGTTTCCTCTTTAAATCTTCACTACTTTTGCAAAAACATATTCTTATAATGTCTACTATCAAAATAGGTATAATTCGAGAGGGGAAAGTTCCGCCAGACAAAAGAGTCCCATTAACACCGGAGCAGTGTGTGCGAGTGAAAGAATTATTTCCTAATGTTGAGATTACAGTAGAATCAAGTGAGGTACGAGCTTATACTGATGCAGAATATAAAACTTTAGGGTTGACGGTTTCAAATGACCTTTCGCATTGCGATATTTTATTAGGTGTAAAGGAAGTGCCTGTCAATCTGTTGATTCCAAACAAAACGTACTTATTTTTCTCTCACACTTTTAAGAAACAACATTATAATCGTAATCTGTTAAGAACAATATTGGATAAAAAAATTCGCTTAATCGATTATGAAGTATTGAAAGACCGAAATAATCAGCGAATAATTGGTTTTGGTCGTTATGCTGGAATTGTGGGGTGTTACAATGCGTTTAGAACTTACGGACTTAAAACAGGGTTGTTTGATCTCAAACCTGCACACCAATGTTATGACCGTGCCGCGATGGAAGCTCAATTGGTAAATGTGCAATTGCCAAATGATTTTAAAATTGTGTTGACAGGTTATGGTCGTGTTGGTCTTGGAGCGCGTGAAGTACTTCAATTATTGCCAATCAAGGAGGTAGGGGCAGAAGAGTTTTTAAATGATACTTCTGATGGTCCTGTATTCACTCAGTTGAATGTGGAGGATTATTTCCAAAAACCTGACGGGTCATCATTTACTAGACAAAATTTTTATGATAGTCCTGAAGGATTTGTATCTAGCTTTCCACGTTATTTAAAGGTTGCAGATGTATATGTGTCTTGTCATTTTTGGTCTGATAAATCTCCTTTTATTGCCACACGCGAAGATTTTAAAAATCCTGAAAATAAAATTTCTGTTGTAGCAGATGTATCTGCAGATATTGATGGCCCTGTAGGTTGTACACTTCGTCCATCAACTGTAGCGGATCCAATATATGGTTACAACCCACAAACTGAGTCAGAGGATGATTTTGGGAAAGAGGGTGTGATAGCGGTTATGGCTATTGATAATCTTCCTTGTGAGTTGCCTAGAGATGCATCTGATTTTTTTGGTGAAGCACTAATAAAGAATGTATTTCCAGTTCTTTTTTCTGGTAATGATCCCGATCGTATAATTGAAAGAGCAGCACAAACTGATTTTAATGGAAATTTGACTCCAAATTTCCAATACCTAAAGGATTATGTTAATGGTGTAGAAGTAACGGGTTAACGTTCTTATTCCTAAAGCTTGACAAGTTTGTATTCTCTTTTGTCTTCTGTTTTTAGAAGATACATTCCAGATTGTAGACGACTCATGTCATAGTGAGCTATGTAGACGATCTCAAGTTCATCTATCAGTTTTCCATCTAAAGAATGTAAACCCATTTTACCTGTGTAACCACTAATGGTTAACCTGTCACTAACTGGGTTGGGATAAATCGAGATGTTTTCAAGTTCTTTACTTACCGTATTCAAGGTTTCAAAATTCACTCTGTACAACCCGTGAGAGGTGGTGCCCATCCATAAAATAGAGCTGTTATTTTCTAGTTGAAGTTTTGAGATGTTATCCGTACCTAAATTTGAATTGTAGGTGTTGAGTGAAGTATATGCATCTCCATCAAAGATAACCAAACCAGCATCTTGAGAAGCAAGATAGGTGTTAGAACCAATTTTTAGATCATTGTAACTACTTGATGGTAAATCTGAGTTTTCAGCATTATACCACAACCACAACGCAGATGAATAGCGAATCATTAATCCTCCAGAAGGCGACGCTATCCACAATTGATTCATGTCGTTAAAGGCCATCCCGTAGAGTGTATTATCAGGAATTCCATGTGTATAAGACATTTCTATTGAGTGAAGGGTGTCTGCTTTGAAGATATTTAACCCACCATTTATAGATCCGACATATTTATCATTTGTAGATTCTTCAACCAAAATGTACGACATATTGTTGGTCCAAAGATCTGCGTTGTATACATCCCATATTTGCCAGTCATTCCCCGACTTCTTAGCTAAACCTCCAGTAGTTGAAATCCATAATGATTGATTGTTATCGAACTTAAGGTATTTCACGAAATTATCTGGCAAGTCACTGTTATCAATATTAAATTCAGTCCAATTTACGCCATCAAATTGAGCAAGACCATCATCAAAGGTACCTACCCATAATTCATTTTGATCATTAAAAGTGATACTTCTAATTTGATTACTAGGAATTCCAGAATTTTCGGTCGTGAAAGTCGTCCAATTCTCTCCATCAAACTTGAATAATCCGTAGTCTGTACCTATCCACAGATTTTCGTCATTATCAAGTTCAAGTGCTTGTACAGTATTATTCAATAGAGGAGAATTATCCTCATTCCAATTCTCCAATACAAATTGCGCACTACACTGAACGGAAGTAGCGATAAACAATAGGATCAAAAGAATTCTCATTTTAACTGTAAATTAAAAAGGGATGAGGAAAACCCCCATCCCCTTGATTATAAATTAAATCTCATTATTGAATCACAATTCTTCTCGTGTAGCTTTTATTGGAAATAGTAATGTTTACTAAATAAACACCACTTTCTAATTTCGAAGCATCTACTGTTTCGTGAATTGAATTTACTTGTCCCAATTCTTTACTTAAAACAGAAGCACCGATAATGTTGAACACTTTAAGTTGAACATTTGCTGTTTCAGTAAGTTTAAAATCGATATTGAATTCATTTGAAGCAGGGTTTGGGTAAATGTTTAGAGCGTAATTCAAGTTCATGTCATCAATACCAAGAAAACAATCCACAGCGACATTTACTTCTGTCAGGTCACTTGGGCAAAATGCACCTGAAGTTACAATTTCCCAGTCATAAAAATAGTTGTATGTAGAAGGAGCTACGATTGAAACATAACCCGCAAGATCATAAGGATATTCTATTCCATCATTGCTTCGGTACATGTTCGGCATTGATGCTCCAGAAGCTTCAAGATAAAATCCTGTACCAGCAAACAACTCAAAGTTTAAATATACTCTGTGCTCACCTTCAGCAACGACAACTTCTTTTTGAGTTATTAATTGCCCTAGATTATCTTTTAATTTTATGGTAACATTGCCACTTTCTTCAGCATAAATTTTCACCGATTTTAAAACCGCAGGAGCGTAAACGTGAAAAACTAAACTTGCAGTAGCATTTGAATAAAATCCACCATCAGAATTATCTACTTTCCCTACATTTTCAATTGTAGCGTCTGCAGAATAGTGCTCTTGTGCATAAAATACTGTCGAAGCCATAACGTTTTCTACACTTATTGATGATCCTACACCAATTTCAGCCATGCTCTCATCAAACCAATGTACTTCAGTACCAGTAGAAGTTAAATTTAAAGTTTCACCCCCACAAATTGCTTGATCCTCTGTCACTGGATTCTCTGGTCGTGTTAGTACTTCAACAGAAACAGGTTCAGTTTCATCTGTTCCACAAATACTTGTTACGGTTACAGTATAAATACCTGCGTCTTTTGCATAAATTGACTGTGTTGTAGCTCCATTACTCCATGTATAAGATAATCCTGAAGTAGCAGTTAACTGTAAAGAATCACCTTCACAAATCGTTAATTGATTTCCGTGAGATATAGTTGCTTCAAAAGCTCCTTCTGTTTGTTGAGTAAGTGTAAATGGAATTGCGGTCCAGTTATTCGTTTCATCTTCTTCAAGGAAGTTGTCATTTGGATCTACAACACCTACTATCCAATAGTCGCCGTTACATGTTCCTGGCGGAATATCTATCCACATTCCGTCTAAGTTTTCAGAATAGATGTCTGTATATCCTGAAGAGATTCCTTGAATTGTAGGAGAACAACCGTAGTTACCACCTCCTAAGCCGTAATTTGGAAAATCACCATTCAAAAGTACATTTCCTTCATTATGCATGGTATTGTTATCTCGGCAATGTCCATTATAATAAGAACATGTACCATAATCCATTAAACAAAACCCAATTTTAGCACCGTTACCAATAATGGGCCAGTTTCTTGGGTCTGGTTCGTTTGGATCTTCAATTCTCAATGTAAATGCAACCCAATCATCCACGTGGTTATGACCATGAGTAGGGTGGTAAGTCATTGCTCCAGCCCAACGATCTGAGTACGTCATTGTACCATTTGCATTTTTGTAATATACACGCTGAACAATCAGTTGACGTGGTGGATTACCATCAGGACACGTTCCAGGGTCACCTGTCAACGTATCAGTACCACATACAAACGAGTTTGAACCAAGCACGGTAAATGAACCGTGACCAATATTTGGAGTAGACCCTGTGATTCTTAGGCGTCCATTGTTCGCACCGTTGCCAGATTGAGAATATTCTGTCGGTCCTGACATATAAGTATCCAGAGCAAACCAAGATAAATTTAAATCTGGAAGTAGGGCACAGTCTGTAGAACCGTCTTTGCAGACACAACTATTGGATTGCAATGTTTGTGTAGAACATTGTGAATATGCTAAATGTCCAATAAATGAGCTGATTAGCATTAAGTAAATTCTTTTCATAGTTTTAGCATTAGTTTTGAACTTCAGTAAAATAAGTAAAAAAAAAGGACAATGTCTAATTTTCATAGACCTTTTTTGAACTTCAACGTTTTCAATAACCGTAATTATCAGTTGTCTGAATTTGATTCAGCTCGCTTTTGTCGTTGCATTTCATTCTCGCGCATTTTGTTCTCTTGGAACATCTTGAAGCGCGATGGGTGAATTTCACGAGGCCACGAGTTGTTGTTTAAATCAGTGTCTGCAGTTTCTAAAAATGGGTCTAATTTGAAGCTTTCAACTTCTTTTTCTGTAATAAAGACTTTGCTTATGTCCACTGAGTTTAAACGCCAAATTTCAGCAGGGATATGACGTACTTCACTTGTGCCATCCACATAATTGAGTTGAAGAATCAAAGGCATTACTAAACCACCAATGTTTTTGAATTCAATTTCGTAAAAATTAAGATTGCTGTTCAACAATTTTTGTTGTTCAGGAGTTAACTTACTCATTAACTCTTCATATTCTTCTTTGTCCAAATTTGACACGGCATAAGGATCTTTCATGTTGTAAAAATCCATTAATTCAGGATACTTTTCAGTTTGCGTTTCTTTAACGGAATCTTTATTTCGTGTCACACCGATATGTACATCCTGCTTACTGTCATTCTCTTTGCGCCAAGCTGCCTCAACTTCTGGGTTTTCAGTATTCATAGTAAACCATTTCACACTTTCAATTGAAATGTCCACATGGTCAGTAGAGAAGAACCAACCTCGCCAAAACCAATCTAAATCAACTGCAGAAGCGTCTTCCATCGTGCGGAAAAAATCTGCTGGAGTAGGGTGCTTAAACATCCAACGTGTTGAATATACTTTAAATGCGTAATCAAACAACTCGCGTCCCATAATGGTTTCACGCAATATATTAAGCGCTGTAGCTGGTTTCCCGTAAGCATTATTTCCAAATTGCCAGATCGATTCCGAATTTGTCATAATAGGCGAAATGGTTGACTTATCTCCAGCCATATAATTGGCTATCAAGTGCGCTGGTCCGCGACGTGATGGATAATCTCTCTCCCATTCTTGTTCAGTCAAATATTGTAAGAAAGTGTTTAATCCTTCGTCCATCCAACTCCACTGACGTTCGTCTGAATTGACAATCATAGGGAAGTAGTTGTGTCCCACTTCGTGAATAATTACGCCTATCATCCCGTATTTTGTGCGGTCAGAATAGGTTCCGTCAGCTTCAGGTCGACCTCCGTTAAAGCAAATCATCGGATATTCCATTCCAATTTGGTGCGAATGAACGGAAATAGCTACAGGGTAAGGGTAATCAAATGTGTGTTTTGAATAGACTTTAAGCGTGTGTGCTACAACGCGTGTAGAATATCTATCCCAAAGAGGATTGCCTTCTTTTGGGTAATAGGACATTGCAAGCACTTTTTTCGTTTCCTGCTGCACACTCATAGCGTCCCACATAAATTTCTTTGAAGATGCAAAGGCAAAATCGCGTACATTTTGTGCCTTAAAAATCCATTTCTTAGTTCCTGAAGCTTTACTTTTTTCGTTTTCGCGTGCTTCTTCTTCTGTGATGATAAATATTGGCTTGTCAGAGTTTGAAGCTTCTTTGAATCGATTGCGCTGTTCTGCAGTAAGCACAACAGAAGCATTTTGTAATTCTCCCGTTGCCGCAACAACATGATTGGAAGGTACTGTAAGTTCAACTTCGTAATCTCCAAAGGGAACTGCAAATTCACCTCTTCCCAAAAATTGTTTGTTCTGCCAGCCATTTACATCATCATACACACACATTCTAGGGAAAAACTGTGCAATGGTATAAAGGTAATTGTCATCTTCTTCAAAATACTCATATCCCGATCGTCCTCCGATTTTCATTCGGTCATTGATGTTATACCACCATTTGATTTTGAATGTCAAAGAACCTCCTGGTTTTAGCGGTGTTTTAGGGTCGATACGCAACATGGTTTGATTGATCGCATACGACATTTCTTCGTTGTTTACTGAGCGAATCCACTCAATCTTAAAACCGCCATCAAACTCAAACATTTTGCGCTCAAGATTCTGAATGCCTTTAAAATTCTCCATCTTATCGACGTTGATTAATTTGGAGTGCGAATTTTGAGCGCGTACGTTTTGGTCGAGTTGCAACCAAAGGTATTCTAGTGCATCAGGAGAATTATTCGTGTATGTGATTGTTTCTTCACCTCGGATGATTTGTTTTTCGTCATCCAACTCAATTTTCATTTTGTAATCGGCCTTTTGCTGATAATATTTGTGTCCAGGAGCTCCACCTGCAGTGCGATACACATTTGGAGTGGGTAACAAATCATCTAGTTGTTTGAACTTATCTTCCCATTGACCAAATATCAATGTAGGAATGATAAAACAAGTTGCGAGAAGTATATTTTTCATGGTTTTTAGAGTTTTATAAGAGTTTTTCGTTTCTCATTTAAGAAAACAGCGTAGTATTTCTTTTTATCTACGATTAATTCTAATTTGTTTTGTTGATTTTCGTCGTGATCCATCAATAAGCTGAATGTCCATTCGATGGTTTTGAATGGCTTTACTTCTTCAGCTACAACGTAAATAAAAGCTCTACCGTCACGCGCTATTTCTATTCCAAGTATCGAAAAATTGAGTTTTTGTAAGTCAGTAGTAGCAGCAAAATTAGCCAAGATTTCATCGGAAAGTTTTTTCCAAGTTGGCGAGTTCTTTTCAATCATTTCAATATGACCGATTTTAATGCCTTTGTCTTCCAACCAATGCTCCAAATCATGCGATTCGACTTCCAATGTCACTTCCATGGTTTTATCCTCTGCATTGTATTCAGCCTTAGCTAAAGCCACGTGAAAAGCATGCCCGAAAGAGGTGAAAGAATAAAGTAAAATTAAAATTGTCAATATGTTACGCGTCATTTCTCTTTAAAAATCAATAATTCGACAAAATGATAGAGCGTGAAAATAGTAAATGGTATTGAATTTATGAGGGATTTTGGGGAAAATGTGATGAATGGCTTGCGGATGGGCGCGTATTTGGGCGGATTAATAATGGCGCGTATTTGGGCGAATGCAATTCGCCCGTACGCGCATTAGATTAATCTTTGATCAATCCGGAAAAATCTTCCCAGGATTTAAGATCTTATTCGGGTCAAAAATTTGCTTGATGGATTTCATTAAATTCAATTGAATAGGGGAGAAGGCTATATCCATGTAGTTCTTTTGAACGAGTCCAATTCCGTGTTCGCCTGAAATGGTTCCACCTAACGCTACAGTCAATTCGAAGATTTCTCTGATCGCGATGTGGAGTTGATTGTGCCAAAAATCGTCACTTAATTCTCCTTTGATAATGTTGACGTGCAAATTCCCATCTCCTGCATGACCGTAGCAAACAGATTTGAAACCGTACTTAGCGCCGATGTCTTTCACTCCTTTGAGTAATTTGGGGAGTTCGTATCGTGGGACAACCGTATCTTCCTCTTTATAAATTGAATGTGATTTTACAGCTTCACCAACTTTTCTCCTCAACTTCCATAAACCGTCTTTTTGCGCTTGATTTTCAGCAAACAGTATTTCGTCACAGCCAAAGCGTTCAACTATTTCGGCAATTTTTTCACATTCTTGCAAGAGCACTTCTTCGTTCCAGCCATCTACTTCAATGAGCAAGTGAGCTTGGTGATTGTCTTTGATTTCGATGTGTATGTCGTCCACAAATTTCAAAGTCCAGTCGATAGCGTCTCGCTCCATGAACTCCATTCCTGATGGAATTACTCCCGCTTTGAAAATTTCAGGTACAGCTGCACAAGCTTGTTCAGCGCTGAAAAAAGGCACGAGCATGAGTAAATCGTGGGTTGGTTTGGGCAAAAGGCGTAAGACAATTTTGGTTACTATGCCAAGTGTACCTTCGCTTCCAACAATGAGTTGCGTGAGGTTATACCCTGTGGCATTTTTCAAGACGTTGGCTCCAGTCCAAATAATTTCACCTGTGGGGAGAACTACTTCTAAATTCAACACGTAATCCGCCGTCACGCCATATTTCACAGCTTTAGGACCGCCGCTGTTTTCGGAAATGTTACCGCCAATAAAGCAAGAGCCTTTACTCGCTGGGTCAGGAGGGTAAAACAAGCCTTTTTCAGCCACCTTGTTTTGAAGAACTTCTGTGATAACACCAGGTTCTGTAGTGACTTGAAGATTGTTTTCGTCAATGTGTAGAATTTTATTGAATTTCTCCATTGATACAAGGACACCTCCGTAAATGGGTAATGCTCCTCCGCTGAGACCTGTTCTTGCTCCGCACGGCGTAACTGGAATTTTGTTAGCGTTGCAATAAGACAGAATAGAGGCAATTTCTTCAGTCGTTTCAGGAAGGAGAACTATATGAGGAGGAAAAACCAGATTCTCCGTTTCATCGTGTCCATATTCTTGTAGTTTCTCAAGATTTGTGAAACTTTTGTTAGGGAAATTCGAAGTAAAATAATCTACATGTATCTTATCCATAAACCTAATCTAATGTGAAAATTGCCAACCAAAAACGGTACTTAAAATACTCACTACTCCAATAAGCACAATCAAAATTAAGGAGAATCGTTTAAAGTTTTCCTGACTGACGTGATTTAATATTCTTCTGCCGATGTAAGTTCCTGCAAAACCTATTGCGAGTAAGAACGGAATATAAATCAGATGTTCTTTACCGATATAGCCACTGCTCACATAAACCACAGATCGAGTTAAATCAATAGCGAGGTCTATTATAGCTGATGTTGCGATAAAGACACTTTTCTCGAGATTGAATGCAGCCATAGTTAACCCGCGAATTGCCCCACCTGTGCCTAAAAGCCCTGCTGAAAAACCAGAAAGAGAACCGCCAATGATGCTTTGTTTACGCTCAGGAGGTACGACATAATTTCGCTTAATGATAAAGAACAACCCCAACGCAACTAAAAAGATCCCGAGCAAAATAGAAAGTAAAACCGTATCAATAAAATTGCTCAATACGCCACCGATAATCACAAAAATCACAGATGGAATTCCGATGTTGAGAATCAGTTTTTTGTCAATTCCCTTTCTGAAAAGCGCTATTTTGCTGATGTTACTTGATAAGTGGAAAAGTGCCGTAAGTCCAAGCACATTGTGAAAATCGAAAAAGAAATTCGCGAAAGGAACAAAAAACACCGACGAACCAAATCCCCCAACAGTACCGAGAATCTCAGCAAGTAAGCTTAGAATTAAAAACAGTATGGTCGTCCAAAACATCATTACTGCAATAGTAAGAAAAATTGTGGTGAAAATTTGTATTATACGTAGTGGATAGAACACGGATTGGATGGATTGAGCAGATTAACACGGATTTTTTATTTATGGTTGGTGTGGCGAATTCAACACAGAGTCGCACAGAGTTTCGCAGAGTTTTTTTAGATGTAGTGTGTATGGCGTAGTGTTTTGAAACACAATAGGCATATAGATTTGAGTTATATATTGTCTAATTTCTTTTATCCCCGACAATATATCGGGACATGCTTGATTCTTATAGTCGAAAAACACCGCCAGTGTTTCCACCCCCAACTAAATATTCATTATCTTTAGCCTTTAAATACATACTACATATGAAAAGTCTTTTCGCCACTTCAATCTTAATGTGTTGTTTTTTTATTCACAGTCAGGAACACATAAGCTGTTCGCATAAACACACTCATTCTGGTCCTGATTTGAAGAATGTGCAGAATAATATGCGTAGTGATACTATTGACGTGTTGGACTATAAGATTTACCTCGACATTACTGACTTTACTACGAAAGTAGTTGTGGGGAGTTGTAGAGTGAAATTCACGACGAAGTTGGATGATGTGGCGGGAATTTCCCTCGATTTGCTTCAGATGAATATTGATTCGGTTAAGCAGGGGAATCAGCATATCTCGTATACTTATAACGATACATTGCTTCGAGCGACGTTTGTGAGTCCGTTGGCGAATGGCTTGATTGATTCTGTGACTGTGTATTACCAAGGTGTGCCCCAAGGAGATCCATCGGGGTGGGGTGGGTTCTATTTTACAAGCACCTATGCGTATAATTTGGGAGTTGGTTTTGAGGCGAATCCACATAATTACGGACGTGTATGGCATCCTTGTTTTGACAATTTTGTAGAACGTGCGACGTATGAAATTTCGGTTCGAACGTTAGGTACAAAACGCGCTTATTCTAACGGCTATATCACAAATGAAGATACTTCTGTTCCTGGAGAAATGATTCGAACTTGGCAGATGGATGACCCAATTCCTACTTATCTGGCATGTGTGGGTGTTTCGGATTATGTGCATGTAAATCAAACGTACGTGAGCCCGAATTATGGTTCTTCAATTCCTGTGATGCTTATTGCACAGGCTGGAGATACGACCAATCTTAAAAATTCATTTGCGAACTTGCACTCGGCTATGGAGATTTATGAAGAGCAATATGGTCCTTATTTGTGGAATAAGATCGGTTATGCCTTGGTGCCTTTTAATTCAGGAGCTATGGAACACGCTACTTGTATAATGTATCCATTAGCAACCATAAATGGCTCTCTTACTTATGAGTCGTTAATGGCTCACGAACTTTCTCACCACTGGTGGGGAAACTTGGTGACATGTCGCACTTCTGCGGATATGTGGATTAATGAGGGGATGGCGCGCTATTCTGAATCTATTTTTCTCGAAAATCAGTATGGATATAACTCGTATATGGATGATATAAAGTCAGCTCATCGCAATGTGCTTCAACGCGCGCATTATGACGATGGCGATTTCTATCCAATTTCGGGAGTTCCCCACCTAGCTACTTATGGTACACATACGTATGAAAAAGGAGCTACAGCGATGCATAACCTGAGAACTTATATGGGAGATAATGCCTTTTTTGAAGGGCTTAACGCGATTCAAACGGATTACATTCATATGGATATCAATGCAGCAGAATTTAGAGACAAACTTATGGAATCGTCATCTCTTGATTTAACTGAATTTTTCGATGATTGGGTTTATTCTCCTGGTTTCCCCGGATTTGTGGTGGATTCATTTCAAGTAGTTATGAATGGCGGAAATTATGATGTGACAGTTTACGTGAAACAGAAATTGAGAAGAACCACTGAGCTATACAGCAATGTACCACTAGAAGTGTCGTTTATGGATGAGAATAGAAATGTGACCACTTTTGATATGACGGCTGATGGAGAACAAACGGTTGTGAATTTCACCATTCCATTTAATCCTGCACTGGTTTACTTGAATGGAAACGATAAGATTCTACAAGCCGTTACAGCTGAGAACCAATTGGTAACTAGTAATACGACTACATTTAATGATTACGCCTACTTTAGGTTGACATCAGCTGGAATAGCAGCTGGCGATACTGCATTGGTTCGAATGGAGCATTGTCGAGTAGCACCAGATGAAATTCAATCTTGGTCAATTTTTGATGAATATCAGATTTCAACTGAACGTTACTGGAAAGTAGACGGAATTTGGAGTGAGAATTATATTCCTTCAGCTTGGTTGACATTCGATGCACGAAATACAATAGGAGGTAATCTTGACAACGATTTATTGACAAATCCTTATGGTACATCTTTCCGTGAAGATAGTCTTGTGCTTTTCTGGAGACCGAATACCGCAAGTGATTGGTCAATTTATCCTCATTACACCATTAACACGCAAGGAAGTGCCACAGATGGAGTAGGGAGAGCTGTGGTCAGCGAAGTGATGAAAGGTGAATACGCATTTGGTTATCATTTTGGCGCTACAGGATTGACTGAGCTGACAAAAGAAGACGCTAAATTCTCCATTTACCCAAATCCAACCAATGACGAAGTGCAGTTTAAGTTGGATGATGAGTTGTCTAACGAAAAAATTGACATTCAGATAGTTGATGCATCGGGAAAATTTGTGTTGTCAACTAGCATAAATAAAGACGGAAAATTAGATGTAAGTAAATTGCAGTCTGGAACGTATTTTGTTTCTTTGCGTGTCAAAAACAAATCGCTTGGTACAGTTCGATTAGTTAAGAATTAAGAAACAATTATTTAGATCTATGCCTGAAGAGTTAGTTTTACTCAAACACAAAATTAAGTTAGGAGAATCTATCCAATTGAGTTTACAAGTTGCCCATCTTCATACCAGAACGATGGTGGAAGTACCCGTAATTGTAGAACGAGCAAAAGTGGACGGCCCCGTGTTGCTTTTAGTAGGAGGAATTCACGGTGATGAGGTGAATGGAGTTGAAATTGTACGCCAAATCGTTTCCAAAAAAATTAACAAGCCAAAGGTAGGTACCGTAATTTGTATTCCTGTACTGAATATTTTCGGGTTTCTTTCTAAAAGTCGCTATTTGCCTGATGGTAAGGACTTGAATCGCTCTTTTCCAGGTTCTAAATCAGGTTCGTTGGCAAGTCGATTTGCGTATCATTTAATGAAGGAAATTGTACCCCACATTGATTACTGTTTAGATTTTCATACAGGTGGAGCCGAACGTTTCAACGCTCCTCAAATTCGCGTGTCTAGAGATAACGATGAATTGATGGAACTAGCAAAAGTATTCTCAACCGACTTTATTCTCTTTGCACCCAACCGCGAAAAATCCTTGCGAGAATCTGCGGTACAATTAGGAAAGAAAATGTTGCTTTTCGAAGGCGGAAAATCGTTAAACATCAACGACAAAGTAACCCAAAAAGCGATTTTCGGAACGATGCGCGTCATGCAGAACTTAGGCATGCGCGATTTTAAACGCCAACTCAAAGATGTGCCTTTAAGCAAAACGGTAGTGATTAAAAGCTCTTCATGGAAACGTTCAAACTATTCAGGAATGTTCCGAAGCTATATCCATTCTGGTGATTGGGTAGAGAAAGGGCAGAAGCTAGGAAGCATCTCAGACCCTTACGGCGCATTTGAGCACGTGGTGAAAGCGCCAAACTCAGGTTATGTCATCGGTGTGAATCATGCCGCTATTGTACATCAGGGGGATGCGTTGTTTCATATTAGTAATGATAAGGTTTAGTTGAATTCAGCCTATTTATAGTTTTGATATTACATTGATATTGTCATAGTTTTCATTGCATCATGCGCACTGTTCATTGAACTGAAATACAAATTCAACGCACATAAACTTTTTCGCAATGGACGTGAAAAACATTTCACCTTACATGAATCCAAAATCATAGAAGAAAAAACTTCTTTTCAGCGCACATGAAAACAAAATCATCGCAGAGGAAACATCACTACAATGCATTTGACCACGCAATCATTCAAAAAAAATGTTAAATCATTGCAAGAGGAAGGTCACTACATTCACTTTGACCACCCCACTACAATGGAAACATGAAATTCGGCGTTAAAAATTGGACTTGCAATTGTGAAAATTCCACTTGCAGTGTGTAAAAACAACCTTTCAAGGCACGCGAAAAAAAATTCAATGGAAAAAAACGTCCGCGCAACTCACGCGAAAAAAAAATCAGTGAGGAGAAATGTTCACTACAATGCGTTTGGCAACGAAATCAGTCCAAAAAAATGTTAAATCATTGCATTTGGAAACGAAATCATTGCATAAAGCATGTCACTACAATGTAATTCGTACATAAAATCAGCGGGGTGGGACCATCTTTTCAGTGGGGAAAACATGGGCTTGCAATGAGTTGTGTGTGTGTTTGGTTAAGTTGTTGTTTTAGATTGTCTTATTGTTGTTTTGCTGCATTATTTTGATGATTAAGAATATCTTTATAACTTTGCCTCAACCTAATAACCTAACGTATGAAAACAACACAACTAGAGATAGATGGCATGTTTATGTATGCCGTTTCAATTGCACCTTATGACACACGACTTCCTGAAATCAGAAGTATAAAAGGTCGGAATTGGCTGCCAGAAAAAAAAGTGTGGACTATCCCCATTACATCTGAATCGACAAAAGTATTGGAAGAATTGGTGAAAAGACCTGTGCCAAAGCAATTCATTAAATTCCCAAATACGGCTAAAAAATTCAACCCTCCATCTGCGAAAGAACAATTAACTCCCGAACATCAGGAAAAGCTATTGGAATACGAGCGCTTTTTGCGATCGAAACGCTTTGCGGAGAGTACGATTAAGACGTATGTAGGATCCATGCATATTTTCTTGAATTATTTCAAAGACAAACCTATGTCGCAACTTTCGAATCAAGACATTATCAACTTTAACAACGATTATGTTTTAGCTAAGCGATTGTCAGGGTCATTTCAGAATCAGATCGTCAACGCTATAAAGAAATTTTTTCTAGTAGTTGAAAATCGATGTATTGAGATAGAAGCGATACATCGACCTCGCCGTGAGCAGAAATTGCCCCATGTAATTTCGAAGGAAGAAGTGAAGAAGATATTAGATGTAACAAAAAACTTGAAACATCGTGCCGTGTTGAGTTTAATTTATGCTTGTGGTTTAAGACGGAGTGAGTTATTGAATTTAATGCCTTCTCATGTGGATTCCCAGCGAAAATTATTAATCATCTACCAGAGCAAGGGCAAAAAAGATAGAGTCATTCCTATTGGCGATAAGCTAATTGAACTTCTGCGAGCTTATTATAAAGCTTATCGACCAAAAACATGGTTATTCGAGGGACAAAATGCCAACGAGCAATACAGCGCTACTAGCTTACAAAAGGTTCTAAAGCGAGCATTGGTAAAAGCTACTATCAATAAACCTGTAACACTTCATTGGTTACGTCATAGTTTTGCTACTCATTTATTAGAAAATGGAACTGATTTACGATACATTCAAGAAATTTTAGGTCACAAAAGCAGTAAAACAACAGAGATATATACTCATGTGAGTACTAAAAGTTTACAAAATATCAAGAGCCCTTTTGACGATTTGTGAAAAATGCTTATGTTTGGTGATAATCGGACAAAATGTACAACAATCCGAAGTATTTGGTGGCTTGTTGTACATTTTGTCTTACTATAAACAAGTTATAGCCAATAACCCATTATGAAAAAACAATTATTCTTTATATTGCTAATCTTCGCCATTTCCCCCGTTGTAAAGGGACAAGAAGTGTTGAATAAAAAGGACGTTGCTATCCGAATTGATCAGATATCTGCTCTAATTAAAAACAAAGAATTTGAAGAAGCCATGCTTCTATTCAATAGTAAAACGGAAATTATAGTGGTCGACAATGTTCGTAAAAATTTGCGCGAAGATTTTTATTCAATTAAAACCACATTAGACCAAAAAGAAAATGAATTTAAAAAGAATGAAGAAAAAGTAGCTGCCTTTCAAAATCAATATGAATCAGGTGATTATTGCTCAGCCATATCATTGCTTGATTTGAATTTGACAAAAGAAAATTCATTTCAGTCAACCCAAAATATTAAAACAAAGCTTTACAATACCCTCTTGGATGCAAGAATAAAATGTAATGATTTTGATAAGAATATTACTCAATGGAATCAAGACTATAAAAATCAAGATTACGAAAAAATATTTCCGATTTACAAGATGTCTGACGAAGAGTTAAAGTATTTGTCAAAACAAAACACCCCAACTTTCAATGATCTCAAATCCAAACTCGCAGACAGACATCTAGCCTATTGGTCTGTGAGGTTTAAAATCATTGAATTGCCAGAAAGTAAAATAGCTTCATTAAATTTTGATTCTCTTAATTACAATCAGTCGTTAGCTATGATAAATGATTTCAATAATATTTTAGCTATTCAAAAATCAGAAATTCAGAAGTTGGATGGAAACAATCCATTGTTGTTACAGCAATTTTCAGAGTTGAAACCTAAAATTCAAAAAACCATTGAAATTTTATCAAAATTTTGCTCTTCAAACAAACCATTTTCACGGGCGGATATAGAGGAATACTTAACTCGGAGAACGACCAAATTGTCAATTGAACAAATCATGCAAAATTTCACCAAGATTAACGGTGCTGAAATGTTTTACTCGATGACAGGTAAGGATCTTAGTGAAGTAAGTTATGATGGTAATTTTTCACTACTTGGATCTGAAGATGCATGGGAAGAAAAATCAGTATTTCGATCAGTATTCGATGAAGATGTCTATACATTCTATAATTTGAATGAGGAATATAATTCAATCCTTCAAAAGAAAGTATTTGAAGAAACTGAGGAATACAAATCATATTTAAATGAATTAGTGCTTAAAAAGAATCAAGTTCTTGAAGGATTTTATTATCTCAATGGTTTTGGTTTGAATGGACAAACATTTACGCAAGAATTTGACGAAAATTCCTATCAAGTAAACTACAATCTTAATAAAAGTGGATTCCCGATTACAATCAACCATGTTTATCCATATAAATGTTCAAGGTATTTTATTCCGAAAACAATCTCAGATATAGAATTTCCCAATATTCCAGTAACAAAGGTGTATGATGTAAGACATCAAGGAAAGGACAGTTATCGCGAGGTGTTTTTAATTACTGTATCCGAAAAAAATGCGCTTGAAATGGAAAATGATCGCTCTAACATTGAAATAATATTACTTTTCCAGATCAACGGGATTGAAAAAAGAAAATTAAATGACATTGATTTTCAACGAGCAAACAAAAATAATTATGGTTGTAAAAATAGTGTAGATGTCATTGCTTCAAAAAACCTTAGACTTGTTGTGTACAATACTAAAACAAATAAAATTTACTTTGACGAAGTCTATTAAAAATGGCTATAACACACGCTAAAAAATCATAGCCGCCCTTCGGGACGGCAACGCTTTTTAGCGTCAGCCGTTACAGGCAACCAAAATGACGCACGAATGATGCAAAAAGAACAAATTGAGAAGTTAATAAGCGAAGAAGCCACAATAGCAGTTTCAATATTTGACCCCATTATAAAGGGACAAATTGTTGATAGTTTTAAATTTAACATTGATTCCAAGCATTTCACAGAAGATTTTATCACCCATGATATTACACAAGACATAAACTTCAAAGAAATGTTTGACACATTAAGAGAATTTAACGATTATCCCGCTCTTTATTTTTTTCAAATCAACCAAGAATTAAGTAAGACAGAAATTTTGGATTTAATTAAAGTAAATAATTTATTAAAAACTCCTGCAATTAACAGCTTTAAAGAGAATAATGGTTTTTTGTATATTGGCAAGGTTACATCTTGTGCGTGGGGTAGATTAATTCAGCATTTGGGTTATCACAAACAAAGAACATCTCATGGACTTCAAGTTGGACTATGGGGTAATACAACAACAAAAGATCTAGGGTTATCATTTACTGTAATTTTCTATAAAAAAGAAAGTAGAGACTATTTAGTTCTATTAGAAAAAATGCTAAGTAAAAAATTAAAACCAATTATTGGAAAACATTAATTAAAAAACCATGAAAAACGCCATTATCACATTATTCATTGTATTAAGTTCAACAATCGTTTCATCACAAATCACAATGGGGAATTCTCTCGATAGAGCTAATCCAGAGAAGGAAATTGTAAAAGCACCTCCGTATGAAAATCATCAGAACTTCTTGAGTTACGAGGAATATTATGGTTATAATCCTCCGAAAGATAAAACACCAACCAAAGAAGAATTTTATTCAAGATATAATGATTTAAAAATATTTTTTCCAAAGTATTCAAACAATTACAGAGAGAAAGATATTTATGTTTTCAAGGATGAATCTTCAATAAGTCTCTTAAAAAGAGAATTTATTAATGAAAGATACTTTAAGATTGAACGGATTGATGAAGAGTTTGGAAAAACTCCATTTTTTGCTAAAATTAATGATAGCAATAAAGAGTCACTAAAAACAGGTTTAATATTTACCTTAAAAGATGAAGGTTCAGGAGAAATAGTTTATGTTGTTGAATCATCTATCTCTTTTGTTCTTGTACCATTCTATGAAAATCTTATCGATTTTTTTTCTAAATCCTCATTTATTGCAACACAAGATTTTAGCGCAAATAAACTCCCACTTTCAACAACAAACGGTAGTCTTTATGTTGACAAAGGAACAGAATGGAGAGGACGGTTTAGTCTACTTAGAGGTAGAGATATAAATTATTTCCCTGAAGATGAAATAACAAATGAAGACCAAGATATAAAATACATGGCAATTTTAGGTAATGGAAATGACACAATCATTATGAATATTACCCAATCCAATTCTGGACGTTGGTGGTTTACTGAAGTATTAACTCCTAAACATAAAGCCGAAGAGCAAAGTGAAAAATCAGAAGCTGAGAGAAAGGAAGAATTAAATAGACTTGTGAAAAAATATGGTCAGAACTATGGTACTCTTGTTTATAACAAAAAAGGAACTATTGGAATGACTAAAGAAATGTGTCAAGATATTTATGGAATAACGCTCAATAAAAAATCATACACGGATGCAAAGGGAGAAATCGAAATATGGGAATATATAGGAGTGCTTAAACTATATTTCACTAACAATAAATTAAGCGAAATCATAAAATATTAAAAATAGGAAGCCTGTAACAAACGCTTAGCTCCATTTTTCTGCCGCAGGTGCAACACAGAAAAACGGCGCCAAGCGTCGGCCGTTGTGCGGCATACAAGAAAAGCCAACCGCACAAACAGCACATTTGGTTTTTGCCGACACGCAAAGCCAACGCTGAAAAAACCAAAAGAGCTGTTTTTTGCCAACGCTCGAAACGAAATAGAAAATGAATACATTCAATGACATAAAAGAATTGGTTTTTGCTCTAAATAGAGAGTCGAAACTGATATCTGAAATGTTTAGTAAAAGAAAATCTATTGACTATAAATTCAGTGATGCATTAGAATTAGTTGACTATGATGAAAATCGCATTGACTTCCTAATACAAAGATCAGTAATAAGAGAAAATGGCGATACTTTAGAACTTGATGACTTGTTTTTAGAGTTCTTTGAACAGGTTTTAGATGTTAATGAGGAAATTAACCTATCATATATTGACGAAAACATTAAAAACATAAAGGAAAACATTGATTATTTCTTGAATGAAAATAATGAAAACAGAAAATATGGGTATCTAAGATTCATTAAAAAAACTTTCAAAAAAATTGGACTCATCACACTAAGAAGTGTTGTTGATTTAAGGCGAAATATTGACAACACATTTAAGAACGAATCGAATTACAAAAACAAACAATTAAAGCTTGAAAACCTTGATGAAAAACGAACAGTTATCAAAAACTTGATAATACAAACATTAAAAATTATAAACGAAGATGAAGTCACCTTTTTTAATAGAGCTTTAGATGAAGAGTTAAATAGAATTATTATTGACCTTAAACATCAACTCGGAGAATGTTCGCACAATTTAATTGAGATAGAAAAACAAATAATTGATTATCTGAATCAAATAAAAATTCACGGAAAATTTTTAGAAAAATTAAGAAAATTAAAATACCTAAAAGACCATTTCTTAATTGAAGCAGAAACCGATATAAAACAAATCATTTCAAACAAAAACCCTGTAATTTTTGAACCAAGAGTCAGTGAACCTTTAAATCTGTCCTTAGATTTTTTAAGAGAAGATGAAAAAGCTTTTGAGGTAATAAAAAGAATTGCGAAAAATCATAACGACCGAAAAGTCTTTAGGGCAGAATTGGCGGATAGCATTTCAGATGAATTTCTCGAAAACAGTATTGAAGAAGAAATAATGATAAATTACGAGGAAATCAAAAATAGTTTTCTTGCAACTAGTGATAACTTATTCAACTTTATTTTAAGTTATGATTTTTCAAAAACTGTTGAGTTTAATGAACGGGTTACTATCTTCTGCCAAGTTATTTCACTTTACGAGCAAGACTTAGACATAAAAAACAACTTTCAAACATCCAATGGTATAGAATATGCTATTGTAACAGCAAGACAAATCTATGGTAACTAAATATACTTCAGATATATTTGATGTACTTCGTAGAGGACAATTTATCTGTTCAAACAGTCCAGACGAACACATTCAAACACTCTACAAAGTCTTAGAAGATAGCGATACTTTTGAGGATTTGTACGAGTATTTTTATCAAATCAATTACATTTTAGAACAAGGTAACGAATATTTTTACTTTTCTAGGAATGAAAGAAATGTAGATTTAGATAGAAAATTAGAAAAGGCTTTTGGTTGGATTGATATGATAGATTTTTTCAAAACGTTTGACTCTTCTTTTGATGTTGGCTATAGGTTTTCGCCTTCTGATGTTGTTAATCAGTTGAAAAATAATGCGGATTTAAAGTCTAAGTTAGATAATTTTAAAAAACTTAGTGGCGATAAAAAGAACTATTCAGATAGAGTAAAAAAAATAATTGAAAAGTTGGAAAAAGACAACTTTATAACATCAGAAAACGAAATTACCGAATCCTATAAAGTACTTACTTCATTTAACTACCTTAAAGACATTATTTCAATTATAAATATTCCCGAAGAAATAGAAAATGAGATACCTGAATAAAATAATCTTTATAAATAGTGCTTCGGTAAAATATGCTGAAATTGAATTGGATGGTAATGTTCATTTAATTGGCACACAAGGTGTAGGAAAAAGCACTTTGCTTCGTGCTATTTTATTTTTTTACAATGCGAACAAAACGAAACTCGGTATTCCAAGAGAGAAAAAGGGGTTTGATGATTACTATTTTGAATTTCAAAACTCATACATTATTTATGAAGTTTTAAAAGACGGTGTTCCATTTTGCGTGTTAGCTTATAAATCCAATGGCAAAGTAGCTTTTAGGTTTTTCAATTCTGCATACAAAAGAGAGTTATTTATTGATGAAAATAATAGAGCTTTTGAAAGTTGGGACAAAATAAGAAGTGCGTTGGGTAGAGAAATACATTACAGCTCTTTGGTAACAAGTTATGAGGAATTTCGAAAGATAATTTACGGAGACAACAAAGGGCTAAAACCTGATTTTAGGAAATACGCACTCATTGAAAGTAAACAATTTCAAAATATTCCAAGAACGATTCAGAATGTATTTCTGAACTCAAATTTAGAAGCTAAATTTATTAAAGACACCATCATAAATTCTTTAAATGAAGATGAATTTATTATTGATATAGAGAATTATTCTAAAAACCACTTACGTGATTTTGAAACCCAAATCAACAATATTAAGATATGGTTTAAAGAAAATAGAAAAGGACAAATTATCATCAGGAAGCAAGCTGAGAAAGTTATTGACAAATACAGAGTACACAATTTAGTTAAACGTGAAAAGAAAGAACTTGCCATTGAATTGGGCTCAAGAATTCAATATGTAGATAGAGAAAAACCAATTTTAGTTTCCAATTATTCCAGAGAAAACGAAGCATTAAACAAACTGATTGACCAAAGAAATAAATTAAAAGAAACTCAGAAAAAAAGAGAACAGAAAATAATTTCTGAAATTGATTATCTAAGAAAAGAGCTCTCAAAAGCAAAGGACAAACAAGAGGAATACAATAAATTAAACATTGACCAAATTATTCAAAAAGTGTCTCAAAAAGATGCTTTAACTAACAAGGTCAAAGCTTTAGAAAAAGAAAAACAACTTCTTACTTCAAAATTTTCTGAACTCAATCAAAAATATGAGGCATTAATTACACAAGCTCAAAACCAAAACCAAGAATTCACGAATCAAAAGATCGCTGAAATCAATAGTCTCAATAGTGAGTTCAGTGATAATAAAACCAAATTATTTAACAATTATCAAGAAATAATAAATCAAATTAATAAGGACAACAAGGCTGAAAAAGAAAAGGCTTTCAATAGTATAAAAACGATTTCTGATAAAGAAAACAGCGTCAAGAACAAAAAATCGGAATTAAAACACCAATCTTTTTATAGTGATGAAATTCAGCAATGCAAGGATGAAAAGAAAAAACTTGAGGAAGATATTTCAAATTCTAAAAGCACCATTTTAGATGCTAAAAACCAAACCACAACTACTCGAAAAGAATGGGAGTTTGAAACGAAAGAAGTCGAAAGGAATTATCAAATAAGATTCGACCAAGAAACTAAAGAAGCTCAAAAACTATCAGACAAAATCCTTAACATAGAAAACAAAATTAACCAAAGTAAATCATCACTTTATGGTTGGCTAAACGAAAATTTTCCAAATTGGGAAAACAGTATAGGAAAAGTGATAGATGAAGAAAATGTACTTTTCAATACAGAATTAAACCCAAAAATAACTGATGAACAAACAACCTCATTTTTTGGGATTGAACTTAATTTAAACTCATTAAACAATCGAATTAAGACTGTTAAAGAATACGAACAAGAAATTTCTGATTGTCAAGAACAAATTAAACAAGTCCAGAATAACATTAAGCAATTAAGTTCGGAAAAGGAGAATAATCTACAAAAACTTAAAATCAAATTCGGTAAAAAAATCAATGTTCTTAAAGATTCAATATCTGAAAATGAATATATCGTTTCACAAAGCGAAGAAAAATTAAAGAAAAACAAAGTTGAATTAGACGAATGGATTGAAAAAGCCAAACAAAAAAAAGAAACCCTATTGCAGCAATTAGAAAACGATTTAGAAGAATTGGCTGCTAAAAAATTGAAGGCGCAAAACAATTTTGACAGTATTAAGAATGGAATAAAGAGGAAAATAACCTTAAAAGAAAACGAGAGAAATGTCGAGTTAGAAAAGTTGGAAGAATTAAAAAATGAAAAGGTTAATGTCTTAAATACTTCAATTTCAGAAAATAAAAAAGAAACAACCAAACGTATTCAAGAATTAAAGGACAAGCAAACGACAGAACTTGATAACAAAGGTGCAGACACAAAAAGACTTTCTGTAATTGATCGTAATTTAGAAGAAATTGAAAAGAACTTAGTGTTTATTAAAAACAACGAACGTATTGTAATTGAATATGAAAAAGATAAAAGAGAGCTTTTTGATAATGTACCAACTTTAAAAGCAAATAAAGTTAGTGAAGAAAAAAAGCAAGAAGTAATTACAGACGAGCATAAAGTTGAAATGATTAAAATGAACATTAAATGTTCCAAACAAGAAGATGCTGTAAAAATAATAAAATCTCAAATTGATGAATTTGATAATGACTTGAAAGAATTTGAAACTTTTAAATTGTCAGATGCTTTTGAAACAATTAAAAAATATTTATCGGATGAAACAAAAGAGTTGGAACATATTAAAACCGCTACTTTAATTATTTCAGAAATAAATAGTAAACATTGGAAAGGAATAGAAATTTTCAAAGAATTACAGCAAGCTACCAATGCTTTTACAGGAAATTTTGACGAACAAAATATTTTTAGTTTCAAAGTAAAACTAAATTCAGATAATGATTATTTAAACTTTGCGTCTGACCTAAAAGAATTCATTGAAGAAGACAAAATAGTTGAATTTGAAAAAAGAGTTAACGAACGTTTTGCAAACATCATCCATTTAATAGGAAGAGAAACTACTGAACTTAATTCTAAGGAAGCTGAAATTGAAAAAATAATCAAAAAAATAAATGATGATTTTGTAACTAAGAATTTTGTTCAAGCCATAAAGGAAATGGAAATGCGAACGAAAGAAAGCTCAAATCCAATAGTAAAACTATTAGTCCGTATAAAAGAGTTTAATGATGAAAACAACTTAGAATTAGGCATAACTAATCTGTTTACATCTTCAG
>CAYUQU010000046.1:0-24876 GCA_964447015.1 uncultured Flavobacteriales bacterium
GATACCGTACGTGTTATTCCACTTGTACAATTCCCGTCAGGATCTAACTGTGCCAATCGAATTTCAATTGCACAATCCGCTGCGATTGGTTTGAATGCCGTAACGATATCAGTCGTATCCGCATTCAATCTTCTCATTTGCAGATTCACTTGCTTAATGGCATCATACACTTGAGCGTCGCTTATATTACCTTGTCCATAATCGTGAATAATGTGAAACACAACTGGAATAATATACGTTCCTCCACCTCGAGTTGATGAAAGCAATTCGAATGCTTCAGTATCATTTTGCAATTGCTGATAAGCCTGAATTATCGCTTCATTGTATTCAGGGTGTTTCGCAAACATTTCCTGATGCATCTCATCTGTCCCGCATTGTAAATGCTGTGAAAAAATAATGGACGTGTTAATTGAAAAGAATGCCAATAGTAGAATAGTAGTGATTTTCATTTATTGAGAATTTGTTTTATTTATAAAATACTTAGACCCAAGACTGTAATGTGTATTTCACTCAAAACCATAGTCTTTTGTCCAACATCTAAGAGTCTAATGTCTAATTAATTATTCATTAAAGAAAAAGAAGAAAAACAATGCGGCATTGTCTTCACTGACGCTTTCAGTGTAGCCAATTGTCGATCGACTGCTGTTCATTACGCGTCCGCTTTCTACATAACCAATCGTGCTACGCGAACCGTTCATTACTCGTCCACTTTCGATGTACCCAATAGTGCTACGTGATCCGTTCATTACTCGCCCGTTTTCGATATAGCCGATTGTGCTTCGACTTCCGTTCATCACCCGTCCGCTTTCGATATATCCTATAGTACTGCGTGAACTGTTCATCACCCGTCCGCTTTCTACATAGCCAATCGTACTTCGACTTCCATTCATCACGCGTTGAGCTGTAGCATCAAAACTGAACCAAACGAAAAACAATATTAAAAATATGTATTGCTTCATAATTCTTTCTTTTCGCTAAAATACGGAAATAAATCTGAAAGAAAACGAGCTGTTTAAATTCCTTACAACAAACTAAACCTGTCGTTGAATTTTCAGCATGCAGTACTATCTCTTTATCACCAAAGGTCTCAAAGGTCTACCCTTCCATGTTCCCGTATACGTCAATTCAGGAGAATTCTTGTCAATGACAGCTGAGGAATCGCTGGCCACTTC
Source organism: uncultured Flavobacteriales bacterium (assembly GCA_964447015.1). Lineage (GTDB taxonomy): Bacteria > Bacteroidota > Bacteroidia > Flavobacteriales_D > Crocinitomicaceae > Wandonia. Next base: position 1,173 of record CAYUQU010000046.1, read on the forward strand.
TATCATGTAATTAGTCAAACGATAATATACATTTGAATCTACATTATTTTCATCACCCAACCACATTGCACCCCAAATAACCCAGTTTCTGTTTCCTGTATCAAATGCCTTGTCTGGACTCACGGGTTCAACGTGAGTGGCATCAAGAATTCTAAATTTGCGTCTGCTTGGCACTTGATGGAGCCATACTTTGCGGTCATTTGGAATTTGCTTTGATTTACGGTAAGCCTGTCGTGCGTGCCATTTACCAACTACAAAATCATTTCTTCCCGTTACAGCTACTAAGACCGTACTGTCAGAAACATGTTTAAACGAATTGTGATGCGCAATATTGAAGTAAGGAGGTCCTGATTGAACTAACAGTAGTCCATCTACCTTTCTTGTTTTTGTTTTACCATAATGATTGGCTACGTTTCCAGCAACTGCTCCACCAATAGAATGCCCTGCCAGAATAAGACCCTCGTTATAATGGATATTCTTACTTTTTAAAAAAACATCAACCTCTTCAATATTTCTAATTACACGTTTGGTATAAAGCGACGTACTAGGATACAAAAGCCACCATTGGAATTTTGGAAAAAGAACGGCGTGACCATTGCTCAGCATGTCATTAATCCACCCTCCATAACACGCAGGATTTGAAGCTCCATAACCATGTAAAAGCACAACCAACCTGTCCACTTCAAGCGAATCTGGAACGAACAACCACGCTTTCGAAGCTCCTTGACCAAATTCGTATTTGGTGAAACTCGGTGTTCCCGTGGCGTATTGCAGCGAAAATAGGAATATGAAGATGCTGAGGAATGTGCGGTGTTTCATTATTAAAACTTAATATTTATACAGTGTAACCTGTTAGATTTCATGGCAGATTGATGGTTAAAATTAATCAAATAGACTATAAACTATATGCAAACTCATATAATTATCAATAAAATTATTGTTTTATATGCTTTAGGATATAATGCAACTCACTTCACCTCATTATAAATCACTGGCATCTGCCCTTTCCACTGCTCCCACAAATTGTCATCTGTAATCAACCTAGCCATAAAATTCCCTACGTTGATACGGCTTGTTTTGCCAGGTTTGAAGATCGCACTACTGGTGGGCGAAGGGTGGAGCGTGTAGTTGGTCACATCTTCTTCGTTGATTAAGGTGTCTGGTCGAACTGCCACCCACTCGATTTTCGGATTGCGCTGCCCGATGTGCACACGCAAATAATCGGCTGCTTTTTCATTGTCAGTATGAGGTGGCAAGAGAATTCTAATCAGACCTACCACCATTTTTTGCGCAAAGGAAACCGGTTCCTTTAGATCTCTGTTTCGGTTTCCTGCTGTATTCATTAAAACAAATTTGACGGGCTTTTCAAGTTCCATTTTTTCAATTGCATCGCACAACAAACGAACAGCATCAGTGACCAATTTTCGGGGTTTTCCATAAATCCCTTTCCAAGACATATTATGCCCAAGGCAAGATGCTACCGCTGTACAATCCGAAAGGTAATTGACCATTTCGTTTACGCCAATCGCCGAAAGTTCTTGTTTAATTATCGTAACATTATCATTATTCTGCCAATCCTCTGGAATCTGACTTGTAGGTCGGACAATGACCTTTACTTTTTGCCCTGATTTTAATAGTTGTGCGACTAATTGTTTGCCTGTTGCACCGCTTGCTCCGATTATTAGTGTGTTCATATGGAAATTAATGTTTTTGCTTTATAATTATTTAGTTTTCAAAACCAATGTTAAAACTTAATTTTAGGGATAAACACTATTACCCCTATTACTACTGCTATCACTGCACTTATGAGTACAGCCGCCGCAGCTAAATCTTTAATCACTTTAATTCTTTCATTTTTCTCAGGAGAAATAAAATCTGCGATATTTTCAATTGCTGTATTAATGATTTCAGAAGTAATCACAAGTCCGATTGAAAAAATTATCGCAATCCATTCATATGCATTTAAGTCACAAATTATCGCAAACAAAATCACAACTAATGTGGCAATAAAATGAATTCTCGAATTATGTTCTTCTTTGAATAAAATCTTGAGTCCATTAAATGCGTGTGAAAAGCTCTTTAGTCTTTTAATTAAGGAAAAATTGTGGTGTTTCATTGTCATGATTTAAATGAGTTAGACTAATTGTACTTCCCTTTTCTAATTGGTATTCATAAAAATAGAATTCACAGTCTCTTGATCCAATGCCTCTGATATATTGACTTTACCTTTTTCCGTTGCATTCTGACATTTTCCGTTGTTGTCAATTTCTACTTCTATAATATTGTAACTTATGTGACTTGCTCTAATTACGTGAACTAGTACAATTATCTTTTCATCCTCTACTTTCAGTTCAGTTGCATCCAACATAGAAGTTTTATCTTTTGCACTATAGATCCATATTTCTTCTAGTGCTGAATTGATTTTAAGTATTTTAACTTCATTTTTTGTATTCCAATACAAATTTGTGTTATTTAAATTGCTGCACAAAAGAAATAACTCATTTTTGTTATACCGATAGTCACTGATTTTGAAATCATTCAATACAAAATAGTCCTTAATTGTGTCATCGTCTACAGTCAATAGAATATTGAACAATCTTGCGCCGGTGTACGATTTCTTTTGTTGAAGAAGAAATAAGCCGTCATCAATCTTTTTGATATTGTAAATTTTTGATGGTTTGAGGAGATGATTTACTTGGATTTCAGTTAGACTTTGAAAATTATTAGGTCTAAAATTCGTTGTCGAGTTGTCAATATATTTATCACCTAATATCGTATCTAATGCATTTACAAATTTCGGAGGAGTCTCATACACAATCTTATGATCTGTATCCGTTTTGCATGCAGCAATTATCAATGTTAGGAATAATAAGTTTCTCATAACGTCTATTATTAAGGCTTTCTCTTAAAATTATAACCAAATGAGATGCCAACTTCTGCAATGAGTTTATCATAGAAGGATGTTTTGTTATTTTCCTCCATTACGTTCACTAATTTAGTGCGAGAATTAAATGATCTTCCTAACGCAAGCCCATATTCTAGGAAAAAAGATTTAAAAAAAATTGTTCTTTTAACCGTTATACCAGCGAAAACGTACAATGGACTAACCTTTAATGGTTCAAATGGAGCATAACTTGTAGTGTCTAATGTTACAACCTCCTCTTGATTCATGTTACTATTATTCCTTTTAATATGTCTAGTGTAATGATTGTAACTCTTTTGTGATGCTAAAATATCGAAATGAAGATAGCCCCCTATTTGTATAGCTCCATCTACTTTTTTACTTATTGTTTTTGTGTGTTTGTGATAACACTCACTGAACCTTAATCCTATATAATCAAGATTAGTTTCTGCATAGTAAATCCAGGTGTTACTGAAAGTAGGACTAGAACCACCACCCTGAGCGTCCCATATTCTTGTATGACTTACAATATTTCTCTTTTGCATATAGCTTAAATCGAGTTGAATCGAATTATTTTTTGCTACATATCTTGTGGCAATAGAAAAATAATTGTGGACATATTTTAAGTCATTCTTTGCTACATTGAATAAGTCTCCCACTTTGAAAAGATCTTCTGACATCCTTCCATAGCTGGATAAAACCGAAACTTGAGCAACGCAAAAATTTATGCCTAGAGTTAAAAGAAATAGAAATTTATATTTCATGCAAAGTTAATGATTCCCTACCGCGTAAAAACCCACTCATCTCCCACACTCAACGACTCGTGAAAACGGTAGCCGTCGACATCATATCCTTTTAAATCTTCGATGCTCTTCAGATTGTTTTCAACGATATATCGCGCCATGGCACCGCGTGCGTGTTTAGCGAAAATCATGACTACTTTGAAATCGTCACCTTTGAGTTCTTTAAATACTGGTGTGATGATTCTTCGTTTAAGTGTTTTGGTATCTACAGCCTTGAAATATTCTGTAGAAGCTAAGTTAACAATCACTTCGTCTTCGGATGTTTCGCTTGCTAATTGCTCGGCAATTTGTTTGCCCCAGTACTTGTACAGATTTTTTGTCTTTGGCGTGATTTCCCACTTCGTTCCCATCTCCAAACGATAAGGATACATCAAGTCCAACGGTTTTAATACTCCGTAGAGACCCGACAAAATACGAATTTGTTCCTGCGCCTTTTTTATATTCTCTTTAGACAAACTTGCCATATCCAAACCCTTGTACACCTCACCAGTAAACATAAAACCGCATTGTTTAGTCTCTTCTGTCGGATTTGTGGGCTTCGTCCAGTTTTGGTAGCGATTGGCATTCAAATCAGCTAATGTATCGCTCAAGTGCATGAGCTTTCCAATTTTCTTTGATGTGAATTTCCCTAATTTTTGCGCGAGGTAATCCGCTTTATCAATAAAAACTGGAATAGTAAAATCTGTAACAGGAATTGATACGTCTGGATCAAGTGACTTTGCTGGAGAAAGGAGTATTTTCATTTTTTTTAGATTCAAGACTACAAGATTCAAGATATTAAGACTTGCTTCTGTAGTTATTTAATATTAAAATCTTTTACTTATAATTTGTTCATCTTTATTTCAAGACAATTCTCAAAAATTTAAAGTCTTGAGTCTTGTAGTCTTGAATCTTTTAGTCTCTAATTAATGTGGGTTGGAGAATTTAGAATTAGTCAAAAACTTATCATCTGTAAGACAGTGTAAAAATGCTTTCAACAATTGTTTCTCTTGTTCATCCAACTGCACACCGCCAAGATGAGCAAACTCGATCATAGGGTCGATTGTTGGACTTTGAACTATTCCTGAGCTGTAATGCTCAATCACCTCATCAAGAGTTGCAAAACGGCCATCGTGCATATAGGGTGCTGAGACCGCTATGTTTCTCAAGGTAGGAACTTTAAATCGCCCTTCATCAGTGGGACTGCCAGTGATAGCCATTCTCCCTGGATCTGTAAACACATCATCCAATCCGTTGTTAGAATAGAGTTGAACTTGCATGAGGGGACCGTTGTGACAATGCAAACAATCGGCACCATTAAGGCTAAGAAACAAATCATACCCTGCCCATTCTTCAATTGTAATGCTTTGATAAATCTGATCCTCACTTGCCGTCAATGACAGCCCATTTTGGTATTTATACATCACGTCATACTTGGATTCGGCAGAAATCATTGTACGCAGAAATTGAGCAAGAGCTTTGGTTACTTTAACTGAATCGATTCCAAATTCACCAAAAGCTTCAGCAAACATTCTAGGATACTTAGGGTCTGCTTTTAATTTCTCAACCGCATCAGGCCATGATTGGTTCATTTCAATAGGGTTGGTAACAGGTTCAAAAAGCTGTTCTTCGAGTGTTGTAGCACGACCATCCCAAAAGAAAAACTGTTGCCACCCTAAGTTCACCAAAGCCATGGATTGTCTGTTCCCAACTTCACCCGTAATCCCAGTGCTAAATTGATTCGGGTCCGAAAATGCGGCATTTTGATGGTGACAACTTGCACACGACATCGAGTTATCTCCACTCAATTTCGTTTCATAAAACAGAAATCGACCCAACTCAACTCCTTCCTCAGTCATCGGATTGTCGGCTGGGATTGGCATATTCGGAAAGTGCGATGGCACTGTCAGCACATACGGAGTAGGTTTTAAATCAACAGCTTTATCCTTTCTGCACCCTAAAAAAAACGCAAAAACAGTAATCATCAGAAAAACCGGAAAGGAGTATTTAATTGACTTGTAATGCATTTTGGAAATTTGTTGCGGCTTTTCCAGCCAATTCTACTGTAGATCCCATTGAGTGTGTTGCATACTCAGTTTTCAAATCAATCACACCCCCTGGACCGTTAAAAAACGTTTCCATATTGATCCTCACAGACATTCTATAATGTTTCTCATTGATCTTTGTCCACACTACATCACTCCAATTGAATTCCTTTAAATTTGCATCCATTCCAAGATGAAACGAGAAATTAAATGGAAATGTGGTTGTTTCAGGAATCGTATCATGACTTCCTTCAACTTTCACAAAAATATATCCTGGATTCCAACTCCAATGCATGTCATTTGCGTTTGTCAAGTACAATGGGTCAGTTGTCTCAAACGAAATGGGATCTAAGTGATTCCATTCCTCAACAACACCAATAAACCCATTAATAGAGCTAAAATCTTCTGGATTTCCTGGAGATTTAAAGATTGATAATCCATCCGTTGCCCAATCGAGCTTAGCGGAATTCACCAATGTCTTTCCGCCATTAGTCAGTTTTGTTAAAAAGAACTTTACTTCTCTGATTTTAATCGGATAGTCTTGTTCTGTAGCGAGAATTTGGTCTAACTCAAATGGTACACCATTGTAATACGGAACCAGCACTGCTTCCAGCATTATAGGATCTTCTCCTGGTTCTGGAACAACTGGCTTAACGTCTTTACATCCTGTAAAAACGATTATAAAAGAAGCGAAAAACACACTCTTTAAACTAAATTTGAATTCTATTTTCATTTTGTATCAAGTTCAACTTATAAATATAACGAAAAAACACGAGATAACGTTGGCTTTGTCACTCTTTAACAATCTTACTTTTAAATGCATATATCAATCCCAGCTGGGCGACATAGTGTTGTCTTGCCTCGGCTCCATTGGTAATTTGCATTGCTGTATTACGAACTAAAGCATTTAATTGAAACTGTCTGTAATTGATAGACAAACCCCATTCTACAGATAAAATACTACCTCCAGAGAACTCATCGAACATCCCACGTATTTGGCTTTTCTCTCCCCACTCATAAAACACTCCTGCTCTGGGCATCAAAGTTACCCCTCCAGTTTTAATCAATCCGAAAAGAGCCATATTCCCAGTAGCCATAGAACCAAATCTATAGTCTAATGGATTTTTCGTATTGTATCTGTATGTGCCCTGCAGCGAAGCACCTATGTACTTATAACGGACCATGTAAGAAAGACTTCCCCAGAAATCAAATGAACCACTTCCCATTTGAAAAATTGGATCAATAAGGATATAATTATTTGAATCGAGCCAGTTACCTGTTGGCAAATCAAATCCTCCTGTAATGTCTATCCGATTATTCCATCCACTTTCATTTAAATTTGAAAGCGGACGATACGTAAATTGAAGTTGGACGTCTCCTAATCCCCATAAATCAAAACGTGGTATCTCGTTCACCCCTTGGTATATGTTCCGAACAGGAATATTTATTTCTCCAAAAATCCTATCGGCAAATGCATATCTACCTCTTAACTCGTACGTATCAAAAATCTCCTTTACTTCACTTCCAATCAAGTTATTATGACCCGAGTGTTTTGTGTGTACAATAGGAGCTCCACTTCTATAAAGGGTGGAATAAAAAAAACCTATACTACTTTTTCTATCATTTGGAACGATTTCAAAAAATCCACTGCAAATATCGCACGCTGTGGCTTGAAATGACAGCCAAATGGCTATCAAACTTAAAAAATAACGCATATTATTGATTAAATTGTCAGGACAAAAAATCCTGAAATTACTATTGTTTTCTATATATAAACCAAGGACTTAGTCCTAGAAAAAACTAAACAATAGTCTCGGGCGGATTGTAAGGATTATCATTGATTCCCACATCACACTTACTCAAAAAACTAACGAATCCTGTTTGATTCGAGATAAAATTAGTCTCCGAAAATTCTGCCATAAAGTGCCATTTGAAATCTTGTTTATCAACCCTCTCCTTTTCTTTGCTTTTCTCCTCAGTGTTTGTGTCAATTTGCAATACTTTTTTCATTGCGCATGAGCCGTTGCACTTGAGTTCAGGTTTAGCTTTGTTTTCACAAAACTTCTCGGTGAAGTCAGCATTATTAAATAAATACTGATTCAACACCCATGTTTCAACCGAAAAGCCGATTAAAAGAAAGGATAGTAACAGTATTGATATTGACACTTTCAATTTCACGCGACAAATTTAACGTTTATTTAGATTATTATAACGTCTCAATATGTTTTAATATCTTAGTTATTTCTTATATTTACCACGGTAATAATTTTAGAGAATTAAACCTTACCACGAATAAATTGTTAGAAGCGTAACATGTACGTACACATAAAAAAATCTTCATAAAGGAATGAGCAAGTCTAAAGACCTCGGCACGCACAATGTACCGTCACTTCTTGCTTCTCAATCCATTCCTGCTGCTATCGGCTTTATGATCATGACTTTGAACATGGTTGTAGACACCATTTTTGTTGGGCAATATATTGGCAAACTAGCAATCGGAGCCATATCGATAGTTATGCCTATTTCATTTTTGATGTCATCAGTTGGTATGGCAATTGGGATTGGTGGCTCTTCTATTGTATCTCGTGCTTTTGGCGCAAAAGATAAAGAGAAAGCGCAACTGACATTCAACAATCAAATCTCACTAACCTTTATCTGTATTTTCGTGATTACGACATTAGGGTTCATCTTCTACTCCCCTATTCTTCACTTATTTGGCGCTAAAGGCGACTTAATTCCTTTCTCAAAAACATATTACCTCATCACGTTGATCGGGATTCCATTCCTCACGCTTGCTATGATGGCAAACAGCAACCTGCGTGCAGAGGGCAAGCCCCGTATTGCGATGTACATTCTTATTATCCCAAGTGTAGTCAACATGTTTTTGGACTACCTCTTTATCGTAGTTTTTGAGTGGGGAATTGAAGGTGCTGCATGGGCAACAACTCTCTCGTATGCTTCGACAGGGATTTTTATGATTTATTATTACTTAAGCGGCAGAACGGAATTAAAAGTAGACCCTAAAAAATTTGGGCTCGTAAAGCCAATTGTTGGTGAAATTGTGCGATTGGGATCAGTGAGTGTATTTAGACAAGGATCAATTAGTTTGCTTACAATCGTATTGAATCACAGTTTGTATTTCTACGGCGCACAAGCTGGAATTGGAGGCGAAACGGCAATCAGTATCTATGCCATTCCAAACCGGATCGCCATGTTTGCGTTTTTCCCACTGATTGGACTCTCACAAGGATTCATCCCAATTGCTGGTTACAACTACGGGGCACAAGCTTATGACCGCGTAAAACACGTGGTAAGACTTTCAATTACATGGGGACTCATAATTGCAGGATTCCTTACACTTCTTCTACTTTTAGGCGCAGATTTCATTCCCAAAATATTTGCTAAAAAAGAGGAAATCGATTTATTGAAATACACGCCACACGCAATTTTTGTGATATTCATGGCAACTCCAGTTGTGGTTTTCCAACTCATTGGTTCAAGTTATTATCAAGCAATAGGCAGAGCTTTACCTGCATTATTCTTAGCATTAACCAAACAGTTTTTCTTTCTCACACCTTTTGTTTTAATCTTTCCGCTTTTTGCAGGTTTTGAAGGAATTTGGTACGCTTTTCCCGCAGCCGACATTATGTCCGCGTTGATTTGTTACTATTTTCTGAAAATGGGAATGCGGAAATTGGATGAGAAGGGAATGTCTGAAAGAAAATCTTAGGGGGATTTGACTTAATTAACCTCATCCTAATTTGGATCATTAATCAAATTTACCCAAACCATATTTAAGAAAAAAATACTACTTTCACCCTCATGAAGAATTGGAAGAAAGTTCTCGGTCCAGGAATTCTTTTTGCCTCTACTGCAATTGGAGTGTCTCATTTGGTTCAATCTACACAAGCTGGAGCGCAATTTGGCTTGGGTTTGTTATGGGCTGTTATTCTGGCAAATGTGCTCAAGTTTCCATTCTTCGAATACGGCTCACGCTATGCTTCTGCTAAAGGAGAATCAATTTTAAAAGGTTATTACGATTTAAATAAAATTTGGTTGTATGCATACATGGGCGTGACCTTCATTTCTATGTTTTTTGTGACAGGTGCCGTCGGAATTGTGACTTATGGTTTTATGGAGAATTTGTTTGGCTTAAATCAGCTCACTGGGATTCCTCATTTCACCTTGTTTCTGTTGTTCTTTATCTCTTTCTTAATTTTGTGGATAGGGAAATTCTCAACGCTAAATAACCTCATAAAAATTCTAGGATTAATTTTACTTCTCACCACAGTAACGGCATTTGTTGCTGCTGCTATTGGCGGTCCAAGAGGAAGCGCTTCCCTTTTTCCAGAATTGACTTTAGAAGCAACTGCGTTTATCATTCCACTTATGGGATGGATGCCCACAGCTGTTGACTTATCTGCGTGGAATAGTATTTGGACAGTCGAGCGAATTAAAGAATCCCAGTATAAGCCAACATTAAAAGAAACTTTGCGCGAATTTAATTTTGGGTACTGGGCATCAGCGACATTAGCTGTTTTCTTTATGATTATGGGAGCTTTCTTGATTTTTGATACGGGTGAGAGAATTCCGAAGAACCCAGCCGATTTTTCAGGATTTGTGGTCAGTATGTACACGAGGACGATAGGTGAATGGACACATTACATCATAGCGTCGGCCTCTTTTTCCATCATGTTTTCGACATTCATTACAGTTCTTGACGGATATAGTCGAACCATCAGCTATGCATTTTCGTTATTATCAGTTAGGGAACTCGCTCCAAACCACATGTATCGCTCAACATTGATACTTGTTTCTATCGGTGGGTTCGGATTAATTCTTTCCTTTTTAGGAGATCCTACTGGATTAAAGAGCATTGTTTCCACAGCCACTATCATTTCATTTTTGATTGCACCCGTAATCGCGCTACTGAACTTTCGTGTAGTAAGAAAAGACGTGATTGGAGCCGAGAATGCACCAGGGAAATTTATGCAAACCTTAAGTGTGCTTGGAATTATTTACCTTATCGGCTTTTCAGCGTACTACTTTTATAGCTTATTCTAAAATCTGAAATTGCGCAACTTGTCAATTTCAAGAATTTCAATCATTGACCCACGTACATGAATCCAGTTATCTGTTTTAAATTCGGATAGAATTCGAATAACAGACTCTGTAGCAGTACCAACAATTGAAGCAAGCTCGTCACGCGAGATTGCCATTGAAAAACGGTGATCAGGGGAGGCATTATACTTATCGTACAAACGAACTAAAGCTGTTGCCACACGTTTTCTTACAGTATCATATGCAAGCTCTATTAGCTCTTTCTCTTTCTCTAAAATATTGTTTGCCAACAACTTCATAAAAGATGCTGCTACCTCTCTATTTGCCAGAATGACATTAAAAAAATCGTCTTTTGAAATCAGCGCAACTTTCACATCTTCCAGAGCCGCTGCATAATCTGTGTAGGGCATATCTTGCAAAAGCTCAAAGTAACCGAAATAATCACCTTCAGAATAAAGTTCAGTAACAAGCTCCTTGTCGTCACTGTTTACTCTATAAGTTCGCACTTTCCCTTCTAAAATGTAATAGATAAATGTTGGTGAATCTCCTTCGAAAAAGATTTGCTCTTTTCGAGTAAATACTTTTGTTCTCGAAGTCAAAGCAAGCTCTTTCAATCCTTCCAATGACTGTGTTTTAAGCACAAAGTCATTTAAATCTCGATTACCTATTGACAATTCACGTATTGCAGCACTGCGTTTGAGTCTTGTATCTATGGCATCCAACAACTCCATCTCGTTAAAAGGTTTTGTCAAATAATCATCCGCCCCAAGTGTCATTCCTTTTCGCAAATCTGTTTTCTCCGCTTTAGCAGAAAGGAAGATAAACGGAATCGTTGAAGTCGATAAATCTTTCGAAAGATAATACAACACACCATATCCATCCAATTCAGGCATCATGATGTCGCATAAAATCAAATCTGGTTTTTCCGTTTTAATTAAATCAACTCCAACTCTACCGTTCTCGGCAGTAATCACATCGTAGCTTGCTAATTCAAGAATTTCCTGAATGTTCTCCCGCATCTCTGCGTTGTCTTCTATAACTGCAATCTTCTTCATAAATAAATAATAGGTATGTTAATAGTAAAGGTAGAGCCTTCTCCCAATCGGCTGTCAAAAGATATTTTACCTCCCAATAAATCCAAATACTTCGTCACAATAAAAAGCCCTAATCCCGTTCCTTCAATATTTGTAGCATTTCCTGCTCTAAAAAAACGAGTGAACATCAGCTTTTGTTCTTCCTCAGGAATTCCGATTCCCTGATCTACGACATCAATACTCACCGTTTCACCTTTGCTTTTCCAACAAACGGTAATCGTCGCTTGTTCACCAGAGTATTTACTTGCGTTTGAAATCAAATTAATTAAAATGGCTTTCAGAAAAAATGAATCTGAGTTGATTTTCAAGTCTGAACCATCAACTTCAATTTTCTGCTCAGGTTTAATTGCACCGAGCATATCTTCTTTTATGTCGAGTAAAAACGGTTTTAATTCAAACTCAGTAATCTTCATTTCCTGATTTCCTGATTCTAATTTCTCAAGAGACAAAAAGTCGTTTAACAAGTTTGTCAAATGCCCAACCGTATTTCTTATTCTATCTGCGTGTTTGTTTATTTTTTCTTCATCATTATTCTCTAGGTATCGTTTGATTAATCCAGCTGATGAAGCTACAGTTGTAAGTGGTGTTCGAAACTCATGAGACGCCATCGAAACAAAACGCGATTTCAGCTCACTCAACTGGCGCTCTTCTCTTAAATTATTTTCAAGAGACTCTGCATTTTTACGCTGATGAGTTATGTTGTTTTCTACCACAAGAATGTTATTCAAGTTACCAGATGGATCTTTCAACAAACTTGTTGTCACCGAATAATACTGTCCATTTTTTGAAACCTCAATCAAATGTGCGCCCCCTGTTTCCAGAAGTTCATTCAACACAACCTTCACTTTCTCTGCATCATTTTCACAGGTATCTAAAAAATTCTTGCCGATACAGTCTTCTGGTTTTTTTCCATGTCGTTCCAGTTCGCGTCCTTCAACGAATTGAATCGTGTAATCTAGACTAAGCAGGTAAATAATTCCTGATGGGTAATTCTTCGCTATACTTTTGTAGAGCTGCTCACTTTCAAATAAAGCTTTGGAACGCTTTTCTACTAAGTCTTCCAAATGCTGATTGACTTTTAATACCTCATCTTGCGCACGTTTCCGTATTGAAATATCAGAAACTAATGCGACAACCATGGTCTCATCCTTGGCATTTTTAATATAATTCAAACTGATTTCCACAGGAAAATCCGAGCCATCTTTGCGTTTAGCCCAGAGGTTCATCCCTGACCCCATATTTCGTTTAGATGGTTTTTGAATATAAGCATTACGGTGAGCTTCGTGTGTGTGGTGAAATCTACTTGGAATTAAAACCTCAATCGTATTTCCTACTAATTCCCCTTCATCATATCCAAACATGTCTTCGGTTCTAGGGTTTATCAATTGAATGACACCTTTATTATCTACAAGTATTAAACCTTCAAGAATAGACTCAAAAACAATTTTATAAATTCCTTCCACGGTAGTATTTTACGCTACTAAAATAAAAAGAATTGAAGAATAAACTGACTTAAATCATTTTTTTAAACAAAACACCGTGTAACACATTGTTTAATAGACGTCAGGTTTAAGGACTTAAATTTTGCCTCTTTCTAAATACTATTTGCTTGGTGCGAATTTTCCAATAAATCTAAGACCGTTTTAACAGGGGTAAATGCTTTTGAGGAAACTTCAACGAACACAGTCAACCATTCTGCCATACCACCGTTCCATAAACCTGGTTGTTCTGCGAATAAAATGTCGTGTCCTTTGAAATTTTTCTTGACAATGAAAAACATTTCTTCATCTCTAAAATCGCTCAACACCAATTTGCTTCCTTTAAGATCGTGCATATCGCAAGCAATCATTACTGGATTAAAGTGCGAGCTTTTAACCATGATATTGAACTGATCACCATTTGAAGCTATTTGTGCTTTTTCCACAATCTGCTTCGTGATTCGTCCATCACCAGTTTTAACCCAAAAAGGCCCTCCACCAGGTTGGCCCTCATTCCGAACCATACCGCAAACTCTGCGCGGACGATTGAACAATTCTATAATTTCATTGTCGCTATATTTACCTAGATTATCCGAATCTATAGTCAATTGATATTTATTAGCGACTTGAACAACTAAATCCCTGTTTACTTTTCCTTCATCCAACGCTTTTCGCAAATCGTTATTCAGTTGAAGTAATAAACCACCAAGTGTTTTAAATTCGTTGATAGAAGCATCCGAACCATGTTCATGCTGTATATTGTCGATGTTTTTGATAAACACCACATCTGCATCTATACTGTTTAAATTGTCTAGTAACGCTCCATGTCCAGATGGTCTTGTTAGAGGTTGACCTGGAGTACATTCGAAAATATCCCCGCTTTTGGTGAAGGCAATACTATCTGTATCTTCATCTTGAGCTGAAAAAGTTGTCTCAATTTGATAGCCCGAAATGGCGCAAACTTGGTCAATTGCCTCTTTAATTTTATCACTATACTTAAGGTTGACTGTAAAATGCATTTTTGCAATTCCGTTTCCTAATCTAGCCGCTTGCAACACGTGCTCTTGAAAAGGGTTAAGAATAAAATATCCGTAATTGTGAAAAGGAACTAATCCTTTTGGCAAATCTCCCAAATCTAGTCCTTCAGAATTCACTACATATTTGACAAATTCTGCCAAATCAATTCTATTTTCGTTTAATTGCTTTCTGACATCACTGTGAATTTTTCTATAAAATGCAAAATCCTCCAAGTGATTCAAAAATCGTTCGACCTGACTTCTGTTCTCTTCAGTTGGATTTTCTAGAAAATCAAATAAAAACTGAAACATTCTAGACCCAGAACCCGAAGCTGGAATAAAAAATTGTGGAACAACCTTCATCAATTCAAAATAACGTAACGCCTCAAACTTCTCTGCTTCAGACAGACGAAGAATCCCATTGCCGATACGACATGGTTCAACTAAATTAACTTTCGGGTGTGAACCAAAAACCTTTCCGCGTTGAGTTTCAATCATTGAATCTGTTACTGTCATAAATCGAATTTGATGCGAATTAACGAAATATTATGCTTCATTCTTACATTTTTAGTTCATTTGCATAAGATATGAAACGTATTGCCTCCATATTTTATTACTTCAAGAAAGCCAAAAAACGTCATGGCACTCATTCTCCGTTTGTTTACGCTTTAGCAGACGAATGTCTTTCCATAAAGGTTGGAGCGGATGATCTGAAATTAGTTAAAACTCACAAAACTGCGCTCAAAAGTTCTACAAAAACAATTGAAATAAGCGATTTTGGTGCTGGTTCTAAAAAATTGGGCAATACTAGAAAAATTCGTGATATTTATAAAAACAGTCAATCTGGAAAGCGCTACGGTAAACTGTTGTATCAATTGACAAGGTTCTACAAGCCATCTCTCATTCTTGAATTAGGTACATCTCTAGGTTCAGGTACATTGATGATGCATTTAGGAAATCCTCAAGCAGAAATAGATACAATTGAAGGCTGTCCTAATACATATCAATTTACAGTCGATAATTTTCCAGTTAAGTCACAGAACATCAACTTTGAGAACGATACTTTTGATCAATTCATAGCCAATAAACTTAGTAAACAATACGACTTTATATTTATCGATGGTAATCACAGGGGGAGTGCGTTAATCGATTACGTAAATAAACTACTTCCTTATTCCCACAACGACACAATTTGGGTTCTCGACGACATTCGTTGGACTGAAGACATGTGGCAAGCGTGGGAAAAATTAATTGCGTATGAACAATTTCACGTGTCAATTGATATGTTTAGAATGGGTATATTA
The DNA here is from genome assembly GCA_964447015.1 of uncultured Flavobacteriales bacterium. GTDB lineage: Bacteria > Bacteroidota > Bacteroidia > Flavobacteriales_D > Crocinitomicaceae > Wandonia. Next base: position 16,855 of record CAYUQU010000046.1, read on the forward strand.
GTAAAGCGAGAAGAACAATATAAAGAACATTTTTGGGTTAGACATTAGAAATAGACAAAAGACTCCTAGACGCTAGACAAAAGACAATTGCTTATGAGTCTTAGTATCTTGAATCTTTTAGTCTTGAATCTTTTAAAAAAAAGAAATGAAAATTTACACAAAAAAGGGAGATAAGGGCGAGACGTCATTGATTGGAGGGAGACGTGTACCGAAGTATGCATTACGCATTGAAACGTATGGTACTGTGGATGAGTTAAACTCACATATTGGGTTAATCCGCGATCAAGGGATAAGTGAAGAACATGTTACAAATCTGATTGAAATTCAGGATCGTTTGTTTACCATTGGTGCAATCTTGGCTTCTGACCCAAGTTCGAAGATGAAAATTCCTGAATTACACGATACAGACATTACTTTTCTTGAGGATGCAATTGACAAAATGGATGCTGCAATTCCACCAATGAAAAGCTTTGTCTTACCTGGAGGACATTCGACCGTTTCATTTTGCCATATTGCACGATGTGTTTGCCGTCGAGCTGAGCGTCTAATTATTGAGCTTTCACATTCGGAAGAAATTAACGAAAAAACTATTGCTTATATGAATAGGTTAAGTGATTATTTATTCGTTTTATCTAGAAAACTTTCTGTAGAGTTAAATGCAAACGAAATTCCTTGGACACCAAGGATGTAAAAAGATAAATTACAATAGTTTAACATGTCAATATTGACTATTTGTTAAATAAATTGCATATTCTACAGAAAAAGCTTGTTTTTAATTTCAAAAAATCTATTTTTGCGCAAAATTAAGTACTACTAAAAGGAGGAAATAATATGTACTGGACACTAGAATTAGCATCATACCTTGAGGACGCCCCTTGGCCAGCAGCTAAAGATGAGCTGATTGATTTCGCTATGCGAACAGGAGCTCCATTAGAAGTTGTAGAAAATCTTCAAGATTTAGACGATGAAGGAGAAATTTATGAAAGCATCGAAGATATTTGGCCTGATTATCCTACAAAAGAGGACTTCTTCTTTAACGAAGATGAATATTGAGAAAGTCGAATAGCATTAAACTATTTAGGACCCGTAATACTTTAAATTGCGGGTTTTTTTGTGGCTGAAACTCACTTCAAATCAAAAAATCTGCCATACTGTCAGCAAATATTTTTTGGAATGATTTCTGACTTTAAAAAATAAATTAATAGAGTACATCGTGAAACCGATAAATACAGTTATTTTTGGGGTTTCGCAAAATATTATAAAGCTTACATCATGATAGGAGGAATCTTAAAAAAGATTTTTGGAGATAAATCAGCAAAAGACCAAAAAGAATACCAACCATTTGTTAACCAAGCAAATGCAGCTTTTGAGTTAATTCAACAATTGTCTGATGACGAGCTGAGAGGTAAAACTAAGGAATTCAAATCGAGAATAAAAAGTGGAACTAGCGACTTAGAAGATCAGATTAAAGCGCTTCATACAAAAACTGAAGACCCTGCGCTTGAAATTCTTCAAAAAGAAGAAGTTTTTCAACAAATTGAAGCATTAGAGAAGCGAGTTAACGAAAAAATAGAAGAAGTACTTTTAGAAATTCTACCTGAAGCTTTTGCCGTTATTAAAGAAACTTCTCGCCGTTGGGCTACAAATAAAGAGTTAGTTGTTACAGCTACAGAACTCGACAAAATGTTGGCAACTAAAAAAGACGGAATTATCATTGATGGCGATAAAGCTATTTGGAAAAATGCGTGGACAGCTGCAGGCGCTCCAGTAGAATGGAACATGGTACACTATGACGTACAACTTATGGGTGGTGCGGTATTGCACAAAGGAAACATCGCAGAGATGCAAACGGGTGAAGGGAAAACATTGGTAGCGACACTTCCAGTTTATCTCAACGCACTTGCAGGAAAAGGGGTTCACTTGGTAACTGTGAATGACTACCTTGCAAAACGTGACTCGGAATGGATGGGTCCTCTCTACCAATTCCACGGTTTAACTGTAGATTGTATTGACAAACACCAACCCAATTCTGACGAAAGACGAGCGGCTTACAATGCCGATATTACTTTTGGTACAAACAACGAATTTGGCTTCGATTACCTTCGCGATAATATGTCAAGCGAACCAGGACAATTGGTGCAACGCAAACACCACTACGCTATTGTCGATGAGGTCGATTCAGTATTGATTGATGATGCTCGAACACCATTGATTATTTCTGGACCAACTCCAAAAGGAGATCAACACGAGTTTCACCAGTTGAAGCCGAGAATTGAACGCGTAGTTGCTGAACAAAGAAAATATGTAACTCAAGCATTGACTGAGGCTAAGAAGGCTCTTGCTGTATTAAATGAACCGGGGTCTGATAAAAAAGAAACAAAAAAACAGCTTGAAGAAGGTGGGATTATGTTACTCCGTGCTTTCCGCGGGTTACCTAAAAATAAAGCTCTAATCAAATTTTTGAGCGAACCAGGAATAAAAGCGCATTTGCAGCGAACTGAAAACTTCTACATGCAGGAGCAGAATAAGCACATGCCAACCATTGACAAAGAACTTTTCTTTGTTATCGATGAAAAAAACAACTCAATTGAATTAACGGAAAAAGGAATTGCGCTACTTTCTGACGGAGAAAATAGCGATTATTACTCTATGCCTGATATCGGATCTGGAATTGCCGAAATCGAAAAAATGAGCTTATCGAAAGATGAGATTCTAGAGAAAAAAGACGCGTTAATTCGCGATTATTCTGTGAAATCTGAGCGAATTCACAGTATTAATCAACTTTTAAAAGCATATACCCTTTTCGAAAAAGAAGTGGAATATGTGATAATGGACGGTAAAATTAAAATCGTCGATGAGCAAACAGGTCGTATCATGGAGGGTCGTCGCTATTCTGACGGACTTCACCAAGCGATTGAAGCGAAAGAGAATGTGACAGTTGAAGCTGCTACACAAACTTATGCTACAGTAACGCTTCAGAATTACTTTAGAATGTACCACAAATTGTCTGGTATGACGGGTACTGCGGAAACTGAAGCGAAAGAATTCTGGGACATCTATAAACTTGATGTAATTGTAATTCCGACAAACCGTCCAATTCAACGTAAAGATGAACACGATTTAGTGTACAAAACTGCACGTGAAAAATACAATGCGGTAATTCTTGAAATCGAACGACTTGTTGCATTAAAAAGACCTGTATTGGTTGGTACCACTACTGTTGAGATTTCTGAGCTATTGAGCCGTATGCTTAAAATGAAGAATATTCCTCACCAAGTACTTAATGCAAAATACCACCAAAAAGAAGCAGAAATTGTAGCTGAAGCTGGTAAACCTGGTGCAGTTACGATTGCGACAAACATGGCGGGTCGTGGTACCGATATTAAACTTGGAGAAGGCGTTAAAGAAGTTGGCGGTCTAGCTATTGTAGGTACAGAACGTCACGATTCACGTCGTGTTGACAGACAGCTTCGAGGTCGTGCAGGTCGCCAAGGAGATCCAGGATCTTCTCAATTCTTTGTTGCGCTTGAGGATGATTTGATGCGTAAATTTGGTTCTGACCGCATCGCTAAAATGATGGACAGGCTTGGGCTTAAAGAAGGTGAAGTTATTCAACATGGAATGATTTCAAAATCTATAGAACGCGCGCAGAAAAAAGTAGAGGAAAATAACTTTGGTGTACGTAAGCGTCTTTTGGAATATGATGACGTGATGAATGCACAACGTAAAGCAATTTACCGCAAACGAAAAAGTGCTTTGTTCGGTGACCGTCTTGATTTGGATATCGCGAATATGTTCTACGACACAGCAGAAGATATTTCGATTGGTGCGTTGCAAAGTAAAGATTTCAAAGCTTTCGAACTTGATTTATACCGCACTTTTGGAATTGAGGTTCCAGTAAGTGAAGAAGAATTCAAGCAAATTGACCAACACAATCTTGTAAACAAAGTGTATGAGTCTGCGATGGATTATTACGATCGTAAAAACCGTAAGCTGATTGAAATGGCGCTGCCAGTTATTCGCCAAGTGAAAGACCAACAAGGAGACAAGTTCCAAAATGTAGCTTTCCCAATTACCGATGGAGTAAAGTCAATGCAACTAGCAGTTCACATTGACGACTCAATTAAGTCAGAAGGTCGTTCAATAATCAAGAACATTGAAAAGAACATTGTTCTTGGCATGATTGACAACGAATGGAAAGAGCATTTACGCGAAATGGACGAACTTCGTCAGTCAGTTCAGCAAGCGGTGTATGAGCAAAAGGATCCATTGTTGATTTACAAATTAGAATCTTTCAATTTGTTTAAAGAAATGATGAGTCGATTGAATATGGACATCACTGAGTTTTTGATTAAAGCTCAACTTCCAGTAAATGTAGGGCAAGCTCCAACAATCGAATCGACAAACAAACAAATCGCGCAAGACAATTACGCTAAAGCGCAAGCTAACTCGGTACCTAATCAACAGTCAAGTAGTTCGGGAGCTCCAAACTTCGAAGGCAGTCAAGGTTATCAGCAAGCAATGCAAAACTCGTATCAAGACAAACCAAAACAACAACCCGTAATCGCTGACCCGAAGGTCGGTCGCAACGACCCTTGTCCTTGTGGTAGTGGGAAGAAGTTTAAGCAATGTCACGGAAAATAAATTAAAGTTTAAAAAATAAAAAATCCCGTCGAATTAATTTGATGGGATTTTTTTATTTCTAGGCATAGGAAAATTAAAAAGGGTAAAATACGCGTTCTTTACATACGACCCCTTCAGGGGTCGGAAGGATTTCGCAAACCCTAATGCTACAAAGATATAATCCCTCTGGGATTAACCTATGAAGAAAGTTCAGTGTTGATTACTAAAGTTATATTGTAATGAGAATGTAAGACATGCTTTTATTATCATTGAATCCTAAGTATAACTTAAACTCCCATAAAAAAACACTTTCTTTTTATGCCCAAAAACACATCTTCTAAATCACCATTTCTGAATCCGAAGGATTCATATCTTTGTAGAAAACATCGACATAAAACCCACCGACCCTGGAGAGGTCGTATAACTTTTTTATTCCTATTCATTATCGACCATAAAAAAATTAAAAAAAGGGGGAAATACATATTATTCAGATACGACCCTTTCAGGGTCGAGAGATCTTGTAATCCTTAATGCTACAAGGATATAATCCCTTCGGGATTAGTCTATACATCTACTTTTCACATTGACTAAAATAAAAAGCTCTCTTTTTGCTACAAAAGACGCATTTTCTGAATCCGAAGGATTCATATCTTTGTAGCAAAGATTTCAGAATTAGATTCCACGACCCTGAAAGGGTCGTATAATTAATCTATCCAATCGAAAAGGTATTCATCCCTATAATCTATTTCAAATTTGCTCAAAAAACTACAATACTCTTCTTTAAAAGTCTTTTTTTCATGATGAATTTTCTGATTGTTGATGTAGCCAATAATGTTATCTAATGATGAACGGGAGTAAGAAAAAGCACCGTATCCTGTCTGCCATTCAAACTGAATATTATTAAATTTTTTATCTCTAATGAATACGTTTGACGATTTTTTGATTTCTCTAACCAAATCGGATATACAGCACGATGGCTTTAGACCAATTAAAATATGAATATGATCTGGCATACCATTAATAGCCAATGGCTTTTGGCCTTTTTCTTTTATAATTCCAACAATGTATCTATAAAGCTCTTCCTCCCATTCAGAATTAATAAGACTAAGCCTGTGTTTTACAGCAAAGACTAAATGAATATATATCTGTGAATACGTTCCTGATGACATAAACTAGTATTTTTGATTGAGATTATTCTAATTTTTACTTTTTTCACTCTCACTCTGCAATCTACCCCGCCCAGTTATCTCTATCTAAACTTCTAAAGTTAATCGCCTCTGCAAGATGATGAGTTAAGATCTGTTCGCTCGCATCCAAATCGGCGATTGTACGCGCTACTTTCAGGATTCGGTCGTACGCACGAGCCGACAATCCCAAACGCTCCATTGCCGTTTTTAAAATTGCATTTCCTGCGCTATCAATTACACAAAAACTTCTTAGGTCGGTATTCTCCATTTGTGCGTTAGCGTGAATACCTTTCTTAGTTTTAAAACGCTCCTCTTGAACACGACGAGCTTTGACTACACGTTCACGAATATCTGCGCTCTTCTCAGAAGGTTGATGGTATGCTAATTCATCAAAACCTACGGGAGTTACTTCCACATGGAGATCAATTCGATCAAGCAAAGGCCCTGAAATTCTGTTCAGGTATTTTTGAACAATACCCGGAGCACAAACACATTCTTTTTCAGGATGATTATAATAACCACATGGACAAGGGTTCATAGCGGCAATCAGCATAAAACCTGCAGGGTACTCAACTGTGAATTTAGCCCTAGAAATTGTCACTTGTCTATCTTCAAGAGGTTGTCGCATAACTTCTAAAACCGTACGTTTGTATTCGGGTAACTCATCTAAAAAGAGTACACCGTTATGAGCAAGAGATATTTCACCAGGTTGCGGAAAACTTCCACCGCCGACTAAAGCTACATCGGATATTGTATGGTGCGGTTTACGGAATGGACGCATCGTGATTAACCCTCGCTCGCCATCTGTTTTACCAGCTACGCTGTGAATTTTTGTGGTCTCCAATGATTCTTCAAGAGACATCGGAGGTAAAATCGTAGCTAATCGTTTTGCCAACATCGATTTCCCCGCTCCCGGAGGCCCTATTAATATCACGTTGTGTCCACCTGCAGCAGCAATTTCAAAAGCGCGCTTGATATTGATTTGTCCTTTGACATCGCTAAAATCTACCTCATCAATATTCAAACGATTGTAGAAAACCTCACTTAAATTTATTCGATAGGGCTCAAACGTTTTGTTTCCGCTAAAAAATTCAATTACTTCCGCAAGGTTTTCCATTCCGTAGACATCCAAACCTTCAACTACAGCTGCTTCTGCGCAATTCTCTTTTGGAATGATAAGACCTTTGAATCCTTCTTCTTTCGCTTTAATAGCAATGGGTAGAATTCCTCGCACAGGCTTTAGATCTCCATCTAGTGACAATTCGCCTAAGATAATATACTTTCCGAGCTCTTCAGCATCGATTTGATTGCTTACTGCTAAAATTCCACACGCAATTGGCAAATCAAACACTGACCCTTCTTTTCTGATATCAGCAGGAGCCATATTAATTGTAATCTCGCGTCCAGGCCAGTCGAGATTATTATTTGCAAATGCAGCCTTGATACGCTGTTGACTTTCCTTTACAGCACTGTCAGGCAATCCAACTAAATAATAATTTACTCCTTTTCCAAGATTTACTTCAATTGTAATAGTTGTAGCATCCACGCCAAATACGGCGCTTCCAAAAGTTTTAAAAAGCATGATAGGTCATTTAATAGGTTAATGTCACAAACATAGTAACTTTACCTGAAACGACCAAATTTTAATCAAAAAAACAACGGATATTTAACCAAGTCTATTTAGACTGATTTACATAAGCTCTAATAAACCCATTTCCTTTTTCGAGAAAAACAATTTTACTTGCATCCCACATGTGGCGATTATCCCCTTTTGTGAACACAATGAAACCGTTTTCATACGTTATTCCTTCAAGCCAAATAGCTGTATATTTCTTTTCAAGAGCACCAGAAATCATAAGAATTTCACTACATGCACATTCTTTAATCTGCTCAAAGGCAGCTTTACCTGTATTAGTGTCTTGAGCTAACACACTTGAACTTAAGCTTATTGAACCAAAAACGACAAGAGTAATTAGTAAATTTTTCATGGTTTAAATATTAAATTTTTCTCCAAATTAATAAAATTTATTGAATCAATCAATTTGGCTTTCAATATAATCAATAAGTGAATGGATTACTTTAATATGGATCTCTTGTGCGCGATCAGCATATTCACTAAACGGAGCGCGAATTTCAACATCAACTAGATCTGCCATTCTTCCTCCATCTTTTCCAGTTAAGCCAATAACTTTAATTCCTTTCTTCTTAGCTG
>CAYUQU010000047.1:0-24801 GCA_964447015.1 uncultured Flavobacteriales bacterium
CTGTTTTTAGTGAAGGTCTTAAAATTGGATACTATCATAATGATTCAATTAATGAAAATTACAAATTGATTGATGTCATTACAAAGGACATGGAGGCAAAAATCAAAGAAATTAGTACTGGATTTGAGCAAAAAGTGAAGAACTTTGAAAATTGGGCGCGCTCTTATGATGAGAAGATGAGAAACAATATGTTAATCACATCAGAAATTGAGAAATTTCAACAGCAATATCAGCAACGTCAAATGGAGCTAGAACAAGAGCAACAAAGTCTCCAAATGCGTGTTCAAGAAATTCAAAATGACAATTTAATGAAAGCTTTCAACCGTGTAGAAGATTATTGTAAACGCTATGCTGAAGAAAATGGTTATGATCTAATTCTTCAATACGCAAAAGGTGGACAAATTATGTACATTTCATCTTCAATGGATGTGACAAGCGACATTGTAAAAGGGTTGAATGCGGAGTATGATGAATTAAACAATTCGTTAGAAGACGAAGAGAAGTAGATTTATGCTAATTGCTCAGAAAAAGAAGGAGGAAAATATCATAGAGTATTTGCTCTATATGTTCCAAATTGAAGACTTGATTCGTGCACATCATCTTGATGTAGATTTGCTTTTCGAGCGTATTATAGAACCTCAAATTAGTGATGAAACACTTGCTGAACAGTACAAAAATTGGTACGCAGGACTGATTCGCAGCATGAAATCTCAGAAAAAAGAAACTGTAGGCCACTTACACGAAATTCACGAGGTTCAGATGGAGCTTTTTTATCTTCACAACACATTGCTCAACTTGGCAAAAGATGATAAATACAGTGAACTTTATGTTAAAACTCAACCGTTTTTAAAAGAATTTCGCCAAAAAGCTACAACACAACTCAATGATGTAGACATGGCAATTCAGGCTTTATACATGAAGCTTCTACTGAAACTAAAGGGTTCAGAGATTCATGAAGAAACGGAAAAAGCGTTTGGAGCAATGCGCGATATGCTAGTGCATTTAGCCAAAGCATACCACCGAATGAAAAAAGGTGATTTAGAGTTTTACAAAAACTAATTTTACATTAAGACTCAAGGCAAGAGTATCGTAAAAGGATGGCATGCTGTAAAAAGCTAGAAAATATGTGAAGTGAAATCTAAATTGTTCAGTCTATTTTTTCTGTAGCATATTTACCTAATTGCTTATCAAAAAAGAAACGATTCAGAGGCATAGGTTTTGGTTCTAAACTATCTATAGCGAAATAATTTCTATTAGCATTAGCTTTTTCAGCAGAATAACCACGAATTGTAGCTTCATAAATGATGATATCCTTTTGCAATTGTTGAGGGTTTTCAACTATTTTGCAGTATTGAGCAAATGGTTCGTCTGTTCCAATAAAATCGACTACTTTGTAAGAAAACACTGGAACGATATTTCCATTTAAGTAATTAAAGAAAATTTCAAAAACGCTATTACGAACTCGATAAGTAGCACTCAGTGTTTTATAGCCTGGATCTAACAAATTCTGTTCCTTTACACTCAATCTTTCCAAACCGTTACTGACTACTTGATAAGGATTTCCAAGTACTTTGGTCTCTCCATCCCAAACTACGAGATAATTGTAATTGCCTAAATACCCAAAATTGTCAAACGAAGCTGGATTGTTCGCTTTTTCCATATCTTTTTGCGCACGACGAGCTAGGTTAACTGAAATATAGGCATCAAGGAATTCATCATCATTCAGATGCGCTCTCTTAATCACCACATCTGCTTCATCTTCTGTTGCTTTAATTCTGGACAAAATAATATTGATAATCACATCTTCATCGAACTCAATTGCATCGCTGTAATTAATTTCCTGTTCTATTTGAACCTCATCTATAGCGTCACTGCCACAAGAAGTAACAAACAAGATGACTCCAACTAAATATGCAATTCTGAATCCTCTCATATTATTTATATCCTTGGAAAAAGTAAGGGAAAATATAGCAAAAAGCTACTTCTCATTTACCACTCCCATTTTACAGAACTTATCAATTCGTTCATTTACACGTTGATCTGCATCAATTTTAGAAAGTGCTTTGATGTGTTTCTTAAGTTCTTTCTTCACTATCTCAAACATCTCTTCCGGATGACGGTGAGCTCCACCCAACGGTTCTTTTATCACATCATCAACCAAGCCGTTGTTCTTCATATCTGTCGAAGTCAATTTCAACGCATCCGCTGCATGTTCTTTAAAATCCCAAGAACGCCAAAGGATAGAAGAACAAGATTCTGGTGAAATAACCGAATACCAAGTATTCTCCAACATCAACACTTTATCTCCAACTCCAATTCCCAATGCACCACCCGATGCTCCTTCTCCAATAATCACACAGATTACAGGAACTTTCAGCTTCATCATTTCGTAGATGTTGCGCGCAATAGCTTCACCTTGTCCTCTTTCTTCTGCTTCAAGTCCTGGAAAGGCACCTGGAGTATCAATGAGTGTTACAATCGGCTTATCAAATTTCTCTGCAAGTCTCATCAAACGCAATGCTTTGCGATAACCTTCAGGATTGGCCATACCAAAATTGCGATATTGACGCATCTTGGTATTCATTCCTTTTTGCTGACCGATAAACATCACTGTTTGTCCATCAAGCAAACCAAATCCACCTACCATTGCTTTATCGTCTTTTACACTTCTATCTCCATGATACTCTTGAAAAGTATTATCGGATATAGCTCGAATATAAGCTAATGTGTAAGGACGCTCTGGATGTCTTGAAAGTTGAACGCGTTGCCAAGGTGTAAGTGAAGAATATATTTCTTTTGTTTTCTTAGCCAACTTGTCCTCAAGCTCTTGCACTTTATCAGACATATCGACTTCAGTGTTTCCACTGACTTCTTTCACTTTCTCTATCTCTTCGTGAAGAATTTTTAACGGTTCTTCAAAATCTAAATATGTTGCCATAATGTGTCAATTTCGGGGGCGAAAGTTAGTAAAATAATACGAATTTCACCCTGATTTTTTGATTTATGCCGATTGTTATTTCGTATTACCGAAGAATCTTGACTTTAATAGTTCGCCAAGTCTTTCAGTTTCGCTTCAAATCGCTTTTTAGGTAAAAAGTTCTGCTCCAAATCTGCTGCAAACGGAACTGGTGTATCAAGTGATGCTACACGCATAACGGGTGCATCCAACGAACTGAAACAATTCTCCGTAATCAATGCTGCGATCTCTCCTCCTAGTCCTCCTGTCATACAATCTTCGTGAAGTACAATCACACGACCTGTTTTGCGAACTGACTCGTAAATTGCCTCTGTATCCAAAGGCAATAATGTGCGTAAATCAAGGATTTCCATGTCGATATCAGGATTGTTCTCCGCAACTTCAAGTGCCCAGTGAACTCCCATTCCGTATGTGATAACCGAAACTTGCTTACCTTCTTTGCGAATTTTCGCTTTTCCGATTTCTACTGTGAAATAATCATCGTAAACTTCTTCTTTTAAACTTCTGTACAAAAATTTGTGCTCGAAAAACAACACTGGATTCGGTTCCTCAATTGCTGAAGCTAAAAGTCCTTTTGCATCTTCTGGGAAAGCAGGATATACGACTTTAAGTCCTGGAGTATGCGTGAACCAAGCTTCGTTGCTTTGCGAATGAAAAGGTCCTGCAGCTACTCCTGCTCCTGTTGGCATCCGTACAACTACATCTGCATTTTGCCCCCAGCGCCAATGAATTTTCGCTAAATTATTTATAATTTGATTAAAGCCACAGGTAACAAAATCAGCAAATTGCATCTCTACAACTGCTTTCATTTTCTTGATTGAAAGTCCAAGTCCTGTACCTACAATTGCCGATTCACATAACGGTGTGTTACGTACGCGTCCTTTTCCGAACTGTTCCACAAATCCTTCTGTGATTTTAAATACTCCTCCATACTCAGCCACATCTTGCCCCATAATAACTAAATTATCATGGCGCTCCATCCCTTGACGCAACCCATCAGAAATGGCATCGATTAATCTCTTCTCTGATTTTTTGTCGCTTTTTGGTTGCACACTATAATCAGGTGTTGGCGCGTATAAATCAGCGTATTCTGTTGCTGTATCTGGAACGATTTTCTCTTCTGCAAAGGCAATATCAAGACCATGCTGAATTTCTGCCTTTACTGCTTCTGTAACATCGTTAACTGTTTTATCCGTGATGATCCCTTCTTCCAACAAGAACATTTCAAAATTGCGAACTGGGTCTTTTTTGTCCCACTCATCTTGAATTCCTTCAGGATAATATTTAGTCCCCGAAGCTTCTTCATGTCCTCTCATTCGGAACGTCATAAACTCCAACAAAAATGGACGTGGATTCTCTCTTAAGGACTCTGCAATCTTTTTTACAGATGAAACAACTTCCAAAATATTATTTCCATCAACTTGATAGGCATCCATTCCATAACCAATTCCCTTATCGATAAATTGCTTGCATCTAAATTGCTCATTACTCGGTGTAGAAAGTCCCCATTGATTGTTCTCAATTGCAAAAATCACAGGTAAATCCCAAACTGCAGCCACGTTTAATGATTCGTGAAAATCACCTTCACTCGCTCCACCATCTCCTGTAAATACAATTGTCGCACGTTTCTCATCTTTGAGTTTACACGCTAATGCAATTCCATCTGCAATTCCTAACTGAGGACCGAGATGAGATATCATTCCGACAATATTGTAATCTTTCGCTCCAAAGTGAAAAGAACGGTCACGTCCTTTAGTAAAACCAGACATTTTTCCTTGAAATTGAGCAAATAGTCTACTCAGTGGAATTTCACGTGTGGTAAAGACTCCCAAGTTTCTGTGCATAGGAAGAATATATTCTTCTTTCTCCATTGCCAATGTTGTCCCTACAGAAATTGCTTCCTGTCCCCAACCTGAAAACCATTTAGAGATTTTACCTTGACGTAAAAGCACCAACATCTTCTCTTCGATAAGACGAGGCTTCTTGATTGCCTTATAAATATTGATTAATTCTTCGTTCGAATATTCTGATCGATCGTATTCAATATGACGTTTTTCTTTCACTTCCATTTTTGATGCGAATTTGGACTTCAAAATTACATAGAAAGTTATGAATTATTCATTTTATATTGATAAATGTTAAAAATGAGAATTAAGGAATCCTCCGAGAGTGGAAAATCATCAAAAATCAAGTAACATTTATCAATATTGCTCAGGATTATTATAACTTAGGAGTCCTAAATAGTTAAGAAATGAAAAAGTTTTTAGTCGCAACAGTCGTAACTTTTATCGTGTTTTCGTCATTTGGTCAGCATGTGATGACTCCAGAGTTATTGTGGAAATTAGGTCGTGTAAGTGCGCTTGGAATGACAAAAGATGGCAAACAAATTGTCTATCGCGTTACTACACCTTCTGTTGAAGAAAATAAATTTAATTCCAAATTTTATACGATTTCGGTAAATGGCGGTGAAGCTAAAGCAGTTGAAAACGCAAGTGAGTTAGTGAAAAACCCACTAATCTCTCCTAATGGATCATACATTTTATACGACAAACCTGTTGCTATAGAAAAGGTTTTGGGAAAAGATATTTATGAAGATTTGCCCCAAACTTCTGTTTCTGTATTCAACGGGCTGAATTATCGTCATTGGGACACTTGGAACGATGGTAGCTTTAACCATGTTTTCCTCAAGGAAATAGGGAGTGACGATGAGGGAATTGATATTATGGAAAATGAACCTTTCAATTGTCCTCAGAAACCTTTTGGTGGGTCAGAAGATTATTGCTGGTCTCCAGAAGGAAGTGCAATTGTCTACGTGAGCAAAAAACTTTCGGGCGCTGAATATGCATCTAGAACCAATTCTGATATTTATATCTTTCATGTAGTATCTGGAAGAACGGTAAACTTGACTGAAAACAACCCTGGATATGACACTCACCCTTCATTTTCTCCAAAAGGCGACCTTGCTTGGCTTCAAATGAAACGCGACGGATATGAAGCGGACAAAAATGACATTATTGTACAATCAGGTAAATTGACCATGAACTTGACTCAATTTTGGGATGGCACAGTGAATTCATTTATGTGGGATGAAACGGGTGAGAAAATCTATTTCACCGCACCTATAGATGGAACAAATCAATTGTTTGAAGTGAATTTCCCTGGTAACTCAAACCAAACTGCTGAGGTAAAACAACTGACAAAAGGTGATTTTGATGTTACTAGTATTGTAGGGTTCAGTGGCACGAAAATTATTTTGACTCGAACAGACATGAATCATGCGACAGAAATTTACAGCTTTGAGTTGAAAAAGAAAGTTTGGCAAAAACTAACAACTGTAAATGACGAAGCATACAGTAAAATCGAAATGAGTCAGGTTAAAGCTGAATATTTTGAAACAACTGACGGAGAACAGATGTTGACATGGGTCATTTATCCACCAAACTTTGACCCATCAAAAAAATACCCTACTCTTTTATATTGCCAAGGAGGTCCTCAATCGGCATTATCTCAGTTTTATTCATTTAGATGGAATTTTCAGTTGATGGCTGCGCAAGGTTATATCATTGTCGCGCCTAATCGACGTGGAATGCCTGGTCATGGTGAAAAATGGAATGAAGATATCAGCAAGGACTGGGGTGGACAAGTGATGGATGACTACCTCACTGCTATTGACGAGATGGCTAAAAAACCATTTGTTGACGAAACGCGTTTGGGTGCAATTGGGGCGAGTTATGGTGGTTATTCTGTGTTTTATTTAGCCGGGATGCATGAAAATCGCTTCAAAACATTCATTTCTCACTGTGGAGTATTCAATACGGAAAGTATGTATGGAACGACAGAAGAAGTCTTCTTTGTCAATTGGGATATCGGTGGTCCATATTGGGATTATGACAATGAGGTTACGCAAAAAGGTTATAACGAGTTTAACCCAAAAAACATGGTGCAAAATTGGGATACACCTATTCTTATTATCCAGGGTGGAAAAGATTATCGTGTACCAATCGGGCAAGGGCAAGAAGCATTTCAAGCTGCTCAGCTAAGAGGAATTAAAAGTCGCTTTGTGTATTTCCCTGACGAAAATCACTGGGTACTAAAGCCGCAAAATGGGATAGCTTGGCAGCGGGAATTTTTTGGATGGCTGAAGGAAACGCTATAGAGTGAGAATAAAACTTACTGATTGTCAGGGAGAAGTATCAAGGGAAACTGCTTCGATTTCGGTGACCTTCCCGACAATTGATCTGTGTGTGTTTTCTTTGATTCAAATTTGCCTAATTGTCTGGAGCCACCTGTATTTCGTTCTTCGATTTAAACGTAGGGTAAGCTAACCAAGTTTCTTCCTGACAACCAAAAAATCAATAGAAATCCTCGTTTCTATTATTTTTTTACTTTCTAAAAATCCAAATCGTAAAACTTTTCGTAATATAGTTGGTTATAAGAAAACCAATTGTAATATGAAAAAGTCTATATTAAGCTTATTAATCATTGCAGGAGCGTGTTTAACCACACATGCTCAGGAAGACACGACCAAAACTTCTCCCAAAAAGGTGAAGGAAACGTTTTATTCTACCCGAATAATTAATGGCCATTCAACTGAAACGTTAGAAAAAAATGAACTTGAATTTCGAGTTGAGCACAAGTTCGGGGATATGTTTGGTACTAACGGTGGAGTACATCAGTTTTTTGGTATGGACAATTCTGCTGATATCCGGATTGCTTTTGAATATGGGATTACTGATTATCTCATGGTTGGAGTTGGAAGAAATAAAGGTGCAGGTCCTTATCGAGGATTGATTGATGGCTTTGTGAAAGGTCGAATCTTGAGTCAAACTGAGGATAACAGTATGCCGCTTTCGCTTGCTGCACTAGGAAGCGCGACTATCACGTATGCAAAGGCTTCTGCCGACATCACATCCACCACGCACTATCCTGAATTTGCACACAGAATGGCGTATGCAGGTCAATTGATTGTATCGCGTAAATTTGGCAACTGGCTTTCGTTGGCGTTAATGCCCACTTATACACATCGGAATTATGTAGCCTTTGACGACCAAAATAGTTTATTCTCTTTAGGTGGGGCGTTGAATGTGAAATTTGCCAAGAAGTTTGGTGTGGTAGTGGAATACTATCAAAATTTTAATCAAAAAGATTTACGCGATTTATACAAGAATAGTTTGGCTGTAGCGTTTGAATGGAATACGTTTGGTCACGTTTTTAGTATCTACTTGGCAAATGCGCGCGGTTTTTCTGAACAACAGTTTATTCCTTACACAACGGGAGACTGGATGAGAGGAGAATTCAGACTTGGCTTTGCTATTACTCGTTCATTTCAATTTTAAATTTAAAAAATTATGACGTACAAATTTTTAGTTTCCGCAACCCTTTTCACATCATTTTTATTAACTCTTTCATGCAACAAGGATAAGGCTCCACAACCTATCCCATTTGAATGTGCGGACACGACTATTTCGTATAGTATTTCAATTGAACCCTTGATTATGCAAAATTGTGCCGTCTCAGGTTGTCACAACAGTTCAGGCGCAGGAGGATATGTTTTTGAATCATACATCAGCATTGAAGAAAGTAAAGATGTTATTCTTAAAACATTGCGACATGATAATGGTGTCGCACCGATGCCTCTAGGTTCTCCAAAACTTTCTATGGATCAAGTGCAGTCATTTACCTGCTGGATAGAGCAAGGTGCTTTAGAAAATTAATTTCATTTCGCAAATATCCCCACACACACAACCGAAATAATAAATAAAATGAAGAAACTTTACATAATTTTGATTGCGTTTATAACGGTAAGTTCACTAGTGCTATTTGCTGATTTAGGCACAACCACAAAAGTAGCTGAATTTAATTCAACATCATTTCATAAAATCAATACTGGAGGTGCAAGTGCAGGTAATACAGGGGCACCTGGTGAAAGTAATTGTACAGGCTGTCATGCAGGTTCTACACAAGATGGGAACTCCATTAATATATTGGATTGGGGAACAGATGACCTTTATGTGCCTGGACAAACATACGACATCACTCTAACTTTGACTGGCGGCTCCGCAAAAAATGGATTTCAACTGGTTGCACTGAAAAATTCTGACAACACAAACGCAGGAGAAATGATCGCAAGTGATGGTTTGCGAACTAAAACGCTTGATGGATTTACTGGTAGAAAGTACTTATCTCATAAAGCAGCTGGTGTTGATGTATCTCTGTGGTCATTTCAATGGACAGCACCTTTGGAACCTCAAGGTCCCATCACATTTTACGTAGCCACCAATAAATCTAATTCAAACGGACAAACTTCGGGAGATGTGATTTATTTATCGCAACACCTATTTGATGGTCCAGGAGATCCTGCTTCGATTTCAGAGTACGACAAAATCAAAAATTCGCTCTCCATCCACTACAATTCATCGAAAAAAGGACTACAACTGAATTTTGAAACCGAGGTAAACGATAAACTAACTGTTTCTGTACATTCATTAACCGGTCAATTGGTGTTTACTGACGACCTTGGCGTATCGTATCCTGGCGAAAACGCACGTTTTGTCCCTCTTCAAATCAACGAAACTGGAATGTATCTGGTGAATTTCTTTGTGGGGAATAAGGGGTATAGTGCGAAGATTTTGGTGGAGGGGTAAATGTAACCAAGGAACTAACCTATCTTATTTTCAGCAGTCTATAAAACCGTAAAACCTATTGAAAAACGATATTTTTACTATATTTATCGCTGTACAATAAAAATCTACTATGAAACTTGAAAAAATCCTTGACAACTTAAATTCGTTTGAAAAGAATTCTTTTTTAAAAATAATTGACAGTATCGTCTCTTCCCAACCTCGCAATATTAAGCAAATTGATAAGATTTTGACCGATACAAGTCGCGACTTAAAGAATATTGATAACATCAATATCACCAAAGTTTTTAATCTTGTTGAAGCTGAATTTGCAGAGTGTATCACTGACGAATTTGTAAAAACTACATCTCAATTAGACATCCTTATTGATATCATTTCAAGAGACGGAAACTGCATCATGAAGCAAGACTGGTTTTCTAGACTTTATGAAAAAGAAATCAAGAATCTTAAAGCTAAAATCAAGAATTTTGAAAAAGAGCTGAAAGACGAAAAATCAGAAATGACCGAGCAAAGAAAAAGAGATTACAATATTTACCTGACTTGCTTAAAAACTGCATACACAAATGATGACGCAAATAATTTAGAAAGAAAAATAACTTCAGATGAACAGGCTATTTTGATAACACTTTCACAACAATTAGGTTTATCGCAAGAAGAGATTAAGCTAATCAACTACCTTATCGTACCTATTCAGCATTATGATATAGACACAGTAATCAATGAACTTAAATCTATTGGGGTTATTTTCTATTCCAAAAAAACAAGTACAATATATGTTGCCGATGAAATGGTACGATTACTAAGAAGACTTCGTGGCAAAGAAATTGCAGATAAATTTTTCAGGAGAGTACTGCGATTGATAAGAGAGCCACAGATCAATCTTATTTGTCGTCAACATAGCATCGATTCAAAACTACCTCTGGAGCAAAAAATAAATGAAATTATTTTTGAAGGACTTTCATTTTCATCTGTACTGATGAATGATGTCCACAAAAATGGGACGAACCTTACAGAAAAGAAGAAATTTATAAATGAGCTTTGCGATAAAGGACTTAAAATAAACCCTCCTCTCAAAGGAACACTTATTGACGAAAAAGTTGGAAATCTTATCAAGTATTTTGAAGATATTGAAAAAGATGAAAAAGTAGGTATTTCATTAGATGGATATGAAAAACTGTTGATAGACTTGGGTACTATAATACCAAAGTTAAATACTCAATTAAAAAATGAATTTGAATTACAAGAGGAAAATGTATTGAAAAGTGCTTACCTACTTGATTATAACATTAAACCAAGAGATATTCTAGAACTAATCGCTACTTCTGAACTCGAAAATTTTTGTATCAAAAAAGAACTAAAAACAAGAGGAGACATTATTCACAATATCCTTGAAGGATACAAAGACTCAGAAAATCTCTATCTGGAAAACTATGAAAACATTGGCTTTCGAAATCTCTCAGTACTTAAAGATAATGGCCTAATATTTAAAGAAGCTGAGTTAGGAGTTAAGTTCGAAGAGTTAACGAAAACCCTTTTCAGTAAATTAGGATTTGATGTTGATGAAGTTTTAAGAAAGAAATTAAATACGGCGAAAGATCAAATTGATATTGTAATCAATTTAGGAAATAACGATTTGATTCTAATTGAATGTAAAACTGTTAAAGAAAGTGGCTATAATAAATTCAGCTCAGTTTCAAGACAGTTAAAATCATATGCCAACGTTGCGAAGATTAATGATTACAAGGTTATAAAATCCTTATTAGTTGCTCCAGATTTCTCCGATGATTTTATCAAGGATTGTGGTTTAGAATATGAGTTGAATTTATCTCTAATCACAGCATCATCACTTGTAAACATTTTAGCTGGATTCAAAAATTCTAAACTCAAACAATTCCCACATAATTTATTGATGAGAGATGTTTTAATTCAAGAAGATAGAGTTTTAAAGGCTATTGGGAAATAGTGAATTGGTTTGATTTAGTTCGTAAGAATAACTCATTTTATCTTGTGTAAATTAAATCATTATTACTAAAGATGATAGAAGAGCACTTAAAAAAATAACGATGAAATGGATCTTGCTTATTTTAATTGTCATAATAAGTGCTTGCTCGATTCATAAGGATAAAAGGCAAGTCACTAAAACAAAAACATTACTAATTTCTTCAATAGATTTGACTTCAGGAACTCATTTTAAAAATGGAAATTACATAATATCTGTTAAGGAAAGCGTAGGGAAAGACTTGATTAATAAATTTAAAAACCTTCAAGATTCAGCGGTTTTTAAAAAAGACACTATTGATTTACAATTAACTGATTCTTATTGGACAAGCATACCTGTTTCAAGAGTCTTGCAAAATTGTTTTGAAATTAATGAGGTACAAATTTTTTCAATATTAGAAAGAAAGTACATTAATAAAGTAGCCCGAATTGTTTCAAAATCAAAGATTAATGACATCCATAATTATTACATTTACACGAATATGTTAAGCGGTGATACAATTCTTAACTCTTATTCTTTTGATACAGGTACACCTCCATTTTAGGAGAAATATTTTGTCTCCCAATGAAAAAATAAAATGACTATTTCCACCTAAAAAAAAGGTTGGCCAAATATCTCAGCCAACCTCTATCATAAGTATTTTTTAAAGCAAATTACACCAACATCTTCACTGGATTCTCCATGTAATCCTTAAATGTTTGTAAGAATGCTGCACCTGATGCGCCATCCACTACTCGGTGGTCGCATGAAAGTGTGATCTTCATTACGTTACCTGGAACGATTTGTCCGTTTTTCACTACAGGCACTTCTTTAATTCCACCAACTGCCATAATACAGCTGTCTGGTGGGTTTACGATTGCGGTAAAGGATTCAATTCCGAACATTCCAAGATTTGAAATGGTGAACGTGTTGCCTTCCCAATCTGAAGGTTGTAATTTTTTATCTTTTGCTTTTTGAGCGTATTCTTTAACTTCTGCACCGATTTGAGAAAGTCCTTTTGAATCGGCAAAACGCACAACAGGAACAAGTAATCCTTCGTCAACCGCTACAGCCACACCGATGTGAATGTGTTGGTTTCTGCGAATAAAATCACCCATCCACGCGCTGTTAACTGCAGGATGTTTGCGCAAAGCCATTGCCACAGCTTTAATCACCATATCATTAAATGACACTTTCACATCACCAGAAGCATTGATTTGCTTGCGTGCAGCGATTGCATTGTCCATGTCAATATCTAAAGTCAAGTAAAAATGAGGAGCTGTAAATTTACTTTCCGCCAAACGACGTGCAATAGTCTTACGCATTTGAGAAATGTTCTCATCCGTATACGATTCTTGCCCAGCTGGAGCAGCGTAGCCACCTGTACCCGGTACAAAATTCTCTACATCGCGTTTCACGATCCGTCCGTTTTCACCTGAACCACTAACTTGACCTAGGTTTACTCCTTTATCTTCCGCAATTTTCTTTGCAAGAGGTGAAGCAAAAATGCGACCACCGTCATTTGACGAGGCAGTAGCTACAGGAGCAGCTTGTTTTGCAGGCTCAGCTTTCTTTTCTTCAGCTGGTGCACTTTCCTTTTTCGGCTCTTCTTTTTTATCGTCCTTTTTCTCTTCCTTCTTTTCAGCAGGAGCAGCACCACCGTTGTCCGCAGCAATAATTTCCTTTACGTCTTCTCCTTTTTCACCGATAATGGCAAGGATTTCGTTTACTGGAGCGCCTTTACCTTTTTCGACACCAATATGCAAAAGCACACCGTCGTAGAAAGATTCGAACTCAAGCGTTGCTTTATCCGTTTCAATTTCTGCCAATAAATCTCCTGAGGAAACCGTATCTCCAACTTTTTTGTGCCATTCAGCCACCACTCCTTCTGTCATGGTGTCACTCAACTTGGGCATGCGAACTATTTCAGCCATAATTATATTCTTTCGAAAAATTCTTATTTATCTATTCTAGTATTCACGGATATAAGGATAATCCTCTTGCGTGTATACATCTTTGTACAACTCTTCAGGCTCAGGAAGTGGAGACTCTTCAGCAAATTTCACTGATTCTTCAACTTCATTCTTTACCCATTCGTTGATTTTCTCAATTTCTTTGTCCGACAAATACTTGTTCGTTTTTATCACTTTCAAGCAATGTTCTATAGGGTCTTGCCCTTGCCATTCGGCAACTTCGTCTTTCGTTCTGTATTTCTGAGGGTCAGACATTGAATGTCCTTTGTAGCGGTAAGTACGAATATCAAGTAAAGTCGGTCCGTCACCTCTTCTCGCTCTTTCAGTAGCTTCTGTAATCGCTTCATGAACAGCTTCTGGAGACATTCCGTTTACCGAAAAACTTGGCATTTCGTAAGAAAGACCGATTTTTGACAAATCCTCTACGTTAGTTGTACGTTTCACCGAAGTACCCATTGCATAATTATTGTTCTCAATAATAAAAACAACTGGCAACTTCCAGATCATAGCCATATTGAACGTTTCGTGCAATGCCCCTTGGCGCACAGCACCGTCACCCATAGAAACGAAAGTTACATTATCTGTATCATTGTACTTATCTGCAAAAGCAACACCCGCACCCATCGCGATTTGAGCTCCAACAATTCCGTGACCTCCCATAAAGTTTTTAGACTTGTCAAAGAAGTGCATCGAACCGCCTTTACCTTTAGAACAACCTGTGCTCTTTCCGTAAAGTTCTGCCATCAAAATGCGTGGATCTGTTCCCAACCCAATTGGGTGAGCGTGATCACGGTATGCAGTCATGTGTTTGTCATCAGGGCGCGCTGCACTCATTGTACCCGCAACTACTGCTTCCTGACCGATGTACAGGTGACAAAATCCACCAAATTTCTGTTGGATATACAATTGACCTGCTTTCTCCTCAAACTTGCGCATTAAGAGCATGTCTTTGTACCACTTCACATATGTTTCTTTCGAAAATTTAGAAGCACCTGAAGATGCTGTCTTACGCTTATTTGCTGGAGTTTTTGAACTTGTCTTCGTCACCATTCTTTTCCGTTTTATTGACTAACGGACAAATATAATATAAAATAGTTGTACAAAGCCGTCAGTTGAGTCAATTTTGGGGAAAAATAGGCAATTCTCTCCTGTAGGGGCGAGTCGCGACTCGCCCCTACAGGAGAGAAAATCATTCCCAGCAAACAATCTCCACTTCCCCCCAAGGCATAGGCTGAAATTCTATTCGCCTGAAACGAAGTGAATCTGACATGGGATACCAAACTTCATATTCTCCTGAGCTTTTCTTTGAATATCTTGTGCTTAACACTTGTTTGAAATGTGAGTCAAGTTCGACGTTGGAATTAAACACCACTTTACCTCGATTTTCACTTGAAATTATCTCCAAACCACGATTGTCTAGTTCCACAATCATTTCGTCTGTGGAGAGATTTTGATGCAACCAATTTCCCATAATGTCATCGACAGAAACTTCAACAGGATTTTCTGGTGAAAGCACTTCGGTAGTACAAGCAAATAAGTTACTTAGAAGAAGTATACACAATATCTGCTTCATCCACTAAAGGGTTTCCTCTGAATCGTAAAAATAATTGGATCAGTGCCACGACATCTTTTTCGCAGTACACCTTGATGCGCTCGACATCTTTTTCTTCGTAATACACGCGCGCTACATCAGCACCTGAAATATCGTCTTTTGGCGTAGGAATCTTGAAAATGTGACACAATAAACTCAGTGAGGTGAAATGCTTATAATCTCCGAACTTCCATAACTCCAATGTATCCAAATGCGCAATTTCCCAAGGTTTTTTTCCTGCGATATCAAGTGCATTTGGCAAGCTAATTCCGTGAATCAACATACGTCGTGCGATAAAGGGAAAATCAAATTCCTTAGCGTTATGTCCACAAAGAATGTGGTAAGGTGTACTGAAATTATCATCTAACAGTCGTTTGAAATCAAGTAACAGTTGTTCTTCGTCGTCACCGTAAAAAGATTTCATGCGAATAGTCTTCCCTGTTCTAGTTTCGCGAACAAAACCACATGAAATACAGACAATTTTGCCAAATTCAGCATAAATTCCTGCTCGGTCATATACATCTGCGGCAGTTTGACCTTCTTTTTGAAAAAATTGGGTTTTCTTGCTGTACAATTCTGCCGTTTCAGGATCTAAATCTTCAAAACTATATACTTCTGGAACAGTCTCGATATCTAGGAAAAGTACTTTTTCTAAATTGATTTTTTCTAACATCATAATAAAAAAATTTGGTTAGGTTAAGGTTAAAATGAAAAAGCTAATTTACAGAAAAAACACTTTTTATCAAGACAATACGCTATTTTTTTTCGAAGTAAACCATCCATACTTTAGTATGCAATGTATGGCACGAAAGCCGTCTTTCCACCCAATTTTCTTTCCTTCTTCGGTATTTCTGGGAATGTATGTAATAGGAACTTCGAGCCAAGTAAGAGATTGTATTTTAGCCAATTTAGCCGTAATTTCAGGTTCAAAACCAAAACGCTTTTCTTTTAGAATGAGTGACTTAAAAATTGGCGTTGGCACTAACTTGTAACACGTTTCCATGTCTGTAATTTTGGTGCGAAAAACGAAATTGGAGAGCCACGTCAAAAACTTGTTTGCCATTTTACTCAATCCTGCCTGTCCATTCACATTTCCTTGTAAAAACCGCGAACCGTAAACGACATCTGCACGTTTTTCGATAACCGGTGCAAGCAGCAAGTTAATCTCGCTAGGGTCTAATTCTAAATCGGCATCTTGAATGATGATATACTCACCAGTGGCGTATTCAATTCCAGTGTGAATCGCTCCACCCTTACCCCTATTTTCAGGTTGATTAATCAATTTTACGCTGTCGGGATTTTCCTTAATAAATCGCATGATTTCAGCAACGCTATCGTCTTTTGAGCAATCATTGACTACAATTATTTCTTTCTCAATTCCCGCAATTAATTGAAGTCCTAGCACAGTTTCTAACACATCGAAAATGGTAGCTTGTTCATTATAAACAGGTATGATTATGGAAAGTTTCTTCATTCTCTTTTCAACTTATACACAGACACTCGAAGGGATTCAATTTTAATTTTATCTCCCAAATCACCGTTCCAAATATAACATTTAATTGGTGAAATCACATTTGCTGGAGGCTCAAACAAATATTCCACTGCACGCGGTTCAGCGTAGATATCGGCCGAAGGAAAATGAGCATCATACCAGTCACCACTTTCATTTGTCATGACTATAGACACATTCGCTTTTCGATTCTCACCTCCAATAACTGCGTGGACAACAAACTTAGAATACTCAGGATAATCAGGAATCTCAACCGCTTTTGAAAAGGAGTTTCCTTCATCTAATTCTTGAGAATCATTTACCTCATAAGACCTTACAAATTCCCATGAATTCGGAATTGCAACCACAGGGGCATCGGTTTTTAGTTGTAGAAAATGACTCCAATAAATTTCTTTTGTTGTTTCTCCACCCACCATTATAAAGCGATGAATTTGATAAGCTTGAATCACATTAAGCACTACAAGAGGAAGAAACACAAGCAACCACCATTTGGGCGATTTCAATGTATTCAAGAATCCTGCAACACCAAAAATCAAAATAGGATAAAAATCAATCATCGGACGCTGGCCCATACCCATTCCGTAAGTCCAAATCCACCAAGAAGAGAAAACGTAGGCAATCAGCAATATTCCAAAAAAATAGATCCCTCCTTTTACAATGTGTTCTCTGAAAAAATAGATAGTACCCAGTAGAATAAAAAATAGCATTATCGGAGTCCAGAGCAACCACCCTTTCTTATACGAAAAGAGAAAATCGATTAAGTTCGGATCTAATAAATCGAGTTTTTCATCTCCGTAAGAATATACTAACCAATTTCCTGTTTGAATTTTCCAGAGCAGTGGAGCGATAAAAAGAATTGCTAAAGCAACCACGAACCACAACCACGGGATGGTTTTAATGCTGACTTTTTTAAGAATTTCTGTATAGAGTAATTTTGGAGAATACACGAGCGGAAGAAACAAGATCATCATTGCGTTTGTTGGGCGCGTGATAACCAAAACAGCCAAAGTCACTGCTAATAATCCTATGTACTTCGTCTTTTTTGTAATTCTGAGTTGCTCCGTGAGATAGAGCAACACAGAAAACCCAAAGAACCCAAAGATATGTGCTACAGAATGGTCGTAAATGAGGTAATAGTAACAATTTGTACCAAGCGCCACTAAAACTAATGAACTGATTCGCGCTCGCACATTTATTCCACGCAAAACCAAAAATCGATTCAGTATAATCAGTGCAAGGAAGAAGTAGAAAAAATGAGCCGCGACTATGCTCCATTGAAATAAAATTGAATAACCATCTACTGGTAAACCTCCTAACCACGAAAAAACGACGGCAAGCAGAAAGAAGGGTAGATAAAAAATTGAAGTCCCAGGGAAACACTTGTTGACGGATGTGCCATTCGGCTGTTCAACCTGAAACCCTTTGCCAAGCGAGCCATCTTCGAGATAATATTTCCATTCCATTTCATCAGTAAAGGAATACGTGAAATCTTGGTAAAGAAAAGTAGCGGGGAGATATGCGTAGTATCCTTTAGCATCTCCAATAATAGGTCGATTGTATTTGTTATCTAACTCCCGTTGATTAAACAATATCACAACGAGTAAAACGAATAATCCGGTAAACCAGATTCTACTCATTACAAATCTTTAAATTTTTCGGAAACAAAAACCTTGTCTTTATTCACCAAACTTAGAAAGTGGATTTTAAAATCTGCTCTGTCTTTTTCCTCAATTGAGGTAGTAGCAAATGAAAGAGTCAAATCGTCTTTGTATTCCATATAAACAGTATCTTGAAGAACACTAACCTTTCGCAATCCCGAGAAATAAAAAATTTTCACATCACGGTCTCCCACAATCAACGCTTGTTTTGTCAATCCAGATTTCATGTTCTTGGAATTGCTCTTAAGGAGAATGAATAAAACTGCTTCGAAGAAACCAGCGACGCAAATCCAACCGAGAATGAATGAAAAAGGACTGATTTGAATAAAAAATATTCCCAAAAAAAGAAGGTACAAATTCTCCAAAACCAAATACAATCGCACTCTACTGATGCGTTCTGGTGAAATCGAACCCATCCAAATAAATTTTTCTTTATGCTTGAAAATTCGCAAGCCGAACCATCTATTTACCGCTCTATAGCCTAAAATCAATGCGACTAATCCTGAAATAAATAAATAGATCTCGGTGAGATAGGGCGTTTCAACACCTTCAAAAATACCAAATGCATTTAAGTCAAAACCTGCGATTATGGAAATCACAAAGAAGGGAAATAAAATAAAAATGAGGACAATATTGATTCCTTTATTCATTTGGGATCATTTGAAGCTTAGTGATTAGTTCCTCAATTTTCTTCTCTGCGTGCTGAATCTTTTTCTCCACTTCTTTTTTCAATGAGTCTGCACCCTTTGAATTAGCAAAAAAGCCAAGGTTATTTTCAAGCTGTCGAACTTCATTTTGCATTTTTTGAATTTGTTGCGTGAGGTTTTTACGCTCATCATACAACAATCTTTCTGCATCAGGACTTGAGACAATAGTATCCAGTTTCGCGCTGAACATCACTTGTTCTTTCTCAGCTCCTTGAAGATCTAAAGCAGCATAAAGCTTATCTAATGCCGTTTTAAAACTCTTATAAATTCTGTCTTTTTCTTTGAAAGGAACCAATCCTATATCGTTAAACTCTTGTGCAAATGCCTTCAAGTCATTCAACACGGTGTTTTTATCGTCACCAGCTTTGTATGCTTCGATACGTTTAATCAACTCTTCTTTTTTCGTCAGATTTTCTACATTTGCTTTGTCCAACTCATCAAAAAAGGCTTGTTTATTATTGAAGAATGCATCGCATGCACTTCTAAAATCTTTCCACAAACGCTGCTCAAATCGTGGACCTGCGCCACCAATTTTTTTCCACTCTTTTTGAATATTGACGATTTTTTGCGTCGTCTCTTTCCAATCAGTACTGGATTTCAACTCATTAACTTTCGAAATCAAGGCTTCTTTCTTTTCTTTAATTTCATCAAATTCGCCTTGACGCTCTTTGTAATATTCTTTTTTCTCAGCAAAGAACTTGTCGCAAACTCCACGGAATTCAGCCCACACATCTTCATTTTCCTTTCGCGGACCAAAACCAACCGTTTTCCATTCTTCTTGAACTGCTAGTAATTCAGCAGTCAATGCGTCCCAGTCTTTGTGAGTTGAAGCTTCGGCTGTTTTAGCAGCCACTTCTTGTGCCTTTACAATCAACTCTTTCTTTCTCTCGATGTTTTTCGTCATTTCCTGACGCTTTTCATCGTAATACTCTTTGATTCGCTCGTAAATTGATTTTACTATCTCCCAATATTCCTCTTTAATGGTTTCCCATTCTGCTTGGAATGTAGGTCCGATTTCTTCCCAATCATGTTGAAGTGCTTTCAATTCTGTTTCAATCTCTTTCACTACTTTATTATCCTTCAGCGCTTTTAGCTTATCGATAATATCTTGCTTCAACTGTTGGTTACGTCGTAAATCGTGTTCTTTGAGCTCTTTGTAAATCTTCATGTTATAGAAGAACTCTTCCATCAAACGGCTATATTCGTTTTGAATTTCTTGGCGTTTGTCTCTAGCGATGTCACCAATCTCTTTCCATTTATCCTGAATTTCTTTCTGGATAGAGAATGCCGTTCCAATGTTTTCTTCTTCTTGTATAACAGAGCGCAAACGATCTATCAATGCGCGCTTTTGTTTTAGATTTTCAGCTTCAACATTTTTAAGCGCATCAACTTGAACTTTGCGTTTTTCTTTATATGCTGCGTAGGCTTCAAAAAAGGAATCATTAAGTTCATCAAAATACGGTTCCATCGGTACATCTGGGCCATGAGCCTCAAGATGTGCTACCTGATGTAGCCGTTCTTCTTCAAGAATCAAGTCGTTAAACTTAGTTTTTAACTCGTTGACTTCTGATCCAACAGCAATCAAATCTTCTGAGTTTGCTAATTCTTGAAGTTTTTCAATAAATTCCTTTTTTTCCATAACGCAGTTTTTAAGCTATTTCTAGCCTACAGTTTGTACCATATCAAAGTCAACCAAGTTCACAAATTCTTGAACTCTGTTTTCGATCTCTCTTTCAGTTAATGTTTGCAAACGCTCTGTTCCGAATTTTTCCACACAGAAAGAAGCCATTGCCGAACCAACAATAATTGCACGTTTGAGGTTTTCAAAAGATAGATCATCCGTACTTGACAAATACCCCATAAAACCACCTGCAAACGTATCACCAGCTCCAGTTGGATCAAATACATCTTCTAAAGGCAATGCTGGTGCGAAGAAAACTTTGTCTTCGAAGAACAACAATGCTCCGTGCTCACCTTTTTTGATGATTAGGATTTTTGGTCCCATTGCGCGAATTACTTTAGCTGCTTTTGCAAGCGAATATTCTTTTGATAATTGGCGTGCTTCTTCGTCGTTGATGATTAACACATCAACTAATTTCAATGTTTTCGTCAGCTCGTCCATTGCGATGTCCATCCAGAAATTCATGGTATCCATTGCAATTAACTTTGGGCGAACAACCAAACGCTCGATAACTGAACGCTGTACTTGTGGACTTAAATTACCAAGCATTACATATTCTACACCTTGATAAGACTCAGGAATAACTGGATCAAACTTCTCCAGTACATTCAACTCCGTCACCAATGTATCGCGTGAGTTCATGTCATTGTGGTAGCGTCCTGCCCAGAAGAATGTTTTCTCTCCTTCTTTGATTTGCAGACCTTTTAAATCTACACCACGCGTTCTCAAATCTTCTAAAGTAGCGTTTGGAAAATCTTCTCCAATTACCGAAACTAATTTCTGATTCTTTTGAAAATACGACGATGCGATTGCAATATATGTACCTGCACCACCTACAATTTTATCTGTTTTTCCGAATGGCGTTTCAATTGCATCAAAAGCAACACTGCCGACTGTTAATAAACTCATGTATTCTTTCTTATTCTTATTTCTTCTGCAAATATATTGATTTCGAATTGGAACTGGGCTTTTTTAGACGAAAAGACTGTAAGATTCAAGACTACAAGACTTAATACTTTTGCAATAAGAAGATTTTATCTGACCAATTGTCGAAATTCAAGTTTAAGCTACAATTCTGAATTACTCAAGATAAATGCGAAAAACTTTTAGACAAAAGTCCCCAATGGTTGGCACCATATTTCAAATCAATTAACATTTATAGTGTTCTTTAGAAGAATAAGAAAAATTACAAGAGTCAAGACTTAATAATCAGCAAAGAGACATTCTGCTCTTTTTGGTGAAAATTACATCTCATTGGACTTGTTACATCTCAGTTTTTGAAACACATAGGCACATAGAAGGAATCCTATTGTGCCTATGTGTTTCAAAAACCACGCTTTGGTTTCTACGAGTCTTTATTTTATACATCATCTCCCACCCAAGTAAAAACTGTTCTAAATCCAACTGTACAAGACACTTCTTCGTAATGCTTAACACTTTGAAGGCGTACATCCCATCCCAAGTCGCGCCACGAGCCGCCTGAAGCGTTGTGTTTTTCTTGGGTCATTTCGGCTACATTTCCATTTAGGTTATAAATTCCATATGGTGATGGACAATAGCTTTGTGTTGGAGCAAGAACATCAGTGAAAGATGATATATCTGAATAATCGTATTTATAGTCTTTGGATATAATTATGTTTCCATTTTCATCACGTGCATGAGATCCTTGAGGAACATGAACATAATTACAAAGTGCATTTCCCTTGGCATTTTTAAGATACTGACCACCCCAAGAATAGGAACGAGCTAAGTCATCTCCTGCTCCTGCTCGAATTAATTCGGCTCTGTGAGGTAGGCGAACGTTAACCTTCATTCCTGTCTTTTCCAATAACTCGTTTACTGTTTTACTTGCATATTGACAATACAGTTGCGCGCCTTCATGCGTTACATTGACAACAGGATAATCTTTATAGGCAGGATGAATGTGATACAATTCTGCATATTTGTTGTTCACCCAAGTTAACTCTTTGTTCCAGTTTTCGTTGCGAATTTGTGCTGACTCGAGTTCTTCGGCGGTTCCATTTTCTTTCAAATATTCTAAAAACGCAGCATATTCTCCATTTGACACTTCACGACTGAGCATGTAGTATGCTTGAAGAGAAACTGTATCCTTATCAAGTAGAGCTAATCCGCTTGGAATAAATTGATACTCACTACGCAACGCCTTTGGAAGTTTAACTCCTGCCGAAATAAACAATCCACAAATTCCTACAAAAAACAAGTAGCTTAATTTCATAACTGATTTTTTTAAATTACCCTCAGATAACGTCAAAATCAGAAATGGTTACACTCATAAAAAAACAATAATCGAAGACACACTATCTCATCAACGTTACATGCCCAACGATTGACTCACGTTTGTCATTAGTTGAATTTTTAAATGTGATTTTCCAAATGTAAACACCGTCTTGCATTAACTGCCCTCCATATTTTCCATCCCATCCAACTTCAGCATTATTTGATTCAAACAACACTTCTCCCCATCGATTAAAAATCAATAAATTATAATCATAAATATCAAATCCTTGAGTAAAGATTGGTTTAAATTCCTCGTTAAACTGATCGTTATCTGGAGTAAAAGCGTTTGGCACATAATAGATTACCTCTTGAACCACAGTAACTTGTTTAGTAATACTATCTACGCATCCTGCATCATTTGAAGCAATTAATGTGATATAATACACACCTGCTTCTTCTGAATACAAAGCAGTTGGTGAATGTTCTGTTGAAGAAGAACCATTTCCAAAATACCAATTATAATTATTTGCATCCGTTGAAATATTAATCATCTGTGACGATGGATTCACTGTAGTCATCTCCGAGGGTTCTGCATAGAAATTAGCAACTGGTTCTGGATAAACGCAAATCATATCTGAATCGGTAAAAGAAGAAGTACAACCCTCTACAGTAGTTGTAGTAAGTGAAACCGAATAGCAACCTTGCTGAACAAAAGTTTGGGTTACACTATTACAACCATTAATTGTCGCGCCATTACTAAATGACCATTGACAATTAGCCAAGTTTCCAGTTGAGTTATTAGTAAACGTAACCATCAACGGAGGACAACCTGCTAAAGTATCTGCAACAAAACTCACAACGGGATTCGGCACTACATTCACCGTAACTTCATCTGTATTTTCACATCCATATTGGGAAGTTCCAGTAACAGTATAAGTTGTAGTATCTGTTGGTAAAAATGGAATTCCATTTGTCACACCATTGTCCCAAACATAAGTAACTGCACCTGACGCCGTAAGAATAACCGTCTGACCTTCGCATGAAGTTAAATCATTACCTGCAAACACATTAGGTAAACCATGAACAGATATTGTTGCTGATCCTGTTTGTGCGTTTGAGCAAGTGGTATTACTTGCATCTTGAACGCTCAATAAATTGTATGTATAATCTCCTACAACACCCGTAGGAACATAAACAGAAGCAGTATTACCTACCGAAACAACAGTCAAGTCTGTATTCCCATTTATGTTGTATGTAAAGGTATAAGGCGCTGTTCCATATGCCCCTGTAAATGTAATAACTGGTTGCGGCCCGTTTATACAAACATCTGCAGTTCCAGTTACCGTAGCGGTTGGAAGAGGATTTACAATTATTGTTGCTGTCCCAGTCTGATTCTGCGCACAAGATGTTCCACTCGCATCTTCCACACTGATTAAATTATACACAAAAGTTCCAACTGTTCCTGTAGGCGCATTAATTGTAGCGATGTCACCTACCGAAGTAACTGTTTGATTCGGCCCTCCATTAATGTTGTAAGTAAATGTATAAGGTGCAGTAGAATTTGCTCCTGTAAATGTAATAACTGGTTCTGTTCCATTGTGACAAACCTCTAAATCACCTGCAATTATAGCAGTAGGTAAAGGGTTTACTGTAACCGTAACCGAACCAATTTGGGCTTGTGAGCAAATTGTTGTTGATGCATCTTCAACACTAACCAAATTATACGTGAAGTTTCCAACTGTCCCTGTAGGCGCATTAATTGTAGCGATGTCACCTACCGAAGTAACGGTTTGATTTGCTCCTCCATTTATGTTATAAGTAAATGTGTAAGGTGCGGTAGAGTTGCC
>CAYUQU010000048.1:0-24746 GCA_964447015.1 uncultured Flavobacteriales bacterium
AAACAAACCATTCGGGTTGAGAGGGTTGTAAACGTATACACCCATACCTAGTTGAAAAACAAAACAATGTACATGTAAATCATAAGAAGTAAAAGCGCCGATTTGAAAAGTTTGTAAAAAAGTTTGATTTGCAGGCGAAGATTTAAAGTGCCTGTTTGACTCGTTGTAAATTAGATCAATTCCTGTTGATAAACCAGATTTCTCTCCAAATCTTTTACTCATGTACGTATTGATTCCAAAAACTGGATAAAGTTCTTTTTGATAATTGTAATTATGGTTCAATGAAAACACACTATGTAAAAGTAAAGTCCATTCTTTTTGGGCAGGACCTCCTACAGGTTCTTTAACCTCAGTACCACGTTTAATGTGAAAACCGTAACCAAGCATAAGTGAAGGAATGTTAAGCCCTAAATTAGGTTTTCGCGTGCCCGAATTGGAATAGTGAGTAAAATCAACTCCTAGGCTCAGATACCCTGTTCTGAATTTGTATTGCAAGTCAATTCCGAGAATGACCAATAAATTTAAATGAGTGCCAATTGAGTTGTTTTTTGGGTTTTCAATCAAATGAAATTTTCGGGTGATGTAGGCAATTCCACCAGCTAATCGTGAATTGAAGGCCCATCTTTCGCTACTCACAAAAGGAAGCTTTACACACGCTCCAACTCCATAAGCCTGACCTATCACATCTTTATTGCCATTGTAAGTCATGGTGCCGAAAACACCAAAAGTTGGTTGTTTATATGCTTTATGCCAATATTTACTCCCATTAGTGTGAAAATTCATAATTACTTCACCAGAGTAGAAATGTGATTGGGGAAGATGGTTCATGCTAGCTCGATGCGCTAGAAGAAAGCCTATTTTGGGTCGTAACTCAATACTCCTTCCGTATTCGCTCATTTGCCCAAATACACTGCTAATTACAAGTAGTAATATAAATGTCAATCCGATTTTCATCACTGCAAAAATAAGAAAGTTATAATGTGAAAAACACCTTTATGCGAGTTCCATAAAATTAATTACAGAAATTTTGTGGATATTCGTGTTTTCTGCATCTCTATACTAGAGCAATAGAAAAACCATTTTGTATGAAGCACATAACTACAATTATATTTTCACTTTTTGTTGGCCTCATTTCGGCTCAGCAAAGTGAATATTTTTATGGATTGACGCTTTTCGATTCAGAATACTCATCGAATAAAATAAGAAACGCTCAAGTTCGTATTACTGACA
Organism: uncultured Flavobacteriales bacterium; assembly: GCA_964447015.1. Lineage (GTDB taxonomy): Bacteria > Bacteroidota > Bacteroidia > Flavobacteriales_D > Crocinitomicaceae > Wandonia. The sequence continues at coordinate 1,231 of CAYUQU010000048.1, forward strand.
AAGAGGGAGAGAAGATCTATATATCAGATAACCAAGGTAAAGTATTCTTTAAAAGCTTCTCGAATAAATTGAAGCTAAATATTACTCATGTCGGTTATTTTGAACTAGATACTGCTATACAACACAATGCTATTCCTTTTGATACTACGTTTTTTACCTTTTCGCTCAATGTGAAGGGGTATGTGGCGGCAGAAACAGTCATTAAAAATCCTTTTGAGCCTGTACAGCTATTTGGGTCAAGTAGGCTAAGTGTTGAGGATTTTGAGCTTTTGCAAGATGATAAACTGGTTTTGCTCACATACGAGCGAAAATTGAACAAAGGAACTGAAATATTGTTGGTGGATCAAAATGAAAAAATTCTCAGTTCAAATGACGGTGGAGGTAATGCTCGTGAATTAGTAAGAGATTTTCGCGGAAACATTCATCTGGTTACAGAAAGTTCGGTTTTTCATTTAGAACCACGAGAAAAGAATCTGGATATTTTCAGAATGGAGAAAGATTATTTTCTTAAATACGTAGCTCCAATTATCGACACTGTTGACTCAAAAATGTATTTTTCAAATTATCAGGAGATTTATCCGTCAGTTGATTTTTTCAGTTTTGACAAGCTTGATAGCGTTTATAAAAAAATCACAAAGGTTGAAGACGAGGTTATGATGGAAATGTATCTGTCAGAATATAAATGGGTGGACGTGCGTACCAAACTTTGGGCTAGAGAGATGGAGCAGGATTTAGGAATTGATAAAGAAATCATTATTGGAGCTTCAATTTTTACAAATTCGATCTTCTATAAAGAAATATACGCACCATTATTTGTGAAGAACGACACAATTTATGTGTTTGATTTTTACAAAGAACTTATGTTTTCATACGATATGGAAGGAGAACCTATTGATTCGATTGCAATTACTCATCACCTTCAACCGAAGAAAACAGGGTGGAAGAATCAACTTTTGCAGGATAGTGAAACAGGAGAAATTTTCGCTGTATTTGAACGAGTTGGAAATACTACACTAAGGCATATAGACTTGGAAACAGGTGAGTTGGGTGAGGGGATTCAGTTGCACTATCGCTATGTTGATAAATTAGCACTTCAGAATAATGCTGCTTTTTATATTTATAGACCTTATGAATCTGCTCAGAAAAAATTTCTTTACAAAGAGAAATTGCCATTGAAGTACAATTCATCAGACACAGTTAGCGGAGATGACTTAACAAAAAAGAACTGAACCGTCTAAAAACGCAAATGGGAAAAAACAAGCGTTCTTTCCCATTCACTAATCAACCTAACCTAACCACCTAAATCATAACAATAATAGGGGAAAATTATTGAACAATGTGAATTTTTGTTGAAAATTCGCCCAATTTAGGAAAACTATCGATGAATAATTAATTGTGCTTGTGGACCTTCGTTAAAAAGCAAATCTAAAATGGAAAGGTTTGTTAGGAATCCAAACTTATTACTAAAAACTTGCCAATATTGTGTCGAGTTTGAATCTGCCAATGATTGGACAATCGCCTGTCTGTCAAGATGCTCTTGGTCTTGATTTGACAAGATTATGCTATTCGAAAAATCAACTTGTAGATCTAACCAATCGGTTGTTTGGATTACTATTCTTTGTAAATATTCTGACAAGCTTGTTGTGGGATTCATGATCAATTCTTCAACCATAGGTCCGTAGTGCTCGTAGAATGGAGCGCTTCCATACGCACTTTTGATTGATTTCCAATGAATTTGTCGCCATGGAGTAGCCTCGGTTAAAATGACCTCGTGCATCAAGGTTTTGTTTCCAAAAGGTCTATGAACAGGAATCGATAAACTTAATTTACCATTAGCGCCATAAATTTCACATCGACTGCGATACGTTTGCTTTGCATAGCGCTCGTTTAACACATGCAAAGATTGCTTAGCACGCGCAATTTCGCGGTAATAATTTATCGGGCCAAAATAGAGCAGGGGAAAGATGTCTTTGTCTCCTTCAACCATTTCCATTACTCTATCGACTTAAATACGCGATCCCATCTGATTCCACCACCAAACATTCCATATTTTTGGTTCACTGAGAACCACACAATAGCAGCGCGTCCTACGATATGATCTTCAGGTACAAATCCCCAAGTTCTTGAATCTGCAGAATTGTATCTGTTGTCTCCCATCATCCAATAGTAATTCATCTTGAACGTATAATCCGTTGCTTCTTTTCCATCGATAAATACTTTGTCGCCTTTTTGCTCAAAAGTATGCCCTTCATAAGCTGTGATGACGCGTTTGTACCAATCTATGTTGCGTTGTGTAAGGGGAATAGTCACACCTTTCTTCGGTACCCAAAATTTTTCAAAATTAGATACAGTGTTAGAAACATTAAACGATTTTGGATAAGTATTCAAGTTTTGAATTCGTTGAGAATTAGTGATGTTTGAACCACTTTCTCTTTTAGGGTTATACAAATCGAAAACCACTTGTGGATATGCTTTCTCAAGCATTTTCTTTTCCTTTTCTGAAATATGGAAATTATCTCCATTATAATCTTTAGGGTATTCTAACCCAAATTTTGAGAGCATGGTTTCCTCAGAAACATTGGGGAAATTATGTGCTATATAAAATAAGTTCTGAAATTCGAAAATTGGTGCTGCTTTACCATTGTAATAGAGCTGGGCATCTCTTATTTCAAGCGTGTCACCTGGAATTCCCACACAACGTTTGATGTAATTCTCCCGTTTATCCACGGGGCGGTAAATAGTTCCATAATGTTCAATTAGTTGGTTTCCTCTATACGTTTTCTTTTCCTCTGAAATGAATTTTCGAGCGCGGTTCGTCCATTCATCGTATTCAGCAATAAATTTACCTAAAATAACGTCAATTTCTTTGTCTAATTTCATCTTCAGTCTTTCGTTTTCAATGTTGAAAACACTGTCGACCTCAGAGGTAGGGTATCGTTCTTTTACTCGATTATATAAGGCGTTCTGTTGCGCGCTGTAATTTGGGAAAGACTGACTCTCATAAAACATTCTCAATGCTTCATCATTTACAATACCGTGATAATCATGTCCCATTAGACCATCAGGCATTCTCGGGTCATAAATTGCTGTATCTCCAGAAGGGAAATTAAATACAACCACATCAAAACGTTCTATATCTGCCCATCCTGGTAAGCGAGTGTAATTAGATGTTTCGAGAGTCGAGTAGGAGCGAATGTCAACTACAGGAATTGTGTTGTGAACTAAAGGGAATGAAAGTGGTGTTACCGGTACTTTTGGACCGTATGGCAACTTGTTTACAAAAAGAAAATCGCCAATCAACAACGTTTTTTCCATAGATCCTGTAGGAATTTGGAAAGGTTCGAACACGTATGTACGAATTCCAGTTGCTGCTACCAAAGCAAAGAGAATTGCATCTCCCCATTCTTTGATAATTGTTTTAGCGCCTTTCTTTTTCTTTGAGACACTGCCTAAAACATAAGCAATAACATGCCCAACGATTGGTAATGATAGGAAAAGTACTAGATGATCTCCATGCTCACGTTTTTTAACTATTTCTGTATTACTCCAATCCATTTCAGGTAAATACGTGATATTCTCCTCTGAAGCTATTTTGAATGTGTTTAACCAAGGAAAAAAGATGCCCGAAGCCGTTTCTCCCAAACTAAAGAAACCAAAACGACGTTGAAGACTGACGTTGAATACTGCCCACATAACAAGGTGAATTCCTGGGATAATCATAAACAATCCCCACCACCAAGGTTGACCACCAATTTTCGATGCGATACAATAGTTGTAGAGCGGAATTAGTGCTTCCCATGATTTACGTCCAGCTTTTGGAAAAATTTTCCACCACATTGCAATATATGGGTGAAGAGCGAGAAGAAGGAAAAAATAAATTACGTTCATGTGTTAATTTTATTAAGAAATTCCCTGAATGTTGAGTACATCATTCATGGTAAATATACCTTTTTTATTTAAAATAAATTCTGCCGCCAATACAGCCCCTAGAGCAAATCCTTTTCTGCTGTGCGCAGTATGTGTAAGCGTTATTGAATCAATTTCGGATTCGTAGTTTATAGTGTGTGTTCCCGGGACACCATCTTCGCGAAAAGCATAAATAGGAACCGTTTCGCTATCAATAGATTCAGTTTGATTTTCATCTTCAATACAAATCCATTTGTTTTTAGAGTCGAGATTTTCAATTATTTGTTCTGCCAATGTAATAGCTGTTCCACTCGGGGCATCTAATTTTTGCAAATGATGGATTTCTTCCATGCTCACTTCATAGTCTGACTGAGTATTGAGTAAGCGAGCGACATGTTTGTTAATTGCGAAGAACAAGTTGACACCTATACTAAAATTTGTTGCAGCTAAAAAAGAGCCATTCTTTTGTTTAACTAAATCATATATTTCAGAGTATTTACCATACCAACCTGTTGTGCCTGTTATGGTTGGGATATTTGATTCAATTAAACTTGAAATATTTTGGATTGCGCTATCTGGTCGAGTAAATTCTATAGCCACATCTACATTGGTTAATTCTTTTTCCCAATTTTCAGTTTTACTGTCCACTCTCAGAATTACCTCATGACCGCGCTGAATGGCAATTTCTTCAATTGCCTTTCCCATTTTTCCATATCCGATAAGTGCTATTTTCATAATTGCATAAAACTAAGTTGTTCAATCATTAGTGTCCAAAAGTAGTTAACGAAAGTTAAAACTGACAGAAAGACCAGGAGAAAATCCCATCATTACTTTAGGTCTAAGCGACATTGTTAAGTCTTCACTGATATCAAAATTCACGAAATGAGCTTCTACTGCTGCATCGAGTACATTTAATAAGTAAACCCCAAAAGTAGCTAAAATCATGAGATCTCGATTGGTTTGATATCCTTCATGAAGGGTTAGAAGTGCTTGAGCGTCATAACCTGCTGTTAGTGGATTTACATGCTGTCCCGTTCCTAAATACCCAAGTTCTTCGCGTGCTAGATATTCATTTCGGTAAATCATCATATTGCGTTGGTTGGAAATCAGAAAATAAGTAGTGACTCCTAATCCAGCATATATTAAAGGTACTTTCCAAAATGCTTTTTTCTTGCCTTTAGGCATTGCAATGTGATTGTAAATTTGTCCAGATCCTGGTAAGACAGCTGATAGAATTGTGGCAGTTTTTACCGAGTGAGTCTTTTCGGTAATCGTATCATTTTTAACTTTTATTTTTTTGTCAACTTGAATTGAATCAGGTTCTTGTGCATTAGATGTTAAACTAATACATGAATAAAGAAATAATAGAAAAATGATTCTGAAACCCATTAATTATTCAAGAGTTCAATAATTCTGTTTAGATCAGTATCGGAATCAAAATTGATAACCAATTTACCGCTTCCGTTTGAAGATTTTCGAATATCTACTTTTGCTGAAATACGTTCTGCGAGAACATGGCGAAATTGATCTTGATCTAGTGAAATATCGTTTGTAGCTGAAGAGCCTTTTTTGCCTTTAGTTTGTTTTTTCAATTCAACTCCAGACTTGATAGCCTGTTCAATTTGGCGAACAGACCAACCTTCATGAAGGATAGCATCAAGTAGTTCTAATTGGCGTGCTTCATCACCAGCAGAAACAAGTGCACGCGCATGTCCCATTGAAATCAATCCATCGCGAATTGCAGATTGGATTGGCGCAGGAAGCTTGAGTAAACGCAAAAAATTTGTGATCGAAGAGCGACTTTTTGAAAGTTTTTGGCTCAATTGCTCTTGTGTCAAATCACATTCTTCGATTAAACGTTGGTAGGAGAGTGCAACCTCAATTGAATTCAGGTCTTCACGTTGAATATTCTCCACCAGCGCCATTTCGAGCATTGCTTGATCATTCGCTAGGCGAATATAGGCAGGAATTTCTTCCAAACCAGCCAATTGCGAAGCGCGGAAACGTCGTTCTCCAGAAATAAGCTGGTATTTGTCAATATCAATTTTTCTAACGGTAATAGGCTGAATAATTCCGTGTTCTTGAATAGAAGCAGCCAATTCTTTCAAGGCCTCAACTTCAAAATTAGTACGTGGATTAAATGGATTAGCTTCGATTTGATCAATCTGAATCATGGCTATATTTCCAAGTACAGCCTTATCATTTGATCTTGATGTGATATCAGTTGACGCACTTTCCAATAAAGCACTTAATCCTTTTCCCATTGCCGGCTTCTTCACACTCATTTATTTAAAGTTCATTTGTTTTTCTTGCCCACTTACTTGCGTCATATTGTTGCGTTGTAAGATTTCTCTGGCAAAATTAAGATAATTTATCGACCCTTTGCAGGCTGCATCGTGCATTACAATCGTTTCACCAAAGCTTGGTGCTTCACCTAAACGTGTGTTTCTATGAATTATCGTATCGAAAACCAAGTCTTGGAAGTGTGTTTTAACTTCATCAACCACTTGATTAGCAAGTCTAAGGCGCGTGTCGTACATGGTAAGCACAATTCCTTCGATTTCCAAATCAGTATTAAGTCTACCTTGCACAATTTTAATTGTATTCAACAACTTTCCTAAACCTTCTAGTGCATAAAATTCACATTGCACAGGAATCATAACAGAGTCTGCAGCTGTTAGTGCGTTCACTGTAATTAATCCAAGAGAAGGAGAGCAATCGATGATAATAAAGTCATAATCATCTTTAACTTTTTCCAATGCTTGTTTAAGCATGCGTTCTCTATTCGGCAAATTGATCAGTTCGAGCTCAGCACCTACTAAATCAATGTGAGAAGGGAGTAAATCTAAGTTTGGATTCGCTGTTTTGAGAATTACATCTTTAGGATTGACTTCGTTTATAAGGCAATCGTATATGTTTCGAATATTTTTAGGGTCAAATCCTACTCCTGAAGTAGCATTTGCTTGCGGATCGGCATCAACCAAAAGTGTTTTATACTCAAGCACACCAAAACACCCCGCCAGATTTACCGCAGTAGTCGTTTTTCCAACTCCTCCCTTTTGATTTGCAATAGCAATTATTTTACCCATAAAGTTGTGACAATTTTAGAAGGCTAAAGATATAAGATATTTGTTCAAGTAGACAGAAAAAAGTCCACGAGTTATCAACGAAGTTTCACCAAAACTTGTCAATGATGTGTAAGAATGTAAATCGACTTATCGATTCTCTTTGAAAATCAGGTTAAATCTTCAAATTCAATTCCCGATAATTCCTGAGCAGGATTAAGGGCAAACTCTTGCGAGTCTTTTAATTCCTCAATTTTCTCTAAAATTTCTCTTAGTCCGTCACTGAATTTTTCAAAGTCTTCTTTATAAAGAAAAAGCTTATGTTTTTCGAAAACGTTACTGTCAGCGAATTTGCGTTTACTTTCCGTTATAGTTAAGTATAAATCGTTTCCTCTGGTTGATTTAATATCAAAAAAATAAGTTCGCTTGCCAGCGCGAACAGCCTTAGAAAACACCTCGTCATTTCTAATTTCAGTTCCTTCTCCCATAGTGTTATTAAGTTGATTATAATTTAAGTATGAAACAAATATGAGAAATTATTTGAATATTCGCTTATTCATTTTCGGTTTTTTCTTCCAAAAGTTGTTTTTCGTACATTTCAGCATAGTATCCACCTTTTTTTAGTAGTGATTCGTGGTTACCTTCTTCAACTATTTGTCCATCATCCATAACGATAATATGATCACAATCGCGAATGGAAGAAACGCGGTGAGAGATAATGATGGAGGTATTGTCCTTCATTATAGTTTTTAAATTCTGCTGAATAATCTCTTCTGTTTCAGTATCTACAGCAGATAAGCAGTCGTCGAGCACCAATATTTTTGGGTTTCGAATGATAGCGCGTGCCATACTAATTCGTTGTTTTTGACCACCACTCAAATTGATACCTCTTTCTCCTAAAAGAGTTTCATATTTTTCTTTAAATCGGATGATATTGTGATGAACATGCATCATTTTGGCCGCTTTTTCAATTTGTTCATGTTCTACATCGTCCGTTCCCATACCGAATTTGATATTATTGGCAATGGTGTCGGAGAATAAGAAGACTTCTTGAGGTACAACTCCAATTTGATTACGGAAATCATCGAGATTAATTTCTTTTAAATCTTGGTTATCTATAAGAACACAGCCGCTATTTGGGTCGAATTGGCGAGTTAATAGGTGAATAAGCGTACTTTTTCCACTCCCTGTCTTACCTAAAATAGCTAGTGATTGCCCTGGTTTAACTTCAAAAGAAATGTTTTTAATAGCAGTGATTCCCGAATTAGGATAGGTGAACGATACTTTCTCAAATCTAATTAAACCTTCTAATTTGAATGGTTTAGTTGACGGATTCACTATCTCGGGTTTTTCATTTAAAAATTCATTAATACGCTCCTGCGATGCCGCTGCGCGCTGAACCAAAGAAGTCACCCATCCAACTGAAGCAAAAGGCCAAGTAAGCATGTTGACAAAGAAGATGAAACTTGTAATATTCCCTGGAGTTACTTTATCTTCATAAGTCAATAAAATACCAATATACACAGTGATTATCGTGCTCAAGCCAATAAGCAACATGATTGTAGGCATAAAAAGTGAATTTGTCAGGGTCAGACTCATGCTTTTGTCTTTGTATGCTTCGGCAGAACGATCAAACTGTATCTTTGTTTCTGCCTCTCTTGAATATGCTTTAATCACTCGGACTCCGCTAAAAGTTTCTTGTACGAGTGTAGAGATCCAAGATTGTTCGCGTTGAACTTGCTCACTTTGTCTATTCATTCGCGCACTAACCTTGTAAATTAGATAAGACATAATAGGTAGGGGAATGAGGACATAAATAGTCATTTCCACATTTACTTGCAACATTTGATACACGACAATAACAAATAGCGCTACAAGGTTTATCGTATACATGATCCCCGGACCGAGATACATACGAACTTTACTTACATCTTCCGAAATACGATTCATCAAATCGCCAGTATTATTCTTTTTATAGAAGCGATATGTTAGATTTTGGTATTGATTATAGATTTCATTTTTCAAATCATATTCTATAAATCGTGAAGTCACAATTATCGTCTGCCTCATGAAAAAGAGAAAAAATCCTTTACCAAAAGAAAAGAGCATATAGATGCCGAATAAGGTTAGAGCTACTCCCAGTAATTTTTCTTTAAAATCTATGTCACTTTGTAATGCGGTCATTTCATCCACTGCATCTCCAACAATAATAGGCATATAAGCTCCGAAAATATTGGAAGCAACAGTGAAAATGATGCCTAAAATAAGTCGCCATTTATACTTTAATAAATATTTGTTGAGATAGCTTAAAGACTTCATCCGAAATTTACTATTTTTGCACCGCTTTCTTTTAACTGAAACAAGTGACAAATTTAGTTAATAGAAACGACAATAGTTCTAATCAATTAAGACAAAAGTATGTTTGAAGTGAAAGATATTAAGGATACTCATTTAGCAGAGAATCCTGTGATCGCTCAAATGAGCAAGTATAACCATGAGCAACTTCTTTTTTGTAATGACAACGCAACAGGCCTAAAAGCAATCATTGCAGTACACAACACAGTTCTCGGTCCAGCACTTGGTGGAACGCGTATGTGGATGTATAATAATGAGATGGAAGCGTTGAACGATGTGTTGCGTTTGTCTCGTGGAATGACTTACAAGAATTCGATTTCAGGATTGAATTTGGGTGGAGGTAAAGCCGTTATTATTGGTGATGCACGCACTCAAAAATCGGAAGCTTTGATGCGTCGTTTCGGTAAATTTGTGAACAGTCTAGGTGGAAAATATATTACTGCAGAAGATGTAGGTATTTCTCCTTTAGATATGACATGGGTAAATATGGAAACAGACCATGTTGTAGGTTTGCCAGGTAAAAGTGGAGACCCTTCTCCTGTTACAGCATATGGTGTGTATGTAGGAATGAAAGCATGTGCGAAAGCACAGTTTGGTTCTGACTCTCTTGCAGGTAAAAAGGTGGCAGTACAAGGTGTTGGTCACGTTGGTGAATATTTAGTTAAACACTTGAGTGAAGAAGGAGCAAACGTATTTATCACAGATATTCACGAGCCGACTTTGAAGCGCATTGCGGATACATATAAAGCAAAAGTTGTTGGCTTGGATGAAATCTACGACATTGATATGGACATTTATGCTCCATGTGCTTTGGGTGCTACAGTAAATGATGATACACTTGGACGTTTAAACTGTTCAATTATCGCAGGAGCTGCAAATAACCAGTTGAAAGAGGAAGCTGTACACGGAAAAGCGGTAATGGACAAAGGAATTATTTATGCTCCTGATTTTGCATTAAATGCAGGTGGAGTAATAAACTGTTACGCTGAAGTGAAAGGTCTTACGGCAGAATGGGCTATGAGCAAAGCAGAGGAAATTTATACTACTATATCTTCAATTAACAATCGTTCAAAAGAGGAAGGAGTTCCAACCTATCAAATTGCTAATAAGATGGCAGAAGAGCGCATCATGGCAATTGGAAAAGTGAAACTTCCTTTATAAAAACAGATATGGTTAACAGAAGACATTTACGAATTAAGGTTTTGCAAGCGTTGTATGCTTATTTTCAGTCAAATGAAGATGATTATAGACGTACGGAAAAAGAATTATTGACTTCAATAGAGAAGATGTACGACTTGTACGTGTATCTGTTAATGACTTTTGGAGAGTTAAAACATGTTGCGCTTTTGCGATCTGAGGATGCAAAAAATAAATTGCGACCAACAGAGAATGACATTAATCCCAACTTGAAGTTTATTGATAATAAGGTAATTGAGATTCTTGAGAATTGCAATGACTTAAGGTCTGCTTCAGAGCAACGCAAAACCAATTGGGTAGGGGATGTTAACCGCGAGATGTTCCGTAAAATGTTTTTGGCTATCAAGGATTCGGAGACGTACTTTTCATTCATGAACAATGAAGTTTCTGGTTTTGAAGAAGACAAGGCGTTTGTTTTGGCATTGTTTAAAGAAGAAATCGCTAATTCTCCAATACTCTATAATTTCTTTGAAGAGAAGAGTATAGGTTGGCTTGATGATATTGATTTGATGTGTTCGATGGTCATTAAAACAATTAAATCGTTTACTGAAGAAGGTCCGAATCAATTGTTAGATCTTTACAAAGATCCGATTGATGAGAAACAGTTTATTGTTACACTTCTTCGCAAATCAATTATGAATGACGATGAAAATTCAAAATTGATTGAGAAGTTAACTGACAACTGGGAGTTGGAGCGAATTGCAAAAATGGATGTGATTTTGATGAATATGGCCATTACAGAGTTGCAAGAATTTCCAAACATTCCAAAGAAAGTGACTTTAAACGAATATATCGAAATTTCTAAGTTTTATAGTACGCCAAAAAGCAATACGTTTATTAACGGTGTGTTAGATAAAGCCATTTCCCAGCTTGAGAAAGAAGGCAAAATTAAAAAAGTGGGTAGAGGTTTGATACAATAATCAATAAATTATAACAGAGATGAAACTAATATTTTTAATTATTCCAATTTTCTTCTTGATTTCGTGTGGAGGTGGTTCTGAAGATAACTTTGGGGAACCGACAACAATTGAAGCAGAAACAATCTACGAGTTTGGAGAAGTTGTAGAAGGCGAAATTGTTAAAGTTACGTTTGAAGTAAAAAATACAGGTGAGATTCCTTTGAAAATAGTGGATGTAAAACCTGCTTGTGGATGTACGGTTGCTGAGTTTACTAAAGAGCCAATTCTTCCAGGTGAAACAGGAATTATTTCTTCAGAACTTAACACTTCAGGTATGTCAGGGAGTATTTCTAAGTCAGTAACAATGATGGCGAATACGTACCCAACACGTACTACTTTTATGATTAAAGGAGAAGTGATTAAGAACTAAGAATTGAAAATCAAGATAAATAGAGTAAGTAATAAATAAATAAAAAGAAATGTCAATATTACCTTTAATTTTAGTAGTTGTAGTGTTTTACTTTTTCATGATTCGTCCTCAGATGAAGAAGCAAAAAGAGTTGAAAAAGTTTAGAGAGAATCTTCAAGTTGGAGATAAAGTTGTTACAATTGGTGGAATTCACGGAAAAATTCTTGAAGTTGCAGATACTACCATCTTACTTTCTTGCGAATCGTCAACAAAAATTCGATTAGAAAAGTCAGCTATCTCACAATCTTTTGATGAAAAAGACGTAGTGCAGAAATAGTCTAATTATAAGCTATTAAAACAGAAGAGGTCTCACTTGAGACCTCTTCTGTTGTTTAAATAAGGTTGTAATTGAGTTAATTTGATTTCGCAGCTTTTTTATCGGCCTCTTTCTTCAATTTCAAGCGTTCTTTATGCAATGCTTTATTGTCTTTCTTTGTTTGCTTATCGGATTTCTTTATTTCTTTAAATTCCTCTTTGGTTAACAGTTTAAGATCATCTACTTTGTGTTTTCCTTGTTCAATTTCTTTGACAATTCGCTCAATCAGCCAATCTTGTTTATCGGGATAGTACTCTATTCTTAAATCTTGTTCAAATAATTTTCCCATTGTACTATACCAGCCAGCTTTCAGTTTACCTCTGTATTTAGCGATGATATCATAAACGGTAATACCTGTTTCTCTGTATACTAATTTCATCAATACTTTACCATCAGATACGTACATATCTTTAATAACGTATTCAAAATCATCTATTAGTTTTTCATGTGCCGTTTTACCATATTTTTTTATCTGTCTCTTTTTATCCAATTCAGACACATCTTTCTCGTAATCATCTAAAAGTTTCTTCGCATATACAGCATACGGATATACCCGCTTAAGTTTTCTAAGCATGTAATTATAATTGCGTTTGTAATTTGGATCCACAATCTCAATATCTTGCTTAAAATAAGCGACATAGAGGGAGTCTTCATTCTGACTAAAACTGAAGTTTCCAAATGCAAACATCTGAAGAATGAAAAAAGAAATCAATATGGAAATTGTTGCTTTCATACAGCTTAATTTAGTAAATCTTTTTATATTAGAACAAATTTCTTGCCATGAAGTTACAATTTGGTTTATTTTTAATTCTTTCATATTTATTATTCTCGTGTAATACAGACACGCCAGAGACTGATGATGAACCTATCGTAGTTGACGAAGACTCCACAACAGAAGTCATTATTGATGGCCTTGATACCGTAAAAATTACTTATGTTTCAGAAACAGTTGAAAAAGAGAATATCAAAAAAGAAATAGAGGAGAAGTTTGGCAAACAATGGGATTTTTGTGATTGTGTTCGAAAAAACGACTCAATCTCTAAAGTGATTGATAAAATGGGAGATAATGATGATTATGACCCTGTCTTTGCAAGAATGGAAGAAATTGATAACCGCTGTAAAGAAATTCTAAATGCACCAAATACAACTCCTGAAGAGCGTGAAAATCATAAAAGGAGAGTTAAAAAGTGTTTGAAGTCTACAAAATAAGAAGCACTTTTTTTATTCAATTCTCTTGTAAAGACTACAATGTCCCTTTTCTTCAACTAATTTATAATACAGTTTTATTGTGTCAATGTATTGTAGTTTGCATTGATCATTAATTAAACCCATATTGCCAATAATCAATACATAGTCAATTTTGCGCGATTTATTCAGTGGATTAGAATATCCAGGAATGCAAGTATCTTCAGTAATTGACATTTCTCCTACCTGATTGTGAGGCATTTTGTCAAAATTCCATTTCAAAGGAAAATACTGATTCGCAGGTTCATAATTTTCTAGTAATACAATAGGTTGTCGAACACCAAAATAATTCGATATATGCATGGTTAGCCAATTGTCCAATAAATTTACTGGTAAAACCACATTGTTCTTTTCTACATGTCTAGACAACCAAAAACAGTCTGTTGCAATTTCGTTTAATTCTTTAATTGGATAGAGATTGTTGTAATGAATTCGAAATTGAAATAACAAAACAATAGAGATTGTTACTGTTTTCACATATACGGGATAGTTTGCAACAGTAAGTAAAATCACTAAAAAGATAAAAAGGAACAACAAAAGGCGAATACTAATGAATCCATTGTAGTCATCACTGTCGGGTAAAATGATGTATAAAGCGAAAATAAATAGTAACCAAATAAGCCAAAAAGCATTCTTCGCATATTTTGTTCGATTTTGGTTTTTGGATTTACGAAAAGACTTAATGGTTGAGTAAATGAGGTATGCAGAAAGACCTGCGAGCACATAAAAAAAGATTGAGGGAGAAAGATTAAAATTTTCAATTCGGTGAATCATTATAGATTTAAAGTCATAAATCCACTGCATTTTTTCGCTTACATCGATATGGTTTTTAACCCCTGAATCAGGTCGAGATGCAAAGTATAATATGGTCAAAACAATTGGAATGAATGATGAAACGAGCAATGCAACAAGTCCTGATTTTCTACTTTTAAATGGATTTTCTTTTGTTACTAAAGAATTCCATAATACCGATGCAAACAGAAATAGAATTAATAAGCCAAATGTCAATAGATGTGAAAAGTAGGTGAGAGTAAGTAAAAGAGCAAAATAAACAATGAATTTGCGACTCATATTTTGACAATACTTAAACCAAAAACTCATCGAAAACAACATAAAGGTTATGCCAATCAAAAAATTGTGGAACCCCATGTAAAACAAAACTGAATAAGTTAATGGAAACGCAAAGTAGCTTAAGAAAAGTTGGTTGGGAGAAACGCTGCGAATAAGCGACCGAAAAGCGAGTGGAATTCCAAGAGCAATTAGGATTAGTAATGCTTTTTCTGCAAGATAAGCAGGAAGAAGCCACTGAAAAAATAAGAGCAAGGCATGTCCACTCCAATTCGGAACGGGAAAAGGATTAAGCGTGTAAAAGTCATTGACTACAGAAGGCTCACCAAAGATTAATTGTGAAATTAGTTTCGCATTGTGTGCATGAGCTGGTCCGTCTAAAGTGGGGAAGAAGGGTGTGATAAGTATAGGAACAAGGTTAAGTAGGAGTATAGCGATGAAAAAAAAGCGCTCATTGCTTTTGTTTGATAAAAAGCGTTTAAAATATTCAAAAAAAGAATGATGCCCTACTTTTTGATTCATGAACCAAAGAAAGCGATTTTTTGAAATGAAAGCAAAGATGAGTTGTAAATTAAATTTTGAGTGCACTATATTGTTGAGGAAAAATAAAAATCGGTCTCATTCACCGAAACTAAAACCAACTTATAACCCTATGAAAAGTGAATGAGACCGATTCTTAAACCAAAAAACTACTATGAAAAACATTACTTATAAATGCTTTATATGACAAAGTTACGTGTAATTCGTGTTTAGGACTTATAGAATAATTTAAACTGTATCCATTGTTTAGTCAACTGTTCAAAATTTTGTGTTATCTGAAATCATGTTAAAGATTTGAAAAAAAGTGGTGATATTAATTTTGGATTAAAGTAGTTTAGTATCTTTAGAAACTCTAACAACGCGTATGATTGAAGTAGAAAATTTATACAAAGAATTCGCCCTTTCCTCACGTCAGAAGAAAGAACTTGATACTAAAGAAAAGACCTCGATTGCTGTAGACGATGTATCTTTTACTTGCCAACCTGGACGGATATTCTCACTTTTAGGTCCAAATGGCGCGGGTAAAACAACCACAATGCGGATGCTATCGACGATTTACAAACCCACTTCAGGTTCAATTAAGATTGCTGGAATTGACGCTATAAAACACGCTCAGGAAGCACGCAAGAAAATAGGTTTTTTAACGGGGTCTACAGGACTTTATGCGAGATTAACACCAAATGAAATCATTGATTATTTTGGAAAACTGTATGAAGTGGATTCAAAGAAACTGAAAGAACGAAAGCAATATTTGTTTGAATTGTTGAATATGACTGACTTTTTAAATAAGCGAATTGGCAAGTTAAGTACAGGGATGAAACAAAAAGTATCCATCTGTCGCACGATGATTCACGATCCAGAGGTTATTGTTTTTGATGAACCTACAAGTGGACTGGATGTTATAACTTCTGCAGGAATTATTCAACTAATTCGAGATTGCAAAACCCAAGGAAAGACAGTGATATTCTCGAGTCATATCATGTCTGAGGTTGATTTGTTATGTGATGATCTAGCGATTATCCATAAAGGAAAATTGTTGTTTAATGATTCCAAAGAAAACTTTAAATTGCAGATGGTAGAAGATAATCTAACTGCCGAATTCATTAGAATTGTAAATCAAGCTTGATATCATGCATATATTCACAATATTTAGAAAGGAATTAAAAGATACATTACGCGATCGTCGTACATTGATGACGATGATTGTAATTCCTGTCCTGATTTTCCCCGTAATTCTCACAATCTTTGTCAATGTGTCGGAAAGTTTTCAAAAAGACGCTATGGACAAAGTGATGCACATTGGTTACATTGACGAGCAGGAAAAGAATGTAGTACTTGAATCATTGGAAATGCTTCCTGATAGTGTATCCAAACTACAACTTATTGCAGTTAAAGATACTATAGCGTTAAAAGAACTAATACAATCAGATAGTTTACAAGCAGGTTTTGTTTTTAGTGATAATTTTGACTTAGCCGTTAGTGGCCAGAGTACAGGTAAAATGGAAGTATTCATTAATGCGACAAAACTAGGTAACAAAGACAGAGTAAAATCATACTTGGAAGTTATTTCAGAAGGTTTAAAAATGGAACGTCTTCAGGCGCTAGATTTGAATATCGAGAAAATCACTCCACTTGAAGTTGAGTATTCAAATACAGCAAGTGACAAAGAAACTATTGGCAAATTGGCCGGTGGAATTTTACCATATTTATTCATTGCATTCGGTTTCCTTGGTTGTATGTATCCAGCGATAGACTTGTTTACAGGAGAGAAGGAGCGAGGTACTATCGAAACGCTTTTAACCACACCTGTCGCGCGTTGGAAGATTTTATTGGGAAAAATGATTGTTGTAGTGTTATCAGGTTTGTTAGCCGCTTCTTTAGCTCTTTTTGGACTATTTATTTCAATAGAAGTTTTGGATTTAATTAAAGAACCTGTATTACTTGAAATTGTTTACAGTATTTTAAGTGTTAAGTTTTTGGGTATGCTCTACATGTTGCTGATTCCATTGACAATTTTCTTTGCTGGACTTATGATTCCTATCGCTGTTTATGCTAAAACGTTTAAAGAAGCACAAAGTATCATTACGCCTTTGAATATTGTTGTCATTCTACCCGCAATGGTTGGCTTTTTTCCAGGTATAGAACTTAACGCGGTCACGGCTGCGATTCCAATTGTGAATGTAGTTTTGGCCACAAAAGAATTAATTGCTGGAACATTAGAGTTTGGTTTGTTGTTTATTAGTTTAGGGGTCATGCTCGTTTTGGCTGCGATTTCAGTTTTGATTTCATTTAAACAATTTGACAAGGAAACCAATGTGGTGCTCTAGTGGGTTAAAGCGATATATTTATGTCATGCTGGCGGTTACGCTAACCTCAATTGGTTTTTCTCAAGAAAAATATACGTATAGTGGATATGTGAAAGACGCCGAAACTGGTGAGACCATGATTGGTGCACAAGTTTTTTTTCCAGACATCAAAAAAGGGGTTGTTTCGAACAGTTACGGTTTTTTTTCAATCAGTTTGCCTGAAGGTAGTTATCTGTGTAGAGTTAGCTTTTTGGGCTTTACGGATTTTGAAGATACAATAAGACTCACCCAAAACATTTCCAGAGACATCAAGTTGTTACCTAAATCGCAAGTCACATCTGAAGTAGTTGTTACCTCAAAAAATCAAAATAACAATACCGAAAGTACAGATATGGGTACTATTCAGTTGGATATTACTCAAATGAAGACCTTGCCTGCATTCTTAGGAGAAGTAGATATCATTAAGACCATTCAGCTTTTACCAGGAGTTGCTTCAGCTAACGAGGGCGCGCAAGGCTTTTATGTACGCGGAGGAGGTCCCGATCAAAATCTAGTACTTCTCGACGAAGCCGTTGTGTATAATGCTTCACATTTATTCGGTTTTTTCTCTGTTTTCAATGCCGATGCAATAAAAAATGTCAATCTTATTAAAGGTGGAATGCCTGCGCAATTCGGTGGTCGACTTGCCTCTGTGTTAGAGGTTAATATGAACGAAGGAAATAATCAGCGTTTTTCTGCAGAAGGTGGAATTGGCGTACTTTCCTCACGACTCACACTTGAAGGGCCTATAGTTAAAGATAAAGGTTCATTCATTGTAAGTGCGCGTAGAACGTATATCGATCTATTTATGAAGGCATTTGTGCCTGAGACTTCAAATTTTCATGGATCAAGTTATTTCTTTCACGATTATACTGCAAAGCTGAATTATCGTATTTCCAAACGAGATAAAATCTACTTAAGTGGTTATTTTGGTAAAGACAAATTTATCTTTAACAACACCAAAGATGACTTTCAAGTTGAAATGCCTTGGGGGAATACAACAGGAGTGATTAGATGGAATCACGTTTTTGGTGAAAAATTGTTCATGAATTTATCAGGTGTTTTTACAGATTACAATTTTCAGTTTAACTCAGAACAGGATAACTTTCTTTTCTCATTGTATTCAGGTGTTAGAGATTATGGAGGGAAGTTAGACTTTTCATATTACCCCAATCCTAGACATGAGGTTAAATTTGGTGCGAATTATACCTATCATATCTTTACTCCCACAAGTGTTTCGGCAGAATCTGAAGACGTCACTTTTGATACAGGTGATATCCAGCGAATTTATGGACAAGAAGGCGCTGTATATGTTCAGGATGATTTTGCTATAACTGAATGGTTTAAAGTGAATGTAGGTCTGAGATATTCTTGGTATCAACATATAGGTCCATTTGAGCGTTTTGTAAAATCTCCAGGTCAAGTCAACGATAGCTCAATCGTATATGGGAAAAATGAAGCGATTAAATTTTATGATGGACTTGAACCTCGAATTAGTACACGATTTTTACTGAAAGACAAATCCTCTATTAAAGCTGGCTTCAATCAAGTTAATCAATACATTCATCTCGCTTCTCTCAGTGCAGTTTCGCTTCCCACAGATATTTGGTTCCCAAGCACAGATAAAGCAGCTCCCCAGCGTGGTTGGCAAGCTTCTTTAGGTTATTTTAGAAACTTCATGAAAGGAATGTTTGAAACCTCTATTGAAGTGTATTATAAAGGAATGAAAAACTTAATAGAGTATCAAGAAGGAGCTGTGCCAGAGGATAATGTCAATGATAATCCCGATAATCTGTTGGTGTTTGGTACAGGGAGATCTTATGGGATAGAATTTTTTGTTCGCAAAAACATTGGCAAACTCACAGGATGGGTAGGGTACACGTTAGCTAAAACCGAACGTCTATTTCCTGATTTGCAACCTGAATACTTTCCAGCAAAATATGATCGTAGGCATGACCTTTCTGTGGCATTAACGTATAAGTTGAGTGAAAGATGGACTTTCGGTGGAGTGTTTGTGTATGCATCTGGAAATACGATGACTTTACCTGTTTCATGGTACCTGAATGGAGACCAGATAATGTATGAGTATGGTGAGAGAAACTCAACCCGCATGCCCGCCTATCACAGGCTAGATCTTTCAGCTACATGGTATGATAAACCTACTAAAATGAAAAGAGATAAAGCGACAGGAGAAAAAATTGAAACAAAGAAAAAACTCAGAAGTAATATCAGTATGTCTGTTTACAATGTGTACAACCGTCAGAACCCTTATTTCGTCTATGTTGATACTGATGGTTCAGCTTCTGGAGGTGATTTTCAAATTGATTTAAAACAAGTCTCCTTATTTCCAATAATCCCGAGTATAACTTGGAATTTTAAGTTTTAGATTATGAAGATGTTAAAGATATTTATACTATTAATTGCAGTTATTACTTTCTTTTCTTGTGAGAAAGAAGTAAAGCTGGAATTACCTGATTTTCAGCAAAAAATTGTTGTTGACGGTCGAATTGAGACTGATATGCCGCCAATAGTCGTTTTAACTCGCTCTCAGGATTTGTATGCGCCGACAGATATTAATTCGCTTCAGAATAACTTTGTGCGAAATGCGACCATTACTGTCAGTGATGGAACGACTACTGTTGTGTTAGATGAGTTTTGTACAGATGAGCTAGACCCATCACTTTACCCAATGATAGCTGAAGCTTTAGGAGTTAGTGTAGAGGCTTTGACAACAATGAATTTTTGTGCATATTCGACATTTGACTCTGCTATTTTTGGGCAAGTTGGAAAAACATATTCGTTGCATATAGATGTCGAAGATCAGGTTTTCACATCAAGTACAAAAATCGAAAATCCACCTGTTTTAAATTCTGTTTACTACAAATTGAATGGGTCTTATGAAGAACATGGCTTTGGTTGGTTGTTAATAAATGATGATGCATCAATTTATAACACATATTATTTACAAATGCGTAGAATATACAATAGCTATCCTGGAGGACAGCCAGATAATAGGTTTTTACCTGCTTTCAGTCCCGTCTTTGATGATGAGTTCTTTAATGGATTGCTTTTTGATTTTGGTTTTGCAAGTAAAGGTAGCTATACTGATGATAGTGTGCCAGAGGAATTTAAAGGGTACTTCAAAACAGGGGATACCGTTGTAATCAAATTATCTTCCTTCGATTATGATGTGTATGAATTTATGCGTATAAAATATATTCAGGATAGTAATGGGGGCAATCCATTTGCTTCACCTGCGAATGCACCAACAAATATTGTGGGTGGAGCTTTAGGTGTTTGGGCAGGTTATTCGCCTCGATTTGACACGCTTGCATGTTATCCTCAATAGATTGTGAATTTCTAATTTTCTTGAAACAATTGTGTTAATAGTTATTAGTTATCTTGGCTCAAATTGTGTATATTCATGATAGAATGAGCAAACAAGTTACAGATAAGTTATTGATTGTTTTTATTGATTCACCTTTACCTTCTGGTAAAAGGAATGAGGATAGTATGGAATTTTCTAAACGCGAACTATTCACAAAAGAAATTGCAGTTAAAGTAGATGCTAAACGTCATATATATTATCCACATGAAATCGTAGAGGATGATTGCTGGCCACGAACCCATTTCATTAAATATGCGCAGGCTGATGGAGATATGGGTGAACGAATGAAATCAGCTTTTACAAACGGCTTTAAACGTGGTTTTGGTCGTATTGTTTGCATTGGAGTTTGTTGCGATGACATGAAGTCAGAAGACATTCAAAAGGCTTTTGAAATTCTCAATACGAAACACGCTGTATTAGGTCCTTCTGATAATGGAGGTTATTATTTGATTGGACTTTCCGTTCCTTTTGAACCTATTTTTGAAGATAAACCATGGGGATCAGACACTGTATTTAAAAAGACCTATTTAGAATTAATGATGTATAATAAGTCGATAGGATTGTTGGAGGAAAAACAAATGGGAGTCAACAATGATGAACATGGTTCTACAATCGATTTGCAATAAATAAAAAATAGTACTTTAGGTAAGCATGGTATCAAAAAAGAAATTAGCGAAGAAGTTTGTCGATGTAGAGGAGTTGATTCTTAGTAAGAATCCCAAGTTGCATCGTCGAATGCCGCGTTTCATTCTGAATTATCTAAAAAACACCATTCATGAGCGTGAGATTAACGAATTTATGACCGCAAATGAAGATAAATACGGAGTGGATTTTTGTGATGCTGTTCTAAAAGAATTTAATATAGAAGTTGAAATTATTGGTATAGAAAATATACCAAAAGAAGGAGGAGCGATATTCGTAGCGAACCATCCTTTGGGAGGAATAGATGCGTTGACAATTGTTTCAGCACTAAGGGGAGTAAGAGATGATATCAAGTTTATTGTAAATGATTTATTATTAAAAATCAATAATTTAAAGGGGTTGTTTGTTGGGGTTAACAAACACGGAAAGAATGCGGCGGAGTCTTTAAAGAATGTGGAAGAATTGTTCGCCTCTGAAAACGCTATATTCATTTTTCCCGCAGGTTTAGTTTCTCGAAAAGTAAACGGTAAAATTCGCGATTTGGAGTGGAAAAAAACTTTTATTACGCGTGCAAGAAAATACCAAAAACCCGTAATCCCTGTATTTGTAGATGGTAAACTCTCGTATTTCTTCTATTTGCTTTCTACATGGAGAAAAAGACTGGGAATCAAGGCAAATATTGAAATGCTTTTTTTGTCAAACGAGACTTTTAAGCAGAAAAACAAAAAAATAACCCTTATTTTTGGAGAACCAATACCTTCAGCTCATTTTGATGATAGCAAGACAGATCAAGAATGGGCAGAAGAAGTGAAAAAAATTATCTACAAAGTAGATGATGAGATGAAGTAGATTATAAGATTAAGAAAATGAAAGATATTATTGCTCCGGTTAATCGGGACGTGTTGGAGTCTGAATTGACAAGTGAACGTTTTGTGCGCTTTACGAATAAAGGCAACAACGAGATTTTTATTGTCAACCATCACAACTCACCAAATGTGATGCTGGAGATAGGTCGCCTGCGCGAACTTTCTTTTCGCTCCGCTGGAGGTGGAACAGGTTTGCCTTTTGATATTGATCACTACGACACTGACGAAATTTGCTATGAACAGCTTATCGTATATAGCAGAGAGGATAGAGCTATAATTGGTGGATATCGTTTTATTGAAATCAATAAGGCAATGAATAGTGATGGCTCCATCGGCATTTCTACAGCCACGTATTTTGATTTCTCTAAGCACTTTTTGGAAGAATTTGCGCCTTACACTATTGAATTAGGTCGGTCATGGGTTCAGCCTGAATATCAGCCGTCTGTAAACCCTAGAAAAGGTATTTTTGCTCTTGATAATATTTGGGATGGCTTAGGTGCTTTGACCTTGTTGTATAATGTCAAGTATTTCTTTGGCAAAGTAACGATGTATCCAAATTATGATCCAAAAGCACGCGATATTTTACTGTATTTCATGTATACTTATTTCCCTGATAAGGACAGCTTAATGCAACCAAAACTACCTTTAGGAATTCATTCTGATCCAAAAGAATTTGAAGAGATTTTTAAGGGGCTTGATTTTCAAGAAGGATTTAAAGCACTAAATACTTATGTTCGTGGATTAAATGAAAATATTCCACCTCTTGTAAATATCTACATGGGACTTTCTCCTACGATGCGCACCTTTGGTACTATGAGAAATACAGATTTTGGGGATGTAGAGGAAACAGGGATTATGGTTACTATTGAAGATGTATATCCTGAGAAAAAGGAGAGACATATTAATACGTTTAATCCTGATAACTAATCTTTTTTAATCGTAAATTTGAGATTTACTGTTTGAAATTGGACTGAAGTGGTGCTAGATACTAGACTAGAATTTTGCAATCTAATTTCTTTTGTTTTAATTCTAAAGTCTTAGATCTAATTAAGCCTAGGATCTAAAGGAAATTTTGACATCATCTGATATTTTCCACCTTGTTTTGACATCAATTCTTTCCAAATATTCTCAAATTCTGTATCCATAATCTCTTGTGTGTCAAATTTATCTAGAACGAGCCATGATTTTTCGTCAAGTTCGCCTTGCAACTGTCCA
>CAYUQU010000049.1:0-24438 GCA_964447015.1 uncultured Flavobacteriales bacterium
TTAGACATTTGTGATGGAAACATGGAAGAAGGTTCATTGCGTTGCGATGCCAATATTTCAGTTCGCCTAAAAGGGGCAAGTGAATTTGGAACGAAAGTCGAAGTGAAGAACATGAACTCGATGCGTAACGTACAGCGCGCTATTGAATTTGAAATAGAGCGTCAAATTATCGCAATAGAGAATGGAGAAGAATTATTTCAAGAAACGCGTTCGTATGATGCGTTGAAAAACATCACCATTTCAATGCGGAGCAAAGAAGCGGCAAACGACTATCGCTACTTTCCTGAGCCAGACTTGTTACCACTTGAAGTAACAGAAGCTTATATCAGCTCGGTGAAAAGCAAATTACCTGCTCTTCCCCGCGAATTGTTTGCGAAATACACAAAAGAATTAGAATTATCTGAGTACGATGCTTATGTCTTGACTGACAATAAAGGAATCGCCTTGTATTTCGAAAAGCTAATTGAAAACACTACGAATTATAAAGCCGCGGCGAATTGGGTAATGGGCGAGGTAAAATCATACCTTAACCACATGGGAATTGAAATTGAAGATTTCCCCGTGACACCTATTCGCATAGCTGAAATTATCAAACTGATTGAAGAGGGTAAGATTTCGCATTCAGTTGCATCACAACACGTCTTCCCGAAACTTCTCGTTTCTCCAAATAAAACTCCGCTTCAAATTGCGGAAGAATTGAACTTGATTCAAGAAAGTGATTCGGACAGCATCAAAACATTCATTATCGAAGTAATGCAAAACAACCCAAGTGAAGTGGAGCGTTATAAAAGTGGTGAAAAGCAATTGGTAGGTTTCTTTATGGGGCAGCTCATGAAAGTTTCAAATGGTAAAGCCGATCCAAAAGCAGCCAACAAACTGATGCGCGAGTTGCTCGAGCAATAAATTTCACCGGCCAAAGTTCGGTTAAAACAAAATAGCATGTTTAGAAGTAGTATTATTATATTGATTTCGTCGCTTTTTCTAGCAAGTTGTTCTGGAGAGAATAACGAAGAAGATATAGTCGCTGAAAACAAAAGTGAAAAACAAATTGTCGCTGGAAAAATTCAGGGAGCTGAAGGAAAAACGGTCAAACTGATGGCTTATGACGGCGAAAAATGGAACCCACTTTCAGCTTACGAAGTAAAAAGTGATGGAAGTTTTCATTTAACTGCTTCAAATGAACTATTGTATTGCCAAATTTTAGTGGATAATAATCCTGGTGTGCCTATTCCGCTAAGTGGAAATGATTCTATATACATAGAAATGAGTTTCCCTAACATGTATGAGAATTTTACTGCATCGAACATTCCTTATGCTTCCGTTTTAAACGAGTATACATCAATGATGAAGGAATTTTTAACTTCTCAGCAGTCTACAATCGAGCTTATCCAAAAGCAAGACCCTAACGATACTTCATCTGTCAATGGGTTGATGCGCAAAATCATGGCGGCCAAAAAACCGATGGAAGAATTCACTATCGACTACATAAAAGAAAACCCTGCTTCACCATTAAATCAGGTGCTTGCCAATCAACTTTTTCCAAACAATGGTTTTCAATTTTGGAATCCAGAATACATGGAGTATTTGGATTTGATTGTAGCGAGTTACAAAGAAAAATACCCTAACGCTTATTACACAAAGTCAATTGTAAGTCAAGTTCAATCGTGGAAAGGTTCGTATGAACAATACGAAAAACACTTGAAAAGACTTGCCTTTTATGGAAACATGGACAAACCCGTAGAAATAGGAAATAGCGCCCCTGATATTCTACTTGAAAACCCTGAAGGAAAAGAAATCAAACTTTCATCACTTCGCGGTCAGTATGTGTTAATCGACTTTTGGGCATCATGGTGCGGTCCTTGTCGAAAAGAAAACCCGAATGTTGTTCGACTTTATCATCAATATAAAGACAAAGGATTCACCGTATACAGCGTTTCCCTTGACGACAACATGCAACAATGGAAAGAGGCAATTCAGCGCGACCAACTCGCATGGCCTTATCATGTATCCGATTTAATGAAATGGAATTCTCTCGTGGTTCAATTGTATAAATTTCAAGGGATTCCACATACCGTTTTGATAGACAAAAAAGGCGTTATCGTAGCGAAAAATCTACGCGGCGCACAATTGGAACAAAAATTGTATGAGTTGCTGGGGAAATAGCCAAATTTCGCTATTCCCAATATTTTTTGTTAATTTAAGCGCTCAAACAGATAAAAAAACAAACGTAAAGATGAAGATATTCAAATTTATTGTCACAATTATTACAATTTCGCTAACTACTACTAGTTACGCTCAAAGTCCTATTAAGGTTGATATCTCTGGTCAGATTTTCAATACAACGGAAACGTCAGTTAGCCTTTCACAATTTCAAGGAAACAACAACTACAATGATTTCAAGACTGTAAATCTTGATGAAACTGGAAATTTCCACATCAATCACGAATTACCGGGTAAAGATTTCTATGTACTTCGCGTGGGCACTCAACACATCAACCTTGCATTAACAGAAAGTGACAGCCTCAAAATTTATGGTGATGGTAAAAACCTTCTTTACTTCACAAATATTATTGGCAATGATGCTAGTTCTGCTATGATGGAATTTTTTAGAGAAATGAATAATCTCAATATTTTGCGTGATTCATTGCAAAGAACTGCGCAAGTAAATCCTGAAGCAGCAAAACAACTTGAGGAACAATATAAAATGAATATGAATGCGTTTCAAAGCTTTCGCACGCGTTTCATTTCAGAAAACCAAAACTCTCCCGCACTTATAGCTCCAGTTCAATCCGTTGATCCACAAACCGAATTTCAACTTTACAAATCATTGATGGAACAAGTTATTAAGGTAATGGAAGGTAGTCAAACAGCTGAGGGACTGAAAATGAACCTCAAACAACAACAAGATCGCTTTGACGCTTCTCAATTCTTAGGCCCGGGTCAAGAAGTTCCAGATATCGTAATGGAAGATGTAAATGGAAAAACCATCAAACTTTCCGATTTAAAAGGACAGTACGTATTAATTGATTTTTGGGCATCATGGTGCGGTCCTTGTCGCAAGGAAAACCCGAATGTAGTTGCTTTGTACAATAAATATAAAGACGCTGGATTTACTATTTTCAGTGTATCATTAGACAAATCTCGCGAACCTTGGGTAAAAGCAATTGAAATGGACAAGTTGAGTTGGCCTTATCACGTAAGTGACCTTAAAGGATGGGCAAGTGCTCCTGCTAAATTATACAAGGTATCAAGCATTCCACTTACTATCCTTATAGACAAAGAAGGAAAGGTGATTCAAAAAAATCTACGCGGCGCGCAACTCGAACAAGCGCTGTCTTCTCTTTTAGGATTCTAAATGTCAAACGAAAAAAAACACCTTTACTTTGCTTCGGACTTCCATTTAGGCGTTCCGAATTATGAAAAAAGTTTGGAGCGTGAAAAGCTGTTGGTAAAATGGCTAGATGAAATCGCACCAAAAGCAAAAGCTGTTTATCTTGTAGGTGATTTATTTGATTTTTGGTTTGAATATAGAAATGCTATTCCAAGAGGTTTTGCGCGAATTCAAGGTAAAATTGCTGAATTAACTGACCGTGGAATTCCAGTACATATTTTCACAGGAAACCACGACATGTGGATTTTTGATTACTTGCCTAAAGAATTGGGTGTAACGCTGCACCGCAAACCTATTCAAGTGGAATTTGAAGGAAAGAAATTCTATATCGGTCACGGAGATGGATTAGGCCCTGGTGACTACGGATACAAGTTTATCAAAAAGGTGTTTAACTCCAAGTTGTGCCAATGGTTATTTGCTCGAATTCACCCCAATACAGGAATTGGGATTGCAAATTACTGGTCGAGAAAGAGTCGAAAATCTACAGGTAATGATGATGCACAGTATTTAGGTGATGAAAACGAGTGGCTTGCAATTTACTCGAAAGAAGTCTTGGAAAAAGAACATTTTGATTACTTCATTTTCGGTCACAGGCACTTGCCTTTAGAAATTGAATTGAATGACAAGTCAACATACATCAACCTCGGCGATTGGATTCAGTATTTTACGTTTGCCGAATTTGATGGTGACACACTTCAATTGAAAAAATACCCCGAGAATACATTATTCAAAGCAGTTAATAAACCTTAACGCGATCGTTTGTGATGATAATCACATTTCATCCGGTTTTTTATAAATATCTTCGGCAATTAGAAATACATACGGATGAAATTCAATTTTTCGGTATACACAAAGGGAGTTGGAGCGATGTTGCTTTTGGCACTATTCGCTCACTTTTCAGCGCCTTATATACCTGGAATGAATGGCGTATTACTTGGATTGATCTTCGGGTTGATTATTGGAAACACATTCAAGTTACATTCCTCTCTACAGCCTGGGATTAACCTTAGCAGCTCATCCATTTTAGAAATTGCCATTGTATTTCTAGCGTTTGAAATCAATCTCAGTCAGATAGGGGAAATGGGATGGGAAACATTGTCCATCATTTTAGGAACCATTTTATTGGTATTGGTCGCTACCAAATTTATCAGCAACAAAATAAAATGCCCTGGATCTACAGGATTGTTAGTTGGATTTGGATCATCAATCTGTGGGTCATCTGCTATAGCCGCAGTTGCGCCAAGTATCACAAAAAACAAAGAAGACATCGGCGTTGCAATGGCTGTTGTCAATTTGATGGGTGGAATCGGAATGATTATTCTTCCCTTCGTTCTCCCCTACTTCAACGTTTCAGCTGATACGGCAGGAATAGTAATTGGTGGTTCACTTCACTCGGTAGGTAACGTTACAGGAGCAGGTTACGGAATGAGCGATGAGATTGGTGGAATTGCACTAACAGTAAAAATGATTCGCATTGCACTTTTGGCGCCCGCAGTAATCTTCTTCAGTTTCTTAGTTAATCGAAAAGAAGCGAAAAACTTTAGAGACTACTTCAAACTCCCGATTTATTTATGGGCATTTATCGCTGTAACCATTTTAGGCTCATACATTGAACTTCCAGAATCTATATTAGCCATCATCAAATTCATCGCTTTGATCACGCTCACCATGGCAATGACGGCAATTGGAATGAAAATCAGCTTTTCAAATCTTTATTCATCAGGGAAGAAAGCCATTGGGTTTGGGTTTATCATTTTTGCTGTTCAACTACTCATTATTGCAGCGCTTATTTTTATAATTGCCTAAGATTTTTTCAATCAACATGCTACTTTTGAGCTATTTTCGTACATTTGGTTCATTGTAAATAAATTAGGTGTGTATCAATTCAGATTTTGGGTCCTTTTAGCAATTAACTTACTTTGCACTATTACTTTTGGGCAAAATCAAACTGCGTTTGGTGTTTTCCCTGATGCAACCAATTATTCTGTAAATGACTACAAAGCTTCTGCTCAAATTTGGCATGGTACACAGGGTAAAACAGGGCAACTTTATTTTGCCAACAACAAAGGAGTCCTCATTTTCGACGGTGTACATTGGAGTAGAATTGTCACTTCACATCAGTCTGCTGTAACACGCCTTTTTCATGCTTCAAACGACTCCATCTATGTAGGTGCTAAAAATGAAATCGGTCTCATCAGCCATGATTCTATTGGCAAACGTTTATTCGTTCCCTTAGATCAAAAATTACTTGAGAAGAATCCAATTGGTGCAGTGTGGAACATCTTTGAAACGAAACAGAATCAAATTCTCTTTTTTGGATCAAATGGTGTACTAAGTTACGAGAATGGAATCTCTGAAATCATTCTTAAAGTGGATAATGGACGAATTACAACTTCACAACGTTTTGGAAAAGGTTTCTTGGCTTTAGTAAAAAAGACACAGTCGAACAATCCTTCTGAAGACATCAAACTCCTTTATCTTGCAGATGGTTCAAAACGTTTTATTGAAATCACTCCACCCGATGATCTCAATTTAAAGAATATCCGAGGCGCAGTTGAAATTAATAATAAACTCATTTTATTTGACGAGCAAGGTAGTTATGTTTCAGTAATGCAAATTGGTAACAACCACTTTAATTGGGTTGATAATGAAGTTGATTTTATTGGATTATCTCAATACAAAATAAATGTTGTACTCACTCAAAAAGATTTAATCTATATCGGGACAGATAATGATGGATTGCTAGTTTACAATAAATCGGGAGAGTTAATACGCCAGTTTAGTGCCGACGCTGGACTAATCAACGTATCTGTTTTCGAATTATTCTTTGATCGCAACAACAACCTCTGGCTCTTGCTCGACAACGGGATTTCATTAATTGAACTTTCGTCTCCTGTTACCATTTTCAAGCAAAACCAAGGAATTCTGGCCGCAACTGAAGCCATTGAACAATTTAATGACAAACAAATTCTCGCCACACGAACAGATTTGTTTATGCTAGAAAGTGGAGAAGGAAAGAGCCATTTTATGAATTCAGGCATCATCAACGAACCCACTTTTGGATTAGAAGTTTTCCAAACTACTTTTGGCGAAAAATGCTTGGTAATTGGTTACAACGGCATTTACGAATTAACGAAAGAATTTAAAAAACAGATTGTCAAATACGACACGTACGTATGGGCCTTGTATCAATCGAAGGAAAACCCAAATGTAATCTATTGTGGCTTTGATTCCCCCGGTGGAATTGGGCGATTGGAAATCACTGCAACTGGGTGGGAATTCGAAATTTTATTACCTGAAAGTGATGGAGAAGTACGAAGCTTAGTTGAATATAAAGGAAATATCTATTTTGCGGTTAAAGACAAAGGCATTGGTGTCTATAATTTAGCCAATAAAAAAGTTGAATACCTCACAGAAAAGCCCAAAATAAAGGATAATTTAATTTATTATGTTTCCTTATTTCAAAACAAATTATTTATTGGAAGTAACAATGGATTGTATACTATTGATGAGACCAATCAGTTAAAACCTTTTGATGTAACTACAAACAAAACGCTTTACAAAGACAGGTTGTATGTACACCGGATTTACAATGAAAGTGATAAACGACTTTGGTTAGTTTTGTTTTTCAACGAAGATCAAGAGTCAGAATATCGGGAAATTGGATACATTGAATATGTCGACAAACAGTGGAAATGGACAAAACCACCGCTTCCTCTGGTAGAACAAGATGTAATTCACAGTATCAAACACGACAAGAATCAACTCATTTGGATGGGTGGAGAAAAAGGAGTGTACGTGTATAATGAATCTGCAAATGAAAACATTAACATTCCTTTCAAAGCTGTAATCTCACGCATTACGACAGCAAATGACACCTTACATGGACAGCATTTTTCTCTTTTAGGTTCTATCTCAATTCCCTATTCAGACAACAGCATTCGCTTTGAATATACGACACCTGTTTTTTACGGTTCTGAAAAACTCCGCTTCCGCACACGTCTAGATGGTTTTGATAATAATTGGTCTGATTGGTCCAGCATAAATTTCATGGTGTATAATAAACTCTCAGAAGGAAAATACACTCTTAATGTGCAATCACAAGACATTTATGGGAATTTAAGTGAGATTGATAGTTATACATTTATCATTCTCCCACCTTGGTACCGTACTTGGTGGGCCTTCCTATGTTATGTAGCTATTTTAATTTTGATAATTTATGGACTGATCCGAATTTCTATTCGAAGAGTAAAGCTTCAAAACCAACGACTTGAAGACACTGTTAAGGAACGTACTCAAGAAATAGCTGAGCAAAAAAATAAAATTGAAGAAATCAATAGAGATTTAGTAGACAGTATTAAATACGCCAAACGTATTCAGAATACTATTCTTCCAAGTGCAGAACACTTGAGTTCAATGCACGTAGACCACTTTGTTTTCTATCGCCCTAAAGATATTGTTTCGGGTGATTTCTATTGGGCTGAACAAATTAAGGACATATTCCTTTTCTCAGCTATTGACTGCACGGGACACGGTGTACCAGGAGCATTTGTGAGTATCGTTGGACACAATGGATTAGTTAGAGCTACTAACGAGTTTGAACTTTTAGAACCCAATAAAATATTAGATAAATTACGAGAAATTGTATTGGATTCATTCAGAGGGCAGAATCATTCGGAAGTCAAAGACGGAATGGATTTGTCACTTTGTGCGTGGAATAAGAAAACCAACGAATTGCTTTACGCAGGTGCAAACAACCCATGTGTAATCATTCGAAAAGGTGAGATTATTGAAATTAAAGCTGATAAACAACCAATTGGTCAGTTTGAAAACTCAAAACCTTTCACCTTACACCGTTTCCAAATGGAAAAAGACGATGTGGTTTACCTCTACACTGACGGATATATTGACCAGTTTGGAGGGCCTTCAAGTCACGTTGATGGTAAGAAGTTTAAATCGAAACCTTTTAAAGAACTCCTTAGTACCATCTATACACTCCCAATGCACGAACAATATGCTATTTTGGAGCAGCGTTTTGACGATTGGAAGGGTGACATGGAGCAAGTTGATGATGTATGTGTGTTTGGAATTAAAATATGAGGAAAAAACTATATATACTGACATTAGCTTTATTATTGGTAATTCCTTTAGTTGCATTCTATTTGATTAGCGATTTATCTCCCCAAAAAACCGATTTCCCCTCAACAATTAAAATCCTTTTCTTGCTCTGCGGCTTATTTTTGGTTTTATTGAACCAAGCAATTGATTACCTAAAAGACAATAGGCCAGTTGTACGTTTTTTATTTACTTTCTTCAGCTTTTTACCATTAATTTCATTTTCATTTTTTAGTACATCATCTTTAATTATTGAAACACCTTTGTTTGTTTGGATAGGATTAACTGTTGGAGTGTATGGCATACTGATTAACCACACAGGCGTATTTTCTCAAAACAATACCCGTACAATCGAAAAAATTGCCACAGTGGTGCTTACCATCTCGTTGTTTCTTTCTTTTTATGCACTCAATACAACTACAACTATAGCTTTTACACTTTGGTTGTGGAGTATTTATGGGAGTTTAGTTGTGTCGATTGCGGTGCTGTTTAATAAGAAGTCAGCTTCAGAGATATAGAAAAGTAATTACCCTTCATTAACAACCTTAATCCAAATAAGCTCCTGCGCTGTGAATGCGTTTACTCCAATAAGAAGACGATTCGATATCAGTGATTACAATTCCTTGACTGGTACTTGCGTGTACCATTTTGATTGAGCCGTTATGATTTACCACCACGATTCCTACGTGATTTACACCATTACCACTATTAAAAAACACCAAATCACCTGGTTGAGCTTTTTTTAAATCTACTGGTTGAGCAGATTTTTGTTGGTCGCGTGCTATTCGTGGGAGTTGTGTATTAAATTCATTGAATACAAACGAAGTAAACCCGCTACAATCAAATCCTTTTGAATCCATTCCTCCAGGTCTATAAGGTACTCCCACATATTTCTGAGCAAACTCAACGATTTCAGCTCTTGTTCCACCTTTACCCAAAGCCTCTTTTACTTCAACATCATCTACTTTCTCGACAATCGACTCGAGCTCATCTAAACCAACAATTCCTGAAAACACGGTGTTAATTGTCTTGTTTACACTTGCATGCAGAGCTTCATTTCCTTCTTGCTTAGCTTGTTCGGCAAAAGACTGTAAATCTTTTTTAAGTGATTGGACTTCATAATAATGTGCGCTAAAAATTTTACCGCCCTGATCTTCACGCTTAACCATTTGAAATAACTCAGTCGCTTCTTCAATAGCTTTTGGATTTCGTTTGCGCCATTTTTCATTTCGGTACAACTGAAACATCGCCACACTTTTATAATATGATGGCAAAAGCGAAAAATCATATTCAGGTTTGTCCAACAAGCGATTTGCTCCGCGCAAAACTTTTGTGTAATGACCTTGATCATAAAGCATCTCCAGTTTATCAAATTCCTTTATTTGCCCTGCTGCAATGAGGGGAATAAAAAACAGGGTGAATATGAATATGCGCATAAAATTATAAATTTCTTCGAAGTTCTTAATTATTATCATGTGAATTAGACCTAGTCAGTAGATGTAATACACAACTTGATGTTCAAATTCTGATTGTAAGCACAAATTGGCTTAAAAATTGTTGTAAAATGGTAAATAACCTTTTTTACAGAAAATTATTTGTAAATTTAGGATTCAAACATTCAATAAACACTAGGCATATGCGCATATATCAAATATCTTTACTAATTGTCCACATTCTTTTTGCTGGAATTGTATTCGGACAAGTTGACAGAGTTGTCAAACCTGAAAGTCGAATTTCTGAAGCGTTGGGCTTCATTGATTATTTTTATGTGGATGATGTAGATGCTGACGATTTGGCAAATGAGGCTATTGTGGCAATGCTTGAGAAATTAGATCCACACTCTGTATACATTCCAAAAGAAGATGTAGACGATGCAAACCAACAAATCAACGGAAGTTTTGTCGGAATTGGTGTGCGCTTTCAAATCATTAAAGACACCTTGATGATTGTAAACCCAATTCCTGGGGGACCATCAGAAAAATTAGGTATCCGTGCTGGTGATCAAATTGTGGCTGTAGATGGGGAAAATGTGGCTGGGATAGGATTAAAAAACTCTGATGTACGCGAGCAACTAATGGGTGAACTTGGTACAAAAGTAATCGTCACTATCAAACGAAAAAATGAAAAAGAAACAATTGATTACACAATCAAACGCGATAAGATTCCTGTAAACTCCGTCGTGAGTTCATACATGGTTGATGATAGAATTGGCTATATCAAACTCATTAGTTTTTCGCGCACAACTGTTGAAGAAGTTCGCAGTGCCTTGAAAGACTTAAAGGAAAAAGGTATGGAGGATTTAATTTTCGACCTGCAAGGAAATGGCGGAGGATTACTCTATGCGGCAAAAGTTGTTGCGGATGAATTTTTAGACAAGGATAAATTAATTGTATATTCTGAAGGTAGAAAACAGCCTCGCCAGGAATATTTAGCTGATGAAAAAGGCGTTTTTGAAAAAGGTCGTTTGGTAGTGTTGATTGATGAGGGATCTGCCTCAGCAAGTGAAATTCTTTCTGGTGCAGTTCAAGATTGGGACAGAGGGTTAATTGTAGGGCGCCGTTCTTTTGGAAAAGGTTTAGTTCAACGCCCAATTGATTTGTCTGATGGTGCGCAAATCCGTTTGACTATTGCGCGTTACTATACTCCTTCTGGTCGTTTCATTCAAAAACCATACGAAGACTCGGAAGAATATGAAAAAGATCGTGTAAATAGATACCTTAGAGGTGAGTATATGCACAAAGACAGTATCAAACTTCCAGATTCATTAATGCATCGCACAAAAATCAGTGCGCGTGAAGTGTATGGTGGAGGCGGAATTATGCCTGATGTTTTTGTACCACTAGACACAACAGGAGTCAACGATTTTTTCAGAGATATAGCGCGTAAAGGAAACATGAACGGCTTTGCGATTGAGTATGTAAACAATAATCGCGAGGAGCTTAAAAAACGTTTTCCTGATTTTGACACATACAAAAAGGATATTGAAGCTTTTTACCCAGAAATTGAAAAAGAATTTTTGATTTATTTAGGAAAGGAAAATCCTGATTTAGAATATAGTGAGGAAGAATTTAATGAAAGTCATTTCTTAGTCAAAAAAAGAATTGAAGGATTTGTAGCTCAAAACATATGGGATTATGATCGTTTTTACGAAATTTACAACGAAACAAATGAAATCTTGTTGAAAGCAATTGAAGTGCTCAAAAACAAAGAATACGACAAATCTAAATTGGCTAAAAATTAAATTTTTTAATAATGAAAAAAGTATGGATAGCTGCAATAGCAGTAGCTCTGTTTACATCATGTTCTGATAACAAAAGTGAAGACACCGTAAAAGGAAAAGAAGGTGAAGTGAAAAGTAAACTTGCTGCTGACGGTTGGTCAGAAAGTGACTATCAAGAGCCTCAAAATGATCCTTCTAAGAAGCAATACACGACACTTTCATTTGAAAAGTACGAACACAATTTTGGCAAAGTGATGGTGGGGACAGATAATAAATATGTGTTTAAAGTAAAGAATACAGGAAGTGCTCCGCTTATTATTACTGAAGCTTCAGCATCATGTGGATGTACTGTTCCAAAGAAACCTGAGCAGCCAATCGCTCCAGGTGAAACGGGAGAAATTGAAGTAATTTTCAGTCCAAAAGAAGGTCAAACTGGAGTTCAATCTAAGACTGTGACAGTAAAAGCAAACACAGATCCTGTTGTGACAATCTTAAAGGTTTCAGCTGACGTGTTAGGGAAGATGATGTAAAATCAAATAGAATTTTAGTGGAAAGCGAATCGTATGGTTCGCTTTTTTTTATATTCTACGTCCTGATTTCACTTTAATCTCAGAACCCTCAGCTAGAAAAACGGATTTAGGTGATTGTGAATTTAAAAAGGTGAATTCTTGACCGTAATTCTCACCAAAGTTAACATCAATAGTATAATCAAGCGTATTGTAAACTTTCCACGTCGGGTGCTCCACACCATACTCAGCTGTTTTACGTTGATTGATTTTGGTATACCCCCAATAGTGTTCTGTAATAAACTCTTCTTCACTACCCACTTTAATTTCCATTGGTTGTGATTCAGTTTTAATGCGCATAAAGTTCCAATCGCGTTGTTTCTTCCACTTATATTCAACTTGTAGATTATCTTCACCTAATTGCCAACTGTGTGACATTGGAAGGGTCTTATAATTTTCTCTGTAAATAGTATTCGCCACCAAAGTCAACATGCGCTTTGGTACAATTTCTCTAATGAAAACCACGCCTCTCTTCCACTCACCCTCATCTTTATAGCGTACATAAAAACGGAGATTAACTTCTTCAAAATTTACGTGAAGTGGTACTTTAATTCCTTTAATTCTCGTATTCACAAACATAAAGCCAACTAAACTCACGTAACATTTGTCATTCCATAAATCTAGTTCAGTGTTGTTTGGTAAAAACGGCTCTAAAACCTTTCTATCGACTTCGTAATTTGCCATCAAAAGCTTGCGCCATTCTGCTTTTAGAAATGTTCGTTTCATTTTGAAATTTTTTAATTCACCATTTTCACCTTAAAATGATATAATCACTATTATATCCATGGAACTGGGTTACACAATAAGTTAATGCTGTATTCAGCTGTTTAAATCGTTTGGTATTTGATTGAATTTTCTCTTTAGTAAGATTATGATCGGCATTCACACTAAGATTGATAACAGTTACCGTATCGCCAGCAATGTCATATGTTTTCACTTCAGTAATTCTGGTCAAGTACCCCATAGGTCCCCAATTAACGGGATACAACTCCATTGCACCATCAGTTGTTTGTAATTCTATAATTGTGTCATTTTCAAACCACATTCCATTTATGGGTTCATCTTTATCATGATATTGATAAGAAAGTGGTACTGCTGCCTCAAAATCAGGTAAAAGCATTGCTTGATTTAATGCTTTTTGATAATAGGGTATAAGGTTTTCTGCGAGTTCGGATTTTTCAACAACAGTCATATATTCACACTCACATTCGTTCACTTCTAAGGTGTCAATATTTGCAATAAAAACAACTGAATCACCATTAAAATAACCCAAATTCACTACACCTCTGTAAAGAAAGATGTTCCCCTCTCCCATTCCTTCTCCCATTTTCCCGTCAACTTCGCAAAAGCGTGACAGGCGAAATTCGGCTACGATAATTTTGCTTTCCGAAATACCAAGTGGAAATAACCTATACTGACCAGCGCTACAACATGAATAGGTGTTGAAGTTTACACCTAAAAGTAGCATTATCAAAAGTAAAAGCTGTTTCATAAGTACGAAAGTATATCGTTTATGATAGTTTCTCCAAAATTTAACTATTTTTTATCGTTTTCAGCAAAACGTTAACGTTAAGGAAGAAATATTACTTTCTAATCTCAATCACCGTTCCAATGGGTACATTATCAAAAAGCTCTTGCATTTCATCGTTGGTAACGGCAATACAGCCCAAAGTCCAATCTGAAAAGCGATGTAATTTCCCTATAAAGCCTAATTTGTTTCGCAACCCATGGATTTTGATGTCGCCCCCTGGGTTGTAATTGAATTTTTTTGCGTTCGAAAGATCAGCTGCATTCGGATACGAGATACCTAAATTCAGGAAATAACCACTTTGCGCGTTTTTATCGTTTATGGTATATACTCCCTCTGGTGTTCTCTTATCTCCTTCAAACTCTTTTGCTCCAATAGGGTTTTTGCCCAATGAAATCTTATACGTCTTAAGCACTTCTTCCCCACTCATCACGTGCATCCGACGAATTGATTTCTCCACAATAATTCTGTCAATTGGTTTATCTGTGGGTAAAGGAGTTTCGGGCAAGTAATTGTATACTGTTGCTGAAACAAGGAGTAGTAAAAATAAAAGGAAAGTGTATTTGAGGAATTTCTTCATATTTCTGTGGTAAACTATTACTCCCCCCAAACCAACTCAACCCACTCCGGATGGTCAATAAACGGGTTGCGATTACCTTGATAGTTGTGATAAATCACGTGATTTCTTCTCCGCTCCCAATTATCTACAGGATCATTTTTGTGCCACTCTAACAAAGTGCTCAATTTACCTATGATAGGATTTTTATTTCTTGAAGGAATAATGCTATCCACAATTTCAAGGTCGTAATCAGGACCTTCATAGCGCACTGCCATGTAAAACAACATACGGGCAATATCGCCTTTTACTTCATCAGGGGGCTCCCACGACCATTGGTCTCTTGAAGTGCGGCAAGGTGTTTCAATTGTACCGCCGTTATCAAGGTAGGCTTCTGTGCATCCGTCAAATGAACGTGTGTTGCGGGCAGAATTTACCGAACGATCTGCAGGTCGCAAATGGTGTAAATCGGTATACGCCGTGTCGGACTCTTTCGGAAAACCATGCGACTTTGGCCAAACGTGCTCACGATTCCACGAATCATTCAAAATGTAACCATTTGCCGTATAATCATAAGATGTACCTCTATCTCGTTGAGCTGCAGGTTGAGAACGGAGCGTGTAAAGCAAAACTACATTCTCAGCGGTTACATCATCGCAATCGGTTTTAGCCAAGGCTTCCCATGCTTGGTCGTACGTGAATCTTTTGTGGTTGCAAATCCTTTTATGAAGATGGGTTTTCAACTCATCTCCCGTCAATCCGCCAACTTCACCGTAATAATCTGGTGGAACTTGACCAACTCCAATTAAATTTGAATGATTTGATAACGTTGTGGTGTCCTGAGCAGAGAGTGAGTCTGCCGTATTGAACATCATTGCCAGAAAGATAATTTCAATAATCTTCATCATTGTAAAATGTATTAGTTGATGTCGAGCAAGTTACTAATTTTTTACACACGAAATTCTTTCTCTGGCGATTTTTTGATTTCAATCTAAAAGCTTAGTTGCTTTACACCTATCGTTTTCAAATCAATCAAAAACAAGGTATTCACTTGTTCAAACTGACCCAAAATCAATTGCGTCACCACATCACACAAATACAATCCCACTATTCCAGGAACATAACCCATTACACCATTTTCTGAACAACTTGGCACGTCTTCAGCGTTGGGTGGTTCGGGGAATAAATCGCGTAAGTGTTTACTTCCTTTGTGATTAAATACCGCTACTTGTCCTTGATATCCTAAGATACTACCGTACACCAATGGTTTCCCCATTTTTACGCATGTATCGTTGACAATGTAACGAGTTAAAAAATTGTCGCAGCCATCCACGATGAAGTCGTAATCAGAAAAAATTTGTTCGGCGTTTTCTTCTGACAACAATACAAGGTAAGTGTTTATGGAAATATATGGATTTTGTTTTGCCAACTTTTCTTTAGTGACATCTATTTTCAATCGTCCGGTATCTTCTGGAGAAAACAAAATTTGACGGTGGAGATTCGATATTTCAACGACATCAAAATCAACGATGCCTATTGTTCCAATTCCCATGGAAGTTAAATACTGAAGCAGTGGCGCACCCAAACCTCCCGCACCGATGACAAGTACTTTTGCATCTTTCAACTTTGTTTGCCCAAGTAAGCCCACATCGTCCAGCATCACCTGCTTTTGGTAGCGTTTATATTCTTCTTTGCTAAGCATTGACTTCACTGAATTGTTTGTCCCAATCTTTATGAACGGCTTCGTATCCTTTGCTTTTGATCAACTCCACAATTTCATGAACCGAACGCTCATCGGAAATCTCAAACTGCTCCAGCGACTCAGGTTCTACCGAGTAACCACCAGGATTTGTTTTCGACCCCGCACTCATTGACGTTACGCCAAGTGGAATAATGTTATTTCTAAAGTGTTCCGATTCTCTTGTAGAAATAGACAATTCCACATCTTCGTTGAACAAGCGGTAAGCTGTCAGCAATTGCACAAGATGTTTGTCTGTTACAATCACGTTGGGTTCAATAATTCCCTCTGCAGGACGCATTCTCGGGAAAGAAATGGAGTATTTTGTTTTCCAGAATTTCTTCTCCAAATAATCTAAATGTGCTGCACAGAAAAAGGAATCAACGCGCCAATCTTCTAATCCAAGTAAAACGCCTAAACCGATTTTGTGAATTTCTGCTTCGCCTATTCTATCTGGTGTTTCCAAACGGTAATCGAAGTTCGATTTTTTACCTTTTGTGTGATAGGTCTTGTACACTTCTCTGTGATACGTTTCCTGATAAACCAATACGGAGTATACTCCTGCATCATGTGCTTGGCGATATTCTTCCACACTTAAGGGCTGAAATTCTATCGAAATATTGGCGAAATACGGTTTTATAATCTTTATCGCCTTTAAGAAATAGTGAATATTCACCGTGTAATTCGCCTCACCTGTCACCAATAAGATGTGGTTAAATCCATCTTTCTTTATGGCTTCAATTTCTTGTACAATTTCTTCGTCAGAAAGGGTTTTGCGCCTTACTTTGTTGGTCAGACTAAAGCCGCAGTAAGTACAAATATTGTTACACTCGTTGCTCAAATACATGGGTGCATAGAGCTGAATCGTTTTTCCGTAACGCTTTTGTGTCAGTGCACTCGATTTTGCAGCCATTTGCTCCAAATAAGGTTCTGCAGCAGGCGAAACCAATGCCTTAAAGTCTTCCAACGACAATTTTGAAGCGGACAATGCGTGAAGCACGTCTTTCTCTGTCTTGGAATAAATCGATTCCTTTACCTCATCCCACGAGAGCGTGTTGAATATGTCTACAAAACTACTCATTCAAAAAAGACGTTAATGGACTTGATGCAATCGCTGAAGATTGAATCTTTCCTAATTTCGATTCATACGCTATACGACCTGCAATCACCGCCATTTTAAATGCTGTGGCCATGTCTGCTGGATTTCCTGCTACTGCGATTGCGGTGTTTACAAGAACGGCATCCGCACCCAACTCCATTGCTTTCGCAGCGTCTGATGGGGCTCCAATTCCTGCATCCACAATTACGGGAACGCGACTTTGCTCGATAATAATTTCTAAAAAGTCAATTGTTCTCAGTCCTTTATTGGTACCAATGGGCGAACCTAAAGGCATCACTGCTGCGGTGCCTGCATCTTCCAATAATTTGCACAACACTGGGTCTGCGTGAATGTAAGGCAATACTATGAAACCTAATTTAGCTAACTCTTCCGTCGCTTTTAATGTTTCTATTGGGTCGGGCAACAAGTATTTTGGATCGGGGTGAATTTCAAGTTTTAGCCAATTCGTC
This sequence comes from uncultured Flavobacteriales bacterium, assembly GCA_964447015.1. Classification (GTDB taxonomy): domain Bacteria; phylum Bacteroidota; class Bacteroidia; order Flavobacteriales_D; family Crocinitomicaceae; genus Wandonia. The sequence continues at coordinate 17,684 of CAYUQU010000049.1, forward strand.
TCCAATGCTTCGCGTGCCAATTGCGCGGCGAAAACAGCTTCTTTTGCATTTCTCGCTCCCGATGTATTGGGCAATAAGTTGACTGACTTGGGTAAATGAGCCAAAATCGAGTCGGTATCGGTTTCCAAATCAATTCGTTTCAATGCGACTGTCACCAATTCAGAACCTGAATTAATAATGGCATTTTGCATTTCGATTGGCGAACCAAACTTTCCCGTTCCCAAAAACAAACGCGAGTTTAATTCCTTGTCTCCTATTTTAAACGGGTTCATATATTTTCGTATTAATGCGTTCTACAATTTCTTTCTTATTCTCGGAATTAGTCAAAATGCCTGATAGAGCAATTCCGCTAATTCCTGTCTCCAAAATGAGGGAGATGTCTTCTACCTGAATTCCACCAATCGCTACGATAGGTGTTTTTCTTTGCTCGTCATTCAGTCTGTTGATTAGGGTTCTGTAACCTTCCAATCCTAAAATCGGGCTCAGCTTATCTTTTGTCGATGTAAATCTATACGGACCTAAGCCGATGTAATTACACCCTTCGTCAATGCGCTGCACAACGTCTTCAAACGTATTGGCAGTTCCTCCAATGATTTTATCCTGACCTAAAATCAAACGCGCATCTTTTACTGAAGTGTCTGTCAACCCCAAATGAACTCCATCAGCATTGATTTTTTTTGTCAGAATTACATTGTCATTTAGAATAAAAGTTGCACCGAATTGTGCACACAAAGACTGCACTTCCAACGCCGTTTTTTCGACAATTTCCTCCGAAAAATTCTTCATGCGCAATTGAATCCACTTTCCTCCTGCTGTCAAAACGTCTTTGCAGTTCGAAAGATGTTCTTCAGCTGTCTGACCTTGTGATATGTACTGAAATCTATACATGATGATATCCCAATAAAGTGTTGTTACTCTCCAATACTTTCTCCAAATACACTTTTGCTCTTCGGCAAGATTCTATAAGCGAAAAACCCAAAGCTAAGTTAGAAGCAATTGCTGCAGACAAGATACAACCTGTCCCGTGCTTGCTGTTTGTGCTTTCTTTAGTTGGGAAAAATTCGGTGATTTCTTTGTCTTCATACAAATAATCGACTCCCTTTTTAGCTGTGCGATGTCCTCCTTTAAGAAAAACTGCGCAGTGTTTTGCCAATTCGCTTGCGGCTTTTTCTTCTGCTTCTTCACCTGTAATCCACTTCACCTCTTCCAAATTGGGTGTAATCAAGTAACAGTTCTCCAAACTTTTGTAAAAGCGTTCTCTCGATGAAAAATCAAACAACTCAAATCCTGCAGAAGCTTTAAACACAGGGTCTACCACAATTTTGATCAGCGGATAATATGCACTCACAAAGCTTACAATCTTCTCGAAATAATCTACATTGGGCAAGATTCCTGTTTTAATTACCGTAACTGGGTATTTCTTCAACAGCACTTCCAATGCCACTAACAAATCCGCTTGTTTCTCCCAACGCACATCTAAAAATGTATCTTCCGTTTGCAAAGTAATTCCCGAGCAAATGGCCAAACCATACACTTTATGCTGCTCGAACGTTTTGGTGTCAGCTGTTAGCCCGGCACCTCCACTTGGGTCGAAACCTGCAATTGTCAATATGTAAGGTCTGTCTTGCATACCGTGTTTACTTTTTCAAATGCTTCTACTTTATTTTCGCTCTGCCAAATCGTGCCGCAAATTGCAACACCGTCAAATCCCATTTCAAAGACTGAAGAGGCATTTGCTTGTGTAATCCCTCCTATTCCTATCAACTTTGTTGACCTGTGTTTTGCAAAGTCAGCCTTCGTCTCCTTTTCGGGTTTGTACCCAGGTTTCGAAATACTTTCAAAAACAGGCCCGAAGAATGCGTAGCGGAACACTTCATTCAAGGTCTGAAAAGCTTCATGAGAATGTACGGATGTGGAATACACCAAGTCCGTCTTTTCCATACTCCGATAATCGCTTTCCGTCAGTTTCATCCGCTCAGCTTCTTTGAAATGGATTCTGTGAATACCAAATTCTTTCGCCAACTGATGATGTTGATGGAGCACTACTCGCGGAAGATATTCTTCCGAAATCGCCGTCAACAGGCTTCTGAGTTCTTCTTCTCCAACTTCAGGTTTGCGCAAATGAAACAAATTCAATCCTGCGGCAAATAATTGATTCATTACCGTGGGTTCATTTGCGAACATTTCCGGGCTGGAGACAACTATCAACATTAAGAATAAATTTCTCTTCCTTTTTGTTTAAATTCTTCTGACTTCTCGTACATTCCCGCTTCCGCGTCGTTGCGAATCTCTTGACTGATTTTCATCGAGCAGAATTTCGGTCCACACATCGAACAGAAGTGAGCTACTTTTGCGCCCTCTGCAGGAAGTGTTTCATCGTGAAATTCACGTGCGGTGTCTGGATCCAACGACAAGTTGAATTGATCTTCCCATCTGAATTCGAAACGGGCTTTGCTCAACGCGTTATCTCTGTATTGCGCTCCAGGGTGTCCTTTCGCTAAATCCGCAGCGTGTGCAGCAAGCTTATACGTGATTACTCCTGTTTTCACATCTTCTCTATTCGGTAAACCTAAATGCTCTTTTGGCGTAACGTAACAAAGCATCGCTGTGCCAAACCAGCCAATCATCGCAGCACCAATTGCCGAAGTGATGTGGTCATAACCTGGGGCAATATCCGTTGTCAAAGGTCCTAATGTGTAGAAAGGTGCCTCGTGACATTCTCTCAATTGCTTGTCCATGTTCTCTTTAATCATGTGCATTGGCACGTGACCTGGACCTTCAATCATCACTTGCACATCGTGTTTCCAAGCGATTTTTGTCAGTTCACCCAATGTTTCCAACTCGGCAAATTGCGCCGCATCGTTTGCATCGGCAATTGAACCTGGGCGAAGACCATCTCCAAGCGAGAAAGCCACATCATAAGCCTTCATGATTTCACAAATTTCTTCGAAATGCGTGTAGAGGAAATTCTCTTTGTGATGAGAAAGACACCATTTTGCCATTATCGAACCACCGCGCGAAACAATTCCTGTCATGCGTTTTGCCGTCAACGGAATGTAGCGCAAAAGAACACCTGCATGGATTGTGAAATACGACACACCTTGCTCAGCTTGTTCAATCAAGGTATCTCTGAAAATTTCCCATGTCAAGTCTTCTGCTTTACCTTTCACTTTTTCAAGTGCCTGATAAATCGGAACCGTTCCAATCGGAACAGGTGAGTTACGAATAATCCATTCTCTTGTTTCGTGAATGTTATCTCCAGTTGACAAATCCATAATGGTATCAGCTCCCCAACGACAAGCCCACACTGCTTTCTCCACTTCTTCTTCAATTGATGAAGTCACGGCGCTGTTACCGATATTTGCATTGATTTTCACCAAAAAGTTACGTCCGATAATCATCGGTTCGCTTTCAGGGTGATTGATATTGTTTGGGATAATAGCTCTACCCGCTGCGATTTCATCGCGCACAAATTCGGGTGTAATTAAGTTTACGGGCGTATTTGCACCAAAGCTCTCGCCAATATGCTGTGCACACATCGTGTCGAAATCGTCACCCCATTGCAGCTTTAAATCCTCAACTCGTTGATTCTCGCGAATGGCAATATATTCCATTTCAGGCGTAATGATTCCTTTTTTCGCGTAATGCATTTGCGACACATTTGCGCCTTTTTTCGCACGTAACGGTTTTGCAATATGCTCAAAACGCAAGTGATCAAGCGAACTGTCGTTCTTTCTTTCCTGACCGTACTCCGAAGTAGTCGACTCTAAACGCTCCACATCATTGCGGTCTAAAATCCATTGCTCACGAATGCGTGGCAATCCTTTTTTGATGTCGATTACTGCATTTTCATCCGTGTAAGGTCCACTTGCGTCATATACTGTCACGGGTGGATTCTCCATCGTTCCACCACTAAACAATTTTGTTGGTGAAACCGAAATTTCACGCATCGCTACTTTGATGTCGTGAATTTTTCCCGGTACATACACTTTTTTAGAACCGCTGATTGGTCCTTTCGAAATACTACCCTGCACGGGTGATTTATCTTTTTTGCTCATAATTTACCCTCCTTGAGTTGCTTTAATGATTAATAAATTGTCGTTTGCTTTTAAGTAGGTCTTTGCCCACTCTGTTTTGGGTACAATCGTTTCATTGATAGCCACAGCAATCCCGTTTTGCTTTTCGCCCATTTGGCTAAACACAAATTCGGAAACCAATGTTTCGTCTTGTACTTCTTGAGTTTGATTGTTATACGTAATCTCCATCCTACAAAAAATTTATACTTCAGGGGAGACACTGCGAGTGCATCACTTACTTTTTCCTTCGTCAGCGTCAACTGCATCAGGTTCAAAGGGTATAATCTCAGTCCGCACATTTTTGTTTGGACACCCCTAAAGTTTTACGAAGATAGGGAATTTTTTTGAGAGGTGGGGAGAAAGAGAATCCGGATTTAGATTTCAATTCTGTATTTTTAATTCAACAGACCGTAATCCTTGTGAGAATCTGCAAATGGGACATCCTCTTTCATTTGTTTTAAAGTTTCTAGCCTTCCTTCAGCACATTGATACTTCATCAATTCTTTAAAAACTCTATTCCGAATTCTTTTCTGTTCTTTGTTACTTAACTGAGTAGATAAGCCTGTCAATGTACTACTTGATATATCTTTATTAAAAACAACTCGAATTGAATACCAATCACATCCAACTATTTCTTCTGGGGCTTCTTTGAAATACAATATGTAATCTGGTTTAATAAAATGGTCCTCAATCTCGTCTAACGCTATTAGTAATTCAGGTTCTTCTATCCTATCAATTGAATGTTCTTCACACATCTTTTCCCATGCCAAGCTATCAAGACATTCAGGACTCATACTGCCTATTTCCGACGTTTCCTCATTGATGCCATAACAGCTATTTAGGAGAATGATGGTTGTCACAAAATAGATTATTCTCATGGTGCTAATTTATGGAAATATTTGAGAAGTTACCAGTACCTCTCCTTACTTAATCTCTCCCTCCCCAAACTCCCCATCAAACATCTCACCAACAGATGACGAAAGCTGATTGATAATTATCAGCACTGTTCTATCTTCTAAATTGACGGTATGTACAAACTCTTTTTGGGGTGAGAATTGCCAATTTTTCAGTTCTTCGAACGTGTTTTTTATCATCACTAGTTTGTTTTTGTGGTCTGATGAGACGATTATTACTTTTGTGATGGGGGTTGACTTCATTCGCTCTAAGGCACTTTGTGTTAGTGGAAACTCTGATTGATAAATACTTGAATAACGGTATTTTTGGCTGAAATAATTGAAATCATCTGGGTTATCGGTGATGATGTAACGATTGGTCAAGAGGTTGTCTAATTCATTGAGCCAATCTGAAAAATGGGTGTCGTAAAGGGCAATGTATTGATCCACGAATCTTTTGTCCATCGGTTTGTCGTTGTCCAGATATTCTTTTACAATTGGATAAATTGCTTTAGCCATTGAGTTTATATACTTATTGAAATACCAATCTTCGTTATCGACAGTTCCGTTCAGTTGTGCGTAGACGTAACCATTACCTAATGCTGTCGCAAGAGCTTCATTCAATAGCAAGTATGCATATTGGCTGTTTTTGGAAGGATTATCTTTAAACCAAGATTCTATTTTCTGCTTAAAAGCCAAAGATTGCTCATCATAAATGGTATGGTAAATTTCGTGCATCAGCACACTAAATAGCACATCATTGTGTTCAAATTTTAAAGGTACTTCACTGACTGCATTGTTCAAAAATGCGGTTGCCGTAAATCCATCTTCCTTTACTGAAGGAATAATAGCAATAATGATTGGAATAGAAACGTCCCATTTTGCGTTGTAAAAAGTCAAGCCTTTCTCAAAAAACAAAAAGAGGTCTGCTTTATCTACAAAGTTCTTGAGGTCATTCATCTTTTTCTCAAAATCATTCTTATTCGGAAGATAAACTAACTGATTATAAACAGTCTCAAACGCTGAAATAATATTGGACAACGCAAGTAGTTCGAAATTGGGAATAATGCCAAAAGTTGCCTTCTTAAAATCAACCATCGAATTAGAATTAATCAAATTCCTTTCAATTAAAGAACTTGTCATAACTGGACTTTTCTGACCAAACGGATAACCTTGAAAATCATAAGATTCATAAATATTTAGAGTATCGAGTTGGTTGATTAAATTTTTATAATGATCTGTATTAAACTCAGAGGCACTAAAAATTTGCTTGTATTTATTGTCAGGATAGGAGTCTGATAGTTGCTTTACAAAGTCGTAAGTCGACAGAAGTTTTGAATAGGTAATCTGAATTTCGGGTTTCGTTTGAGCAATACTAATGTTTGTCAAAAACAAGATGAATAGAGTGAAAATTGGTTTTGTTCTCATTGGTTTATTTATTTTCAGTTATTACCTCGCGTATTTCACCAAATCTACATTTCACTGGGTTGAGCTTTAAAAGAGAGCCTAAACCTATTCGTTTCTGCATCTTTTTTTGTTCGTCTAAGATTTTTGTTTGGATCACATAAAATGTCCACTGTTCAAGTTTGGTTGGGTCAACGGTTTCTTTGTCTGTATGGTGTAAATGGCAAAATACATAATAATCAGATTGTCGCTTGACTTCTGTTGAATACTCGCTTGTCTCTGCATTCCAGCCTATTGTTGGTGTTATCTCAAAGGTAATCTGAGATAATTTTTTCTGCTTCCAACTTTGAAGGTAAGCAGCAGATTTCACTTCAATTCTCAG
>CAYUQU010000050.1:0-24373 GCA_964447015.1 uncultured Flavobacteriales bacterium
ATTAATCGCTAAAATTATCAATATTGATGTCAATGTAGAGATGAATTAATAATAACTCAAACCAGATGAATAACTGTTGAAGAATAAAATCATCATGATAGGGAAGAAGTACATGATTACTTTCATGTTCGGCATTCCTGGTTGACTTGGCTGTTGCATTTGGCTACTGTTGAAGTGTGTATACACCAATGTAGTTCCTGCCATTAGCAAAGTAAATAACGAAATGTGATTTCCATAGATGTCCGAAAGGAAAGGTACATAAGTCTCCCACGACACTATCGCGTCATAAGATGATAAATCCTCAGCCCATAAGAACCCTTTTTGACGCAAGTCAAATGAACTTGGGAAGAAGCGGAATACCGCAAACAGAATAGGCATCTGCAACAACATTGGCAAACAACCAGACAATGGACTGGCTCCCGATTCTTTATACAGCGCCATCATATCCATTTGCTTCTTCATTGCATCCTCTTTCTTCGGATACTTTTCGTTCAATTTGTCTATCTGCGGACGTAGAATACGCATTTTAGCTGAAGAAACGTACATTTTCCACGTTACTGGTGCAAGAATCAACTTCACGATAATTGTCAATAGTAAAATGGCAATTCCAGCTCCAATTCCAAGGTTAATCATCCAAACGAAAATCGGTTGAATTCCATAGATGTTAACCCATCTGAAGATTCCCCAGCCTAGATTGATAATATCTTCAAGGTTGTGATCGTATGCTTTAAGAATGTCATAATCGTTTGGTCCGAAATACCATTGCATTCTAACAGATCCATTTTTAGTGCTGCTTAAACCAATGTTGATAAGTGAACTGTAGTGCTTAATGTATTTCGCTTCCTTAGGATTTGTTTTGTCAAATGGTTGAATCCCTAATTTAGTTCCTGATTTAAATGGTTTTTCAGGAATTAAAATAGCTGAGAAATAAGACTGCTTAAACGCAACCCAATCAGACGACGTTTCTGTTGCAAAATTGTCTGAACTTCCTTCTGAAAGATAGTCATATCCATTTTCGTTGTGGAAGAATACAGTAGAAACCATGCGCTCTTGCGAAGCCGCTTTTTCTGTACGCAACATCTCAAGATGCCAATTCAACATTACTTTCTCAGGATCAATGTCCTCTTGGAAACCGTTAATAGCAAACTCGACATCCAAATGATACGAATCCGGTTTTAAGCTATAAATGAAATCAATGTATTTTCCTTCTTCAGGAGACAAACGCATGGTAATGCTGTTGTCCGTTTTGTCAACCGCATTGAATTTAAGTCCTTTTGTTCTTACTTCATCTCCTTTGTGGTTGAAAATAAGTTCCGTAACACTGTTTTCAGCATCGAAAAGTTGAAGAAAGTTACCAGTGTTTTTATTATTGAAGTCGTTGTAAGTTACATAATTCTTCAAAAACACAGAGCTGATTCGACCCCCACGCTCATTGATTTCGGTCTTTATCAAATTGTTTTCAAGTACAAACACTTCGCCTTCGTTGTGCATGTATAAACCTGAAAAAGTTGTTTTCTTTTGCGGAGTTGAATTCTCTTTAACCGATGTTACCGATACAGGTTTCTCTTCAACTACTAAGAAAGAATCAATTGCACGAACTGTATCTTGGATGATTACGGCACCTTCATTGTTTTTAATGTAGTTACCTACCGAGTCGCGTTTCGCAACCCATCCTTCAGGAATTAATTCGTCGTTGAGAACTAGTGTAGTCGAATTTGATTCAACATCTTTTTCTTTTGTTTTTGCTTCCTGCTCTTTTTTCGCTTCTTCCTCTTGTTGCTTCTGAATTTCCTCAGCACTTGGCTGATTAAGCATAGAAAAAGTAACCAAAATTGCTCCGATGAGCCCTAACCCTATTAATGTATTCTTGTCCATTTTAGAACGGTATTTTGCTATTGACGGGCAAAGATAGTACTATTTAGATGTCTCTCCTCTTTTTTGGTAGAGTAATGTGATGAAATATGCGTTATTGCTTTTCAAAAAGACAGTTTGTGTTAAAAAATGTGAAATAACACAATGCAAAATAACAAATGAAGAAGTTGTGCGTTATGATTATAGTAGTAGTAAGAAGCTTTCCAAAAAGCTTATATTTTCATAGTAGTTGTAGTAGTTGTTGAAAGGGCTCACATTTGTGAGCCCTTTTGATTTTAGGATTATTTTTTATTATCCAAAACCGCCTTAACAAACGCAGTAAACAATGGGTGAGGAGTATCTACCGTACTTTTGTATTCTGGGTGATATTGAGCTCCAACAAACCAAGGGTGACCCGGAATTTCTACCACTTCAACTAGACCTGATTCAGGGTTTTTACCTGTGGCAATCATACCTGCTTTTTCAAATTGCTCTAAATACGCATTGTTAAACTCATAACGGTGTCTATGACGCTCCGAAATGACTTCTGTTTGGTATGCCTGGTGTATTTTGCTATCTGATTTTAGATGACATTTGTATGCGCCTAATCGCATAGTACCACCAAAATTGGAAATATTCTTTTGCTCCTCCATCATGTCGATAACAGGATGTGGAGTGTCGCTCAAAATTTCAACGGTGTGTGCATCTTTCAACCCGATTACATTACGCGCAAATTCAATAACAGCGCACTGCATCCCAAGGCAAATTCCCAAAAACGGAATTTTATTCTCACGCGCATATTTCACCGCATTGATTTTTCCTGAAATTCCTCTAGAACCAAATCCTGGTGCTACCAAAATTCCGTCTAGAATAGAGAGTTGCTCTTCAATATTGTCGTCAGTGAGTTTTTCGGAGTGAATCCACTTAAGGTCTACTTTGATAGAGTTTGCCACTCCACCGTGAATAATAGCTTCATTAATTGATTTATACGCATCTTTCAATTCAACGTATTTACCAATTAAACCGATAGTTACATGGTGCTGAGGGTTTTTCAAGCGCTCCAAAAATGAAATCCAATTGTCCAAATTGGGTGCTTGTTTTGCTGGCATGTGCAATTTTTCTAGCACAACTTTGTCCAATTCTTCCTCTTGCATCAACAAAGGCACATCGTAAATTGACTCAGCATCGATTGACTCGATTACCGCTTTTGTTGAAACATTACAGAATTTTGCAATTTTCTTTCTCAATGTCAAGTCTAAGGTGTGCTCAGTTCTACAAACCAAAATATCAGGTTGTACACCTAGTTCTAAAAGTGCTTTTACGCTGTGTTGAGTCGGTTTTGTTTTTAATTCTCCTGCCGCAGCAAGATAAGGAACAAGAGTAAGGTGAATTACCAAACAGTCATCTGGGAATTCCCACAACATTTGACGAACAGCCTCTACATAAGGGAGAGATTCGATATCGCCAATTGTTCCGCCAATTTCAGTTATTACAAAATCAAACGTACCTTTTTTACCAAGAATTTGAATCCGGTCTTTGATTTCGTCTGTGATGTGAGGAATAACTTGAACCGTTTTTCCTAAATAATCACCGCGACGTTCTTTTTCAATTACCGCTTGATAAATTCTTCCTGTAGTTACATTGTTTGCTTGCGATGTAGGTGTGTCCAAAAAACGCTCGTAATGTCCAAGGTCGAGGTCTGTTTCTGCACCGTCATCTGTTACATAACATTCACCATGTTCGTAAGGATTCAAGGTTCCCGGATCAATATTGATATACGGATCAAGTTTCTGAATCGTAGCTGTATAACCACGAGCTTGTAATAATTTTGCAAGAGAAGCGGAAACAATTCCTTTTCCAAGTGAAGAAGTAACACCGCCGGTTACAAAAACGTATTTAGTTGAGTTGGACATATTCGTTTTTTTAAAATGTAACTACGGGGCGCAAAGTTAGTGATTCGCTACAATGTTTTTACTATTTGTGAAAATAAATTTAGACTTTATTCTACTAGCGTGATTACGACTACTTCACCTCCTCGTAATCATCAAAATCGTCGTCGTCTTTTTTCTTGTCTGAATTTTCATTCTTGTCATCAATGCCTGAAAATGGAGAAGTTTGCATAGTAATCGGAGATTTTAAACCGAGTACTTGCAGAATTCCACCGATAAATCGGAATAACACTCTTAATAAGAAAAAGAAACCGACAACTTTGAAAATAAATCCAAAAACGGGCGTGTCAGCTATGTTTATAATGCTTTCCACAAACCAGTTCGTGATAGGATTAAATGCGGTTTCGGGAATGAACACAAACAATAGGTAAAATCCGATTGCCACTAAAATCAAGGCGATTTCAATTTTTCGGTTAAACACACTTTTCATTTGTTTTGCAAAACCGCGAAAGGCAACCATCATTTGAAGACGTTGTTCTTTTTGCTGAATTTTGCCAAATAGATACATGAGTAAAATCATGCCACCAAGTACATTAGCGGTAAATTCTTCTGCTCCTTTTAGACCAAATCGCGAATCGACTGCAAAACGTGCTGTAACGGAAACGAGAAAAAAGTAATTGATTAGTTTAAGTGAATATGTTTCAATTTCATTTTTACTTCTTCCTCCTCTAAACAAAGCTAAAATAGCCATGAAAATCCACCACAAAAAGCCGAAAACGGCGAAAACAACTCCCAAATGAAAAATAAACTCTAAAACTTTCATGAACTAAATAAATTAATAGGTCAAAAATAAAGCTAAAATTCGTCTTTTGCATGACTTTTGTATAATACTTGGTATATTTAGCCCTTAAAAATTAGTGATTATGTTAAGAAAGTTCTTGTTTGTTTTGATTGCAACCGTTTCGTTTGTTGCACGTGCAGAGGAAGGGATGATTATTCCAAGTCTTGTAAAGGCGTTTGAATCGGATATGCACGCCAAAGGAATGAAGTTGTCGGCTGAGGATATTTATTCGGTAAATAATTCCAGTCTGAAAGATGCCATTCTGCATTTTAACGGTGGGTGTACGGCAGAAATCGTTTCAGATCAAGGATTAATTCTAACGAATCACCACTGTGGATATTACCAAATTCAACAGCATTCTTCGCTTCAAAACGATTACTTGAAATATGGATTTTGGGCAAAAACAAAAGCTGATGAATTGCCAAACGAAGGTCTTTTTGTTACACGCATAGTGCGAATTGAAGATGTGACTAAAGCTGTGTTGCAAGGAACTGAAGAACTACAATTTCTTCAACAATTCGAAGCAAAAGTGAAAGAAAATATCAAACAACTTGTTGAGGAAGTAAAGAAAACTACTGGTCACGAAGCTGATATCAAAGCCTTTGATCATGGAAATAGTTATTATATGATGGTGAAGGAGAATTTCACTGACGTGCGTTTGGTTGGAGCTCCGCCTTCGTTTATCGGTAAATTTGGTGGAGATACGGACAACTGGGTTTGGCCTCGTCATACGGGAGATTTTTCTGTGTTCCGCGTTTATGCAAACAAAGACAATAAGCCTGCTCCTTATTCTGCGGACAACGTACCTTATAAACCACTACATCATTTTCCTGTCTCTATAACAGGCCGTCAGGAAGGTGAATTCACTATGGTTTATGGTTTTCCTGGAATGACAGAACAACATGTGACTTCAGAATACCTTAAATTTATTATGGAAAAAGAACGTCCAGCGCGAATTAAGATGCGTGAAAAATCGCTTGAGGTAATTGATGCGGCTATGCGTGCAAGTGATGCTACACGAATTCAATATGCGTCTAAACAATCGCGAATTGCCAATGCATATAAAAAATGGATAGGTCAAGTTGACGGATTGCGACGTTTGAATGCAGTGCAAATCAAGAAAGATAGAGAACTGGAATATAACAAGCGTGCGAATGAAAATCCAGAATGGCAAAAGAAATACGGAACCGTAATCAAGGCTCTTATTGATGTGTTCAAAGTTTACGAAGAATACGAAATGGCTGATGCGGTAGTGATTGAATACTTATTCTACGGACCTGAATTTTTGAGAATGGCTCGAAGTATGGAAAATGTAGTAGATAATTACAAAAAATGGTCAGACAACGGAGAATGGGAAGAGAAAAAAGCTGGTGTAATAGCCTCATTGAAAAAGCATTTTAAGGATTATGACGCAAAGGTAGATCAAGCGATTTTTGACCGTATTTCTCCTGTTGCAAAGGAATTATTAAAAGCAGAATTTCACCCACTTTCATTTACAGAAAAGAGTATTCCTGACTTGTCTGCAAGCGTGTACAGGAAGTCTATGCTTGTTGATGAGCAAAAATTGATTGATTTCATTGAGAAATTGAATGAAAAATCGGCCAAAAAGTTTGAGAAAGATCCTGGATACTTGATTTACCGTGATTTCTGGGATGTGAGAGTAAGTCAACTAGCTCAGAATTTGCAAACATATCAAACAGAGTTGGAAATGATGATGAAAGTGTATGTGGCAGGTAAACTGGAGATGTTCCCTGAGAAAAATCATTGGGCTGATGCAAACAGTACTTTGAGAATTACTTACGGTAAACTTGAAGGTTCTGCACCTCGCGATGGAATGTTGTATACACACTACACAACAATTGACGGTATGGTAGAGAAGTTTCATTCAGGTAACGAAGACTTTGACATGGATCAGCGCATGTTGGAGTTACACGAAGAGAAGAATTATGGGCAATATGCTCAGGATGGCGAATTGTGGGTATGTTTCACAGGTTCAAACCATACCACTGGAGGAAATTCTGGCTCACCTGCTCTAAATGCAGAAGGTCATCTTATCGGAATCAACTTCGACCGTACGTGGGAAAGCACGATGTCAGACTTTATGTTTGATACTTCACGTTGCCGAAACATCATGGTGGATATGCGCTATGTGCTTTGGGTGATGGATGTATACGCAGGAGCGGGACATCTGGTGGAAGAAATGACATTGATACGGAAATAATAGTTCTATTAAATTCTAAAAACTGTAATCACCGTTTGCATTTACGGTGATTTTCAGTTCCTTTTTTTCACGTTCAAATTTGTCGTAACCTGTCTTAAGGTTTCTCCAAAACTCAAGTAGAGTAGGGCTATTGCTGTGTTTTAGTATATAGCGAGCCATATTTTGGTCCGTCATTTCAAACGGAAAAATGTACACGGGGATTTTTATTTGACCCGTTGCTCGGGCTGTAATAGCGTAAAGGTAAATTTCCTTGATTTTATCATCAGTCATAGGTAAACAGCCTATGGTGACACAGCTTCCGTGAATGAAAATATCTCCACCAGGATTTGATTCCGTCGTTTTTTTCTTATCAGCTAGATTTGGGTAATTGATTCCCAATGAGAGGTAGAAACTACTTGAAGGATTGAATCTGTCGATGTGGTAAAACCCTTCGGGAACTTGTTGGTCGCCCATTTTTCGTTTTGGACCAAGTTGCCCAGACTTCGAGCAGATGGAGTAATCGGTCAATTTACTATACGTTGATTCGGATTTCCGTTTTCCATAAATTCTCAAGATTCCTTCTTCTTTGTATGCCACAATCAATAGGTTCAGTTCATTTGAACTAATTCCAGCTTCAGTGAGTTTATCCGATACAGTTACTCCTTTTTCTCTAAACGCTGTACGTACTCTTTCGTAACGCTTTTGTTCAACTATAAAATCTGATTGAAAGGTATAGGCTGAAATTAATACTCCCAAAATGAAAATTCCAGCAATCCACTTCAGAAGATATTTACTCAACGATATTTTAAATTTTGATTTGCTCACATTTCAAGTTTACTGATAGTGAATTTAAACGTGCTTCCATTGCCATTATTCTCTACCCAAATACTTCCTTCGTGTAGCTCAACAATCTTTTTACAATGAGCTAATCCTATTCCAGTTCCTTCGTAATCATCTCTATTGTGGAGCCTTTTGAAAATAATGAACAGTTTATTTGCGTTTTTTTCATCAATGCCTATACCATTGTCCTCAAAGGTGAAGAGCCATTCTTCAGGTCGTTCGACTACGGAAATCACAATTTTGGGTGCTAGATCCTTTTTTCTGAATTTGATAGCATTGCCAATGAGGTGTTGAAAAAGTTGGCGTAGTTCTACCTGGTATCCATTTAATTGAGGAAGTTTGTCCTTAATGATTTCGGTATTGGTTTCTTTAATCAGCAGTTGCATATCAGATTCAACTTCTTTGAGAAGCTGATTACAGTCAGTTTGACTCAGTTCTCTTTCAATTCCTATTCTCGAGTAATCCATCAATACCTTCACCAATTCTTTCATTCTTTCAGAAGATTTTGAAATGAATTTGATGTATTCATAACCACGGCCTCCCAACTTATCCTTGAATTCTTTTTCGAGAAGTGTGGAAAAACTTATCAATGAGCGGAGTGGTTCTTGTAAATCATGAGAGGTGATATAGGTAAATTGTTCTAATTCCTTATTTTGACTTTGGAGTTTTTTGTTTTGTCGTTCTAATATGATTTCATTTTTTAATAAACTCTCTGTTCTTTCAATTACTTTTTGTTCCAACTCTGCATTCATTTTTTGAATTTCCTTTGAGCGCTTGATGATTTCAAATTCCATATCGTCTAACTTCTTTTGTAAGATAGAAGTAGCCCGATTTCTTTTTTGCTGTTCTTCCTTGAGCAATACAAATTCTGTTACATCTTCAACACGGTGTATGATACATTCAATTTCTTTCGCATCATTTAATAAAGGAATGTTCACTGGACTCCAATAGCGCACTTCAAATGTTCCATCAGGCTTTTGGATGTCGTATTTTTGGACAGCCATTGTGTGGGCTGTTTTGTTCTTTATTACAGAATTGAGTGATTTGTGCAAGTTGGATACACCATCTGCAGCTTCATCGTCAGGATTATCAGGGAAAACATCAAATAACCCACGACCGACAATCTCTTCTCGTTTTGTCATGGTCGCTTCGGTGTATGCTTTGTTGACTGTTAGGATAGTTAAATCTGTGGATAGAATTAAGTATAAACCGGGCAGGGATTCAAACAACTTTGAGTAATCTATTTGAATTTTTTTCATAATTATTGAGTTGTGTTAAGGCATCAATAAGTTTAAATTAAGTGTTTTGGGCTTTGTAAAGTTGAGTTGTGATTATTTGACTACCAACCTACTTGTACCAATAATTTCAGTACGGTTTTTTAATTCAACATAGTACATGCCACTCGTTAAGTCTTTTTTCTCTATTTGAATTTCATTTGTAATTATATTATCTATAAACCTAATTTCCTTACCAAGTGAGTTATAGATACTTAAATTCAGCGGTTCTGAGGTGGTGTTTTCAATTTTAATTAATGCAAATTCATCAAAAGGATTCGGAAAAATTTGAATATTTTGATTGTCAAATTCAGCAATGGAACCAGGTAATTTTGCGAATGATAGAACTATATTGTCTATCATCCACCCGTCTTTATTTGTTTGAATTTCATCACTAATAAAATTAAAGCGAATGATGAAATTATCTGGTGCAATTTTTTTAATTGGAAATTCCCAAACCCATTGAATTCTAGTGTAAATCCACTCATCAGAAGTGCCAGAAAATCCATGAATTCCTCCTTTTAATGTGTCATCGGCATTATATAGATTCTGGTAAGTAAAAAAATCAGGGTAATTTACCGTATCTTCATACAACACATTATTCCATGTTTCTCCATCATCATAAGATACTTCTATATAACCTCCGTCTATCAATGTATCTGTTTGAAATTTATGTCTAAATCCTATAATTAGATTGTCATAATACTGTTGATAAATGGATAATTTTACATCAAAATAAGAATGGTTTGTTATAGGATATGGGTTTATTGTGTCCGTAACTATAGCATTTGGTATAGAATAAGCCGTGTCAAAAAATGGTTTTTCTGGTGTTCCAATTTGCCAAATATTCAAAGCTGAAGTGTCCAAATGAATCCAATTACAATCTAATTCAAATGTACAATTGTCAGTATCATGAATACCATCCCATGGTTCAATCTGTGAAAAGGTATAACTGCCCAACATAGAAAATAATACCAAAAGTCGTATCATAAGTATGTTTTTAAATCCTCCACTGCTTTTGAAGTGGAGGATTGGTCAATAAAACTAAGTCATTCAATTCATTATACTTCGCCTTCACTACCCATGTCCTTATCCCCATACTTGCGTGCAGGTTTCGGTTTCGCGTAATCTACAGCTTTTGTACTTTTTGTAATGGTATCTGCGGCCAATAAACTGGATTGAATTTGTGTTTGCAAGTCGCCAACTGTTGTGGGCGAGTAGGGCATAAAGATGGTATTTACACCTTGATCTGCCAAACGCGAAATGGTGTCGTAGTGTTGTGTCATAAACAGCATGTTCATTACTTGCTGACCTGTTACACCGTCTTCCATTGCGCCACGCACTTCTTCCACAGATTGCTTCATACCATTTGCAATAGCGATACGTTGATTGGCAATACCGATACCTTGTAGTTTTTTACTTTCAGCCTCGGCTTCCGCAGCTTTCACGACTTTGATTTTTTCAGCTTCTGCATATTCTTTTGCAGCCTCTTTCATTCGTTTCGCCGCGTTGATTTCATTCATAGCGTGCTTCACTTTTGAATCTGGATCGATGTCTGTAATTAAGGCTTTGATTATTCTAAACCCATATTCTTCCATGATATCCGCCAACTCCGTTTGCACTGCACGGGCAATTTTGTCTTTCTCGCTAAATACATCATCCAAAAGCATGTTAGGCACTTCCGAACGAATCGAGTCAAATACATACGATTGAATTTGTCTTGCTGGATCATCAAATTTATAAAACGATGTCTGGATTCCTTCTTTCGTTTCTACAACAAAATACTGTACTGAAACAATCAAGCGAACAAACACATCATCCTGAGTTTTAGTTTCCACATCTACAGGAAGCTCCATAACTTTAAGGTTCACCGATCCCGCTCTCTTGTCGATAACTGGAATTTTAAGGTTGAAACCTGCAGTCGCCACACGGTTGAACTTACCAAAACGCTCAATGATAGTAGCCGTTTTCTGTTTTACAATGAAAAAAGTGCCGGATAAAATAATAAACGCCAATACGGCGAAAATGATTGGGGCAATTGAAATAGAGTCAAAATCCATAGTCTTTTTTTTAAATTTTAATGATTGTGATGTATTATATCCCAACAAGATAAGAAATTAGTCTGAATTTTTTATTAAAATTCTGTTTTTTCATTTTTTCTCAAATTTATTAGACGGTAATAAAATTGAAACCAAAACGTTTAAGCTTATCAATATCATCAAAATTGATATTTATTATGAAAGATGTCCAGAAAAAAACAATTACGAAAAAAGTATTTACTATTCTTTCAATCATCCCACTTACCTGGATTTTAAGCGTGTATTTTTTTACTGTTTTATGTTGGATTAAACTAGGTCATTTTCCTATTCCATCTTTGGATGACCCAAAGTCTGTAGGGCCTCTATTTTTTCATTACTTTATATGGACACTTTTTTTTGCCGCATTTAATTCGGTAGGTTTTTGGTTGATACTCTTGCCAAATATGATTAAGTCCAAGATGCTTGAAGTAAAGAATGTGGTAATAATGGTTGTCGGAGTAATACTTGCATTTATACAATTGAAATTCGACCCATTTCTTATCATTTACTGGCTCCTTGATTAATGTAGAATCAGGTTTGCCTGACCTTTTTCCTTGCAGCAATCACCTTAAATTCTAAAAACACCAAACAACTTATGACAACAATTTCAAGCGAAAAATAAACCAATCCTAAGATTGTCAGTACTTGGAAAAAGTAAAGCATAAAGCCAAAAGTGAGGCAACAATATGCAATGTTTGCTATTGCAATGGTTCTAAGATAATTTGACCAATTACGCGAAACGAAAAAGGAGCAACAAAACGAGTATATAGAATATACACAAGCCATAGCAGATAAAAAATAAACTACATTTCGTGGCATTCCAAAATGGTCTTCATATCTCGCCAAAATGGTGAACAATACAACAGCCGTCAACAATGCACCAAAACCGTCAATCAGAAAAAGCCTTTTAGGATTTAAGGAAGGATTGTTAATCAATTTTTGATTAGCGGATGTCATGTGATGAATCTTTAGGTTGTTTTTTAAATGGAGTTATTTCATCCCACTCTCTCTTAAGCATAGCATATTGAAATTCGCTTCCCCATTTTCCCTTGAAGAAAATATTCTCAATAAAATACCCTTCTTCCCTAAAGCCTATACTTTTGAGTAGACTGATGGAGGCACTGTTTTCGGCATCTACTGTTTCCACAACTCGGTGGATTTTGTTGATGTCAAACAGGAAGTGTAAGATTCCTAACAATACTTCTTTGGCAAAACCTTTTTGCTGTTCAATGTGTGAAATTGTGATTCCGACTTCGGCTATTCGAGTGTCGTATTCGTCAAGTTTGATGGCGCAGTCACCAATTAATTTCCCTGTTGCTGTACTTTCAATTGCATATTGAACCCACTCTCCTGCTTTGCCGAATTTTTTGTTCAACTGTTTTCGAATGAATTCCTCTGCCTGTTCGAACGTCATCACATCAAAACCTTGGTATTTTGTTACTTCTGGATTGGAGCGGTACACATGAAAATCAGGAAGATCTGTGAGCTTCAGATTGCGTATTTGAAGTCGTGGAGTTGAGATATTTAGTGATTCCATTCGTAGGGTGATTTCTCCTTGTTAAAGTATAACCGTCTATGTTTACTCTTTCAAAGATAACATTATTGATAATAGGTCAAAAAGGCTTTAGGGAAGGGGGGTGATTTTTTTATTGTTTTGTATGTGAAAATAATCTAATTTTGCAAAAAAATAAATTACTACTATGAAATTTTTCACTTTACTATTGGCTTCAAGTCTTTTACTTCTTTCTTCATGCAACAAAGATACAAGTACTGAACGTAAAATCACTGGAGAATATGAAATGAACACGTATTACATTAATGGTTTTGAAGCCACAGCTTTCTTCCATTCAATTTTTCCAGAATGGAGGATTAATTTAAAGAAATCAGGTGTTTTCAGTGAAACTTTTGGTAGCATAACTTATGGTGGAGATTGGACTGTATCTGATAAAGGTGAAAAATTGACTTTAGTTCAATACAATGGTGAGGTGCGTACCTATAAAATTGTTGATCATGACAAGCAAATGCTTGAAGTAACTCAAGTTGATGGGGAAGGTAATACAAACCGATTTGTCTTGACTGCGCTATAGTTTTTCTATAAGTTTTCTGATAAATTAATACGTAAGAATATCGTATTGGTCAATTATTCTGTTGAAAATTATTGTTCCATTGTTGTCTGTTAACACGACTTCGATGTGAATTTCCCCTTTTTTCAATTTTTTCAGCGTCTTTTTGTCGTCGATTTTCCAAACTGTATTGTAAGTAGACGGAGCAATTACAATGCGTTTGCTGTGTAATGGCTTTGCCTTGTCTTTTTGCACTTTTACTTCGTTAATTTCTAATGTTACATTTCTTGTTTCTATCAAATCATTTAGCGAAATGAACAAAAGGACATCATTCTCTAGTTTGGGTAGTACTGCAACAGGAGCATAAATCCACTTCAGTTGCTTGTGGGATTCTTTCCATCGTCCATAGACGTCTCGGGTCGACCAACTTGGGCCTGGCCAACAATCGTTAAGCTGCCAATACATCGTTCCTCCATTGTATTCGGCTAGTCTGTGTGCATCAATGGCTACGCGCATCGCTAGAGCTTGAGTCAGCTGGCTGAATTTGACGAATTCTGCGAAATCTGCTGGTTTGTCAAAGTATTTCAGACCTTGTTTTTCGATCATTCCATTTCCAACAGGGCTTTTCTGATGCCATTTCATGACTTCACTGTCCAACGCCCAATCATTTTCTGAACTGAACGAACGAATGGTTTCCATGTTAGGAAATGATTGGAATCCCCACTCAGCCATAAAACGACCTAAATATTGACGGTACTTGTCAAATTCATGCGCTGCATGCCACACGCCCCAGTAGTGAACGGTGCCTGATTTAATCTCTCTCAATTTGGTATAACTCCGTTCAGGAGAAGTAGGAGTGTAGCTTCTGTTTGGATCAACCTTACTAAGTATCGACGGTATTAAGGTGTCAAAAAGCGCAAGATAGTTGTGGTATAGAAATGTCGAATCTGCTTTTGAATAATTGTACTTTTTATGCCATCCCCATTGATGCCAAGCTACTTCAATTTCATTGTTGCCATTCCAGTGTGCGATACTTGGGTGATTGCGCAAACGAGTCACGTTTTGCTCTACTTCTGCCGCGACATTTTGCATGAAGGCTGAATCACCTGGATACATAGTGCCTGCGAACATAAAGTCTTGCCACACCATAATTCCATTTTGGTCACATAATTCATAGAAATAGTCGTCTTCATAAATTCCACCACCCCACACGCGAATCATGTTGATATTAACTTCTTTAGCGTCGTTAATGAGTGAGTCATACTGCGATTTTCGAACAGAAGGTAAGAAGTTGCTTTGTGGAATATAATTCACTCCACGCACAAAAAACTTGTGTCCGTTGACTTTAAAGAAGAAACTTCTACCCAAATCGTCTTCTTTTTGCACTAATTCCACCGTTCGAAGTCCTATTTGACGCGATTTTCTATCGCAAACAATATTCTCCTTTTTCAAAATAGCTGACACATTATACATGGGTTGGTCGCCCCAGCCATTTGGCCACCATTTTTTTGGGTTTTCAATTCTCAGACTTGCTGTTACGGTTGTGTCGCCTTTGAAGTTTACAAGTTCTACTTTCTTGATTCCTATAAATAAGGTATAGTCGGCTTGTTCTGAAGTGTGAATTTGAGCCTCAACGTCAATTATTGCCAATGAATCACTAAGTTCTTTTTGGTGAACTTGAACATCTTTTATCAATGCTTGATTGGTGAATTTAAGATAAACAGGTCTCCAAATCCCTGAAGTAACATAACGCGGTCCCCAATCCCAACCAAAGTGATAAGGTGCTTTTCTCACATACGGACTGACTTTAATCTCAACCATTTCAGATGAAGCGGGCAACTCTATTGGTGCATTTTTAACATGTTCTCTCCATTTGTTTACAGGAGATTCAAACACTATCCGCAATTCATTTTTACCTAATTTAAGGTGTTCTTTTACTTCAAACACCCAAGTTCTGTGCATGTTATATGTTGAATCCACCAAATTGTTGTTCAAATATACTTTTGCATAAGTGTCCAATCCTTCAAAAACCAACTCACATGAACCATTTTGGAGTTCTTCTTCAGTTACATCAAACGAGCGTTTGTAAACCCAGTTTTTTTCCTCTACCCACTGGATGTCTTTTTCATTCAAACCATACCAAGGATCAGGAATTAACCCGTGTTTCAGTAAGTCGGTGTGAATTACACCTGGCACTGTCGCTTCTAACCATTTTTGTTGCCCTTCTTCAGCGAAAGTCCACCCCTCATGGAGGTCTTTAATTGTAGGAGTGTCATCTACTTGCCCAACAGTGGTGCAACCGATGAATAAAAAAGGAAGAAGAATTGCAAAAAGTCTCATATAAACAAAAATAAGAGTAAAAATGGTTTTTATGTTTTACAAAAGTACAATAATCTTTGTCACATCCCGCTAACTTTTGCATAGGTAGCGTATCAACTTTAGAGATTGTATAAAAACTAATTTTAATACCCCCTTTTAAGCACAATTTGTTACTTTTGTGCGTTAGAATTTTAGAAAATTACAAAATAATTAATCCCAATAGGAATGAAAATACTTGTTTGTATTAGTAAATCTCCGGACACTACATCAAAAATTTCCTTCACTGACGGAAATACAAAATTTGACGAAAACGGTGTTCAATTCATTGTTAATCCTTATGATGAGTGGTATGCTTTGGTGCGTGCACTTGAAATCAAAGAAACTAAAGGAGGTCATGTGACTATCATTACTGTAGGAACTGCAGCGGATGAGTCAGTGATGAGAAAAGCATTGGCTATAGGAGCTGATGATGCAGTGCGTGTGAATGGCGAAGCGAAAGATGCTTATTTTGTTGCTTCTCAAATTGCAGATTATGCAAAAGCTAATGGATACGAACTAGTATTGACCGGTAAAGAAACAATCGACTTCAATGGAAGTCAAGTTGGTGGAATGATCGCAGAAATGATGGATGTTCCTTTTGTTTCACTTGCATCTAAACTTGAAGTAGATGGTACTTCACTTTCTTTGGAGAAAGAGATTATTGGTGGTGTTGAGGAAGTTGAGTTAAACGCTCCAGCTGTAATTAGTTGTGCTAAAGGAATGGCAGAGCAACGCATTCCAAATATGCGTGGAATTATGGCAGCACGTACAAAACCGCTTCAGGTAATTGAGCCAACATCAACTGATGAATTGACTTCATTTGTAGCGTTTGAATTGCCACCAGCGAAATCAGCATGCAAGATGATTGATGCAGATAATATGGACGAGCTAGTTGAATTGTTGCACAGTGAAGCAAAAGTTATTTAATTTAAAACATTGATTATGTCTGTTATAGTATATGTAGATTCTTTTAGCGGTACAATTGCAAAAAATGGTTTTGAGGCAGTTAATTATGGTTCGAAATTAGGTGATGTAATTGCTGTAACCGCTGGTAATGCTTCTGATGATGTGCTTTCTGCTTTAGGAAACTACGGCGCAAAGAAAGTGTTGAAAGATGCATCAATTTCGTCAAATGACCCACAACAAATTACTCGCTTAATTGCAAAAGTGGCTGGTGAAACAGGAGCGACGACTATTGTTGTTTCTCACGACCTAAATGGTAAAGCTATCGCTCCACGTCTTTCTGCTCGTTTGAAAGCAGGTTTGGTTGCAGGAGCAACAGCTCTTCCAGATGGAGATAAAGTTAAAGTAAATGTATTTAGTGGTAAGGCATTTGGTTATGTAACGGTGAAAACAGCTACAAAAATCATTTCCCTACTTCCTAATTCGATGAAACCTCAAGCTGACGGCTCTGCTTGTCCCGTTGAGTCATACAATGGTGATGCTGGCGCTGCTGGTTACACGATTAAAGCAACAAAAAAACCAGAAGGTGCTATTCCACTTCCCGAAGCTGAAATAGTGGTTTCTGCAGGTCGTGGAATGAAAGGACCAGAGAACTGGAAAATTGTGGAAGACTTAGCCGAAGTATTAGGTGCTGCAACAGCATGTTCACGCCCTGTAGCTGATATCGGTTGGAGACCTCACCACGAGCACGTGGGACAAACAGGTGTGGCAATTCGCCCTAACTTATATATTGCTGCTGGAATTTCAGGTGCAATTCAACACCTTGCAGGTGTAAATGGAAGTAAAACAATTGTGGTAATCAACACTGATCCTGAGGCGCCTTTCTTTAAAGCTGCTGACTACGGTATTCTTGGTGATGTATTCGAAGTTTTGCCGAAATTAACGGAAGCAGTAAAAAAGTTTAAAGCCTCAAACTAGGTTTTTACTGAATTATATTATTATTTTTATCAAATGAATGATAGTGGGAAGCTTTTTAGCTTCCCAAATCATTCATAGAAATTAGATTGTAGTTCGCTTAGCATGGAAAAAGTTAAATTGGAAATCGTTGGTTTATCCTATAGTCAAACTCAGTCAGGGGCTTATGCACTTGTGCTGTCTGAAGTGGGTGGAAAACGGAGACTTCCTATCATCATCGGAGGATTTGAAGCGCAGGCAATTGCGATAGAACTAGAAAAAATGACTCCAACTCGCCCTCTTACACATGATTTATTTAAAAACTTCGCAACTGACTTCGGAATTCAGGTTAAAGAAGTAATTATTTACAATCTTGTGGAGGGAATTTTCTATTCAAAGTTAATTTGCGAACTCAACGGAGAGATAAAAGAAATCGACGCGCGAACTTCTGATGCAATCGCAATAGGTGTTCGTTTTGAATGTCCTGTCTATACCTACGAAACTATTTTATCGTCAGCTGGAATTTTATTGGATGAGTCTGACGACTTTTCGACTGAACCAGAAACAACTTCTTTAGAAGAAGAAGTAGAAAAGAAACCGTCTATGGGTTCTTTGAGTTTAGCTGAGTTGGAATCCCTGCTTGATGAAGCTCTGGATAATGAAGATTATGAATTAGCCTCAAAAATCAGAGATGAGATTAATAAACGCTTGGCGTCTTAGTTCGCTAATTCTACTCCTACATTTTGTCTTGGTCCTATTTGCTCCGAGCAATTCGTACGCACAAAATCACAACGAAATTAAAGGTGAATGGTTCAGAAGAAGCGTTTCTGTCGATTTTAAAGCCAATAATGTTTTTAAGAATTCAGACACCATCTTTTCCAAAATAACGGATGGAGAATGGCGCGTGGAAAACAACGAACTCATTCTTTCAAATGAGCTTCAAGCAGACACTTTTCAAATCGTTAAAAGTGAAACAGAAAAGCTCTCTTTTTTGTCGTCTTCAGAACGAAAATTTACCTACCAAACTAAAGCAAAGATTGAAAATACTGGAATTTCACTTGAATCCATAAGTCGCGGTCTGCTTGGAATTGTTGTGCTTTTGCTTTTAGCATATCTGTTCAGTTCAGATCGTAAAAGTATAAATTGGAAAATTGTAGGGAAGGGAATTGCGCTACAATTAATTCTCGCTATTCTTATCCTTAAAGTACCTTATGTAGAAGATGTATTTGATATGCTCTCGCGCGGATTTACTAAAGTGGTGAATATGGCGCACGAGGGAGCTGAATTTGTCTTCGGGAGCTTGGTTACAGGTTCTATCGATCCTGTCGTAAAGAACTTTGTTACGTGGATTCTACCTTCGGTAATCTTCTTTTCAGCCCTTTCGGCATTGCTTTATTACTGGGGAATTTTGCAAAAGTTCGTCTACGTTATGGCGGTGATAATGAAACGCCTTATGGGTTTGTCGGGAGCAGAAAGTGTGGCTGCTGCAGGTAATATATTCTTAGGTCAAACAGAAGCGCCACTACTGGTAAAACCTTATTTGGGGAGAATGACAAAATCCGAAATCATGTCATTGATGGTAGGAGGGATGGCAACTATTGCTGGTGGAGTTTTGGCTGCATACATTGCGTTTTTAGGTGAAGGAGATAAAGTGAAAGAATTGTTCTTTGCCAAGCATTTGCTAGCAGCTTCTATCATGTCCGCTCCGGCTGCAATTGTATTTGCGAAGATTATCGTTCCTGAAAAAGAAGAATTTGACAAAAACTTAGATGTTTCCAAAGAAAAATTGGGAACAAATGCACTTGAAGCAATAGCAAACGGAACAACAGACGGAATTAAACTTGCAGTAAATGTGGGTGCAATGCTCATCGTCTTTGTCAGCTTAATTGCGCTTTGTAATTTCATCTTGTTTAAAACGGGAGATGTTACAGGCTTGAATTCGGTTATTGCCCAAGGGGGACAGTATTCCGAATTGAGCTTTGAGTTTATTACAGGGTATTTGTTTGCTCCGCTCGCTTGGTTGATGGGGGTTCCCTGGCAAGACGCACTTATTGTCGGACAACTTATGGGGGAGAAGACCATTCTAAACGAGTTTGTAGCTTACCCTCACCTTGGAAAATTACAGGATGAACTGACAGGAAAGTCCGTTATTATGGCGACATATGTGCTTTGTGGTTTTGCCAATTTTGCGTCTATTGGAATTCAAGTAGGTGGAATTGGAGCGCTAGCTCCTGAACGCAAAGCAGAACTTGCACGCTTTGGTTTGAAAGCTCTTATTGGAGGTACTTTAGCGTGTATGATGACAGCTGTCTTAGTTGGAATGATATATTAGGAGTAATCTTTATTTAAGTGGAATGACATCCATTTTTTTGACAGACACGTTGTTCTTTAATTCTCCAGAATTTAATATTGCAGTTAAAACACTTCCGTCAAATTTGTTCAAATGTCCCGATATTTGAGCTGTTCCATCAGTCATTTCTTCTCGTACGACTGGACTAGAATATACCAAATCGTCAATAAGTATTGTAAGTGACTTATCGATATTTTTTCGTGTTAAGATATTCCAATATTGGTGATGTTTTTCGAATAATCTAAACGTGACAGATGTATTTCCATCCATTTCGTTATGAGAAAACTCAGCATTCTCAATCATATCTGATGTAATTGGAATGTAGCTTTCGCTTACAGGTATTTTTAAAGCATAAAGAGATATTTTTCCATCCGTAGCGTAGCGACTCCAATAAAACTTTGCATCATGAGGTGTTTGAGCTAATGCTTCACTCGTGTTAAATAGTGCATTTAGTTTCGCTGTGTCAGATGCCTTGCAATAACCTAATACAGGTTGAAAATACATGTCTTCGAATTCGGAAGGTGTTAACAATTTAAATAAGGGGTATTGATCTGCTTCTTTCGGAATAACAAGCCCCTCCTCGTTTGTGTAATCGCTTTCATCTTCATTCACAAGTAAATTATTAATCCCCTCTAAATAAGGAAAAAAATCAACAAGATTGTAAGTCTCCAAAATCCTTAATTTACCTTTAATTGCAATTAATTCTAAGAAAATTGGTAGTTTATTCTCATGCTGATTAGGCAAATTAATAACAATTTCATTATTTAATGAATCAAGCGCTACTGTAGGATTGTCTCCACAAAAGAACTCCATTCGTTTTTGTAAAACTTCTATTGTTTCATCAATGTATTTTTTTGCAGAAGGGTTACTGTCTTGAATTCTGAGCGTAATTTGGATTCCGCCACTGTTTTCAACAGTCTTTGTTTTACAAGAAAACAGTAGAAATATCACAAGAAATAAGCACAGATTTTTCATTACATTAATTTTATTATTTTACTAAAATGACATCCTCAAAACCAGGGCATTGCCATTCCATTTTCTTCCCTTTTTTCTCTATCCGTAAACTCGAATTTTTCAAAGGAACGGGTAAATCAAGATTGTAAGTTGAATGAGCTTTAGTAACCGATTTTAACACAAGCGGGCTGTCAAATGTTTTACCTTCGATTTCTATTGTCGCTAAGGTTTTTGTCAGTTCAATCTTAATTGTGGCTCCCGAAACATCAATAGCCTCATCACCTGAACCCAAACTGAATGAACTCAAACTTCCCAAATAAACTCCCCTGAATTTTCGTGGAACTTTATCACTAGTTGCACTTAATAAAACAAATCCTAAAAGAAGTACAAATATCAATCGCATAGACTAAAGATAATAAGAATCGGGTAATCAGGAGGTTCTTTTGTGAAAAATAATCTGTGTAAATTAGCTCAATCTGTCAAATCCGTGTTCTATTCACTACGCATCCAAAACTACCCCATCCCAAGTCCAACAATAAAGTTTTTCACAAAACAGCCTAAATCATCCACAATACAATTCAGTATTCCCGATTTTAAATTATTTTAGTGGGTTGTAAATTTCTGGGGAATGTAGATCCTTGAAAATCAAAAGAATTAATAAAATTACAGGCAGTTCGCTATGAAGCAGTATCACGATTTATTGACATACATATTGGAGAATGGAACGACAAAAGGCGATCGTACCGGAACGGGAACAATTTCTACTTTCGGCTACCAGATGCGTTTTGACCTTTCGGAAGGTTTTCCAGTGTTGACCACAAAAAAGTTGCACTTGCGCTCAATTATTCATGAACTACTTTGGTTTTTGCAAGGGGACACCAATATCAAGTACTTAAAAGATAACGGTGTTAGCATTTGGGATGAATGGGCTGACGAAAACGGAAACCTAGGTCCTGTATACGGACACCAATGGCGCTCGTGGCCAACTCCTGATGGAGGAAGCATAGATCAAATTAGCAAATTGGTTGAGCAGATTAAAAATAATCCAAATTCACGCCGTTTGATGGTCAGCGCTTGGAACGTAGCGGATGTAGACAATATGGCTTTGCCTCCTTGTCACTGTTTATTCCAGTTTTATGTAGCAGATGGTAAATTGAGTTGCCAATTGTATCAACGCAGTGCAGATACTTTCTTAGGTGTTCCGTTTAATATCGCTTCGTATGCGCTTTTGACAATGATGGTCGCTCAAGTTTGCGATTTAGAAGCGGGAGAATTTATTCACACACTCGGCGATGCGCATTTGTACTCGAATCACATCGAACAAACAAAATTGCAATTGACACGTGATTTCCGACCTCTTCCGCAAATGAAGATTAATCCAAATGTAAAAGACTTGTTCTCGTTCAAAATTGAAGATTTTGAATTGGTGAACTACGATCCTCATCCACATATTAAGGCAGCAGTGGCTGTTTAATTTTTGTAATCTTCATCGAATAATGAGTAAAGAAGTCTATTTAATCGCTGCGGTGGCAGACAACGGAGTTATTGGTAAAGACAATGACCTTGTGTGGCACATAAAAGACGATATGTTGTTTTTTAAAGAGACGACAACAGGACATATTTTACTCATGGGACGCAAGAATTTTGAGTCTATTCCTGAAAGATTTCGCCCGCTGCCTAATCGGTTGAATTGCATCCTTACTCGTAACAGCTCATACCATGCACCCAATTGTGAAATTGTGGATTCGATTGAAAATTGGATTTCACAGTACAGCAACGATGAGCGCAAGTTGTTTGTTATTGGTGGAGGACAGGTGTATCGCGAGGTACTGGAGAAAAACATGATAGATGTGATGTACCTCACTCACGTGCATGCCGAACCCGAAGGTGATACGTTCTTTCCGAAAATTAATGAGACTGAGTGGAATGTAGAGATTGTGTCACGGGGAGAGCAAAATGAAAAGAACGATTTTTCATACACCATTAAAAAATATACAAGGAGATAATCCATGAAAGTATGCATTGCTGAAAAGCCAAGCGTAGCCAGAGATATTGCTGAAATAATCGGTGCGAAACAACGCAAAGATGGTTATTATGAAGGCAATGGTTATCAGGTAACCTGGACTTTTGGGCATTTGTGTACACTGAAGGAACCAAATGACTATTTCGATAAGTGGAAATACTGGAATTTACGTGAACTACCGATGATTCCCTCTCGATTTGGGATTAAACTCATCAACGATCAAGGCGTTCAAAAGCAATTTCATGTCATCGAACGATTGGTTCAAAACTGCGAAGAAGTTATAAACTGTGGGGATGCTGGGCAAGAAGGAGAGTTGATTCAGCGATGGGTCTTACACAAAGCAAAATGTAATGTGCCCATCAAACGATTGTGGATTTCATCTCTTACAGAAGAAGCTATAACGGAAGGATTTAAAAAGCTCCGCGACAATAACGATTTCAATCGTCTTTACGCGGCAGGGAGTTCGCGTGCCATCGGTGATTGGCTTTTGGGAATGAATGCAACGCGACTCTTTACCTTAAAGTACGGAAACGGAAAAGGTGTGTTATCTATCGGGCGAGTGCAAACTCCAACCCTAGCAATGATTGTTAACCGTCAAAAAGAGATTGAGGCTTTCGTTCCTGAAGATTATTGGGAAGTGAAAACGGTCTATCGCGAGACTGAATTCTCCAGTAATTTTGGAAAACTGAAGTCGCAGGAAAAAGCGGACGATGCCATTACTCAAATAAAGGAATTGCCATTTGAGGTTGTATCGTTTGAGGTGAAAGAGGGGAAGGAATCATCACCAAGATTATTCGATTTAACAGCATTACAAGTAGAAGGAAATAAGAAGTTTGGCTATTCTGCCGATGATACGCTTAAAATGATTCAAAGTCTCTACGAAAAGAAGTTGGTGACCTATCCAAGGGTAGATACAACTTATCTTTCGGATGATATTTACCCAAAAATTCCGGGAATATTGAAAGGATTGACACATTTAAGTGCATTGACAGAACCATTGTTAAGTAAGCCGATTAAGAAAACCAAGCAGATTTTTGACAACAAGAAAGTAACAGATCACCACGCGATAATCCCGACAGGAATTCAGCCAAGTGGCATCACTCCTGACGAGCAGAAAATCTACATGACTGTTGCGAAACGTTTCATCGCTGCCTTCTATCCTGATTGTATCGTTTCCAATACGACAGTAATGGGGCAAGTAGGGGAGGTTGAATTTAAAGCGACAGGAAAGCAAATCTTAAGTCCAGGTTGGCGTGTGGTGTATGAAGGAGAGAAAATAGAGGAGAAAGAAGAAGAGAATGACAAGCTGATGCCTACATTTGAAAAAGGCGAAACAGGACCTCATGAACCTGTGATCATTCAACGTCAAACTTCACCTCCAAAACCATATACAGAGGCAACGTTGCTTCGTGCCATGGAAACAGCAGGTCGCCAAATTGACGACGAAGAATTGCGGGAAATGCTAAAAGATAACGGAATCGGACGTCCTTCAACTCGTGCAAATATCATCGAAACACTCTTCAGACGCAAGTATATCGAAAGGAAGCGAAAAACTATTTTCGCAACCGAAACAGGTGTTCACGTAATCGATACCATCACCAATGACTTATTGAAATCACCTGAATTAACTGGTGATTGGGAGAAAAAACTCCGTTTAATTGAAAAAGGAGAATACGACAGCGAGGTTTTTAAGAAAGAACTCATCGAAATGGTTGTTGACTTGACCAACGAAATTTTATTTCCTGAACAGTTCAAGTTGCAAAAAGCAGTCCGTGATATGGGGAATTTGGATTGC
>CAYUQU010000051.1:0-24228 GCA_964447015.1 uncultured Flavobacteriales bacterium
TGTTTTGTTTCAATTCTCCTGATATTAATTTTTTATTTTTCATCTTTTTAATTTTAACCCTGTCGGGGGGGGTCGCTACCCGCCCCTACAGGTGATACTTCTAAAACACGTTTAAACAAAAAAAGGAGCTGTTAGCTCCTTTCTATAATATCCTTATTCTTTTAAAGAACGAAAGACGAAAGCAGTTCCAACAGATTTGGAAATCTCCAAGAAGATTCTACCATCGTTACTTTTGATTTTTCGTTTGATTCTGTTTTAGATTCGTTTACTCCAGTACCAGCAATATCATTCACCTGTATTTTTCCAACTGTAAACTGACCGTCATTTAAACCTTCTATGATTTTCTTGATATCAGCTGCACTAAGGTCTCTTTCGTCAAATTTAATTTCAGCGAAATTTGTTTCGTTATCCGCATCAAAATCCACAAATTGAGTTGAAGCTACCGCTCCCGAATGTTTCAATCCTTTTCTAATTTCGCTTCCGCAACCCATTTCACAAGACATGCCCGTAATTTCCACAAGTGCAATCTTAGTTGGTTCAACAGACACATTGTCTTCCTGAACAGTTTGTTCTTGAACGGTTTCTTCACTACTACAAGCGAATAAAAGCATCATCAAAGACAAAATCAATAAGGGCGTTTTAAACTTCATGACTTATAAATTAATTAACAAACTTAATCAAATGCGATGAAGAAAACAAATCTTGAGTTAAGATTAATCGAATTTCATTGTACTTTTACAGTGTGAATATAGCGCTCAAAGATTGGCTTTTGTTTTTCGTACTTGCGGGTATTTGGGGAAGTTCATTTTTTCTCATGAAGCACAGTATGTTCTCATGGGATAAAACGCCTATTTTTTCTAGTGAACAAGTCGCCTCTATCCGAATGATTATCGCAAGCTCTGTTTTGTTACCAATTGGCTTGAGTAAACTTGGATATATTCGGACAAAAAAAGTACTTCTTGCTTTAATTGTTGTGGGGATTTGCGGAAATTTTCTCCCCGCTTTTTTGTTTACCTATGCACAGCAAAACTTAGACTCGGGTTATGTCGGAATGTTGAACTCTGCAACTCCTATTTTTACTGTATTAATTAGTTTTTTTGCTTTTGGGCAGAACTTAACTCCGCGTCAAATAAGCGGACTGGTAATTGGCAATGCGGGAATAGTGCTCCTCATTTTTGCAAGTGGAGATGTCTCATTTGAAGGAAGCTTGATAAATGTGATTGCCGTTGTCATTGCCACGGTTTTTTACGCTGTAAGTTTGAATGTTATCAAGTACCATTTGGCTGGAATTCGCGCTTTACACATCACTGCATTAGCTTTTTCGATGACTTTTATTCCAGCTGTTTTTCTGTTTTTCTATTTCGAAACACCTGAGGTCTTCAACACAAATAGTAATGCATCTGAAGGATTTATGTACGCTTCAATTCTTGCTTTATTTGGTACTGTTTTAGGCGTTTATCTTTACAACATATTGATAGCTAGAACATCTACTCTGTTTGCATCCATGGTGACTTATGGAATTCCATGTGTTGCCATGTTCATCGGTTTAGCTGATGGTGAGCGCTTCACTTTATTTCAGTTAATTGCCCTTGGCGTAATACTCGGTGGAATTTTTATCGCAAATTCGAGAAAAAACAAACAATCACTTGTTAACTAATATTTTTTCTCTATCTTTGCCGTCCTGAAATTAGGAATAATTAATTTTTAAAACAAGCTATATGTACGCAATTGTAGAGATAGCAGGGCAACAATTTAAGGTTGAAAAAGATCAGCGAGTATTCGTTCATCGTTTGGATGCTGCAGAAGGTGACAAACTTACGTTTGATCGCGTTTTGTTGGTAGACAACGGCGGAAAGATTAACGTTGGCGCCCCAGCTATAGAAGGAGCATCTGTGAATGCATCCGTAAATCGCCACGTAAAAGGTGATAAAGTGATTATCTTCAAAAAGAAAAGACGTAAAGGTTACCGCGTGAAAAACGGACACCGTCAATCTTTTACTGAGATTACAATCAACAGTATTAAAGCGTAACTAATTAGCAGGCTAGTCCTGTTTAAAATTATAAAGAAATGGCACACAAAAAAGGAGTCGGTAGTTCGAAAAACGGACGTGAGTCAGAAAGTAAGCGTCTTGGAGTGAAAATTTTTGGTGGACAACCAGCAATTGCAGGTAACATCATTATTCGCCAACGCGGTACTCAACACCACCCAGGGGCAAACGTAGGTATTGGTAAAGACCATACACTATACGCTTTGACTGACGGAATGGTAGAGTTCAGAAAAAAGAAAAATGATCGTTCGTTCGTTTCAGTTGTTCCTTTCTCGGAAGCAGCAGAAGCTTAATACACCGACGTTAAACGGAATTGAAGGCAGGCTTTTGTAAGTCTGCCTTTTTTTATGAAAAATTTTTAGGGATTTTCACCGATAAACAAATCTATTAAATAATTATAAACCGTATTTTTACACTTCGTAAATAAACTATCATCATGCTTGAAATACAACGCATACGAAACGAAAAGGACGCTATTGCAGCGGGATTGAAAAAAAGAAATATTGATGCATTGCCAACGCTAAATCAAATTTTAGAGGTTGACGGCAAGTGGAGAACGCTAAAAGGCGAACTAGACCAACTTGGTGCAGAAGCAAATAAATTGGCTAAAGAAATTGGCAGTTTGTTTCAGTCAGGTAAAGTAGATGAAGCTAATGCAGCTAAATCGAAGACTGCTGAAATCAAATCGCGTGAGCAAGAGGTGAAACAACAAGTTGCCGACTTGGAACTACAACTAACGGAATTGCTTTATACGCTCCCTAACGTTCCTCAAAATAGTGTTCCTGCGGGTTCTTCTGAAACGGATAATGAAGTGGTTGAAGAAGTGGGTTCACGTGCAGTTTTGCATGATGGCGCAGTTCCTCACTGGGAATTAACCGAAAAATATGGCTTAATAGATTTTGAATTGGGTGTAAAAATCACTGGTTCAGGTTTTCCTATCTACAAAGGTAAGGGAGCAAAATTGCAACGTGCATTAATCAATTTCTTTTTGGAAGAAGCTGAAAAAGCAGGTTACCAAGAGTTTATTCCGCCTTTAGTGGTAAACGAAGCAAGTGGATACGGTACCGGTCAACTTCCTGACAAAGAAGGACAAATGTACCACGTAACGGTAGATGATTTGTACCTAATTCCAACTGCTGAAGTCCCGCTTACAAACATGTATCGCGATGTGATTCTTCCATCTGAAGATTTCTCAATCAAGATTACAGGATACACACCATGCTTTCGTCGTGAGGCTGGTTCTTATGGTAAAGATGTACGCGGTTTAAATCGTCTGCACCAATTTGATAAAGTGGAAGTTGTTCGAATTGAGCATCCTGATAATTCTGATAAAGCTCTTTTGGACATGGTGAATCATGTGAAAGGGTTGTTGGAGAAATTGGGTCTTCACTATAGAATTTTACGCCTTTGTGGTGGTGATTTAGGTTTCACTTCGGCGATTACTTACGACTTTGAAGTATATTCTGCCGCTCAAGAAAGATGGTTAGAGGTTTCTTCTGTGTCTAACTTTGAAACATTTCAGGCAAATCGATTGAAATTGCGTTTTAAAACGGCAGATAAGAAAACTCAGCTTTGTCACACATTGAACGGTAGTGCATTAGCTCTTCCGCGAATTATGGCCGCATTATTGGAGAACAATCAAACTGAAAAAGGAATCACTATCCCAAAAGCATTGCATTCTTTTACAGGATTTGATTTAATTAACTAATTGTGTACCTTAGGGTACTTCTCCGAATTGTAATTTTTCGGAATATTTAACGTTGTATGATTATGCGAAATATTATCCTCATAATGTCATTGGCTTTTGTTGGTACTGCCTGTTTAGACTCTGAAAAGAAGGCTCACATAATGCGCATTGACCAAATGTCAGCTAAATTAGATAGTGTAAATAAAATATACACCGCACTGCCCTTAGATAGCTTTTCAATTATTCGTGAAAAAGCACAAAACAACGAAAGCTACATCAAACAGTATTATGTAGACGATACGATTGATGTCGATTTTGCACGTGCGATGAATCGTTACAAAGCAATACGAAAAGGCTCTGGATTTGTCTCTCAGAAAAGAAGTTTCTTGGATACGGTGTTCACTTTTCAAATTTCACAATTGGATAAACTGAAAATAGATATCTCAAATGGAGTTGGAAAACGAGAAAAATACAGCAGCTACATTGATTCAGAAGAAGAAAATATAAGTCTTATTCTTTCGTCGTTTAATGATTTTCGAGCTCGCTTCAATCATCTTAGAGATGAATATTACGAATTGAATCCTATCGTTGAAGATATGATTGAAAAACTTAAGAAAGGAGAATAGTACATGTTAAAGCAAGGTCTTCTGATTGTTTTTTTGTTCACGAGTCTACTGACCTTTGGGCAAGGGAATGACCTTGATTTGGCAAATACATACTACAACAATGGTGAGTATGATAAAGCGCTAGATTATTACGAGCAACTCTACAAAAAATCATCAAACACTTTTTATTTTGAGCGCTATGTAGACTGTTTAGTGCGCACAGAAAACTATAAGGAAGCCGAAAAACAGCTGAAGAAGTTCTTAAAAAAAGAGCCCAACAATTACACTTATGCTGTGCTTCTTGGAACAGTATTAGAAGCTGACAATAGAAAAGCAGATGCCGATAAACTGTACGCGGAACTTGTCAATGATTTGCCCTCAACTAGCTCCCCCATCGTAGAATTAAGCAATACGTTTAAGAGCTATAATAAAATAGATTGGGCGCTTGAAACACTATTAAAAGGGCGAAAGCTGTTAAAAGACCGATACCCTCTCAATTTTCAATTGGCTGACATCTACGGCACGATGGGAAAGACTGAGGAAATGATTGACGAATATATCAGTCTGATTGACTACAGCGTTGCCTATAAATCATCCATACAAAGCGTAATGACACGCTATCTCAGTTTTGAAGAAGGGGAAAGCAAGGAGTATAAGATAATGCGCGAAAAGCTTCTCGAACGCACACAGAAAAACCCGAATGAAAAGGTGTATGCTGAAATGTTGATTTGGCTCTACATGCACCGTGGAAATTTTGCAGGAGCACTAATTCAAGCAAAGGCATTGGACAAACGATTTGATGAATCGGGTAGAAATGTAATTGAACTCGGGATAATCAGTAAAAATGCGGGTGATTATAAAACTGCGCGCAACGCCTTCCAATATGTCAAAGAATTAGGAAAGGATAAACGTTACTATGTTCAAGCTGAAGCAGAATTGTTAAACACTATGTTTACAGAAGTGACAAAGAACAGGTCATTTAGCAGCGCGGAAATAATAGCAACGGAAGAAGCGTATAACGAAGCGATCAATCGACTAGGGAAAAATGCGAATTCGTTTCAACTGATTTTAGAACTTGCCGAAATTCTTGGATTCTATGCAAATAAACCTCAAGAAGCAAAGGCATTAATCGAAGAAGCGCTTAGAGTTCCAGGTGTAGCAAAAGTTCCACTTGCGCGAGCAAAGATTCTTTTAGCTGATATCGAGGTTCTTTTGAATAATATTTGGGATGCTTCACTTCTCTACATGCAAGTGGATAAAGATTTTAAATACGATGCTATCGGCTCCGAAGCGAAGTTCAAAAATGCACGTATTTACTACTTTGATGGCGAATTTGTCTTTGCACAGTCGCAACTTGATGTATTGAAATCATCTACAAGTAAATTAATTGCTAATGACGCAATGAAACTTTCTCTTTTAATAACTGACAACCTTGGTTTAGATAGTAATTACACCGCGATGAAACAGTTTGCTACAGCAGATTTACTTCTTGAACAACATCAATACGAAAAGGCATTTCACATCTATGATTCTATTCTCACTTATTTCCCTTTCCACGGTCTTGCCGACGAAACACTTATGAGAAAAGCAGCAGCAATGCAGAAACAAGGTAAGTGGGAAGAAGCAATTCCATATCTCGAAAAAGTTTATACAGTTCACGGCACAGACATTCTTGGTGATGATGCAGTGATGCAACTGGCTATTATTTACGATACAAAACTTCGTGATCGTGAAAAGGCGAAAGAATGGTACCGAAAAGTGTTGTTCGAATACAAAGGCAGCCTTCACGTTATTGAAGCACGAAAAAGATTCCGCGAATTAACGGGCGAATCCATCGACGATGTAATAACTCCTTAAAAAGTTCTTATCACATGATCCTCTATAATGTTACAGTAAATATTGACGAGTCCATTCACGACGAATGGCTTCAATGGATGAAAGACACACACATTCCTGATGTGATGTCAACAGGTTTGTTTCTAGAAAGTCGTATTTGCCGTATCCACGCCGAAGAAGAAGGTGGCTGTGCGTATGCAATAGCTTATTTGTGTGAAAGCATGGCAGTTTACGAACAATATCAAACGCTTTTTGCACCTAAACTTCAACGCGAACATGCATTAAAATATCAGGGGAAATTTGCTGCCTTCCGAACTATTTTGGAGGTTGTTGGAGAATTCAAGAAATAATTTTTTAGATTTCAAGACTCAAGACTATAAGATTCAAGACTCAATACCAGTACGGGCAGGTCGTGACCTGCCCGTACTAGCCAAATATTTTCTGAAAGACTTTTGTTATAGCACTCAAAGTCTTAAAGTCTAAAAACCTATTCCTTTATTACCTTAAACACTTTGTTACTTGCTGCGCTTTCACAATGGATAAAGTACATTCCATCGCTTAGGTGATTTAAACTCAACTCGTGAGAAGTTGTATTCGCAACCTCATCAAGGCTGATTAATCTACCCGCTGCATCTGTCAATCTGATTTTAGTCAAATCTACTCCGCTCCAGTTAATGAACACCAATCCATTTGTTGGGTTTGGATACAATTCAATCGAAGACCCATTCTCTAACTCATCGATAGATGTCACGTCAATAGTAACACAGTCGGAAGTCTCAGTACAAGTCAAGTAATCTATCTCAACAGCATAAGATCCTACTGTAGTTGTAGAAGTATATGATTGTGATGTAGCTCCTGCAATCGGGCTGTTGCCATCGTTACAGTCAAGCCACTGATAACTCGCTCCTGCCTGAACAGCGGTTAATGTCATACCACTTTGCGTAACAGTGTTGTCAATTTCATCTACAAAGATTTCAATTTGCTGACATGCTCCTGTAACTACACAATTTCCAAATCCACGAAGGAATACATTCATTGTTCCCGCTGGTGTGAAAGTCACACTTGTACCTGTTCCCAACAAGGTTCCTCCGCAACTTCCAGTATACCAATACCAATCTGCTGCGTCATTCAAGTCTCCAAAGTCTACAAACAATGTCGTTTCATCGCCTAAACAAACAGAGGTAACACCTGAGTATATTGGAGTCGAAGGATAAGTACACGGCAACTCATCAATACACAATTTCAGTGACCATCCCTCTAACGCTCCACCATCTTGATTGGCATTGTCTGTTATCGTCAAAACCCAATTTCCTACTGCATTCTCTCCAATAAAATCTGCTAAAGTTCCTTCTGGCTGGTAAGTCAACCCAGAAGTTGCGGGACAAGGAATTGCACCCGCTGCAGCATCATCGTCAAAATTTAAATCAAAGTCATCTTCATCATCACAAA
The DNA here is from genome assembly GCA_964447015.1 of uncultured Flavobacteriales bacterium. Taxonomy (GTDB): domain Bacteria; phylum Bacteroidota; class Bacteroidia; order Flavobacteriales_D; family Crocinitomicaceae; genus Wandonia. The sequence goes on from CAYUQU010000051.1 coordinate 7,626, forward strand.
TTCCGTCAAACAACACCACTGTCGTTCCTTCAGGACTTGTCAATGAAATGGTCAAATCACTAATCCATGTGTGATTTCCTATCAAATCCAACACACTAACATGATTAATTGTTCCATTAATAGGTACATTAATCGTAGATGTAATAGTTGGAGTGCCAGAAGCTGAAATTGCTATTGGAACATCTGTTGCGTCATGTGTAGAACAGTTTTCCGTTGTGAAACTATTCGAAGATGAAAAGTCTGAATTTCCACATCCATTTACTGAACGTACTCGCCAATAGTATACCGTTCCAGGCAATAGTGTATTTGAAATGAATGTCGGCGTAGCTAAATTATTTCCTTGATCAATAAATGTGGTCATCAACGGATCGTCAGAAATTTGGATATCGTAAAGTACACCTGGTGTAGCAGAAGTGGACCAAGTAAATGTAGTAGGTATCTCTACATTGTCTTCACCTCCTGCAGGTGAAATTGGACTTACAGGTCCTGGAGCTCCCGTTCCAATATTTAATGTTAGGGTGATATTTTGTACACCAGCTGTACTGCTACTTTGAAGATCAAAGGTATATGAACCTGGAGTTACACCAACCGTTCCAATGGTAAGTGAACTCAACCCTGGAGTAGATGTGGGATTTACAGAAAATGAAGACGTAGCTCCACCCGGCAAACCTGAAACACTCAACGTCACAGGATCTGTATAAGCTCCTATTTGCAGAATCTCAATTTCGTAAATTGCATCATCTTCAGAACACACATCAGCCACATCAGATACAACAGTCAATTCGTAACCATCTGCTGCACCGGTAATTTCAAAATTGTTATTCGAAATATCAAAGAAGGTTCCCGCATCCGATATCACCATCACGCGGGCAGTGGTAGTTGGTGTGTTTGGAACTGAAATTTCATACGAACCATTATTCGCCACATTCGATGCCAATAAAGTAGGATACGTTTGACCGCCGTCAGTTGATAAGTATAGATCCACAAACTGGCAGTTTACGTTTGCATTATTCGTATTTGCCACATCCCACAATACAGTTTGATTTGACATTGCCGCCCATGTTATTCCTGTCACAGTCGGGTAATCCAACACAAATGGTCCTGCTGTCGCGTCAGTTGCTACGGTTACATCCATGAAGTCATTACAACTTGCTACCGAATGATTGTCGTGCACAGAAACTCTAAAGTTCATTGTTCTAGAAACCGAAGGCAATACTTCCCACGTAAACGGCCCTCCATCACTCAATGCTGTTAAGTTTGGAAAATAACGTGTAGGCGATAAACTTGGGTCAAAACTTCTGAAATTTGGTCCTCCTGTAGCTGTAGCCACTGGAGGTTGAGTAGACGCTTGATTGTTCATCTGCTCCCAAAGGTAAGTCAACTCATCTCCATCAGCATCGGTTGCATTTGCCGTCAGTGCAAATGGTGTGCTGATTGGAACAGTTACGTTTGCGTTGGTAGAATTAATTACTGGAGCAGCATTTGACAACGGTGTTTTCACTGGACAAGTATGCCCACCACCTGAAACAAATAGCCCCATCTCTCTCATGCTCACTCCATGAAAATAATCATCGCTGTTGTTCTGTACATTAGGTGCGCAGATTCCCGCATATCCCATAATAGTACTTGCGCTTCCCGGCTCCATACGTGTAGCATTATTCGAATTACAATTGTTGTTTTGCGTATGATTAGCAGCAAATTGATGTCCCATTTCGTGCGCTACATAATCAATATCAAACGGGTCTCCAATTGGAGCACCCGAACCTGTAACACCGCGAGCTTTGTTTCCAAAGCTGCATACAACTCCTAAACCAGCTAAACCTCCACTGTCGGTACCGAATACATGACCTATATCGTAATTTGCTGAACCTATCTCATCATCGCAATTCGCTTGATTTTGATTGATCATTGTTACTGTAGCTCCATTCGTGTATGGGTCCGTAGCTGGGTTAGTGTATACGATCAAATTATTGTTTCCAATTATCGTCATGGTAATCGCCATGTCGCGCTCGTACACGCCGTTTACTCTGTTCATGGTAGTTACTTGTGCAGCTAAAGCCAATGCAACAGTTCCTCCGTGAAATTGGGTATATTCTCCCGTAGCCGCTAGTGCAAGTCGGTATGTTCTCAGTTCACAACTCGCAAAACTTGCGCGAATATCTGTTCCTTCATCAAATTCAGAAAGTGCAGCTTGCACTTCGCAGGTCATTTGTTTGTCTGTTACAAAGTCTTTTTTGTAATACACCATGTAATCTTCTGTATTGCCCATTTCTATTGGGTCAATAAACACTGTGCTTGCACCAGGAACAAAAATCATGGCGTGAAAGCCGTGCGGTGTAATGTCAATTTTTGCGCGCTCAGATTTGTGGCTAACGCCAATTGCATCAAACGTAGCAATCTCTGGAAAGTTTTGCTGCAATTCAGGGTGCATCGTCGTATTTCTATGCACTACATATTGGTGAGTAGTCCCGTCAGGGTGTGGTAAAGATAAGTACAAGTCGCCAAGCACAGGATTTACATTCACCGTAGGGATAGACATCAACTCAGCGTTTAATCTATCATAGTCTAAACTAACAGCTAAATACTTAGTGACCTTAATCCTGTGATTCGGATTGGTGGAAAGTTGCTCGTGTCGGGAGTTCTGAAAAACGTCCGATACTTTTCTGTTGTTCTGAGCATTTACATTAATACTCAACAGCACTGCCAAGGCAGCACAAATCGTTAATAGTTTGTTTCTTAGCATTGTAATCATTTTTGGGTTCAGCAATTTACAATTTTTTTGGGAAAAATGTGAGAGGGAGCGTATAATTCCTTGGGATTATGGAATTCTAGGGGACTTGATGGTCTTTCAGTCTTAACTTGCTAAATGGTTCAAAAATACCCGAAGCGTTGATGCTTGATTTTAAAACTAAATATCGATTGTGGAATCAATAATTAACATTACGAATCCCGAATAATCAACACCTCATTCTCCACTCAAAATTCATAAACTATTTTTCTTTTCTTTTTTCTTTCAGAGCGACATTTATTTTTTACTCCAACAATTGTAAATCGGTTTGTCTTAGGAATTCCATTGGATGATGTACCATGATTTCCTTCATCTGAGAAAAAACATAATTTCCCATCTATGTAAATATATTTTACTTCATTGTTATCAAAAGATAAGGTAATTGTATCCATAATGCTTTTCCACTTACCATCGTGTTTTGTTCCTCGGTCAGTACAATTATTACTGTACCATATAACTCTTTGTGATTTCTTTATTTTATAATAATTCATCCCCCAATAATCACATCCAATCCAATTGCCATAGAACTTCTTCGCTTGACCGAGGGTCGTTTCGAAAAACATAACAAAAAAAAGAAGAAGTATTACTATTCTAATCATGTTTGTTAAACCATTTACATTCCCAATTTGTTACACTTTGACAATGTAAATACTATCCTCACAAACAAAAAAATGAGCTCCCCAAACAGAAAGCTCATTTACAACTATAATTTATGTCGATCTTACAACCCCAACAACACCTCGTAAGGATCTTTCGAACCAAACAACATTCTTTCTGGGTTTTCAAGCATCTCTTTTACTTTCACCAAGAAACTAACGGATTCCTTACCGTCGATGATTCTGTGGTCATATGAAAGTGCTAAGTACATAATCGGGCGAATTTCTACTTTGCCGTCAATCGCTACTGGGCGCTCTACGATATTGTGCATTCCCAAAATTGCAGATTGCGGAGGATTGATGATAGGCGTAGACAACATCGAACCAAATACACCACCGTTAGTGATAGTGAACGTTCCACCTGTCATTTCATCTGGAGTGATTTTTCCGTCGCGCGCTTTAATTGCTAGGCGTTTGATTTCATTCTCAATTTCCGCCAAGGTCATTTGTTCTGCGTTGCGCACAACAGGTACCATAAGTCCTTTTGGAGAACTTACTGCAATTCCTATGTCAGCGTAATTGTGGAAAATCACTTCCTTTCCGTCAATTTGTGCGTTGACAGCAGGGTAAATATTTAATGCTTCAGTAACCGCTTTAGTAAAGAAAGACATAAAGCCTAAGTTCACATCGTGCTGTTCTGCAAATTGTTTTTTGTATTTGTTGCGCAAGTCCATGATTGGTTTCATGTCCACCTCGTTGAAGGTAGTCAGCATTGCTGTTTCGTTTTTCACAGAAACCAAACGCTCAGCTATCTTACGACGCAACATCGACATTTTTTCTGTTGATGTATCGCGTGTGCCACCCCAACCTGCAGCATCTGCAGTAGAGAAACCACCCGACATTGCCGCAACGACGTCTTGTTTTGTAATGCGTCCGTCTTTACCTGTTCCGTTAATTTGAGCAGATTTTACGTTATTCTCTGCCATTATTTTTGCCGCAGCAGGTGAAGCCGTTCCTTCAGCGTAGCTTTTCTCTTTCTTCTCCTCAGCCACAGGCATTGGATTAGGCGCAGCCGTTTTCTCCGCAGCAGCAACTGGTTTTTCAGCAACCGCTTCTTCTTTCTTTTCAGCTGGCTTTGCTGATCCTTCAGGGCGTTTTGCAGCAGTGTCAATTAAACATACTACTTGTCCTACCGCTACCGTGTCACCTTCTTCCGCTTTAAGCGTGATGATTCCAGCTTCTTCAGCAGGCAATTCAAGCGTAGCTTTGTCAGAATCAACTTCGGCAATAGCTTGGTCTTTTTCTACATAGTCACCATCAGCAACTAACCACGTAGCGATTTCAACTTCCGAGATAGATTCACCCGGACTTGGAACTTTCATTTCTAAAACAGACATCTTTATCTTGTTTTCGTTTGTAACTTCTTAATTAACTTTCACCTTAGCATATTGAAACAGGTCGTCGAACAATCGTTTCAGACGTTTCACATGCAGGTCTTTAGAACCTTCGGCAGTTGCCGCAGATGGTTTACGCGAAACACCTTGCAGATTCACCGAGCGAAGATTCATCGCCATATATTGCCATGCTCCCATGTTAGAAGGCTCTTCTTGTGCCCACACATAGTTTTTCACATTGCTGTATTTTTCAAAAATTGCTTTCAATTGACTTTCAGGCATCGGATACAATTGTTCCACACGCACAAACGCCATATTGTCTACTCCCATTTCCTGTGCTTTCTCAGTCATTTCATAATAGAACTTACCTGAACACAAAACGAGCGTATCAATCTTTTTAGGGTTTGCAATTGGGTCATCCAACACTTCTTTAAATGAACCTTTAGCCATTTCTTCCAAAGTCGAAACCGCAGATGGGTAACGCAACAACATTTTTGGAGAGAATACGATAAGTGGTTTTCTAAACTCGCGCTTCAACTGACGTCTCAACACGTGGAAATGGTTAGCCGGAGTGGATGTATTCACTACTTGCATATTCAAATCCGCACAAGATTGCAAGAAACGCTCCATACGTCCACTTGAGTGTTCAGCTCCTTGACCTTCGTAACCGTGAGGTAAAAGCATCACTAAACCACTTTGCACAGACCATTTGTCCTCACCCGAAGTGATGAACTGATCGACCATAATTTGCGCACCGTTGAAGAAATCTCCAAATTGTGCCTCCCAAATTGGCAGTGAGTTTGGCGCAGCTAATGAATAACCATATTCGAAACCAAGCACAGCATATTCTGAAAGCAGTGAGTTATACGCATCAAAATGCGCTTGATCCTTGCTCAAATTGTTTAATGTCACCACTTCCTCTTCCGTGTCTTCTGTAGTAACTACAGCATGACGGTGAGAAAATGTTCCACGCTCCACATCTTGACCTGAAACACGCACGCTATGGCCTTCAACAAGAAGAGTTGCATAAGCCAACATTTCTGCAGAACCCCAGTCTAAGCTATTTGTTTTAAACGCATTTAAGCGATCATCGAGAATCTTTTTAATTTTTCTAAAGTACTTTTTGCCCTCAGGTAAAGTAGATAGTTTTTCACCCAATTCTTTCAACATCTTAACTGGAACTCCTGTTTCTGGTGAAAACAAGAAGTCTTCGTTACGACCGTGACGGTATCCCTTCCATGTGTTTTCTAAGAAATTCCACGTAATTGCACGCTCATTTTTGCGAGCTGCCTCGTACTCATCTTCCAAGAATTGATTGTAAGCTGATTCTAGCTGAGTTGCTTCTTCTGAAGTAACATTGCCTTCAGCCAACAATTGTTTCAGGTAAATATCTTTTGGATTTGGATGTTTCGCAATTGCTTGATAAAGATTTGGCTGGGTAAATTTAGGCTCATCACCTTCATTGTGACCATATTTTCTGTAGCACAATAAATCTACAAAGACATCTCTATGAAATTCTTGACGATACATTAATGCGATTTCCATTGTCTGAACAACCGCTTCTACATCATCACCATTTACGTGAAAAACAGGACTCAAGGTCACTTTCGCTGCATCTGTACAATATGTCGATGAACGACCGTCGCGATAGTTTGTAGTAAAACCAACTTGGTTGTTTACCACAATATGTATCGTTCCACCCGTTTTGTATCCATCCAATTGTGCCATTTGAACCACTTCATACACGATTCCCTGACCTGCAATTGCAGCGTCACCGTGAATAAGTACAGGACAAATTTTCTTGTAATCATGTAAGTACTGATCTACTTTTGCACGTGCAATACCTTCCACTACTGGATCCACCGCTTCAAGGTGAGAAGGGTTTGGAGCTAGAGTCAAATGCAAACTATTTCCTGATTCTTCAATTACTGGAGATGAATAACCTTGGTGGTATTTTACGTCACCATCAAAATCGTCGTCCATATCGAATTGTTTTCCGTCAAATTCGGAGAAAATATCGCGTGGACGTTTATCAAAAATGTTTGCAAGTGTATTCAAACGCCCTCTGTGCGCCATACCCATTACAAACTCTTGAATTCCCAGCTCCGCACCTTTTGAAATCAGTGTGTCAAGAGCAGGAATTAAGGTCTCACCGCCTTCAATCGAGAAGCGCTTTTGACCTACGTATTTTTTCTGTAAAAAATTCTCGAAAGCCGAAGCTTGAGTCAATTTCTTAAATATTCTATGTTTGCGTGCTTTGTCCAATTTAGGACGGTTTGATACCTCTATATGGTGCTTCATCCAGTCTAAACGACTTGGTTCACGCATATACCAGTACTCAATTCCAATAGATTGACAATACGTTTCATCAAGATGTTTGATGATGTCCGTAAGTGTTGCTGGACCGATTCCAACTTCTTCACCAGCTTGAAAAACTGTAGAAAGATCAGCTTCTGAAAGCCCAAAATTCTCAATAGCCAGTGTAGGTTCGTACTTTCTTCGATCGCGAACCGGATTTGTCAATGTAAACAAGTGCCCACGTGAGCGATAGCCTTGAATCAAGTTGATTACTTTAAACTCTTTTTGGTAGTTTTCGGGAATTTCTCCATCCTCAAAGTTAGTTCGAGCGAACTCAAACCCTTCGAAAAACTTTTTCCAACCCACGTCTACACTTTCTGGGTCCTTTTGGTATTCCTTATAAAGATGCTCGATAGCCGTAACATCTCCATTTCCAACATATGAAAATTTATCCATGTTTTTTTGCGCAATAATGGAAACACAAAACTAAGGATTTTAAACTCTTTCAATGCAGAAAATTGCAAAATAATCATCAAAACTGTTCTTTTCTTCTTGAATTCCTGATTTGGAAAATATTACAGCCCTTCTGAACGGTCAAAAGTACTTGTTCAATGTTGTTCGAAAATAGGTAGGGACGCACGGCCGTGCGTCCCTACCTTTATCGGATAATACTGATTCTATTTGTGAAGTCATTCCAATCGTGTACCTGTAGAGAACATTTTCCGCAAATACACTTTTTGAGCTTCGCGATATAGAATCAACTCATTCAGCGCACTACTTGAGTCGACCTGAATTTTTCGCACCTCTTTTTCGGGTAAATCGACGATGTAATAAAACTGATCTACTGTGTTGCCTGAATCTCTAATCGATTGCTGAATCGCATCAATCCAATTTATAAATTGACTAATCAATGGTTTTTCAAAATCAATCTCAAAACTTGGTACATCACAAAGTCCCGAAGCATCTTTGATAATTTGCTGTTTTGTTTGTTCAACAAACTTGTTGTCAGTCGTGTTTTCGTGAAAAAACTCCGAAATCTTTTGAATACTATGGCTTTTCATGCATAGTAAATGTACAAAAAGTTTAATTTCGTATCAAATTTGTAGGTATAATGAAAGTTTTTAAATTTGGTGGGGCTTCCGTAAAAGATGCTCAAGCGGTAAAAAATGTAGCTCGAATCTTGAATCTTTTCAGCAATGAAAGACTGATTGTTGTCGTTTCGGCAATGGGAAAAACCACCAATGCATTAGAAAAAATTGTTGATGCGCGTTGGAATAAAGATGCGCAGTGTTTTCATACACTTGTGAATGATTTGGAGCAATTTCACCTCGTTATCATGAATGAGTTGTTTGAGAATGAAAACAATACTATTTACGCTCAAATCAAAAATGAATTCAAATTACTTTCCCTAAAAATTGACCAGCCTCGTTCTGACAATTACGATTTTGAGTACGACCAAATTGTATCACTTGGAGAGGTAATTTCCACGCGAATTATTGCGGCCTATTTAAACGAACAAGGAATCACAACCGCTTGGGAAGATGCGCGAAGATTAATCAGAACTGACAACACTTATCGCGAAGGTGAAGTTGATTGGGTTAAAACTGACGAACTCGTAACTGAGCGAATGATGCCACACTTTTCAAACGGAAACATCGTCATCACACAAGGATTTTTGGGACACACTGCAGAAGGCTTTACAACCACATTGGGGCGTGAGGGTTCTGACTATACTGCAGGAATTTTAGCATTTATCACCAATGCGGACAACGTGACTATTTGGAAAGATGTACCCGGTATGTTGAATGCCGACCCAAAATGGTTTGACAACACGATAAAATTAGATAAAATATCCTTTAAAGAAGCCATTGAGCTTTCGTATTACGGCGCATCTGTAATTCACCCGAAAACAGTAAAACCATTACAAAACAAAGGAATTCCACTTCATGTAAAATCGTTTTTAGATCCCGATGCTTCAGGAACTGAAATTCAGGAGTTGGCGGAATTCGACCACTTAGTTCCTTCGTTTATCTTTAAAATGGATCAAGTATTGATTTCGATTATGCCTAAAGACTTTTCGTTTATTGTAGAAAAGAATTTGAGTTCGATTTTTGACACCTTAGACCAGTTGGGAATAAAAATGAATTTGATGCAGAATTCTGCCTTGAGCTTCTCGCTTTTAGTAGACCATTCAAAGATTGACCTAAAGCATGTCATAGAAGTGTTGTCTGAGAACTTCATCGTCAAATACAACGAAAATCTTGAGCTAGTTACAGTGCGTCATTACGACCAAGCTACATTGGATCGAGTAACTGAAAACAAAGACATACTCCTTGAACAAAAAACGAGGGAGACTGCGCGTTTAGTAATGAAAGACCGTGGTTAACTCCAAGGCTTCATATCATTATTGTACAATCTTGCTGGAGAAATTTCTTTTTCATTGAAAGTGATACCGTATTCCTCAAGTTCGTTCAACACAGGATCATAAATTTCTTTGTGAATTGGAATTTGAATGCCCTTGAGTTGAATTGTGCCATTTAAAATCATTTTAGCGCATATTGCTGCTGGCAAACCTACCGTATTACTCATAGCAGTAAACGTTCTGTCCTCGCCTATATTCGCCATATACGAAATGATTTCATGATGCTCGTCATTCAGTAAATAAACCAACTTGTGATACATTACTATCATGTCTTTGTCATCTTCTTTCAGCGACCACTTTTCTTCAAGAATTTTTTGCAGAGCTTGTGCAGGACTTGCATCCTTGATTCCGATTACTTTGTCTCTCGAAAAAATGTCTAACCAAACAAGTTTATCCCATAGAAGATCATCCAAATCAATTTTGAGATAATGTCTAAGCTTTAATTCAATTGAATCATGTTCGTTGTATGGAAGAAATGAGTTGATGAACTCGCGATAAGTCATATTTTCACTTCCTTCAATGACGTACGTATCATCAGTAGCACCAAGTTGAACAAATACATCCCATGCACGACAAAAGCCTTTTCTTCTAAGCGTTCCTCTATAAATTGTTGGGATATCATCTAACTTATAGACACTTCGATAGCTCAACGAATCACGATTGGCATATCCTTCAAATTTCCCAAGGCCTTCTAATTCGATAATCTCCGTTCTTCTGAACAACTTATTATAAGGAATGTATTTGTATTTGCCTTCTTGAATGAATTTAGCCGCTCCGCCTTGTCCTGCCAGCACCACATTTCTAGGGTTCCATGTAAACTTGTAATTCCAAGGGTTATCATCAGATTCAGGAGCTATCAAGCCACCAGTGAACGACTCAAAAATTGTCAACTTACCACCCTTACCTTCGATATCATCAATAATTCTCTTCGCACTCATGTGGTCGATTCCTGGATCAACCCCAATTTCATTGAGAATAATAATTCCAGCTCGTTGTGCATCCTCATTTAAATTTTTCATTTCAGGAGAAACATAAGAAGGAGTGATAAGGTTAGTATTTAACTCTATACAATCTTTTGCGACATCAATATGAAAACGAGCCGGAAGCATACTTACAACTAAATCTGCTTTCTTAACTTCTGGCCTACGTTCAGCTGGGTCTAAGGCATTAAAAGACAAAGCAACACCACGAGGATGGTTATTTATTTTTCGTTTCACCAATTCTAGGTCTTGGTCAACCACACGAATTTGCCAATTCTCCTTCTCTGCATTTTGCAAAAAATAACGAATTAATGATGAAGAAGATAATCCTGCGCCAATGACCAATATAGTTTTCATACCTCTGTAATTCTATTCAAAAATTTAACAATGCTAAGGTAATAAGTTTAATAAAGTCATGCCTTGAAAAAAATGAAATATATTCCATTTCGCAAGAAATTCACTCCAATCCAGCTTAATAGGATAAACTTTCCCCCTCTTGTATAGAAAATTGACCTTTCATAAAAAAAGAAAGCTATTTTGAACTATTGAACATCTATTCTAAATAGAAAAAATGTAATTTTAAACCGCAAATTACTGTTAATCAAAAATTACTACATAATGATTAAAAAAATAGCGACATTTTTTTGCACAGTTACTGTGTTTTTATCGAATGCACAAGATGTTAATCTTACTAAATGCTTAACGCCTCATGCAATCGAATATCAAGACAATTTATCACCTGGTTATAGTGAGCATGTAAATTATGTTTTCGATCAAGCGAAACAGTGGTTTGATACACACGGAAGACAGAAAAGCACGTATACAATACCAGTTGTTGTACATGTTGTCTATAATACACCTGAGCAAAATTTACATGATTCTGTAATCTTCAATCAAATTGAAAATCTGAATAAAGACTTCAATCGCTTGAATGCAGACGCGGGAAATTTGAGGCCATTATTTAATCCTGTAGTGGGAGCGGCTGATATTGAATTTCAATTAGCAATGGTTGATCCTGATGGGAATCCTACTAATGGCATTGTGCGAACTGAAACGAGTAGTGCTACTTTTGGGAGTCTTGCTGCTTTTTTGGGGGATTTCACTGACCTTGAAAAGGTGAAATCAACTGCGGAAGGCGGTAGCAGTCCTTGGAATCAGAGTGAATACCTCAATATCTGGATCTGTAATATGTCTGTAAATGTATTTGGAACAGAAACCACTGCATTATTAGGGTATGCTACACCACCAGATGGTTTATCACATTGGCCTGCAGGTGCAGTTGATGGACTTAGCGATGGTGTAGTTATTCAGTTTCAAAGCTTTGGGAGTAACAATCCAAACCCTCTTCCAAATCCTGATGGAAGTGGTGATTTTATAGAGGTTTTAGGACGAACAGTAACTCACGAAGTAGGTCACTATTTAGGGCTTCGCCATATTTGGGGCGATGGTGATTGCACAGCGGAAGACGGTGTTGACGACACTCCAAATGCTACTGGACAATCAAATTTCGATTGCGACAATACGAAAAACACCTGTGTAGATGCAATTGCTGCTTTAGGTGGAGACGCACCTGATATGATAGAGAATTTTATGGATTATTCGGCAGAAACTTGTCAAAACTCTTTCACTTTAGGGCAAATTGGAATAATGGTTAGTGTGTTAGAAATTTTCAGACCTGATTTGGGAGACGGGAATCCGTTGTCTTTAAATGAACAGGAAATTATTTCTTCCATTTATCCCAACCCTTTTTCAGAAGAGTTTACAATTGAAATAGAAAACGGAGAAGTTGAGAAAGTAGTTCTTTTAACTTTAGATGGAAAAGAAGTTTACACTTCAGAAATACATAATAATCAACTGACTATTGACACAAGAACGCTTAATGCTGGTGTATACATAATTAAACTGATAGGTGAATCAGACTTTATTTCAACGAAAAAAATCATTAAAATATAAAAATCTTCTTCCTTATAATCACAACATAATAATGAGAAGACAAACTGGGTGTGCAATTATTGCACACCCTTTTTGGTTGAAAGAATTATGCAAACTTCATCAAGTGAGTCTGCAACTAAATCCGCAATAATTAAATGTGGATGAGGAGTATTTGATTTGTCAGGCACCACAATTGTCGCCATTGATGCCGCTTTAGCAGCTAAAAGACCGTTAAACGAGTCTTCAATTACTAAACATTTATCAGGACTTACACCCAATTTCTGTGCACAAGTCAAATAAACCCCAGGATGTGGTTTTCCATATTTTTCATACTCGGCAGAGTGAATTACCTCAAAATATTCAGCTACATTCAATTTATCCATTACGGCGTCCACAATTCTCATATAAGACGATGTCCCTACTCCGAGTTTAATATTATTTGTTTTTAGCCATTCCAAAATATCAAAAACACCGGGTAGCGCTTCACCTCTCTCTGTTACAAGTTGTGCAACCAAGTTTACTATGTCATCAACCACTTTGTCGTTAGAAATGTCTTGAGTCCAAGGAAATCTATTGCGCCAATACTCCACAACTTGATCTATTCGCAACCCCACTGTTTGCTCAAAATTCTTAGCTGTCAAGTTAAGCCCAAGTTTTGTAAAGACCGTTACTTCTGCTATTTTCCAAAGTGGTTCAGAGTCGATTAATACCCCGTCCATATCAAAAATAACCGCTTCTATTTTTCTCCCTTTCCAATCCATTTATACAAATTTGCGCCACCCAATATGTGGTGTTTTTCATCCGAAATATAAATAACTCCATTAACCCCTTGTGTGATCCCTTCTCTTTGGCGGAAGAAAAGAAAATTATGTTTAACTACATTATCATTTGTCCAAAAATTACTTCTTGGGTCAAATTGTTTGATCTCATACCAGCTCGAATAAGTTAATATGGCTAATCCTCCATTAAACTTACAAACTCCAGTTACTGAATGCTGTCGCCACGACCTTGTGCCCATTACTAAGGTGTTAATCAATGTAGCATCGTGCCTCCCTGCAATATTTGGAATACTGTATAAGCGAGTTTGTCCTTTGAAGGGCTTTGTTCTGCATTTTGTAAATACGATAATTTCATTATTCCAAACCACAAACCCTTCTGCATCGTAAAGCAATTCATCTGGCTTAGGGGGAAAACTCAACTGCTCAGGATAATAAAATTCAATTCGCTCTGTTGCTACCGAATCTTTGCCAATTTCGGACTTATGAAATTTGAAAATTGTCAAATTATTGCGCGTATTCAGATTGTTCCCTATATCACCAATGTAAATGTAACCCAAGCTATCAATAGTGATTTCTTCCCAATCATAATTTTCTGTGCTCTTAAAAGTTGTTGTTGAAATTAATCTCCCTGAAAGTGAGAACTCGTAAACAGCAGCCTCTCCTCCACTGTCATTTATAGATAAAAATGTAGAATCGCTGTGCATCAACAATCCTGATGATTCATTAAGCACTTTCGGTAAAGACGTGATTTTCTTCAACGACTGGGCATTAACATCAAAAAAAACGAAGATAATAAAAGGAAGAAGCAAGAATTTCATCTCAAATATAAATATGAAGTTGTAAATTTACCAAAAAAAGCCATGTTAAACCCCGGTAGCAAGGGATGGATAGATAAATACATTAATCTCGTACAAAAAGACGAGATTAAACTTACGTGTGAATCAGGATGTGGTGCTGCGGGGGATGATTATTTACACATGATTTTTGGTTCTTCGGGAATTATTTTCGGGATTCAAACACACTTTATCTTTCTGAAGAAATTGGGTGAAGAGAAATGGACCAAACACGAAAAACTCAAAGTTCTCTACTTCGAATCGATGTTACTCATTTATGTAGAGCGCAAGTATTGTTTAAGCGAAGAGGTTGATTTCGAAGAATTTCTCGTGCAGCTTGATCTCTTTTTTGAAATTGGAGGTTCGATTGAAGTTCGGAGTAACTGGCTAGATTTTCTTCGCTTAAATCGTCCAAATAAATTGGAAGAGATTATCGATAAACGTACACAAATCCCTCTTTCTTTCGATCATAAGATTTGGATTAATTATTTACAAAACAGTTTGTGTTTTTTAGATGTGTTGTTGTTCAAAGAATTTTTGGAAAAAGGACTAGATGCGGCCGATTTGCGTAAAAAAAGAATTGCTTTAGCAGAAGGAGTATTGAATACAATTATCCTAGCAGCTCATGCAGATGGACTAATTGAAACCAAAGAACGAACTATGTTTGATCTTTTTCTAGCATCTGCGGATTTTTCGGAAGAAGATCGAATTTACTACCAAAATTCTTTTAAAAATGGTGCTAAGCTGAGTGATTTAGGAGCGGCTGAATCGATGTCAATTATGTTCAGGAAATACCTCCTTGATATTGCCATCTTCACTGTTTGGTCTGATACTGAATTTAGTGAGGTCGAATATTCGTTTATCCAGGAAATCTCGTATAATTTGGCCTTCAATGAAGATGATCTTAATGAAGCATTCTCAATTGTAGAGAGTTTTGTGTTAGAAAACCACGACCTTATTCCGTATTTAAAAGCGGGGAATTCATACGATAAAGTTTTTGTGCGACTCTCTGGTCGCTGGTCACGCATTATTTTACGAAATAAAGACAAACTTACTCAAGAGTTGATTGAAAGTCGTGAGTTGGTCGAGCTAGTTAAAAAATCTGCTTTAGTGGAATTAAGTCCTGAAGAAAAGGAAAAAGTAAAAAGTCAGTTCATGGACATCATTAAAAGTGTCCCAGCCTTAGCGATATTTATGCTTCCTGGTGGTGTAATTATTCTTCCCCTGATACTAAAGATTATCCCTTCACTTATTCCATCTGCTTTCAGGAACAATGAAATAGAAGATGAAGATAAAAAGAAAGACTGAAAAACAATTATTTTACTCTACCTGTTTTCATTCTCCCACCACCAAGTTGAGCCATACGCATTTGATTCTTTGATGCTACTTGAGCAGCTTGTTTTTTGAGCATTTTCAATTGGTCAGAAAGCATCCCGTCTTTATCCAAACGTTTTGCTTCATCAAACATATTAATTGCTTCGCGCTTACGACCTGTTTGTAGGCAAATTCCACCGATATGCATATGTGCAACCGCTTTATCTTGATTTGTTCTCAAACCTATTGCCAAAGCTTTTCTAAGTAGTTGTTCACTTTTATTCAACCCCATATCTTTTGCACCAAGCATACCTATCAAGTAATAATAATATGCTTGTTGGCGCTTTATCAACAATTGAGGATATGTAATTCTTTGCAAAATACGGTACGCCTTCTCGTGATTTCCCGTACGCATTTGGTTCAAAGCCAAAATAATGTTTTCATTTCTGAAATACGTAAGAATAATAATAGTGCTCAGAAAAATAAACGAAATTCCCCAACCCCAATATCCTGTTGCAAAGAAATAACCCGTAAAGAATACTGACAATGCAGCTAAAACACTTTTAATGATGAATGATAACATAATTACTAATCAATTGTTGCGATACATTTTAATTCAATGGCAATAGGTGTTGGCAGCGAGTTTATTTCAACCGTAGTTCGACACGGTTGATTGTCTTTAAAATACTCTGCATACACCTTATTGTATGTGTGGAAGTCGCGCTTCATGTTCACCAAGAAAACAGTAACGTCCACTAGGTTGCCCCATGAAGAACCTGATTCTTCCAAAATAATTCTCACATTGTCAAAAACCGATCTGCACTGAGCTTCAAAATCGAATTCGATAAAGTTTCCATTTTTATCTAAACTTAAACCTGGGACTTGCGAGTCAGTAGAATCTGAACCTGCAACTCTTGGTCCAACGCCCGAAAGAAATAGTAGATTACCCACTTTACGTGCATGGGGGTACAATCCTACTGGTTTTGGTGCTTTTTGAGTGCTTATTTTTGACATAATGCTAAAATTACACTGCAAATATAGGGAGAATTTGCGAACGTAATCGGAATAGCTTTGATGAGAAACAAAAAAGAACCCAATATTGGGTTCTTTTCAAGATTTTGGTAAAGTTAATTTCGAACAAGCTGCAAGAAACCATGTCCTTCTACTTCTTCTCCATTCAGACCTTTTATTCGATATTTGTGAAAATAAACACCTTCGCTTGCCTCTGAACCAGAAGGAGTTCTACCATCCCAACCCGGATGATTTA